>NZ_JBBBNW010000017.1:0-1306 GCF_037137035.1 Nocardioides sp. CCNWLW239 | reverse complement strand
GGGACTGCTGCAGGGCTAGGTGACATCTGATCTGTGGTGCCGAGAGGTGCTGCTGGAAGGATGTGTGCTGTGCCCAAGCCGTACCCCAAGGAGTTCCGTGACGACGTTGTTCGGGTCGCGAGGAACCGTGAGCCTGGTCAGCAGTTGAAGCAGATCGCTGCTGACTTCGGGATCAGTGAGTCGTGTCTGACCAATTGGCTGCGTCAGGCTGATGTCGAGGATGGGGTGAAGTCGGGGACCACGTCGGCGGAGAACGCTGAGCTGCGGGAAGCGAAGCGCCGGATCCGGTTGCTGGAGCAGGAGAACGAGGTGCTGCGGCGGGCTGCGGCCTATCTCTCGCAGGCCAACCTGCCGGGAAAATGATGTACCCGCTCGTTCGTGAGTTGGCCGTCGACGGGATCCCTGTCGCGGTGACGTGTCGGGTCCTCAAGTTCGCTCGTCAGCCCTACTACCGGTGGCTGGCCCAACCAGTCACGCCGGCCGTGCTGGAGGAGGCCTATCGGGCCAACGCGCTGTTCGACGCGCATCGAGATGATCCGGAGTTCGGTTACCGGCTCCTGGTCGAGGAGGCCAGCGACGCCGGGCAGCAGATGGCAGAGCGGACCGCGTGGCGGATCTGCTCGTCCAACGGCTGGTGGAGCGCGTTCAGCAAACCCAAACGCGCGACGTCGAAGAAGGCCGGCCCGCCGGTCCACGACGACTTGGTCGCGTTCGTAGATGAGCACGGCGTGACCCGGCATCGGTTCGATGCGGACGCCACGAACGAGCTGTGGTTGACCGATATCACCGAGCACCCCACAGCCGAGGGCAAGCTCTACCTGTGCGCGGTCAAGGACGTCTACGCGAACCGGATCGTGGGCTACTCCATCAGCGACCGGATGAAGTCCAGGCTCGCCGTCGCGGCCCTGGAGAATGCCGTCGGGATGCGCCGGGCGGCCGGTGAAGACGTGGCCGGTTGCATCGTGCACTCGGATCGGGGCAGTCAATTTCGAAGCCGGAAGTTCGTCCGTGCGATCAACCGCCACGGGCTGGTCGGATCGATGGGCCGCGTCGGCGCGTGTGGGGACAACGCGGCCATGGAGTCGTTCTTCAGCCTGCTCCAGAAGAACGTCCTCGACCGCACGGCCTGGCAGACCCGCGAGGACCTCCGCATCGCGATCGTGACCTGGATCGAGAAGACCTATCACCGCCGACGGCGGCAGGCGACCCTGGGACGTTTGACGCCCATCGAGTACGAGACAATCATGACCACACCAGCCACTCAGGCTGCGTGACCCAATCTGTCACCAGATCCTGCAGCAGTCCC
>NZ_JBBBNW010000016.1:0-1482 GCF_037137035.1 Nocardioides sp. CCNWLW239 | reverse complement strand
GGGAGTGTCAGGAACTTTGTGTAACTGATCATCGGCTTGTTTGTGTTCAGTTCAGACCCAGGCGTTCTTCGCCGAAGGCCATGGTAAGGGTGTTGAGGATGGGGCGCCATCCGTTGATCCGGCCGGTGGGGCCGGGCTTGTTCTTCTCGCGTTGCTTGACCGCGAGGTAGAGGACCTTCAAGGCCGAGTCCTCGTCGGGGAAGCTCCCGCGGCGTCGGACAGCGGCCCGGAATCGGGCGTTGAGGGACTCGATCGCGTTGGTCGTGTAGACCAGCTTGCGGACCTCGACGGGGAAGTCGAGGAACGGGGTGAACTCCTCCCATGCCTCGCGCCAGGACCGGATCAGGGCGGGGTAGGTGGCCTCCCAGCGCTCGGCGAACTCGGTGAACTCGAGCTCGGCTGCCTCGCGGTTGACCGCGGTGTAGATCCGCCGCATCCCGGGGGTCAGCTTCTGCCAGTCCTTGCGCGAGGACAGGCGCAGACTGTTGCGCACGAGGTGGACCACACAGGTCTGGATCCGGGCTTGGGGCCAGACCGTGTTGATCGCCTCGGGCATGCCCCTGAGCCCGTCGCAGCACACGATGAACGCGTCCATGACGCCCCGATTGCGCAGGTCGGTGAGCATCGCCATCCAGGCCTTCGCGCCTTCCCCGCCGGTGGGTCCGACCCACATGCCGAGGACGTCGCGGTAGCCCTCGAGGTTGACGCCCATGACCACGTAGACCGGCCGGTTCGACACCGTCCCGTCACGAACCTTGAGGTAGATCGCGTCGATGATCAACACCGGGTACACGCGGTCCAGGGGCCGGGTGCGCCAGCGCTTCATCTCATCGGTGATCTTGTCGACCACCGTTGATACCAGGTCCCTGCTGATGGTGGTGTCGTAGACCTCTTCCAGGTGCGCGACCACGTCCCCGGTCGTCATCCCCTTCGCGTACAGCGAGATGACCGCGTCGTCGAACCCGGTCAGCCGACGCTGGTGCTTGGGCACGATCTGCGGGTCGAAGGTCCCCTCCCGATCCCGCGGAACAGCCAGGTCGACCTCACCGACCTCGGTCCGCACCCGCTTCGGGCTCGACCCGTTGCGCGAGTTGCCGCTGTTACGCCCAGCAACCTCGTGCTTGTCGTAGCCCAGGTGATGCGACATCTCAGCCTCGAGCGCGGCCTGGAGGACCTGCTGGGTCAACGTCGTCAACAGACCACCGTTCCCGGTCAAGGCCAGGCCCTTGTCTGAGGCTGAGGCGACCAGCTGGTCAGCCAGCGTGGCCAACCCCTTCGACAACTCCGCCGGCACCGCCTCGTTGACCGGGACGGGCACCAACGCGGCCTCGTCCTGCTCGGCCCGTCGACGGCGACCCCGCCGCAACGGCTCACCGCCGTCGTACTCCCCGCTGTCTCGATCCATGACGTGATGCTCCTTCCGCCACGGACCAGATCCGTGGCATCACGCCGAGCCAGTTACACAAAGATTCCGACAGACCC
>NZ_JBBBNW010000015.1:2500-5759 GCF_037137035.1 Nocardioides sp. CCNWLW239 | reverse complement strand
TTGTTGTTTTTGTTGAGGGTTTATGAAAGATAAGCCCTCGGCCTATTAGTACCGGTCGGCTGGGCATTGCTGCTGTACACCTCCGGCCTATCAACCCCATAGTCTGTAGGGGGCCTTAACCCATAAAGGGTGGGAAACCTCATCTTGAAACGTGCTTCCCGCTTAGATGCGTTCAGCGGTTATCACTTCCGAACGTAGCCAACCAGCCATGCACCTGGCGGTACAACTGGCACACCAGAGGTTCGTCCATCCCGGTCCTCTCGTACTAGGGACAGCCTTTCTCAAGTTTCCTACGCGCGCGGCGGATAGGGACCGAACTGTCTCACGACGTTCTAAACCCAGCTCGCGTGCCGCTTTAATGGGCGAACAGCCCAACCCTTGGGACCTACTCCAGCCCCAGGATGCGACGAGCCGACATCGAGGTGCCAAACCATCCCGTCGATATGGACTCTTGGGGAAGATCAGCCTGTTATCCCCGGGGTACCTTTTATCCGTTGAGTGACCACGCTTCCACATGCCGTGGCCAGATCACTAGTTCCGACTTTCGTCCCTGCTCGACATGTCTGTCTCACAGTCAAGCTCCCTTGTGCACTTACACTCGCCACCTGATTGCCAACCAGGCTGAGGGAACCTTTGAGCGCCTCCGTTACATTTTAGGAGGCAACCGCCCCAGTTAAACTACCCATCAGGCACTGTCCCTGAACCAGATCATGGTCCGAAGTTAGACATCTAGTACGACCAGAGTGGTATTTCAACGTTGACTCCACACACACTGGCGTGTGCGCTTCACAGTCTCCCACCTATCCTACACAAGCCGAACCAAACACCAATACCAAACTATAGTAAAGGTCCCGGGGTCTTTCCGTCCTGCCGCGCGTAACGAGCATCTTTACTCGTAGTGCAATTTCGCCGAGTCCACGGTTGAGACAGCGCCCAAGTCGTTACTCCATTCGTGCAGGTCGGAACTTACCCGACAAGGAATTTCGCTACCTTAGGATGGTTATAGTTACCACCGCCGTTTACTGGGGCTTAAATTCTGAGCTTCGCACAAGTGCTAACCCGTCCTCTTAACCTTCCAGCACCGGGCAGGAGTCAGTCCGTATACATCGTCTTACAACTTCGCACGGACCTGTGTTTTTAGTAAACAGTCGCTTGGGCCTGGTCTCTGCGGCCCTTCACGCTTCCCCCAGCTAGTGGGTTCACGCTCCGGGCCCCCCTTCTCCCGAAGTTACGGGGGCATTTTGCCGAGTTCCTTAACCATGGTTCGCTCGATCGCCTCGGTATTCTCTACCTGATCACCTGAGTCGGTTTGGGGTACGGGCGGCTCATGACTCGCTAGAGGTTTTTCTCGACAGCATAGGATCATCGACTTCACCAAACGGCTCCCCATCACATCTCAGACATACAGAGCCCGGATTTGCCTAGACTCAGTCCTACATGCTTGGCCGGCGACAACCATCGCGCCGGTTCGACTACCTTCCTGCGTCACCCCATCACTTGACTACTACACACTCGGGTCCCATGTTCCACACACACGCCTCACCCCGAAGGGATCGGTCACGTGTGCTTCAGATGGTTAGCATCATGCGCCTCATCATGGGCGTCATTTCGCCGGTACGGGAATATCAACCCGTTGTCCATCGACTACGCCTGTCGGCCTCGCCTTAGGTCCCGACTTACCCAGGGCAGATTAGCTTGACCCTGGAACCCTTGATCAATCGGCGGATGTGTTTCTCACACATCATTCGCTACTCATGCCTGCATTCTCACTCGCGTACCGTCCACCGCTGGATCACTCCGCTGCTTCACTCGATACACGACGCTCCCCTACCCACCCCAGAAAACTCTGGAATGCCATAGCTTCGGCGGATAACTTGAGCCCCGCTACATTGTCGGCGCGGAATCACTTGACCAGTGAGCTATTACGCACTCTTTCAAGGGTGGCTGCTTCCAAGCCAACCTCCTGGTTGTCACTGCGACTCCACATCCTTTTCCACTTAGTTACCGCTTAGGGGCCTTAGCTGATGGTCTGGGCTGTTTCCCTCTCGACAATGGAGCTTATCCCCCACTGTCTCACTGCTGCGCTCTCACTTACCGGCATTCGGAGTTTGGCTAACGTCAGTAACCTGGTCGGGCCCATCGGCTATCCAGTGCTCTACCTCCGGCAAGAAACACACAACGCTGCACCTAAATGCATTTCGGGGAGAACCAGCTATCACGAAGTTTGATTGGCCTTTCACCCCTAACCACAGGTCATCCCCTCCATTTTCAACTGAAGTGGGTTCGGTCCTCCACGCCGTCTTACCGGCGCTTCAACCTGCCCATGGCTAGATCACTTCGCTTCGGGTCTAGAGCGCGCGACTCAATCGCCCTATTAGGACTCGCTTTCGCTACGGCTTCCCCACACGGGTTAACCTTGCCACACACCGCTAACTCGCAGGCTCATTCTTCAAAAGGCACGCCATCACCCCCACTGCCACAAGGCCGGCCGGGCTCTGACGGATTGTAGGCACACGGTTTCAGGTACTATTTCACTCCCCGCCAGGGGTACTTTTCACCTTTCCCTCACGGTACTGGTCCGCTATCGGTCATCAAGAAGTATTTAGGCTTAGCGGGTGGTCCCGCCAGATTCACACGACATTCCACGAGTGCCGTCCTACTTGGGAAGTACATCAACCCAGCCAAACACATACGACTACGGGGCTATCACCCGCTACGGCCCAGCTTCCCAACTGGTTCACCTTCATGCTTGGTTTCTTACTGAGCTCACCGCCGGCAGACGATGAAAGATGTATCCCACAACCCCAACTACGCAACGACTGCCGTCTATCACACGCAGTTGGTTTAGCCTCATCCGATTTCGCTCGCCACTACTCTCGGAATCACTATTGTTTTCTCTTCCTACGGGTACTGAGATGTTTCACTTCCCCGCGTTCCCTCCACACGCCCTATAGATTCAGGCGCAGGTAACACGACATGACTCGTGCTGGGTTTCCCCATTCGGACACCCCCGGATCAACGCTCGGTTGCCAACTCCCCAGGGCTTATCGCAGGCTCCAACGTCCTTCATCGGCTCTTGATGCCAAGGCATCCACCATGTGCCCTTCATAGCTTATCTCTCACAAACACTCAACAAAAACAACAAACCAACAACCACACACACGCATCACGCATGCCTGCAATCATCGAGCTTGTCTGCGCTACGAAGACCAACACACACCAACACCCTCACCAAAGATCCAGACCCGAAGGCCTCAAC
>NZ_JBBBNW010000014.1:0-22114 GCF_037137035.1 Nocardioides sp. CCNWLW239 | reverse complement strand
GTACGAGACAATCATGACCACACCAGCCACTCAGGCTGCGTGACCCAATCTGTCACCAGATCCTGCAGCAGTCCCCTCCTTCCTTTCCGCCGATCGAAGGCTACGAAGCGAGCGCCAACGAGCGGCACCTTCGCCGAAAGCTGCCTACACCAATTTAGGTATCCGCGAACCAGCGCTCCGCGCCTCCTACGGCAGCAAAAGATCCGAACCTAGAAAAAGTGTCGGTGGTCTCATCTAGATTCCTCACCAGTCGCAGGCAACCCGGCAGGCAGCCGCGACACCTGTCGGGATAACCGAACCCGCGCACGCTCGGGTCGCTATCTGCCGTACTTGCTCATCTCGACGTGAAGGACAACCTTGCAACAGATCGACGTCTCGCCCCCGACCAACGTCTACGCGACGTTCGGTCGGCTGAACTACACGCCTTGGCACGCCATCGCGGAGTTCGTCGATAACGCCACTCAGAGCTTCATCTACGGCAAGCGCGCCGGCACCTTGGAGAGCCTCAGGGTCCGCATCGACTACAGCCAGCGAGCCGACCGGCTGACCATCGAAGACAATGCGCTCGGGATGACGAGCGACCAGCTCGCGCGAGCGATTCTCCTCAGCAAGCCGCCCGAGGACCGCTCGGGTCGGAGCGAGTTCGGGATGGGGCTCAAGACCGCCGCGTGTTGGTTCGGCTCGCTCTGGTCCGTCACCACGACGCGCAAGGGCGACCCGCGACAGCACCGTGTCGTGTTCGACGTCGAGAAGGTCGCCGCGGGTGAGCGGCATGTCGAGATCGAGGAGACCTACGTCGATCCTGATCTACACGGGACGACTGTCGAAGTCAGCCAGCTCTCCCGCCCGATCGCAGGCCGTCAGATCGAGAAGACCAAGCGGCTGCTTGCCAGCATCTACCGCGTCGACATCACCAGCGGAGACGTGGTCCTGTCATGGAACAAGGAGCGGCTCTGGTTCCGCACCCCTGACCTGATGAACCGCGAGGTTGACGGCACAACGCAGCCCGCGCGTACCGCGATCGACCTGACGGTCAAGGACCCTTACACAGGGACACGCCACAGGGTGACCGGCTGGATCGGCGCCATGCAGCGCATGAGTCAGACCGATGCCGGGCTCGCCCTGCTCCGGCGTGGCCGCATGATCATCGGCGGACCAGACGCCAACTGGCGCCCGAAGGAAGTCATTGGGAGCGTCAACAGCCACAGCGGGAAGCGCCTGATCGGCGAGCTCCACATGGACGACTTCCCAGTGAACTTCACCAAAGATGGCTTCGCATGGGACGCCGGCCTCGAAGAGGAGCTGATCAACGCCCTCGCTCCCGCAGTCCAGGATCTCAGGTCATTTGCCGATAACGCTCGCGTCGCCGCCAAGAAGATCGAACCTGAAGACTTCGTACGGGCCATCGACGAGGTGCAGCGTGGAGTCAGCAGCCCGACCTACAGGGATGCAGCGAAGCGGCGCGAGGAGCCGGCCCGACACGATCAGCCCACCACGGATCCCTTCAAGCCCTTCGACCTCCCGGCGGCGCCCAACGCGCCGGAGCGCGTTGGCGACCTCACCCCGGCAATCCACCGAGACGTGCCCCAGGAACTAATCCTGCCTGTAGGCGTCAAGACCATGCGGGCGCGTTTGGTCCTCGTGCACGGCGGCCCGGCGGAATCCTGGCTCGAGGTCACACAGTCAGACGACTTCACTCTCGCCGTCAGGCTCAACACCGGCAACCGCTTTGTCGCCCAGCACCTCGAGAACGAGGCCGAGCGCACCCTGGTCGCCAAGTTTGCGCTCGCCGTCGCCACTGCCGAGGCGCAGGCCCGGCTCGTCTACGACGATGACGTGCCCCCAGACGAGCTTCGGCGTTTCCTCAGCCTCACCCTGGACCACAGCGCGAACCAATGATGACGAACTACGAACGATGGAACCGCGCCCTGTGCGGTCGGTTCCTCCAGCAGAATGACGCCCCGCTCTACCTCTACACCGACCGAGCGGTCATCGAGGAGGTAGCGAGCGACGCGGGCGTCGACACCACCCAGGCGACCGAGGCCTTCCTCGAGGCGGTGGTCTCGACACTCGGCGGAGCAGAGCCGTTCGAGCGGTGGGCACGTGTGGCGCGGTCAACAAATCGCGAAGAACAACCTCCGTACCTCGCCGTGCTCTGCTTCCTCGTTTACGTCGCCGTCGAGCGTGCCGAGACTAAGTTCCAGTACTACCCCGACCTCAACAGGCATCTGTGCCTTCGCGGCCATGGCGCTCCTCCCGGCTTCGACCATCATGTGCCAAGCATCTTCCGTCACTTCAACGAGTGGCTCGTCGCGAACGACGGCCGCTTCGGTGCACCGACTGCCAAGGAGCACGCTCACTTCACCAACATCGGCTGGCCGTTGTCGCAGGCACTGGTCAGGCCGTCCGACCGGGGTCTGCTGGTCCGGCTTTTCCGGGAGGCTGGGATCAGGCCAGCTCAGCGGATCTCTGGCGCTCAGCTGCACTCCATGATCCGCCGACCGCTTCTGACAGCCGCCGACACGCCGAGCAAAACCCGGCTGACCACACTCGACAACGACCATCCCGAGGTGTTCAGAGCTGTCGTCGAGCAGGAGTACCAAGCCTGGAATGGGTCGGTCTCGCTCACCGGCATGCAACGCCTTCGGCTGCGGCTCGCCTACGAGCCGACCTGCGGAGAGTGGTGGTTCGCAACTCTTCCCGTTCCTGAGCTAGACGCCCTTCAATGGCGGGTCGGCAACGTCACCGGCAAGATGCGGCGAGCAAAGGGAGTCTACGCGACACCGTCTGACCTCTGGAGCCTCGTCGGAGCTGGCGATGTCGGAGAGATCGAGCACGGTCCGACCCTTACCTCACCTCCTCGCGCTCATCGTTGGCTCTCTATCGATAGAGGGGTCGGCGGCTGGGTCGAGGTCCTTGAGCGTGACCTGAATGCCGATCAGTTCCTGCTCCTCAGCGACCCACTTCCCATCGACCCTCCGGCACCCGTCCAGCGGCACAACGACGCGCCAGCGGGCCGCACGATGTACATGGTGCCCAGTGGAGTCGAGCTCGACCTGCCCACTGAGGCCGGCGCAAAATCGACCTCATCGAGGAAGCCACGTCTCTCAGGCGGCCTGATCCTTCGAGCGGCAACGAACACATACCTCTGGTGCTCAACAGGTGTCCCCGAGATCGCCGGCGTTGACGATCTTGTGCAGGTCGACGGATCGCCGGCGGTGAAGGCGGTCGAAGGAACCGCTTCGCTGCGCGACCTAGCGCTTCCTCCAGGGCAGCACACGGCTGTGACAAACAGCGGCGACCTTCGCTTCACGCTCCTGCGGGATCTCACCAAGCCACCTGTCGTATACGAGGAATCGTGGATCGACAGCGTCCCTGATGGGGACCGCGTCGCCGTGCCGCACACCGACGGTGACGTCTGGCTCGTGGGCCCCAACGGCGAGGCCGAGCGCCGCCGTGTGCACACCCCACGATGGTTGGGCGACCTGGATCTGTACAGCAACGAGGTCGAGATGACTGGCATGGTGACGAACTGCTGGTTCAAGCCCGCCTACGTCATCGCCGACTCATACATGGGCAAGCCGCATGTCATCCCGGTGCCAGCGGCCCTTGCGATCGCTGACGCGGATGCCGAGCATCGGCCAATTGACATCGACGCGGCACGTCGCCTGGTCACCCGCCTGATTGTCGGGTGCGGGCCAGACGAGCGCCGGTCCGACAAGGCTTGGAAGCGCTGCTTGGCGGAGTTGATGCGGAGTGTGAACAGATGACAACGACGCCCTATGACGACCTCCTTCTCTGGGCATCGGAGATACAGGCGGGCTCCCTCGCCTCTCTGAACCGAGCCGCAGAGTGGGTGGCGGCGAACGTCACGGACGCGACGACCGGCCGGCAGCTGATCCATGACCTCCACTGCCTCGGACACATCGAGACCGATGAACGCAAGTGGGCCGTCACGCCACCCACGTGGACCCGTCTCGCTGACGGCGGCGGCAACGGCGTGCTGATCGGGGCTCGACCGCGTTGGCTCGAAAAGCAGCTCGACGATCTTGATGGCTCCGAATTCAAGCCTCTACGCGACCTCGCCGACTACGTCACTGAGAACACCAAGATCGCGCAGGAAGGTCCTGCCACCTGGTACCTCACCGTCGGCCCCGGGGCCGACGTAGCCGGCCTGAGCGAGGTCGGCATCCGGGTACGCGACGATCTGGCCGGCGGACTTGTCAGCCACCTTCGTTCCAACGGCACTCCAGCGGTCTTTCGTGAGGTACGCCCTGGTGAGCTCGCCGGGCGTCTCGTCGAAGGCACACAGGACGGCGCGACTGGACCGGAATGGGAGTCGGTGAGTGGCGACCGCCGGCCAGGCACTTACCGCTACTTCCGGAACCATCGCCTCATCTACGCGGAGAAGATCGACGCGACCACCTGGCGCGAGCGTGAGTTCCGATGGGCGATGTGGTTTCCACATGAGTCCGCACACCCCCAATTGCTGTACGTCCCGACGGCTCGGCACCTATATGCCGTAGGCGCCGTCCGGCTCCCCGCAGAGGTAGAGCGTGCGCTCGTACTCAGGAGCGGGCGACTTCCACGTCGAGGAGTCGCACAAGAGATCACCCATACCGACCAGCCAACGGCGCGCTACGAGAACGTGACGCTTGCCTTCGCCGAAGCGATCGCAGGCATCCTCAACAAGAAAGTTGTGATGCATTGAACGGCCACTCGGCAGCCGCAGTCTCCCCTGCTGCCCTTCGTGAGAACCTCACCGAGGTATACCAGCGCTACTACGAGACCGAGTTCGATCTCCGCGACCCCGAACTCCAGCAGAAGCGGGCTGACCTCCTCCGCCGCGTGGGCGGGCTCTCACACGAGCCACTGCTCGAGATGCTGCCCGACTACGTCCCGAGCGACACCGACCTCGATGCCGTCTGCGCGTCCGCCGGGGTCCCTGAGCTCGCCGGACTGCTCCGCTCGGGTCTGCTCAAGGGCATCGATCGACCCTACGCACATCAGGTCGATGCGCTGGCCGCGTATCTTGAGGGCAAGAACGTCGTGGTCACATCGGGCACCGGGTCCGGCAAGACAGAGGCGTTCCTCATCCCGATCCTGGCGCAACTGGTGCGCGAGTCTAGGACTTGGCGACCCGGGTCGTCGACGCCGCACAACCGCTGGTACGCATCACCAGATGGCGTCTTCGAACCGCAACGATCAGACTCCGGCCTGCGTCTGCCAGGTCTTCGTACGCTGATCCTCTATCCGATGAACGCGCTCGTCGACGACCAGCTCGCGCGACTGCGTCGGACCCTCGCCACCGCCGACCCGACCAGGTGGATGGCCGAGAACCGACCCGGCCACCGGTTCTGGTTTGGCCGCTACACTAGCCTCACTCCAGTCAGTGGGCCGCGACCCAAGGCGACATCGCGATCAGGGCGCGTCGCCGATCTACGCGCCCAGCTCCAGCTCCTAGAGCACCGTCACGATCGGCTTCACCAGCTCGTGGCTTCCGGCCATCTGAACGAGGCTGACGCACAGTTCCTCCCGTCGCCCAACGGCCCAGAGATGCGATCCCGATGGGACATGCAGATCGCGGCTCCGGATGTCATGATCACCAACTACAGCATGCTGAACGTGGCGCTCATGAGGTCGGATGAACGCAGCATCTTCGAGCAGACACGACGCTGGCTCGACGCGTCACAGGACCATGTCTTCACTCTCGTCGTTGACGAGCTCCACCTTTATCGCGGCACAGCAGGATCTGAGGTCGCGTACCTGGTGCGGAGGCTCCGCCATCGTCTCGGCCTCGATGATCGGCCAGAGCAGTTCCGCGTGATCGCCACCACCGCGTCGATCGAATGGGATCGAGCCGCAGACCGTGACTTTGTGTCCGGCTTCTTCGACAAGCCGGCCGAGGACTTCAGTCCGGTCCGGGGTAAGCGATTGATCACTCCGGCACAGACGCTGCCCGACGACGCCGAGCAAGAGTTGATTGCGGACAAGTTCCAGGCGAGCCCGGCTCACGTCCGCGGCGCAATCGAGGCGCCGTTCCGCGAGGCTGGCTGGCGTCCACTACCGATGTCGCAGGTCAGTGCAGAGATCTTCCCCGGATCCGCTCGAGGTGATGAGGCATTGGACCGTCTCATCGGGTGGGCCGGACGGCAGGAGAGCGCACCGTTCCGCCTGCGCTCGCACATGATGTTCCGGAACCTCGTTGGGTTCTGGGCGTGCACGAGCAGCGAATGCCCTGACTTCTCTGGTGGAGTCGGCCGCCTGTACGCGCAGCCGACTTTCGTCTGCGACTGCGGAGGAAGGGTTCTTGAGCTGCTCTATTGCGAGCACTGCGGAGAGGCCTTCATCGGCGGCTACACCTCGACCGGCGTCGCCGACACGGAGACGTACCTCGTCAGCACGTCGGCGAACCTCGAGGAGCTCCCTGATGCTCCAGAGCAGCGCCGAACCGGCGACGCCTATCGTGTTCTCTGGACGCAGCCCGATCGGGATCCGCTCGATCTCTCCTGGACTCGCGGGAGATCGACCTACGACTACGAATGGATTCCGGCGCGCTATGACGCCGCCACGGGCAGGGTCACGGGCAGAGGCGAACCCAACACCTGGATGTTGGAGGTTCGGCACAAGAGCGGGGGCTCAGTCAGCAACGTGCCTGCTCTCCCCGACAACTGTCCGAGCTGTGGACACGAGTCCAGGCGCGACCGTGACCTCGACTTCGAGGACGCGGGCTGGACGAACACGGTCGTGCGCACGATGGGAACCGGTAACGAGCGAATCACCCAGGTCCTCGTCTCGTCCCTCCACCGAGCCTTGCAAACGTCATCTGTCATCTTCTCCGACAGCCGCCAGGACGCGGCCCGGGTCAACGCCGGCGTGGAACAGTCCCACTACCTCGACACAGTGAGACAACTCGTTGTCGCCGCAACGACGCCTCAGGATCTCGCCACGAACGTCATCAGAGGCATGCAAGGCGACCAAGCCCCCGAAGCGCAACTGGCGATGACGCGCGTGGCGATGGGAACTCCAGCCTTCTTCGCCGCTGCGCGACTGGCGCAAGGAAACGACTCGGACGAGGACTGGGCATCTCTTCGGGGAGCCCTCCCTACCAGCAACGACACTGATCTCCAGCATCTGACGGCTCGTGTGCTGCCAGCGCTGCTGCGGCTAGGGATCAATCCGGCGGGGATCGCGGTCGACGCCCAGCGGAGCAAGAAGGACGAGCGATGGACCGAGGTCTATGACTGGTCCGATGGCCAGCCGTCGGCCAAGAATCCGCTCGCCCTCTCTCCTTCGTTGAAAGCGCTCCAAACGGAGATCGAGACCAGGCTTCACAAGCAGGTGCGACAGGTCGTCTTTGCTGGCCAAGGGCGCGACCTCGAGAGTCTCGGTATCGCCCGCGCCCTGATCGATACCGAGCCGTCGACGGACCCAGATGTCGACTCAGACCTCTTCGAGCAACTACGAGACAGCTGCGTACGCATTCTTGGCCACCTCTACCGGTTCACTGACGAGGACATGCGCTCGGGCGACGCGATCCCGCCCAAGGTGCTCAAGTACGTCGATGCTGTGCTCAAGGCGCATGGCCAGGAACAGGCACGTGACCAGGTCCTCGCCGCGATCTATCAGTGCCTCGGGTTGAGCCCGGCCAACGGTTACCGGCTGAGCACACAGTCCCTGAAGCTGCGAGCGCTCGAAGGCGCTGGGTGGCGCTGCTCGCGATGCCGACGACCCCATGGCCACCCGAGCGGCGGGGTCTGCACAGCATGCCTCGGCTCAGTCGTCGAGAAGCCGACGGAACATCGAGACGACGACTACTACGCTCTGCTCGCGCGCCAGCCGGAGTCACGCCTGCACGCCGAGGAACTGAGCGGGCAGACGGATCGATCCGAGGCCCAGCGGCGACAGGCCGCCTTCCAAGAGGTGTTCCTAGATGAGGATGACGTACCTCAGGCGGACGCCATCGATGTGCTGAGCGTCACCACCACGATGGAAGCCGGCGTCGACATCGGCGCTCTGAAGGCCGTGGTCATGGGCAACATGCCCCCGCAGCGCTTCAACTATCAGCAGCGTGTCGGACGCGCCGGACGGCGCCGTGACCATCTTGCTGTCGCGCTGACGATCGCCCGGAGCACCCGAAGTCATGACGCCCATTACTTCGCTCATCCCGAGAAGATGACTGGAGATCCGCCACCGGCCCCGTACTTGGACCTCGATAGCGATGACATCGCGTTGCGTGCGCTGAATGCCGAGGTTCTGCGTATCGCCTTCGAGAGAGTTGCGTCGGTCCACGATAGATTCGTGGCTGGCCGGAACGTCCACGGTCAGTTTGGGGGCTGTGGCGCGGTCCCCGAGGTCGCGGGCACGCTGCGAGCCGTTCTCGCTGACCTGGCCGAGGTGGCATATCGGGCGGCCCTCGCCTTGGTCGGTGACCCTAGCCGTGCGGCGCGCCTTGCAAAGTTGTGCACTGACGGCACGCTTAGCGACCAGGTCGTCAAGATCGCCAACGCCTCTCGTGAGGACGACGCGCTCGGCCATCGGCTGGCCGAGAGCGGCGTGATGCCGATGTTCGGCTTCCCCACACGCGAGCGGAGCCTCCACACGTCGGAGGCGTGGCGGCGGGACGCCAAGGAGCCGCTCTCCCGCGACATCGACATCGCCATCTCCGAGTTCGCTCCCGGCAGCGAGCTGGTCAAGGACAAGGCTCAGCATCTCGTTGTCGGCCTGGTCGACTATGACCAACGAGGCAAGGAGGTCCCACATCCCGAGGGGTCGTTGACTCCGGCCGCTGTCTGCCGGTCATGCAGCGCGGCTTACCTAGGTACGTTCGGCGAGGCATGCCAGGTCTGCGGAACCAGTGGAGAGAACTTCCGGCAGATGGATGTCTCCCAGCCACTAGGGTTCCGAACCTCATACTGGCCACGCGACTACAACGGCCGCCGCGGCGCAAGGTCGTTCGCAACTCGCCCGCGGTTGGCTGTCGCCACCGGCCTGACGTGGAAGACTGACGGGAACCTTGCGTACGCCGGTGGCAAGGCATCGCTCGTGAGCGTCAACGACAACCATGGGCAAGGCTTCAGGTTCGCGCGCTTCCCTGGTGGCGCGTACTCCTTCAGCGAGGGCCTCATCAGCCTTGATCTCCTGGACAACAGCGGCCTGGCCGCTCGCGCCGGCATGGCTCGTCTGCGAGACGAGGCACACGAGCCCGAGATCACCGTCAGCCTCGGATCAATTCGCAGCACCGATGTCCTCCGACTCTCCGTCGCAGACCTACCCGTCGGGGTCGACGTCGACATCGTTCACAATCTTGCCGCACGCTCAGCATGGACCAGCCTCGCCTTCCTCTTGCGAAACGCGGCTGCCCGGCTGCTGGACGTCGGCACCGACGAGCTGGTCACAGAGATCAGCCCGCGCGCCCTGCCCTCAGGCCCGGTTGTCGGCGAGATCTTCCTCGCAGACCGCTTGGAGAACGGTGCAGGCTACGCCACGTGGCTCACCGCCAATCTCGGCAGCCTCATCGACGCGGCAGAGAACACCGTCTCCGAGTACAAGGCACACGCGACCGACGGCTGTGATGGCAGCTGCTACGACTGTCTCCGTGACTACTCGAACAGCGCCTATCACCCGATGCTCGACTGGTTCCTCGCCTCCGAAGCACTCGGTCTGCTGCGCGGATCGCGCCCAAACCTCGGCAGCGATCCATGGGCCCCTGCCGTCGACTCCTTCGCGCACGCGTTCGGTTGGGAGGTCGTTTCAACGCATCCCGGCGCGACGGTTCTCCAGAGTGCCCGTGGCAACAAGAGCTTGCTCATCGCCCACCCGCTGCTGAGCATCGGCGCCAACGCCGCACCCGAACTCAAGGCGGTTGCAGCGAGGGCCGGCTCGACTGACCTTCAGGTCACCAGCGGATACGAGATCGCCCGCCGACCGGGACTTGTGGAGACCCGTGCCCGCATGGGGCGTCTCCCCAGACTTGGGTATGAAAGAAGCCCGATCGTCCAAGACGCACGACCAGTCGATGATGACATCGAACTGGCACCGAAGAATCAGTGATAGCGGCCGCGGACCTGGGAGATGATGCGCTCGCACACGAGAGCGGGATCCTCGTGCTCCCAGGCGCGGATCACGGTCCACCCGGCGGCTCGCAGCAGGGCGTTGGTCTCTTGGTCGCGCTCAACGTTCCGGGAGATCTTCGCGCTCCAGTAGTCGGCGTTGGTACGTGCCGCGATGCCGTGCTTAGGACACCCATGCCAGTAGCAGCCATCGATCATGACAGCGACCTTCGCGCGAGTGAATACGAGATCTGCTCGTCTGTTCAGCAGGGGCAGCGGTCTCGCGTCCACCCTGTATCGGAGACCCGCTGCATGCACGAGGCGCCGGACGGCCAATTCGGGCTTGGTATCGCGGCGCCGATTTGCTCGCATGGTCGCCCGCACCGTCGACGACGACGCCCACGACTCGTACTTGGCAGCCATGGGTCGATCCTGCCACTTCAACGCCCCGGGAGGATCGCGTTGGCGTTCCTGCACAAAGTCGCCCGCCAACTGATAGAAACCTCCGGTGGGATCCGTAATAGTTGACCAGATTGGCCCGAACGGTGCGCTCATTGAGGATGTCGACACGACCCTCAGCGAGCCGCAGAAGAATGCGCTGCTCCTCGGTGCGCTTCCTGGCGCGGTTGCCGCGACGTACGCCGGCGAGCGGGTGGTCAGGTTTCATGACCAGGTGATCCTCAAGAAGCAGGTCACGCATCTAGGCAACCCATGGCCAGGGTTCAAGAAGCGGATCCAGATCCCGAAATCATGGATCGACGTGGAGCGTCAGGCGTCGGCGGAGGGACTGACGCCGCGATTCGTGGGCATCTATCACTACGGCGCGGTCACCATTTTCATCGACTTCGATCCTGGGACCTACGTCCAGCGCAAGGCGAACAACTCGGCGGCGCACGTCTCCACGAACGACCTTTTCCAGGCTCAGACCCTCGGGCAGTTCTCACGGGTTGACCGTAACGGCAATCGTCTGACCAGCGTCCGGGCAGATCAGTTCGCTCGCTACCTCACGAACGGATACGAGTCACAGCAGCATCGGGTGGACGTGTTCCGCCGTTTCAACGCCGAGTTCCTGCTGAATGAGCAGGTGCAGGCGCTGGACGCGGTCCAGGAGATGCACGCGGCGAAGTGGCCAGATACGTTCCAAGCGGAGTGGCCGGGTTTCTATGTCGAGTTCCGGCTTGACGCGTTCCTTCGGGGAGCTGGTCTCGACAATCTCGTCGAGTACCAGAAGGTCAAGCACAAGGGACAGTACGACTATGACCTCGTCTTCAAGGACGGGGTCGAGCTCGAGTACTACGGAGACCTCAAGGCGTCCGACGTGACCAAGAAGGAGTCACCGGGCAACGACGCTGAAGACATCAAACGGTGCCTGGCAGAGTTCGGTCGGTTCTGGTACGTCATCTATGAACACGAGACCCGACATGCCAAGGATCACGGCGATGTCGCGACCATCAGATGGAACGAATGGAAGCAGTCCGTTGGCTTCAAGCGGAAGAAGGGTTATGACCCGCTCTCGTACGCCTCGAAGTTCAAGGAGTCAGTGCGGTTCGTCAAGATGCTGATCCTTGAGGTAAACGAGGCGAACGCACATCTGGTCCTTGGTGACTTCAATCAGGGCAAGCAGCCCGACGGCACAGCCCGCGCGCTCAAGGTCATGATCAAGAAGAGAAACGTCGACAACTTCCTGATCTACACCGAACCCGACGGGCCCCTTCTTTCGATCTGAGGCGGCAGGCCGGCGCGCAAGGGCGGTGCCTCAACTCACCCTTCGGAGTCAGCCAGGCCGTTCAGGGCGGCCGGGACGTGATTCTGCAGGAACTCCTGAACCTGCGCCGGTGTCGTACTTGCCGCCTCCGCAAGCCGTTGGCCAACGCCGTCGGGGTCGTAGGGCAGGCCGTTGGGTGACTTGACGTTGTCCTCGGCGTAGTTCGCCAGAATCTGGGCGTCGCGGAGGAGATGCTCTCGGAAGATGTGCTGCACCGCGCCGATCGCTACGCCGTTACCGAGCTGCTTGTAGGTCGCGGCATCGCGCTGGTTCGGGAAGATGAACGAGTCCGGAAGTCCCTGGAGACGCGCGGTCTCGCGGGGTGACATCCTGCGCTCGCGTGTGCCCACAATCGTCGTCTGAGTGATCGCGACAAGCGCCGGCACGTAGGTTGCCCGCTTCGCGCGGATGCCTGAGGGCCGAAGGTGCATGATCGTGTCCCAGAGGCGCTTGGTGTCCTGCGCCTGCCACTCGAGCTTTCGGCGCGAGGCCGGGAACAGGTCCGTGTAAACCCCCCAGCGGTACGCCCAGGCAAGGATGTCCTCCCAGTGTGCTTCGAACGCGTCGTAGTTTCGCCGAAGGTGGCTCTTCCTCCACTCCGGCAGATCGGGGTCGATGCGGGGACGAGTCACGCGCGACGGCATCCACTTACGTGGCATGTCGCCGAGCGGCAGGTAATGGCCCGTCGCACCGTCACGCTCGGGACGCGGCAGGTTTCGGCGGACAAGGTTCTCAACCTGGGGGAAGTCACGCCACGAATCCGCCCAGTACGGGAACCCCTTCAGATGCTCACCAGTGCGGTCGTACATCATCGTCTTGAACTCATCCCACGCGTCGATCCAGAGACGCTCTGACGCCGTGAGAGTGCAGCCATCGATGTTGTGGGAGTCGTCCAGCAACTTGTCCAGGTCCCAGCCATGATCCGGGTGCCCGGGATCGAAGAGCCCGTCCGAGTCTGGCTCCCGCGGGAACCGCCTGGCCATGTCGGCCACTGGCGCCGGGCCTGTCTCCATCTCTGCGATAGACCCGTCCGCTTCGCGAGGGACACGATACGGCGCGTAGGTAGCGGTGATGAACACGCGCTCGCGGACCTGCGGTGTCCCGCCGAGGTGCTCGGGCAGAAGATGCGGAGAGAAGATCGCCGGCTTGTAGGAGACGTGGTAGCCCTCCTGGCGAAGCGTTTTTATAATCACATGCCACTCGTGCTCGTGACGGGGCCCGATCAGGTTGCGCACGTTCTCGAGAAGCACGACCTTCGGGTGATGAGCCTTGATGATCGAGGCGATGTTGTAGAAGAGAGTCCCGCGCGCCTCGTCCATGCCACGTTGAGCCCCAGACTTGGAGAAGGGCTGGCACGGGAAACCAGCACACAGCACGTCATGCGGAGGCACATTCATCACGCCCTGCTCATCGTCGGCGTCCTGCGTGATGTCGCCGAGCGCCGATTCTCCCCCGTGGAGCCCCCAGTTCGCGTCGTAGACGGCTGCGGCCGCCTTGTCGATTTCGATAGCGTAGACACACTCGCCACCGAATGCCTTCATCACGGCATGGAAGCCACCGATCCCGGCGAAGAGATCGATGAACTTGAACGCGGGCTGGTCCACCATACGGGCAGGGTACCTTGCCGAGCTGGTGTTCGACGACTCCGCTGCCCGCGTGTCTGCATCCCACACTTGCGGAGCCTCCGATTCGCCTCTCGCAACGGGTCGGGGACGCCGCCCGGTCGCTGGGTCGGCTTCGGATTTTCGAGCATCGGTAGCGGTCGACTAACTAACGGCACGCAGGTGACTGAGTCGCAACTCGCGTTGCTGATTGGGCGGGGGAAAGACCCCGTGAGCGGAGCAGCGCTCGGTCGTGACCCGCAGCCGCGACGTCAGGGACGCGCCGAGTGCGCTCCGCGCGCGACTGCGTGCCGCGCCCGCCTTGGAGACAGCCTGGTCGTGCGACTCAGGATCGTTTCCCTACCAGCACCTCGCGGTAGAAGATCTTCTTCGTCGGCTCGGTTCGCCGTTTGTCCAATGGACGCTCGGGGGTCCCGACCGTCAACTTCAAGTCAACCTGAGCAAACACAGGTTGGAGACTCTCGTCAATCAAGTCGGGCCGGTGCGCACGCACAAAGGACAGGAAAACCTCTGCTGCCGCGTGATTCGACGTCCCAGGCTTGCTTCCCTTGAGCACCCTCGCCGCGACCGCGACGTCTTCCCTGGTCAGGCGTCCGATCGGCTTCCGGACCGGCCGGCGCTTCAGCCAATCGACGTCAAGCCGGGTCATCGTGTTGGCAGCAACCGGGTTCGGCGTCCTCTCTGTAGGTTGAGTCCCCCATGACGCGGTAGACCCTCCGTTGAACAGATCCGGCCGACAGGCTCGCGCGTAGGCCAGGAAGTTGTCTGCGATCTCAACGTTGGAAAGGGGAGCCGAAGGATTGCCCAGAAGCGAGCGTCGTACGGCACGAGCCATCTTCACATCATGTGCAGTGATCTTGCGCGGCGCAATCGAGAGCGGGCCAAGGTTGAGCCAAGCCTGAAGCGGGTTGATCTGTGAGCGCTCCAGCGTCGTCCGATGCCAGGCCTCCGTCTTGCCACTGCCCTCACACACCAAGGCTGCGCCAGCAGTCGAATGCTTGTATGCCTTGCCCGTAGCGGTGACCTTGACCTCGCTCTGGCAAACAGCGCATTCCACGTAGCTTGGCGCCGACGCAGCTGCAACCGGCCGTGCCCGGCTTCCGGAGCAACGCCCCTTCGAGGGATCACCCTTCTTCAGCGGATGCCTGACTGCCCTTCCGTCGCGCGTTGCGTCGACCCGACGTCCGCATGACGAGCAAACCACCGTCGCCATAGCCCCGACTGGGCGCTCCCCTGGTTTCGGATTCACCGCCACCTTCGGCACTTCGGGTTGTTCAGATCCTCGCTTCATACGTGGAGGCCGCCGCATCCCGGCGGTTCGAATGAACCGTACGAGGCGAATCTCATCCCCTGGCGATAGCTCGCCCTCGCCGTACGGCCCAAGCCACCGGATGGCTGCCGCGAGGTCATCATCGGTTGCCGCAGCCGCCTCGGGAAGGGGCTGGATCAGCCAGGCGCGATCGGCATCGGTCACTCTGACACCGTCAGGATCGTGCCAGCGAATGGCGGTCCAACTGCCCACGCAAGGGAATGGGCTGGCGGCTTCTGCAGCGGGATGGACAGGCATAGAGCGGTCTGCGGCCGATACTGATGCCACGTGTTGGCACACGACGCACTCGACAGAGACCTGCTTCGCAATCAACGGGTCCAAACTCCTTGCTCCTCCCCCGCCCTCGTTAAACTCGGGGCCAGCCGACCGTATCCTCACGCCACCACCCACACGGCGCAGCGATTGCGCAGCGGCATACTTGAAAGTGGGGGACGAACAGGTCGATACGCGGCCGTCACGCGACGTGCTCAGAACTCGAATGGTCCTGCCGAGCAGTCCCAAGGCCCTAGCAGCGCGCCCCGCCAAGCTGTCGGTCAATGGTCGAAACTCGGTGGTCCGGCTCCGGTTGCCGCGCTTCGCTGGAGGTGCGGATAGCCGTCGCTGGCCGACACCACACGCTCGACACCCTTCGCGGGATGCCCCCATCGTGGAGGTATGCGAGAGCCGACATCCGACCCGCGAGGCCTCGTCGTGAGTAGTATTGGGCGGTGGCATCCAAGCGATCGCACACAACTCCGACCGACGATTGTGCGGCAGGACACGCCGGCAAGGGTTGAGGTGCCGGGGTTAATGAACGACCTGAAGGTCGTCGCGATCGTTCCGGCCGACGACACTGCCCGCCTCGACGTCATCCAGGTCGTCGCGGCCACCGGCTACGCCAACCTCGCCGTCCAGCAGGTCATCGACGAGGTCTACAACCGCAGCGACGATGACCTCGGCCACATCGAAGTCGTCGACCGTGCAGTGCAGATCATCGAGCGCCACTACCTCAACCAGCCCTCCAGGGCCTTTCGTCGCAGTTGAGACTAAGGTTCGACAATGTGGCCCGACCCCGCGTGATCAACACAGGCTGACTAAGTGGCGCCATAGCAGGGGCGGTCTTGAGTTGCGGATTCGGATACGCACCTGACGCGCCTCGATTACGCTGCAGTTCGCAAGAACCGTCCCGTCTCGGATTGTGACGACAGGAAGAAGTAACGCAGGTGGGTCGATCCGTTCCATGGAGGGAACGCTGGTCCCGCCCAGGTTGGTCGACGACGTACACCCCGCTGGGTGGTCGGAGGCCAGGCCGCGGCATGAACGAGTTGATACAGGGCATGCCAGGGTGGCAACGCGAGCGGTATGAGCGGCTCACTTCAGGCGCCGTTGTCGCAGTGACGGACCGTGCCACCGATGTCAGTGACGATGTCCGGTACTTCGCCAACGTCGCACGCAAGGTTCTTCAGCGGGGACGGAACCCAGTGATCGGCGTACTCGAACCCAGTGACATCGACGCCCCAGATGCGGACGCGCTCTTTGCCGCCGCCGTCGGGCCGATAGAAAGCGATTCACGTGGGTTCGACTCCTCGATCAAGCTTGACCCAACGTACGAGCATCCTTTCGCGCAACTCGTAGACGAAGTCTTTCCAACCCTGAGCAGGTTCGTCTTTCCGCAGGCGCCGCTAGAAGCTCTCATTCAGGAACCGGAAGGTAGTCAGCGATGGGTGGATTTCCTCCTGGCGCCTCCGTGGATGCCTTCGCCGGTTGTGATCGAGCTCGACGGGGCCCAACACACCAGCGCCCTGTCTGTCGACGAGGCCCGCGACGAAGCACTGCGCAAGGCAGGCATCAAGGTGAGCCGTTGGGCTGGCCCCGAGGCTCTCTCCGTCGAGACCAGGCTCGGATCTGCGCTGCGGGAGACTGCGGCCATGCGGCAACCGGCGCCAGTTGAAGACCTCATTCGGATGGTGCATGAGCCGGGAGCCTTTACTCGGCTGGCCTTCGCGCTTGTCGAACTCCTCGATCAGGGGCAGTTGCCTCCTGGTGGGGAGTGGGACATCGATCTGGTTGACGAGACCGGCTGGGGCAAGGGATTGCTCGGCAAGGTCCTCGACCTCCTGTTAGGTATCGACCTCGTCTGGGATCTACAGGTTCGCCCGTCCCTGGTACGCACCGCGGATGAGTGCTGGTCGTTGACCGATGCCGGATATCGGAAGGCACCCGAACCGTTCGCGAGCGCGCCTCGCGTTCGTGTGGTTCTCGAACCCTTCGTGCCGCCACATGCGCCGCTGCCTCGTGTGGACATGGCCACGGTGGTCGTCCGAGGAGCGTACGTTCCGGCCAACTTGGAGTGGGCCTCACAGTCCGATCCGGAGCGTCGCAACATTCACCAAGACAACCCAAGCGTGGACGCAGGTTTGCGCATGGTGCTTCGACACCTCTTCGGGTATGAGGACTACCGGCCCGGTCAGATCGACGCGATCAAGGCCGCCCTGGCGGGTTCAGATGCCTGTGTGCTGCTACCCACTGGTGCAGGCAAGTCCCTCATCTACCAGATTGCGGGCCTCCTGCGACCCGGGGTGACCTTGGTGATCGATCCGCTGGTCTCGCTGGTCGACGATCAGGAACGCCGCCTGCGTGCGGACGGGATCGATCGGGTCATCGGTCTACATAGCGGCAAGGTCGCCAACGCGACCGCTCGCACAAACGCGTACGACGCGGTCGCGAGTGGTGACTCGCTGATCGTCTTCCTGACCCCAGAGCGACTTCAGGTGCAGAGTTTCCGCGATGCGCTCGCTCAGGCAGCTGAAGAGCAGATGGTCAACCTTGCCGTGATCGACGAGGCACACTGCGTGTCTGAGTGGGGCCACGACTTCCGTACGGCCTACCTTCGCGTGGGCCGTAACGTACGGTGGCTCAGCCGACGGTGGGATGACGTGGATCCTCCGCTGCTCGCACTCACAGGCACCGCGAGCCCGGCAGTACTCAGAGATCTGCAGAACGAACTCGCTTGGGGTGAGCGGCCTTTCGAAATCCTCCGCCCGGACACTTTCGACCGCCAAAACCTGTCCTACGAACTGCTCGTCGGGCCCCAGGAGACTTGGTCCGACCGTCTGCGCCTTGCCTTGACCGAGGCCATCCCTAACGCGCTCGGCGTCGAAGCCTCAACGCTCATAGAAGACCGCGGCGACCAGAGCCTTTCCGGCCTGGTCTTCGTTCCACACACCAACGGAAAGTACGGCATTCAGGACGTGAGTCGCGACGTCTCGACGATCCTTAAGCCGGCGGGCCCAAAGGTACGCATCTACGCCGGCGCAGCGCCGAAGCATTGGCCCGGCGGCAAAATGGCATGGTCTCGAGAGAAGTCGAGGTACGCCGAGGATTTCAAGGCGAACAGAGCGAACATTCTGGTCAGCACAAAGGCGTTCGGCATGGGCATCGACAAGCCCAATATCCGCTGGACCTTGCATGTCGGGTACCCAGCATCACTCGAGGGCTTCGTCCAGGAGGCGGGGCGAGCCGGTCGCGACGGTGACCCCGCGCGGTGCGTGTTGGTCGTCAGCCCTCCCGACGCCGCGGACGCAGAAACGCTGCTGAACCTTCAGATCGAGCGCCCGGACAGAGCTGATGCCTACCAACGCCTGGGCCGGGGCGCCGACAGCGATCTGAAGCGCCAGTACTTCTTCCTCACCAACAACTACCAGGGCGTGGAGTCCGAACTGCCCGTCGTACTGGCCGTCCTAGAAGATCTCCTTGGCGCTGGCCCGGGCGGCAAGGTTTCGTTGTCGAAGGACACCTTCGATGGAACTGACCCGAAGGAGAAAGCTCTCTACCGTCTCGCGATGCTCGGGATTGTCGACGACTACACCATTGACTACGGTGCCAAGAAGTTCGAAGTCCACCTCGACAATTACGACCTCGGCTGGATCGACGATCAACTGCTCGCGTTCCTTCGGCGCGTCGAACCGGGCCGGCTCGAGATCCATCGACATTCCCTTGCCGAGGCACCGACCAACCTTCGTGCTCGGGCAGGCCATCACGTCGAGGTCCTGTTGGAGACGCTGTATCGGGTGATCGAGCCGGCGCGAGTTCGCGCGCTCGCGGAGATGCACAACTTCGCAACCTCAGGCGAGAGCGACCAAGGGCTTCGACAGCGGATCCTCGCCTATCTCTCCGAAGGACCCCTCGCCGGCATCCTCCACGACATCGCCACCACCGAGGGCATCGACGCCGCCCGGATCACCCGTCTCCTCGACACCGTCCCAGCAGCAGATCCGCGTGAATGGGTCGGCGCCTCGGCCCGGCAGTTGGAGTCCTACCCAGATCACCCAGCCCTGCTTCTTGTACGCGGCTTGGGAGAAGCGCTCTTGCCAGCACCCGATCTCGCCGTGATGCAGACGTCGGTAGAGGCGGCGTTCGGCAATTTGGCTGACTACGGCGCATCCCCAAGCGACGCCGAACTGTTGCTGCGCTGGTCTCTTGCACAACTTCGCAACCAACAGAACGGCCGCGCATGGCCCCTCACACCGATGCTCCTCGACGCTTGGGCGACGTCAGATGGCGACGAAGGCATCCTCATCGACCTCGAGGATGAAGTGTTCGACCGAGCAGAAGCCGGCGAGTTCAACCTCGACGAACTCACCCACGTGTTCGCTCGACGAATGGAGCACGTCACGGCCGCCGTCTCGGGATTCACCCACACACGTACGAGGAGTCTCCGATGACAACAACGCTCAAAGATGTCGTGAGCGGTTTCCGGCAAGCCGAGCTCGCCCTCAGCGACATCATCAAGAACGCCGAGTCGCTTGGAACTGCAGAGGCGAAGGTCACCGCAGCGGTCAACACGGTCGAAAATGCTCGCAACGACCTCTCCATGGCTCAAAACCAGGTCACCGCGTCGGCAGGAAAACTTGGAGATCTCGCCGAAGAGGTTCAAGTTCTTGCCGCGCGGTTCGCCAAGTTCGCTGACGTCCTCGACGAGATCGACCCGGTCGAGATGATCAGGATCGCCGAGGAAACCCAGTCCGAGGTGCACAAACTTGGCACCCGCATCACCCAGGCCCTAGCGAATGAGACCAATCGCCTGACTGCCGAAAGTGTCCGGCTCGCCAACGAAGTGACTGCCGCACGTGCCGACCTCGGCACCCTGGCGACCAGCATCACCACGGTCACCGGTGACGTCAGTACAGCCAAGGAGCGCATCAGCGTCCTGGAGACCTCCATCACCGGACTCTCCGACGGTGTCGCTGCCAACACCCGTACAACACGGGCGGTCCTGCTCGTCGCCGCATTGTCGCTTGCGCTGTCGGTTGCAATCTTGACGCTCTCGCTCGTGCGATGAGCGGCGCGGGGCGCGTCGTGCTCAACCACCTCCCCATCGCCCGCCGTCGCTGCTGAACTAGGAGAAGCGCATGTTCCACACGTCCCTCGGAGAAGACCATGAGTCGTCCTGGGCGGAACTCGCACGAGCGCGAGAAGTGGTTGTGTTCGCGTGGGTTGTGAGTCCGGAGGGCCTCCTCTTCCGCGCCAACTTCGACGATGGGTACCTGTACGCACAAGCGGACGAATTCAGGTACGGGTCTGGGACCCGATACATGCGCGATCTTGATGCATCAGGTTGGGAGATCACAGATCGCCCCGAGACAGATCGCCCGAGTGATCGGCGGCTGTCGTGAACCGTAACGGGTCACCTGAGCTGGTGGGCCGCGATGTTGTTCTGGAGCATGTCGGCACGGCTCGTACCGATGCCGAGCTGGCGGTACTGATGGCCAGTGCGCGGCGTCGCACCTGCAACCCAGCCAGCGAGGGGCAGTCAGCAACGTTTCGGAAGGGGCCCGCGATGGCGGCGCATCCGCTAGTGCACACGATCAGCCGCGTGGGATCCGATATCGCGGGTTCGCGCCAAACCTGCAGAGGTGAATCCTGATGACCAGCTCGCGACGCGTGATGACCCGTCAGCAGGTGATGCGCTGGCGCCAGCAGTGGTCGCTCAACGACCAAAGATTCGTCGATGCCGCACTGGGCGCACTGCCAGCCGAGCAGACCACGATTGTTGAAGTGCAGCCCGGCCAGATCGAGGCATACGTCGACGGCGAGAAGGCGTTCTCCATTAGACCTGGCTTCGTATCCTGGCCCAAGGGCAAGTGGCTCGGTCCGATCGACGTATCACTCGTTCCAGGTGGGCTGCGTGTCGGACACGAGAATGACGGAACCATGTGGGCGACGCTGTCCTGCTTCCGCGCGCACGACCGCCGCGACCGCGACGGACAGGAACGCGACTTCGGAACCTGCGACAAGTGCTGGACCAAGATCACAGCCAGTGGCGCATGTGCGTGCTGATCTCCCGACTGTCACCTCAGGCTTCGCCTGCGGCTGGGATCTGTGGTCGTGCGGTGATGGTCTGGCCGGCCAGGGTGGTGATGACGTCGTGGAGTGGGCGCAGGGTCTGAAACCTGCGGAGCCGCAATTACGACTTCAACCGCGAGTGAATCGGCGTTGTGCATGCTGCAACCGACACCCGGCGAAGGCGAATACTGTAGCCGTGAGTTCAGGGCACTCGAGCCGCGAAGGAAGATGATGAAGACCACCACACTCGCCGAGGCCTTCGCGTTCTTCGGCACCTTTCCGGACAATCCCAGGTGGTCCTGGTCGGCCGTGAGCCCCGACCTGAAGTCGGTTGCCGTCACGATCTGGGAGACCGAGGTCGGCGCCGACGGGTCGATCGACGTCTTCGGCAACCCAGGCCTTGCCGACTGGACGTCGAAACCGGGCAACAGGGAGCGCATCCGGAACCTGAAGCTCGCTCGTGAGAACTGCGGCGGCCTGTTCCACGTCATCTGGGTTACGGCACGGGACCTCAACGAGAACCCTTGGACCATCGCAGGTCGATACCCCGAGGAACACTTCATGATGAAGCTCGTCGAGCTGGATGAGGTTACCGGCGAGTTCTCGGCCGTCCTCGTCGATCCTGCATCGGAGGACCACGAGCGACGGGCGATGGCCGACCGACCGAACAAGCCACCGGCTCACCGTTCCCCGACTCCAAGCGGCCGACGGCGGACGACCCCACAGAAGGCCCAGCGCGCTACCCCAACCTGCCTGACCTGCTTCATGGAGCTGCCGGCGACTGGCGTTTGTGACACCTGCGGATAGACCCGACATCAGCCCAGGCGACAACCTAGCAATGTCGGCGGCTTCCCATGCTTGCTGACGAAAGCCGTGGGTCGTGACTTTTCAGGTCGCTCACCGCGCGCCTGCCCATGTCACCAGGTCACCAAGCGGCGACGCGATCGGGACTGCTGCAGGGCTAGGTGACATCTGATCTGTGGTGCCGAGAGGTGCTGCTGGAAGGATGTGTGCTGTGCCC
>NZ_JBBBNW010000013.1:0-25847 GCF_037137035.1 Nocardioides sp. CCNWLW239 | reverse complement strand
GACGTGATGCTCCTTCCGCCACGGACCAGATCCGTGGCATCACGCCGAGCCAGTTACACAAAGATTCCGACAGACCCAACCAAGACGCGGCCGAAGACAGGATGGCCGCCGAGGACGAAGCCAACGACGCCGCCGACGCCGAGATCGCCAAAGAAATTGCGCTCGCGGGCTGCAGTTGGATCCCGCTACTCGGCTTCGGCTGCGACACCTACGACGCACAGCAAACCTACCAAGAGGACGGACTTCTCTCCTGGCAGATGGCAGCCGCCGCAGCAGGTTTTCTCCCGTTCGGTGACGTCTTCAAACTGCGGAACCAGGGTGACAACATTGCCAACGCCGCAAATGTGGCAAACGGATCACGTCTTGCAGGCGACCTGGCCGCTGCGGAGAAGGCAAACCCGCTAATCCAGAGTCTGCAAGAAACTGGAGGACTTCCTGCGAACTACGTGACCAAAGACCAAGCTCGGGCGGCGGGTTGGGAAGAGGGAAAGGCTCTCGGAAATTCTGTTCCTGGCGCCCAGATCGGCGGTGACGTATTCCGTAATAGGGACGGCCTGCTACCGGATGTCGATGGAAGAACATGGTATGAGGCCGACATTGGTCTGACAAACACGATGAAGCGCTCAAAGCAGCCTGGAACCCGCCTTGTATACTCCAACGATGGGCTTGCGTACGTCACGAACGACCACTATGCGTCCTTCTATCAGTTGCCAAATTGGAAGTAGTGAGATGGAAGTTGTGATTGAAGGTGATCAGATTGTCGATTTAGACAAACTGCATCGTGTCCTGGCTGAGGCGCTAGATTTCGGGCCGTACTATGGTCGAAATATGTCAGCGCTGTGGGATCGACTAACGACCGACGTCGAGCGCCCCGTCGATCTGGTGTGGCGTCACTCTGAGCAAAGTCGACTTGCAATCGGGGACGAAGCCTATGGCCGAATAAGGTCCCTCCTACTTGAGGTGGAAGAGATGGATCTTGCGCGACCAGCAGGTCATCGATTCACTGTACGTTTCGAGTAATGGGTCTGTTCACAAATGCCGAGCGTCGACGTGGAGGTCGACGGGGGTTCGACTATCCGTCAAGCATGTTCGACGACCTCATGGAAGCAATCGTGCCTGGTTCTGGTCGGGTAGTTCGGTGACCTTCGGTAGGTTCTCCGGAGAGCTGGAGAGAGTAGGTTCTTCCCCGCAGCGGGTTCTCGAAGGCCCCCCGATGCTGGCTACGTTTGCGGTCGCCTCCAACCTGTCGGCAACCGACTATGTTGTCAGGGTGCGCGCTGTTTTGTCTGCGGCGATCCAAGCGGCCGATGAGATTGAATCTGGTTCCGGCTCACTTCCGGAGGAAATCGTACCCAGTTGGTTTGCAGAAGCGACTCGTGGACCGGATGTGATCGGGTACGATGACGCGGCGGCGTTAGGCCGCCAGCGGTACATCGCAGATCGAGACGAACAGCCGTGGAATCTGCAAGACTGGCTTTTCTGCTTTGATCCTGATCTGAGAGGTTGGGCATGGTGGGATGTGACTCAGGTTTCCAGTGAATCAGTGATTGTGTGGGTTGATTCTTCCGGGGAGCCCGTATTCCCGTGTGAAGAGCTCCGATGGTTGATCTACGCCAGTGGTGCGAAGTCGGTTGAAGGGCCTATTCTTAGACCGATTTCAGAGTGGCGGCAGGCGCGATAAGGATTTCTGGGTTTCACAGTTGAGGTGTGGTAGTCGGGCAGGGCGACGTCAAAGTCTGAGCCCTGATCTACTGGTGATATCAGTGGTTTGAGCGCGTCATAGAAATAGAATGGCATTCTTGCCTGGGAAATTGCGAAGTCATCATCACGCCCAGAGGGAGGGCCACCTCGTAAGTGAAAGCTCATAGCCCTGGGTTTAGTGGCGGTGCGGGAAACCTGAGGAGGGTGTTTCACTTGGGCGACCTTGTTGTCAAATTACGTAGGTTCTCGAGCGAAGACGTGGAGGGCGTCGCCGCCGTCCTTGAGCAGGCATTCAAAAGTCTTTCGTCCAAAAAAGTCTTTCGACGGGAGTCCCGCGACGGAGTTGCCGTCAATCTTGACCAAGGGTGGCGCCTCGTAAACTCTGCTGTCGCGAGTGGTGATCAATTTCCCGTGACTGGGCCAGCATCTCTGATCGCGATATCTGGAGCGATGGTGGCTACGTTTGAGACGCCAAGAGATGCAATCCTGTTGTTAACCAAACAAGAGGTGAGTGAAGCGCGCAGGTTTCTCGATGGGCTGGATTTTGAGGAGCTTGTGGACCAGGACAGTCGACGCGACGTTGCGGCTGGTGGCTATCCGCATCCTGAGTGGCTGAAACAAGAAATCGTCGGGCATCTTGAGGCACTTCGTCGGCTTTTCTTTCTGGCCGTTGAGTCAGGCGACTTGGTAGCGAAACGCGTGTATGCTCACTATTCGGCGTAATCTGGCTCATCGCGAATGAGATAGATCTGGCGTCTGCCGGCGTGCTGACTGGCGAGCGCGTACCGCCTTCTTTGGCCGCTCTTCTCAGTTCAGTCGGGGTGGCTGAGCCCGCCGCCGATGAGGAGCATGCGTAGTCGGTAGTGGTCGGGTTGGGGATGCCACGGGCCTGACTTGCACTCGTCCCCTTGCGCGAGTTCCCGCTCCCGCGGCCGGTGATCTCGTGCTTGCCGTAGCCGAGGTGGTGATCCAGCTCGGCCTGTAACGCCGACTGCAACACCTGCTTGGTCAACACGGTCAACAAGCCACCCTCACCGGTCAGCTCGATCCCACGCTCAGCCGCAGACGCCACCAGCTGCTCCGCCAACGTGGCCATGTCCTGGCCCGCGACAGGCGGCACCCCGACCGCCCAGCTGGCCCGCCCGTCCGCTCACGCGGCCCGTGCTCGTCCATGTCGTTCATGACGTGATGTTCCTTCCACCACGGACCAGATCCGTGGCATCACGTCGAGCCGGTTACACAGAGTTCCGAATAGACCGAAAAGGGCCACTATACTAATGTCACTCTGAGTTTCTTGCGGCCGGGTGATTGTGATGAAGGACATGAGCAGCAGCAGCCTTCGCGAGTTGGTCGATAGCGGAGCGCCATTCATAGACCTCGTCGAGTTCATTAGGAGTCGGAAGCAGGGACGCGTGACGCCCTTTGAGGTTTTGGCGGCGCTCCAGAATGAAGCGATGGTCTCCTTCGTTGACGCCCGAGATGTGCTGGAGTACTTCGATAGCGAGATGCATCCAATCGCCGATACGGACGCCATACAGCGCCGGTGGGCGGCGATCCTAGCGGCGCGTGGCGGAAGTTTCTGAACCCTGATCCACCACCGAGTATCGGATCGTGAATTCGAAGGTGCTGGTGACCATCCGGCCACGTGGGGGCGTGGTGGTGTCGCCGGTCTGTCCGGCCTTTCCACTTCGATGTCCTCGGGTCGCGCCGTCGCTGGCGGGGATGTTGAACAGTTGGGTGCGCAGGGTTGCCCAGCGGGCTTTCGCGTGGCGGTTGGAGGCGAGGTGGTCGGCGGCGCGGGCGAGGTTGAACGGCTCTTCACAGTTGACGGTGTAGGTTCCGGCTCCCTGGTCAGCGCGTCGGTCCGCCTGTAGGCGCCGAGGTCTTCCGAAGATGGAAGTTCTCACACAGCCATTGATTCGGCCAGCGACTCGACCGGGACCGGGCGCTGTTGCTGTGCCAGGCCGTCGAACCGGCCGACGGTGCGGACCGGTGGTGCCGCCGGTGCGGGGCCGAAGGCATCGCGCGAGACAGCGTGATCCGTCGGCTGGCGCACGAGCCGTTCGGGTGGCGCCCGCCCCCCACGCTCCTGGTCCGGGCGCGCCGCTACCAGTGCCGCGAATGTCGGCATGTGGCGCCAAGACACCAGCCGGGCGGCCACACCCCGCCGCGGGGACAAGAACGTGACCGTGACCATCGACGTCACCCCGGTCCGCGACGGCACCGAGCCCACACGGCTGCTGGACATGGTCGATGGCCGCTCGAAACAGGCTCTTCACAGATGTCGGTGTAGCTCGGGTTCGCTGCCGATGCGGGTATAGGTTGGAGTATCCGTTACTAGTCGTCTTCGGCCTCGGAAGGGGCAGGTTGTGAATGAACTGGATAGCGCATTCGCTCAAATTGGATCCGGGGAACTGGAGGTTTCCAGGGAAGGCGTGGTGCAGCTTAAGGCAGTCGTTCTATCGCAATTCTGTCTGACCGACCAAAGCTTGGCATTGGCTCCGACGATTGTCGAACTGGTGTCGGATCATCATGCGGCGGCTGTTGCGGACTTGCTTGCCCTCGTTGGGCTTATGGTTGATCCAGGGGTTGAGGGCCCTGCGGGATTGCGCGAATCTGTCCGTGGTGTACTGGCTGAGTGCTTGCCGGCTGTCTATGAGATGTTGGATTCTCCAGAAGCTAACGTTAGGCGTGAGTCGGTTCATGTCCTCTCAAGCCTTGGGCCTCGCGAGGTTTCAGTCAGTGAATTCAGGAGGCGGCTGGGTTCCGAGTTGGATGCCGAAGCTCGGTCAGATCTCATCTTCGCGTTGAGTTCGGTCGATTCTGCCGCGGGAGGATCGGCTGCTCTCCCGTATATCTGGGACGAGTCGCCGGGGGTGTCGGTGGCTGCCCTTGTTGCGATATCCAAAGGGCGGCAGGTGTGGGCTTCCGAATACACGGATCGGCTATTGAGTCTTCTTCCCCTCTATCGAAAGCTGTTGAATGAGACTTGGACGAATACGCCACTAACCGATCTAATCGGTGGCCTTTTGGGTAACGGTCAAACTGATGTGCTGATCGATATCCTAAGGAACGGATTGATGGCTGGCGGCGAAGGTGGCCAGGAGGCATTATGGTCGACTGAGGAAATAGGGGACGCGTTGCCTTCTTCGCGTTCTGCTTTTGTTCCTGCGTTGCTGTCGGTCTCGACGGATGTGACGATGAGTCGAAGTGTAGGAATCCTACTTTCGGAATGGGGAATTAGGTAGCGCTGCATATGAGGCCGGCGACTATCCACATCTGGCGCGGCTGAAACAAGAAATCGTTAGGCACCTTGAGGCGCTTGGTCGGCTTTTCTCCCTGGCTGTTGAGTCGGGCGATCCGGTAGTGAAGCGTGCGTATTCTGACTATTCGGCGTAATGTTGCTCATTATGAATGAGATAGATCTGGTGGGCTGTCGGTGTGCGGACTGGCGAGCGCGCAGGGCCTTCCTTGACCGCTCGTCGCGCCATCGCGCGTCCGGCCAGGCGAGGGCGGGATCGTCGCCCTCGCCTGGCGGGCAGCTCGGATTGTCACCGGGTGTCCCTTTGGTCTTCGTGAAGCCGCAGCGGGTGTTGATCGAACCTCGTAGAGGGTGCCATGTTCGAGCATGGAGTGGAGTACGTCGATGCGGCGGCGCATCAGGCACACCAGGGCGGCGTTGTGCGCCTTCCTTGGGCGCGTCTGCGGGCTTTCTCGGATACTTGGCGAGATGAAATGACCCCGGCTCATCTTGCCGTCGAGAACCAGGATCTGCTCGCCTTGCGAGAACTGCTCGACGGAGGCGTCGATGGGGAGGAGGTCGATGGTGGACTGACGCTCCTTCAGCACGCGATTGATGTCGAAATCGATGGTCATGCCCAGACGGGTGAGCCGTTGCACGTCGACGTCACGGCGTACCTTCTTGCGCGAGGGGCTGATCCGCTCGCCTCGACATCGCCCTCCGTGGGGTCCGCCCTGCATGTGGCCCGTGTCAACGGCCATTGGCTTGCGGTGTCCCTCATCGAGGCTCATTTTCCTCATGGCTAACGGCGGACGGTAGTGCTGTGGGGGCGGGGCGCGACATCTGATGGCACATGTGGTGACGTACCTGGACCCGGCCACCGTTGATGATCCTGATCAACTCTTGTCACCTGATCGCCAGTTCACTGGGCGGGGCCGGAGACGACAAGGCCAATCTTGCGACGTGCTCACGGGCGGCGAACTTCTACAGTTCCCGTGGGTCGCAGGACGGGGGATGCCGGTCTTTGAGCGGGCAGTCCAATCCGAGGTGAAGAGTGGAAACTACGTCTTCTACAAGGGTCACCCCTCAATACTTCGGTGATCGCGTTGTACCGTACGCGTTCAAGCTCTCGGCCTGATCAATAGGGGAGGACGGGGCAAGGGCGACGATGTTCGAAAATGAGATCGTGCACAATGAGCTCGACGGGATCAATCTGGGCATCCATACCGAGAATGGACAGCCTGTGCCACTTCGGTAACTGCGGTTGGACTGATCTGGACGGGAGATATAGGTGGACCTCACGCACCTAATCCGAGTTGAGAAGGCTCGAAACAGAACCTTTGACTGGCCTGCCATCGCACAGGGGTGGAGGGCGGATCCTCCTGAAGACTATGTCCAGTTCATGAGAGACATCGGTCCTGGACTACTCGGAGAGTATCTGGATGTGATGGCACCGACAGCTGACCTTGACGCCGGGAGTGGCGTCGATCCCGGAACTCTGGCCGGCATGGACGTCTTCGCCATGGCGATCGAGACCCAGGACGCTCAACATGATTGGGATGACCCTGCCACTCCCAGGGTCGATCGGATAGCAGCCCTGACACCGCGGCTATTGTGCTGGGCCGTGTCGACCGATTCAAACCGTTATTGTTTCGATCTATCCGATGCTGCGCTGCCCGTCTTCGTGTATGACCGTGGGTTCGATGAGTGGTCTGCGTACGAATTGTCGTTCACCGACTTCGTCGCTGGCCTGATCCAGGACTCGATTCCGAACTATGCCGGTGATCGGATCGCGAGCCGCCTTGGCTGGGAGATCCCTGTGGCGTATAAGGTTCACAAGCGCGACCGCTCGTAGGTCCTGGCTCGGCTCAGGTGGCACGAGTCAGGCGGCCTCAAGTTGCGCTGGGCCGTTTGTGATGGACGATGCGACCGTGCATGCGATGGTCGATGAGGTAAACCGTCGGCGGTTGAGCGTATAAGCGGGGAAGGTCGGCGCTTTCGATACTGTTGTCGTCCCCGCCGAGGTCGTGGCCGCCCCCGCCATTGTTACTCGCGAACCTTGGGAACGGCACCGTCGTGAAGCTGTACCCGGAGCTTGCCTGCGGCTCGGTCGGCGAGCTTGTCAACTGGTGGATCGTGGGATCAGGACGACGTCGAGGGTGTAGCGGTTGTTCTCCAGCCAGGTGCGGAGCGGGCCTTCGGTCTGCGCGGCGGCACGTGTCTTCGTGGCGAGGTCGGCATCCTGGGTCAGCAAGGTGCGCTCCTCGGTGACGGCGCTGGCGGTGATCCAGGTGTCGTTGTGGGAGATCTTGCGGCTCACTGCCGCGGCGATCTGGCCGAAGGCTTCTGGTTGATCGCCGGCGCTGTCGAGGGGAAGCGGGGCGAGTTGTTCGCGGGCGAACCGGAGCGTGGCCCGTCTTCGGGTGCGGGTGACCTCGTCGGACGCGTGGGCGACTCCGCGTTCGAGCTCTCCGATCGTCACGGCATGGACTCGCGGGGTCGCGTCGCCGGAATGTTCGCGTAGGGCCTCGATGATCGCAGCGTCCTTGAGCTCGACCCAGCCGATCAGGGCGGAGGTGTCGAGAATCAGCGCCACGAGTCGACGCCCCGCGCTTGGGCTTCGATGTCGTCGAGCTTGCTCTGCTGCAGATCATCGAATGCGCCGGTGTCGCCGGGGGAGATCTCGTCTGCGAGGTCGAGGAGCCGGTCGATGCTGCCTTCGTGGGTGATCGGTCGCAGTTCGGCGACCCTGCGTCCGCGATTGGTCAAGAAGACCTGATCGCCGTGCTCGACCGCAGCGAGGACCGCTGCGGTGTTGTTCCGCAGGTCGCGTACGCCGTACTCCCGGGTGGCCATGCACCAATTGTCGCACATTGTTGATGGTATGTGCTACGGCGTTGTCGGGTTTGCGGGAGACTTCAGACAGTGTGCTCTGGGAACAGAATCTTCGCGTGAGTGGTTGCGCTGATATGACGCAGACCACACCCGCTGAGAAGACCTCCGCCGACTTCTGGTTCGACCCCGCCTGTCCGTTCGCCTGGATCACCTCGCGCTGGATCCTCGAGGTCGAGAAGGTGCGCGACGTCGAGGTGACGTGGCACATCATGAGCCTGGCCTACCTCAACCAGGACAAGGACATCCCGCAGGAGTATCGCGACTTCCTCTCCACCGCGTGGGGGCCGGTGCGGGTGTGCATGGCGGTGCAGAACGAGTACGGGCAGGAGAAGCTGGCCGAGATCTACACCGCGCTCGGCACCCGCCGTCACCTCGAGGGGCGGGACTTCGACCGGGCGCTGATCGAGGAGGCGCTGGCCTCGGTCGGGCTGCCCGTCGAGCTTGCCGATGCGATGGACGACGAGTCCTTCGACGAGGCGATCGCGAAGTCCCACCACGAGGGGATGGACCAGGTCGGCAACGACGTCGGCACCCCGACGATCGCGATGAACGGCTCGGCCTTCTTCGGCCCGGTCATCTCCAAGGCGCCCAAGGGTGAAGAGGCCGGCAAGCTCTGGGACGGGTTCCAGCTGATCACCGCCTACCCCTACGTCTACGAGCTCAAGCGGGCCCGGGTGCACGAGCTCGACTTCAGCTGAGCGCCCGGCGGATTTGAGGTCGCCAGCGGGTCGGGGCGGTGGGACCATCGCGTATGACTTCGACAGCAAGGCGCCGACCGCTGGCGCTGACCCTCTCGCTGGCCGCTCTGCTGGCCGGCACGGCCGCCTGCGGCGGCACTGCATCCTCGGGCAAGGACACGTCGTACGCTGACGAGTCCCCTAAGAAGATCCTGGCCGATGCGAAGGCGTCGATGAGCTCGTTGGAGTCCGTCCACCTCACCGGGACCGGCCTCGATGACGGCGCTGAGATGAAGATCGACATGACCGTGACGACGTCGGGCGACTGCACCGGCACGATCGGCACCCCCGACGGCGAGATGACGCTGCTCGTCGTCGACGGCAAGGGGTGGTTCAAGGCCGACCGGGCGTTCTGGAAGGCCAACGCCGGTGCCGACGCCGACGCGGTCCTGGCGATGGTGGGGAACAAGTGGGTCGCGGGTGGGGACGACCTGGGCGACCTCACCGAGCTGTGCGACTGGGACGAGCTGTCCGACGAGTTCCTCGAGCTGCTGGTCCCCAGCACCATCGAGGGTCTGACGATCAAGAAGTCCAAGGATCAGGTCGACGGGAAGCCCGTGATCAAGCTCGAGGACCGCAGCAGCGAGGAGGGCACGATCTACGTCCAGGTCGAGGAGCCTCACTACGTCGCCAAGGTGTCCAACACCGGCAAGGACGCGGCTGACGTGACCTTCAGCGAGTTCGACGAGCCCACGGAGATCGTCGCGCCGAAGCCTCGCCAGCAGATCGACTTCGAGAACATGGGCTGACCGATTTGCCGGTGACGTAACCGTCCCCCGGACGTACGTTGTGAGGATGACTACCTCTGACGAGACAGGAATTCTCTCCAGGGCGCTGGACCAGACCGGTGACCTGCTCGACCGGGTGCACGCCGAGACCGTCTCGCGGCCGACGCCGTGCGAGCAGTGGGACGTCGGCGCACTGGCTGATCACGTGATCGCGGACGGGGCCAACTTCGTCACCATGCTTCGAGGCGGCGAGCCCGACTGGGGTGCGCCGGCGCCGCACGTCAACGAGAGCTGGGGACCAGCGTTCCGGGTCGGTGCCGACGATGTGCTGCACGCGTGGGGGCAGGCGTCCAGCGGGGAAGGCGGCGCGGCAGTGCCGGTCGGCCTGCTCGTCGCGGAGTACGCCACCCACTCCTGGGATCTCGCCCGGGCGCTCGACGTCCCGACCTCCGAGCTCGACCCGGAGGTCGCCGAGGCCGGGCTCGCCTTCATGAAGGCGAGCCTGAAGCCGGAGATGCGTAGCGGTGCGTTCGATGCCGAGGTGGAGGCGCCGGAAGGCGCGGGGGCCTACGAGCGGCTGGCTGCTTTCGCGGGACGTGAGCCGGCCTGAGACCATGGTCATGTGGTTGACCAGATGGGCGTGTTCGCGCTGCAGCGCGCACTGACGCAGGCAGCAGAGCTTCTCGACACCGTCACGGCGGACGACCTGACCCGGCCGACGCCGTGCCCCGAGTGGGACCTGCGGAAGCTGGCCAACCACACGATCGCCCAGCCGCGGGTCTTCGTGACGATGCTCCAGGGCTCGCCGCCGGGGTGGAACGGCCGTGAGGACTATGCGGTCAACCTGGGCGAGGAGCTGCGCACCCGGGGCAACGCGCTGATCAACCTGTGGCGCGAGGTCGGCGCCGACGACATGGTGATGGTCGACCCCGACTGGCAGTCGGCCGAGATCGCGGTCCACACCTGGGACCTGGCGGTCGCTCTCGGACGGACGACCGACGGTCTCGACGAGGCGGTCGCCCAACGAGCCGTCGTCGCGATGGACCGCATCCTCGGGCCGGAGCGCAAGGGGCGGGCCTTCGCCGACGCGCTCGCGGCGCCGGAGGGATCGGGTGCGTACGAGCACCTGGCGGCGTACGCCGGACGGCCGGTGCCGTTCTCGCCAGTCTCGCCTCGCTAGTCACAGAGGCCTCAAGCGACACACCGAACACATGCGTTTGCGGCATGTCGGGCCCTTGGTTCTCCAAAATCAAGGGTATGGCCCGCTTCCCCCGCGTCATCACAGTGACCCTGACCGCAGTCGTCATCGGCGCGTCGATGCTCGTGCCTGCCGTCGGCACCGGGTTCGTCCCCGGGATCGATCCGGCATCCGCCGAGGAGGGCCAGCTGATCAAGCTGCCGCGCCTCGAGGACGGCATCGCGACGCGTGATGTGAAGCTGCCGCCGCGGCTGACCGAGCGGTCGGCCGGTGCCGCCGCGACCGAGAAACTGCGGACGACGACGTTCTCCATGGTCGGGGTGTCGTGGACCGGCGCACAGACGCCGCAGGTCGAGGTGCGGGTGAGCAAGTCCGACACCTGGCGCGAGTGGCAGCTGCTGCCGCTGCAGGAGGACCTGCCCGACGGTGAAGAGGGCGCTGTCGCTGCCCGCGGCAAGGTCGACCGGCGGGGCACCCAGCCGGTGTGGACCGGGCGAGCCAGCGGCGTACAGGTGCGGGTCGAGGGTGCGCAGCCCAAAGACCTGAAGCTGACCCTGATCAACACCGGGCCGCAGGAGGACGTCAAGGCTCCGAAGAAGGAGGCCGACGATCTGGGCTACGGGAGTGCCGACGGGAGCGCCAACGGCCGGGTCGCGCGGTCGAAGCCGCGGTGGGCGCCGAAGCCGGTGATCTTCACCCGCGGGCAGTGGGGCGCGAACAACTCCTGGCGCAACGGTCGCCCGGAGTACAACACCACGCTCAAGCAGGTCCACATCCACCACACCGCCACCTCGAACAACTACTCCAAGGGCGACGTGCCGGGGATCATCCGCGGCATCTACAGCTACCACACCAGGTCGCTGGGCTGGTTCGACATCGCCTACAACTTCCTCATCGATAAGTACGGCCGCGCCTGGGAGGGCCGCTCCGGCGGCATCGACCGGCTCGTCAAGGGCGCCCACACGCGCGGCTTCAACCACCAGTCGATGGGCATCGCCCTGATCGGCAACTTCGAGAACGTACGTCCCTCCGACGACGCCCTCATCAAGACCGAGCGGATGGCGGCCTGGAAGCTCGACATGGCCGGCCGCGACGAGCGCGGCACGCTGGTGACGGTCTCGAAGGGCAGCGACCGGTTCCCGGCGGGGCGCCGGGTGCGGGTCTGGGTCATCGACGGCCATTTCCACACCAACGAGACCTCGTGCCCGGGCGCCCAGCTCGCCAAGTGGCTACCGTGGATCCGGAAGTACGCCTACAAGCGCGACCAGATGTTCAATCCTTGATGCGACGCTCCGCGTCGCGCGCCGCGGAATAAAACCTCTGGCGTCTGCTCACTAGGATGCTGCCCATGAGCAACGTTCTGTCCGCAGTCGCCTGGCCGTACGCAAACGGCCCGCGCCACATCGGCCATGTCGCCGGTTTCGGCGTGCCCTCCGACGTCTTCAGTCGGTACATGCGGATGGCGGGCCACGACGTGCTCATGGTCTCCGGCTCCGACGAGCACGGCACCCCGATCCTGATCGCCGCCGACGAGGCCGGCGTGACCCCGCAGGAGCTCGTCGACCAGAACCACCGGATCATCGTCGAGGACCTGACCTCGCTCGGCCTGACCTATGACCTCTACACCCGCACCACGTCGGCCAACCACCACTCGGTGGTGCAGGAGCTGTTCCTCGGGGTCTACAACAACGGCTACTTCGTCGAGCAGACCTCCAAGGGTGCGATCTCGCCGTCGACCGGCCGGACCCTGCCGGACCGTTACATCGAGGGCACCTGCCCGATCTGCGGGGCCGACGGGGCCCGCGGCGACCAGTGCGACAACTGCGGCAACCAGCTCGACCCGGACCAGCTGATCAACCCGGTCTCCAAGATCAACGGCGAGACCCCGGAGTTCGTCGAGACCCAGCACTTCTTCCTCGACCTGCCGGCGCTGGCCGAGGCGCTGCACGCGTTCCTCGACGACCGTGAGCAGACCGGCCTGTGGCGTCCCAACGTCATCCGGTTCAGCCAGAACATCCTCAAGGAGATCCGACCGCGCGCGATGACGCGCGACATCGACTGGGGCATCAAGGTGCCGCTCGACGGCTGGCGCGAGAACCCGACCAAGCGGATGTACGTCTGGTTCGACGCCGTCATCGGCTACCTGTCCGCCTCGATCGAGTGGGCCCGCCGCTCCGGTGACCCGGAAGCGTGGCGGCGGTGGTGGAGCGACCCCGAGGCGCTGTCGTACTACTTCATGGGCAAAGACAACATCGTCTTCCACGCCCAGATCTGGCCGGCCGAGCTGCTCGCCTACAACGGGCAGGGGTCGAAGGGTGGCGAGCCCGGCTCCTACGGTGTGCTCAACCTGCCGACCGAGGTCGTCTCCAGCGAATACCTGACGATGGAGGGCAAGAAGTTCTCCTCCTCGAAGAAGATCGTGATCTACGTACGCGACCTCCTCTCGCGCTACCAGCCCGACGCGTTCCGCTACTTCGTGGCCGCCGCCGGCCCCGAGTCGAACGACTCCGACTTCACCTGGGCGGAGTTCGTGCGGCGTACGAACGACGAGCTCGTCGCCGGCTGGGGCAACCTGGTCAACCGCACCGCCACCCTGATCGCGAAGAACTTCGGCGAGCTGCCGCCCGCCGGCGAGCTGACCGAGGCCGACCGGACGATCCTGGCCACCGTCGAGGCCGCCTTCGGCACCGTCGGTGACCTCATCGGGCGCCACCGGCAGAAGCAGGCGATCGGCGAGGCGATGCGCGCGGTCGGCGAGGTCAACAAGTACGTCACCGACCTCGAGCCGTGGAAGCTGGCGAAGCTGCCGGAGGACCGTGAGCGGCTCAGCACCGTGCTGCACGTGATGGCGCAGTGCGTCGCCGACCTCAACCTGATCCTCTCGCCCTTCCTGCCGTTCTCCGCCAACGAGATCGACAAGGCGCTCGGCGGCAAGGGTGAGGTCGCCCCGATGCCGCGCATCGAGGAGGCCGAGGACCTCGACACCGGCAAGCCCTACCCGATCATCACCGGTGACTACTCCGGCGCGCCCACCTGGGAGCGTCACCCGATCGTCGTCGGCACTCCGGTCGCCAAGCCCACCCCGGTCTTCACGAAGCTCGACCCCGCGATCATCGACGAGGAGCTCGACCGGCTGGGCATCAAGCCGGAGTAACGACCAGGTCGAAGTTCGCAGTCACCCGGTGACTGCGAACTTCGACCTCCGTGCGTCCACGATCGGTACCCGGTGGAATTCGTTGGATCAGACCGTGGGTGCCTGTGAGGATTCAGTGCATGATCGCACTGCTCGGCGACGACCGGGGACACCGTAGCCATCAGGAGCTCAACGCGCTTCGGCCGCAGCTGGCCGAGCTCGGGGCCGAGACGGAGTGGGTGCCGACCGACTCCGGGTTCGAGATCTCGGACTACGACGGGGTCTGGCTGGTTCCCGGCTTGCCGTACGCCGACGCCGCCGCCGTGTTCACGGCGCTGGCGGTCGTGCGGGAGCGGGGGATCCCGTTCCTCGGGGTGTGCGCGGGGATGCAGTACGCAGTGCTGGAGTGGACCCGCAGCGTGCTCGGTTCGGCAGCGACTCACGCCGAGATCGACGGCGTGGGCAGCGACAACGCCGTGGCCGCGCTGGCGTGCTCGCTCGATGGCGTAGAGCGGCTGGTGACACCGGTCCCCGGCACCCGCTTCGAAGGCTGGCAGCCCGAGCCGTTCGTCGGGATGCACTTCTGCAACTACGCCCCGACCGCCGAAGCCGTCGCCGCGCTGGAGAAGATCGGCGTCGTCGTCGGCGCCACGGCGGACGACGCCGGTGCGGAGGTCTTGGAGTTCCCGGACCACCCGTTCTACGTCACCAGCCTGTTCCAGCCCCACATCGGCGCCCTCGCCGGCGCCCCGGTCCACCCCCTCGTCCGCGCCTTCGCGAACGCGGTCGCCGAGCGACGATGAGCGTCACGCTCCAGTTCCATCCCGACTGGCCCTACGCGGGTGGGCTGGTGATCGAGTCGCTGGCACGCGACGGGACGTACCGGTCGCAGTTCGAGACCGGCACGTCCAACGGCGGGCTGACCGCACATCCGGGCGGGGACCGGTGGCGCTGGGAGAGCCGGCTGTTCGGCGGTCGCTACGACGCTGCTCCGGCTTCCGAGCGGCCGGTCTACGGCGCGTGGAACCGGCGCAGTGATCCCTACGGGGGCGCGATCCGGTTCGGCTCGGCGCACCTGCGGCTACGGGACGAGGTGCTCGAGCGGTGCACCTTCTGCTTTCCCGACTCGGTTCTCGAGCCGACCGACTTCGGCGGCCCGGAGATGCTGCCGCACCTGTCGGCCATGGCCGATGCTTCCGGGTTCGACGATCTCGACGAGTGCGTCGAGGCGCACGTGCACGGTGGCGTCGTGATCGAGCGGGACGTCGAGGCGGTCGTGCTCGATCCGTGTTTCCGGGACACGAAGGTCGAGGCCGCAGCTCGCGAGCTCGGCTCTGCGGTGGAGTGGCATCCGGGCTTCCGTGTCGCCACAGACGGCCTCGATCCCGGCTACCGCGGGCAGGAGTACGTCGACCTGGCACGGTCACTGGGCGACGTACTCACGCCTGACCTCGTCGGCGACGCAGCGAGGTCGGGCGACCACGACCCACAGTCCGTCAAGCGGGTCTGGCACTGTCTGGCGAGGTTCGGGCGGGCCGAATCCGGTTCGTGAGGCCGCGCGCGGTTCTCCTAGAGCGGTCGGCGAGCCTCAATCGCCGCCACCACCACCGTCGCCACCACCGTCGCCACCGCCGTCACCGCCACTGTCGCTGAAGCCGGACTCGACGCCCTGGCGGGCGGCGATGACAGCTTCGCGAACGGCACCGGCGGCCCAGTCGGCCCGGGCGATCTCCTTGGCGCGCTTCTTGACCACGCGGGGCGAAACGGTGGGAGAGACGAACAGGCGGTGGGCCTGGTCGACGGCGGAGAGCAGTGCGATCAGGGTGCCGGTGCGCTCGTCGGGCGTATGGCCGCGGAGCAGGACGCCGGCGATCTGGTCGCGCACGGGCTGCTTCGACCGCGGGTCGAGGACCGGGTAGAAGGTGGTACTGAAGAAGAGGCCCTTCCGGACCTCGGCCCGCAGCAGACCCTGGTCGACGAGCTGGCCGATCAGATAGGCAGTCATTCCGGTGCCGATGCGCTTGACCACCTTGGGCGGCGTTCTGGGGCGCTCGCAGACGATGCCATACGCGTGCTGGAGGCCGGCGTCGTCAGCGACCTGGGCCTGCACGGGGCGAACCTTGGGCGAGCGCCAGACGGACTGCTGGTGCACCTCGACGGCACCCGCGAGCGCGAGCTCGGCGAGCAGCGCACCGCCGACCAGCACGTCTCGCGTCGCCAGGTTGCGGAGGCCCTTGACGGGCTGCCCGGTGACGTCCTCGAGAGTGAGCAGGATGAGCTCGTCGGCGATCAGCATGGCCCGAGACGGTAGTGGCCGGACGGCGTTCACGGCACCGGATTCGGCGCGCTCGCCGAGGCGGCGGCGTAGCGCTCCGCGAGCACGCGGAGGTGGTCGACCAGCTCTGGTGGGGACTCGACGGTGAAGTCGAGGCCGAGCATGCCGATCCAGACGGCCACGACCTCGAGGCTGTCGCCACCGGTGACCAGGACGCTGCGGTCGGGGGCGATCGGCTCGACGGTGCCGACGGCGGGGTTGATGCGGGCGATGACCTCGTCGGCAGGCGCGGCGATGACCAGGCGGGCGTGGACGGCCCAGCCGGTGCGGGCGACCTCGCGGACGACGAACTCGGTGAGGTCGAAGCCTGGGTCGCTCGGACGGAAAGGTCGCCCGCCCGGGACCTTGAGCCGCAGCCAGTCGACGCGCAGCGGCAGCCAGGCGTCGGCGCGGGGGTCGCGGGCGACGAGGTACCAGCGGCGCTGCCAGGAGATCAGCCGGTAGGGCTCGACCTCGATCGGCTCGTCGCGGTAGTCGGCGCGTACGCCCTGACCGTCACGGATCGCGGTGGCGAGGGCCTGCAGGGTGCCGGCGTCGACGTCCGGGTCGGGGACGTTGCTGTCGGTGTTGACCGGGCCCGCCTCCATCGCGTCGACCACGGCGGCGAGCTTGCGGCGCAGGTGGTCGGGCAGGACCTGGTCGAGCTTGGCGAGCGCCCGGGCGCTGGTCTCGGCGACGCCGGCGATGCCGGTCGCGGCCCGGAGACCCACCGCGACCGCGACCGCCTCCTCGTCGTCGAGCAGCAGCGGCGGGAGGTTGCCGCCGGTGCCCAGCCGGTAGCGGCCTCCGGGTCCGCGTACCGACTCGACCGGGTAACCGAGCTCGCGAAGCTTGGTCATGTCGTTGCGCACGGTGCGCTCGGAGACGTCGAGGCGGGTGGCCAGGTCGGCACCGGTCCAGCCGGTCGAGGACTGCAGCAGACCCAGGAGCGCGAGCAGGCGCGCAGAGGTTTCCAGCACCTGGTCAGCGTGCTTCAAAAAAGATTCGGGAGCCAGCGAAATTGCGGAACCAGGCTTGCCGGAACCCTTCATAACGTGGTTCTCACAAGGTCGGAAACCACCAAGGAGAAGTCATGAACAAGCAGGTCAGCACCGGAATCAGCACCAAGTCCAACGGCCAGATCAGCACCGTCACCGTCGAGTTCCCGCAGGCCGGTCTCGACGACCTCCGCGCCCGCCTGGACAACACCCGGTTCGCCCCGACGGTGCCCGGTGACTCCTGGGACTACGGCACCCCGACGGCCTACCTCGCCGACATGGTCGACCGCTGGAAGGGCTTCGACTGGCGCGCCGTCGAGGCGCGCATCAACGCGGTCCCGAACCACCTGACCGAGATCGACGGCCAGACCATCCACTTCGTCCACGTACCGTCCTCGAACCCGGACGCCAAGGCGCTCCTGCTCGCCCACACCTACCCGGGCTCGTTCCTCGAGTTCCTCCCGATGATCGACCTGCTGACCGAGGAGTTCCACTTGGTGATCCCGGAGCTGCCCGGCTTCGGTCTCTCCACGCCGGTGGTCGACACCGGCTGGACGATGAAGCGAGCGGCCGAGGCGTACGACGTGCTCATGCGCAGGCTCGGCTACGACTCCTACGGGGTGCACGGCAGCGACGGCGGCGCGATGGTCGGTCGCGAGCTGGCGATCCTGAACCCGGAGGGCTTCCTCGGTGCGCACGTCCTGCAGCTCTTCTCGTTCCCGTCCGGCGACCCGAGCGAGTTCGAGGGCTTCGGGCCGAAGGAGTACGCCGCGCTCGAGCACATGCAGTGGTTCCAGTCGGTCGGCGGCTACAACACGATGAACGGCTCCCGTCCGCAGACCATCGGCGCGGCACTGGCGGACTCACCGGTGGGGACGCTGGCCTACAGCGAGCTCTTCGAGTCCTTCGGCAACGGCACCTCGCTGGTCACCCCGGAGCAGGTCATCGAGCAGGCGACCTACTACTGGCTCACCAACACCTACGCCTCGGTGGCGCGCTACCACTACGAGGAGGGCCGCGCCGAGCGCGAGCCCGAGGTCTCCCAGGGCCGGGTCGGCGTCGCCGTCTTCAAGGATGACTTCCAGACGATCAGGTCGCTGGCCGAGCGCGACAACGCCAACATCCAGCACTGGTCGGAGTTCCCCGAGGGTGGCCACTACGCCGCTCTGGAGCGGCCCGCCGACATCGCCGCCGACCTCAAGGTGTTCTTCGCCTGACGGTCCGGTCAGCGCTCGAGGATCGCAGCCCCTCCGCGGCTGCGATCCTCGAGCTCGTTCAGGTGGTCGTCGTGGCGACCGTGGTGGAGACCATCACCGCGGTCATGACCGCGACGACCTCGTCCATCGCATCCTTGACGCCCTTGGCGGCCCAGTCGCCTCGGGCGATCTCCTTGGCCCGCTTCTTGACCGCACTGGCGCCGACCGGCCTGGTGTCGACCACCTTGTGGGCGAAGTCGATGGAGGAGAGGAGCGCGATGAGCGGCCCGGTCCGTGCGTCCGGGGCGGCGCCCTGGACGAGGACGGCGACCAGCTGGCCGCGTACGGCGTTCTCGTGGGTCGAGTCCGCGGCCGGCCAGGTGGTGCGCGGGAAGAGGCCGAGGATCTTCTCGTCACGGCGCTTGAGGATGTTGCGGTCGCACAGCCGCGCGGCCAGGGCCTCGTGCAGGCCCTTGCCGAGGTTGGTCACGGCGTTCTTGGCCGCGAGCGGCTTGGCGGTCAGCGAGTCGTACGCAGCAGCCAGGATCGGATCCTCCGGTCGCTTCCCCGGCACGGCCATGGCCTTGGCCGGGGTGAGCCCGGACTTGGGGACGACCTGGACCGAGCCCAGCATCACGAGCTCGGTCAGGATCGCACCGCCCAGCGACTGCTGGACCCAGGACGAGGCGAGCGTGCCCTTCTCGTCGTCGAGCACGAGCAGCAGCAGATCTTCGGCAATGAGCATGCCTCAGACGCTACGGCGGAGCGTCCTCCTGCGCCTCCTACGAAAGGCGGAACCTGCCTCGGTCCTTGGTCGGGTCCTTCGTCAGGTCTTTCGTCAGGTCTTTGGTCAGGACGAGGCGGACTGCTCGCTGGCGACATCGAACATCCAGCTCACCCCGAACTTGTCGTCGAACTGGCCGAAGTAGTCACCCCACGGCGCCTGCTCGAACGGCATCCCGGGCGTGCCGCCCTCGGACAGCTTGGCGAAGTATTCCGCGAAGCGCGGCTGGTCCGCAGGGTCCGCGCTGGTCATCGCCACGGTGACACCGGCGGTCGGGGCGATGTGGTCCATCCCCGGCGGCGTGTCGGAGGCCATCAGGACGAGACCGTCGTCGAGGGTGAGCGAACCGTGCATGATCAGGTCCTTCGCCTCCGGAGGCACCGGACCCATCACGTCACCCATCGACTCGAGGGTCATCGTCTCGACGGTGCCACCCAGCACCGACCGGTAGAACTCGAGAGCCTCAGCGGCCTCGGACTTGAAGCTGATGTAGGGGTTGAGCGTTGCCATCCGGATCGTCTCCTTTGATCGATTTTCGACCCCGTTGGCTCACACAGTAGGCGCGTTGGAGCGACCGCAGTAGAGCAATTCACGTCTGTTTGCCCTACTTTCCGTATCCAGCTCGTCGGCGTCCGTCAGGGGTGGGTGACCTCGACCCCGAGCCAGCGGGCGAGCGCCTCGATCTCGGCCTGCACCGCGTCCCCGATCTCGGCCGTCCAGCCGAAGTCCTCGTGGACGGCGAAGACGTTCAGCAGCCCCGCCTTGTGATCGACCTTCGCGTCGAGCTTCCCGACCAGCCGCTCACCGTGCAGGATCGGGAGGGCGAAGTAGCCCCAGCGCCGCTTGGCGGCCGGCTTGTACATCTCCAGGACGTATTCGAACCCGAACAGGTCCAGCGCCCGCTCGCGGTTGTAGACAAGGCGGTCGAAGGGGGAGAGCAAGGCGGTGCGCGGGGCGAACTCGTCCTCGAGCGCGGCCAGCGCCTCGGGATCGACCCGCCACTCGCCGTCGACACCGGCCACGGTGCACGGGACGCCGGCGGCTCCGGCTCCGAGCATCTCGCCGCCGGACGACTCCTTCCCTCCTGGGCGGGCGATCCCGAGCGAGGCCAGCCGGCGCACCGTCTCCACCGTCAGTGCTTCCTCGGGCGAGGGCAGCTGCAGGTCGGCGGGGTAGACACGGTCGGCCAGGTCCCAGGTGCGCAGCTTGCCGCGTCGGCCGGCGACCGCGACCTCGCCCATCCGGTTGAGCAGCTCGATCATCCGCAGGACCGACTTGTCGTTGGTCCAGCCGGACGATGCCCAGGGCACCTCGGCGGTGTCCTCGATCTCGCCGGCTACGAGCGGGCCGTCGGCTCGTAGCCGGGCCAGGATCTGCGTACGGAATCTCTGGTTGGCCTCCACCCACTCGATCGCGGTGGGGTGGATCCGGCCGGGGGACAGAGCCAGGACTGTCTCGATCTCGTCCATGGGGAAGACGAAGCTGGAGAACTCGACCAGCGAGCGCTCCTGCTCGAGCGCGAAGGTGAGGTCCGAATGGTCATACGCATCGCCCAGCCGCGACCAGGCCACGAGATCCGCGCTCGGCGCGATCGCCTTGGTCGGGTCGATCTGCAGGAGCGTCAGCTGGTCGACGGTCTCCACCAGGGATACCGGCCGGCGGGCGTCGAGGAGCTGGGCGCGGACCGCGACCCGGCGCGCCTGTTCCGGGGTCAGGGTGAGCGTCATGATGGCCACAGTAGGGGGACTTCCGGACGACCTGCTGCCGATTCGTACCTATCTTTCGATTCCGCTTGACCGCCTCGATGTTAGCGCTCACACTGGTCGCATCGTGACGACGGTCACACTGGCCGCCGCAGTGGAACACTGGAGGACGACAGTGAAGAAGACCCTCATCGGCCTGTGTGTGCTCGCTCTGGGCGGGATGTCGCTCAGCGCGTGCGGCAGCAGCGAAGGCGCCGACGACGGCTCGATCACCATGGGCTTCGCCCAGGTCGGGGCCGAGAGCGGCTGGCGCACCGCCAACACCACCTCGATCCAGGAGTCGGCGAAGGAGGCCGGGATCGACCTGAAGTTCTCCGACGCGCAGCAGAAGCAGGAGAATCAGATCAAGTCGATCCGGTCCTACATCCAGCAGAAGGTGGACGTGATCGCGTTCAGCCCGGTCGTCGAGACCGGCTGGGACGCGGTGCTCCAGGAGGCCAAGCGCGCCAAGATCCCGGTCGTGCTGACCGACCGGGCCGTGGACACCGAGGACACCTCGCTCTACGTGACCTTCATCGGTTCCGACTTCGTCGAGGAGGGGGAGAAGGCAGGGCAGTGGCTGGTCGACAACGCCGACGCCTCCGACGTCGACAAGGACGGCGCGATCAACGTCGTCGAGCTGCAGGGCACCACCGGATCCGCCCCGGCGATCGACCGCAAGAAGGGATTCGAGGACGTCATCGCCTCGGATCCCACGATCAAGATCACCGAGTCGCAGACCGGCGACTTCACCCGTGACGGCGGCAAGCAGGTCATGGAGGCCTTCTTGCAGTCCAACCCGAAGATCGACGTCGTCTACGCCCACAACGACGACATGGGCTTGGGCGCGATCGAGGCGATCAAGGCGGCCGGCAAGAAGCCCGGCACCGACATCAAGATCATCACCGTCGACGCGGTCAAGGACGGCATGACCGCCCTGGCGGCCGGCGAGATCAACTTCATCGTCGAGTGCAGCCCGCTGCTCGGGCCGCAGCTGATGGACGTCGCCGAGAAGGTCGTCGCCGGCGAGGAGGTCCCCGAGCGCATCGTCACCGAGGAGACCACCTTCACACCGGAGCAGGCGGCCGAGGTGCTGCCCGACCGGAAGTACTGACGCCGTTCACCGAGGTAACTCGGCGAGGCGTCACCTACTTCGTGGAGCTCCACGAGGAGGGCGCGCGTCCGCCGAGTTACCTCGGTGAGCATCCCGCCCGCCGCCGCCCCCGACCCGCCAGGAGCCAGCACGACATGAGCCAGGCAGAAGTGAAGCCGGTCCGACCGGTGGTGGAGATGCTCGACGTCTCCATCACGTTCGGGGCGGTCCGAGCGCTCGACGACGTCTCGTTGCGTCTCCTACCCGGGGAGGTGCACGCCCTCATGGGGGAGAACGGGGCCGGGAAGTCGACGCTGATCAAGGCGCTGACCGGGGTCTACACGATCGACTCCGGGCGGGTGGAGATCGACGGCGTCGAGACGCAGTTCGCCACCCCGGCGGCGGCTCAGCACGCCGGGATCAGCACGGTCTACCAAGAGGTCAACCTGGTGCCCAACCTCACCGTGGCCGAGAACATGCTGCTCGGGCGTGAGCCGCACCGGTGGGGCCGGTTCGGCCCGATCGACCGCCGGGAGATGAACCGCCGCGCGGCGGCGTCCCTGCAGGGCCTCGGCATCGACGTCGACCCTTCCTCCGAGCTCGGCAGTCATCCGATCGCGGTCCAGCAGCTCGTCGCGATCGCGCGTGCCGTCGACACCGACGCTCGGGTGCTGATCCTCGACGAGCCGACCTCCAGCCTCGACGCCGACGAGGTGGCCAGGCTCTTCGCAGTCATGCGCAGGCTGCGCGAGCAGGGCACCGCGATCGTCTTCGTCTCCCACTTCCTCGACCAGGTCTTCGAGATCTCCGACCGGATGACGATCCTGCGCAACGGCCGGGTGGTGGGCGAGCGGCTGGTCGAGGAGACGACCCAGCTCGAGCTGGTGCAGCTGATGATCGGCCGAGATCTCCAGGTGCTCGAGCGGCTCGACCATGCTGTGCACGAGGCGGCGGAGGAGACGTCCGCCGAGCAGCGTCTGCCGGTGCTGAGTGCCGTCGGTCTGGGCCGGAAGGGGAGCTTGGAGGCCACCGACCTGACCCTCTACGCCGGTGAGGTCGTCGGCATCGCCGGCCTGCTCGGCTCGGGACGCACCGAGCTGGCACGGCTGCTCTTCGGAGCCGACACCCCCGACACCGGTGATCTGACGGTGAAGGGCTCGAGCCGACGGAGGCTCCGGAGCCCGCGGCACGCGATCGACCGCAAGCTCGCGTTCTGCAGCGAGGACCGCAAGGCCGAGGGCGTCTTCGAGGAGCTCTCCGTGGCCGACAACATGCTGCTCGGCCTGCAAGCCAGCCGCGGCTGGCTCCGGCCGATCCCGGCGGCCACCCGTTCGACGCTGGTCACGGAGTTCATGACCGCCCTCGATGTGCGCCCTGCCGATCCCAGCCTGCCGATGCGGAGCCTGTCCGGAGGCAACCAGCAGAAGGTCCTGCTGGCGCGGTGGCTGATCACGGAGCCTGAGGTACTCCTCCTCGACGAGCCCACCCGCGGCATCGACATCGGTGCCAAGACCCAGATCCAGCAGCTCGTCGCCGACCTCGCCGACAAGGGGATGAGCGTCGTGTTCATCTCCGCCGAGCTCGAGGAGGTGCTGCGGCTGAGCCACCGGCTGGTGGTCCTCAAGGACCGTCGCAAGATCGCCGAGCGGCCCAACCAGGGCATCGACGTCAACGACGTACTCGAGATCATCACCGGCGAGCCCGGAGGCCTGGCCGAGAAGGAGCGGGCTGATGCCTGAGAACGTCCCACCCGAGACCGTTCCGACGGCGAGGTCGATCGGCGCCCGTGTGGTCGGCCATCGGCTCTTCTGGCCGCTGGCAGCGCTCGCCGCTCTGCTGGTGGTCAACGTGATCGCGACGCCGACGTTCTTCAACGTACGCATCCAGGACGGCCACCTCTTCGGCAGTCTCGTCGACATCGTCCGCAACGGTGCGCCGGTCCTGCTGGTCGCGATCGGGATGACGCTGGTCATCGCGACCCGCGGGATCGACCTCTCGGTGGGTGCGGTGGCCGCGATCGCGGGCGCGGTCGCCTGCGTCTACATCGTCAAGAGCCCGGCCGACGGCGCAGCCGGCACGGCGATCGTGGCGATCACGATGGCGCTCGCGGTCTGCGTCGCGCTGGGGCTGTGGAACGGCTTCCTGGTCGCGGTGGTCGGCATCCAGCCGATCATCGCGACGCTGGTCCTGATGGTCGCCGGCCGTGGGATCGCGATGCTGGTGACCGGCGGCCAGATCACCACCGTCAACAACGACACCTTCGCGGCGCTGGCCTCCGGTCACCTGCTCGCCCTGCCGGTCGCCGCGCTGATCGCGCTGGGTGTCTTCGCGGCCACCCAGGTCGTGGTACGTCGCACCGCGCTCGGCCTGCTCATCGAGTCGGTCGGGATCAACCCGGAGGCGAGCCGGCTCGCCGGCGTACGTTCCCGCACGATCATCTGGACCGTCTACGTCTTCGCGTCGCTGTGCGCCGGGACGGCCGGCCTGATCATCGCCGCCAACACCCACTCCGTGAACGCCAACAGCCTCGGGCTGTGGATCGAGCTGGACGCGATCCTGGCCGTCGTCATCGGAGGTACGTCGCTGGCCGGCGGCCGGTTCTCCCTGGCCGGCACGCTGGTCGGGGCGATGCTGATCGCCACCATCACCCGGACCATCCCCAACATCGGCATCCCCGCCGAGGCCAACTATCTGTTCAAGGCGCTCGTGGTGGTGATCGTGTGCCTGCTGCAGTCGCCGAAGGCGCGGGCGGTGCTGCAGCGGTGCGGTGACCGTACGCCGCCGACCCCCGGCCCGAGCCGCGAGGAGGCGGTCGCATGAGCACCATCGCACCAGCGTCAGGGGTCCTGGCCGGCGTGGCGCGGTTCAGCCCGCCGCGGCGCTACCTGCCGGTCCTCGGCACGTTCGCCCTGTTCATCGGCATGTTCGGGGTCGGCGGGATCCGTTACGAGGGGTTCGCCGACCCGCAGGTCTTCCTGACGCTGCTCCTCGACAACGCCTTCCTGATCGTGCTCGCCGTGGGGATGACGTTCGTGATCCTCACCGGCGGCATCGACCTCTCGGTCGGCTCGAACGTGGCGCTCTCCACGCTGATCGCCGCCCGGACCCTCGAGCTCGGCTGGCCGGTGGTCGCGGTGATCGGGATCGTGCTCCTGTCCGGCACGGTGCTCGGCACCGCGATGGGCCTGTTGATCCACTACTTCGACATCCAGCCGTTCATCGCGACCCTGGCGGGCATGTTCCTGGCCCGCGGACTGTGCTACCTGATCAGCGTCGACTCTATCCCGATCAAGGACGAGACCTTCTCGTCGATCGCGTTCGGCTCGATCACGCTGCCCGGTGGCTACTACCTGGGGTGGACCGCGGTCTTCGCGCTGGTGATCGTCGCCGTCGCTGCGTACGTCCTCGCCTCGACACGCTTCGGCCGCACCGTCTACGCGCTCGGCGGCAGCGAGCCGTCAGCGCTGCTGATGGGCCTGCCCGTGGCGGCGACCAAGGTCGGCGTGTACGCGATCAGTGGCCTCTGCGCGGCCCTCGGCGGTCTCCTGTTCGCGCTCTACACGCTCTCCGGCTACTCGCTGCACGCGGTCGGGATGGAGCTCGACGCGATCGCTGCCGTGGTCATCGGCGGCACGCTGCTCACCGGCGGTCGGGGCTTCGTGGTCGGTTCACTGCTCGGGGTGCTCGTGCTCGGCACGATCCAGACGTTCATCTCCTTTGACGGGACGTTGTCGTCGTGGTGGACGCGGATCAGTATCGGGGTGTTGGTGCTGGTCTTTGTGGTGGCGCAGAGGGTTTTTACTCGGCGGGGTTAGGGTGGTTTGCCTTTGTGGTCTTGGTATCGCTGTTTCTGACGCGTTTTGGGGCGCCGTGCTTTTTGGGGGGCCTCTGCCGCCGACCCTTCTTCGAGGGTCTTCTCGACGTGCCCCGGCGTCAAGGACGGCCTGCGGCCGCCGGCTGACGCCGGTCGCCTGCGGCGATCCTTGACTCCGGGGCCCGTCGAGAAAAACATGGCTGGCTATCGGGTCGGCGGCAGGGGTGTGGTGCGGAGGTCTGGGTTGGGTGCGGGCTGGGGTCTGGGGCTGAA
>NZ_JBBBNW010000012.1:0-61536 GCF_037137035.1 Nocardioides sp. CCNWLW239 | reverse complement strand
CCGCAGGCCGTCCTTGACTCCGGGACAGATCGAGAAGACCCTCGAAGGAGGGTCGGCGGCCCACCCCAACCCCGAAAAATGGCTCACATAAGCGCGGGAAAAGACAGGCTAGGGCTGGTACCGCGGATCAACATCCTCAGCAGCGATCCCAAGCAGATCCGCCACCTGCTCCACCACAACCATGAGCACCATCGCCTCGACCTCCGAGCGCGTCCGGCAGCGGTGCTCGATCGGGCGCCGGTAGATCACCAGCCGAGCCGGCGTCGCGCCGGAACCACGCTCGAGCGACCCGAGCGGGATGTGGTCGTCGACGGTCCAGTCCTTGGGGATGTCGGGGGACTCCTCGACGGCGTACTCGATCAGCCCGAGCCGCGACTGCCAGCGGCCGTCGATCTCGGTGACGATGGCGAGCGCGATGTCGTCGAAGCGCTCCCGGCGGGTGCGCAGGACGGGCACCATCGGGTCGTTCGGGAGGGCGATCGGGCCGCGCTTCCCACGGCCGTGCCGATCCCGGTGCCTGGTCATGTACGCGAGCCTAACTGCGCGGCTGGCCTGAGGGGAGTACGGTTCACCCGTGACTGCTCGTCGTTGTTCGCGTACCGCCTGCCAGCGCCAAGCCGTCTGCACGCTCACCTATGTGTACGCCGATCAGACGGCCGTTCTCGGCCCGCTGGCGACCTATGCCGAGCCGCATGCCTACGACCTGTGCGAGGAGCACGCCGAACGGCTCTCGGCACCCCGAGGGTGGGAAGTCGTCCGGCTGGCCCGTGAGCCGGTCGACCCGCAGCCGAAGGGTGATGACCTGCTCGCGCTGGCCGATGCGGTCCGTGAGGCAGCGAGGCCACCCGCACCCGCCCCGCGAGGCCCCGCCGTCGCGCCCGGCCCGGAGTCGTCCGAGGAGCCCGGGGCGAACGACGGTCAGCCCCGCCCCGGCGGCACCCGCCGCGGCCACCTCCGCGTGCTGACCTCCGAGTAGGACGACTAGAGTTCCGGGCATGCCGGAGAGAGTCGTCGACCCCGACGTCGCCAACGCCGTGTTCAAGGCGTACGACGTCCGTGGCACCGTCCCAGACCAGATCGACGAGAACCTCGCCCGACTCGCCGGGCGGGCCTTCGTGCACGTGGTCGGAGCCCGCGGCGGCGAGATAGTGGTCGGCCACGACATGCGTCCGAGCTCCCCGGCGCTCTCGGGGGCGTTCGCCGAGGGCGCGACCGAGGCCGGCGCCGACGTCACGATGATCGGTCTGGCCTCGACCGACGAGCTCTACTTCGCCTCCGGTCACCTCGGCCTGCCGGGCGCGATGTTCACTGCCAGCCACAACCCGGCGCAATACAACGGCATCAAGCTGTGCCGGGCCGACGCGGTCCCGGTCGGTGCCGAGAGCGGGCTCAACGAGATCCGCGATCTGGTCATCTCCGGGGACGCGCCGATCGCCGACGTCGCGGGCAGCATCAGCGAGACCGACGTGCTGGAGGCCTACGCCGCGCACCTGCTCGGCCTGGCGCCGGTCAAGGGCCGCAGGCTCACCGTCGTTGCCGACGCCGGCAACGGGATGGCCGGCCACACCGCGCCGGCCGTCTTCGGTCGTCTGGGCGAGGACGCCGTCGAGCTGATCCCGATGTACTTCGAGCTCGACGGCACCTTCCCCAACCACGAGGCCAACCCGCTCGACTCGACGACGCTGGTCGACCTGCAGGCCAAGGTGCGCGAGACCGGCGCCGACGCCGGCCTGGCCTTCGACGGCGACGCCGACCGCTGCTTCCTGGTCGACGAGAAGGGCGAGGTGGTCAACCCGAGCGTGATCACCGCACTCATCGCCGAACGTGCCCTGGCCCAGGAGCCGGGCGCGACCATCATCCACAACCTGATCACCTCCCGTGCCGTCCCCGAGATCGTCTCCGAGCTCGGCGGCAAGCCGGTGCGGACCCGGGTGGGCCACTCCTACATCAAGGCCGTGATGGCCGAGTCCGGAGCCGCCTTCGGCGGTGAGCACAGCGGCCACTTCTACTTCCGCGACTTCTGGCGGGCCGACTCCGGAATGCTCGCCGCGCTCCACGTCCTCGGCGCCCTCGCCGAGACCGACAGGCCGCTGAGCGAGCTGCTGGCCGCGTACGCTCGTTATCCGATGAGCGGCGAGATCAACTCCACCGTCCCCGACCAGGCAGCCGCCGTGGCCGAGATCGAGAAGGCGTACGCAGGTCGCGACGGTGTCACCGTCGACCGGCTCGACGGCCTGACCCTCTCCCACGCCGACTGGTCGTTCAACGTCCGTGCCTCCAACACCGAACCGCTGCTGCGGCTCAACGCGGAGGGCAAGGACACACTCACCATGGAGCGCGTGCGCGACGAGGCGCTCGCGATCATCCGAAAGGACAATGCCCGATGAATGGCGCAACGACCCCCCTGGGCCTGAGCGAGAAGCTGCTCGAGATCATCGTCTGCCCGCAGTGCCACGGTGACCTCCTCCCGGTCGAGGCCACTGCGCCCGACCAGACTGCGCCCGGCCAGACTGCGCCCGACCAGCAGGGCGAGCTGGTCTGCCAGGGGGAGTGCGGCCTGGCGTACCCCGTCCGCGACGGCATCCCCGTCCTGCTCATCGACGAGGCCCGTCCCACCAACGACAAGTGAGGCTGCGATGACCTGGTTCGACGAGTCCAGGCTGGACGACGAGCGGGCGCTGGCCGGGATCGACCAGCTGCTGCGGTCGCTGGCCGAGTCCGGCGCCCGGGTCCGGCGCGAGGCCGCGGGCGCGGCGGAGCCCCTGCAGGAGGCCGTACGCCGTGCCGCAGAGGCCGGCCGTCCCCGGGCCGTCGTCGCCGCGGGCCCGGACTCGCGTCTGCTGCGTGCGGTCCTGGAGCCGTTCTGTCCGGTGCCGTTCGTCGCCTGGCCGGCCCCGGGCCTGCCGGGCTGGGCCGGGAGCCTCGATCTCGTGGTCGTGCTCGCCCCGTCCGGGTCCGACCCGGGTGAGGCCTCCGCCGCGGCCGAGGCCGTCCGTCGCGGCGCGCAGCTGGTGGTGGCCGCTCCGGAGAAGTCGTTGGTCGCCCAGCACGCCGAAGGCCGTGACAGCACGCTGCTCCCGGTCGAGGGCGGCGACATGCTCGCGATGGCGATCCTGATGCTCACCTACCTCAACTCGGTCGGTCTCGGCCCGGAGGCGGACGCGGACAAGGTCGCCGATGCGCTCGACGACGTCGCCACCGCCTGTTCGCCGCACCGCGACATCTCGGTCAACCCGGGCAAGATCTTGGCGCTCTCCCTGGCCGACTCGCTCCCGGTCGTGTGGGGTGGCTCCGTCCTTGCCGCCCGCGCGGCGCGGCGCGTCGCCGAAGGCCTGCGCCGGGCCAGCGGACGTGGTGCCATCGCCGGGGACGCGGACGACCTGCTCCCGGTCCTCGAGGCCGCCCGCCCTCGCAACGTCTTCGACGACCCCTTCGCCGAGGAGCAGGCCTCCGTACGTCCCGTCCTGGTCATCCTCGACGACGGCGCGACCGATCCGATCATGCTCGAGCAGCGACGCTCGCTCACCGAGGCCGCGGACGCCCGCGGCGTACGGGTGGAGGTGGTCGAGGCGAGTGCGTCGACCGAGGTCGCCCGCTACGCGTCGCTCCTGCTTCAGGGAACGTATGCGGCCGAATATCTGCGTTTGGGTCTGGTAGCGGACGACTGAGTCCGGATGGTGGGCGTCGAGTGTGATCTGCGTCACGCTCGACGGTCGGTGTTCGGTCAGGGAACGTGAAGAGGATGGCCGAAAACCTGGACGCGGGAGAGCAGACAGGTGTTTGATGCAACATCGTCCGGCCACTCCTGGCCAGCACGTCTCGGATTCTCGGCGCCGACGTGACGGGCATGCCCCACCATCCCGAAAACTCAGGACTTCTGCATGAATCACATCAAGTTCGTCATCGCCGGCGCCCTGGCCCTCCTGGGGGTCTTGGTCATCGGCGGCTATTACGCCGACCCCGCCCCGGAGGCGACCGATCAGGAGAGTGCTGCCACGGGTGGCACGCTGCGGATCGGCGTCGACGGCACGGAGCCGGCTTTCTACAAGGTCGACGGCGTGACCAAGGGCTTCGACTACGAGATGGCACTCGGCGTCGCTGAAGGCATGGGCGCCAAGCCGGAGTTCGTCGTGATGGAGTTCAGCGACCTCTTTCCTGCGCTCGAGGCCGGCGAGATCGACATGATCGGCGCCCAGGTCACCGAGACCCCCGAGCGGAAGCAGGACTTCGACTTCACCGCGCCCTACTTCGTGACGTACCTGTCCTTCCTCACCCCGGAGGGCTCGACCATCAAGAACCGCGACGACATCAACGGCAAGAACGTCGCGGTCGTCGAGGGCACCATCCACGAGCGCTACCTCGCCGAGCAGTACAAGAACGTCCACGTCGTCAAGGCCAAGGACGAGGACGGTGCCGTCAAGGCGATCGAGACCGGCAAGGCCGACGCCTTCTTCTACGACGCGCCCTACACCACGCCGATCATCGAGCGGGCGCCGATCAAGCTGAAGGAGTCGATCGTCTACCCGGCCGACGACGCCCCGATCGGGTTCGTGATGCAGCAGGGTGACAAGCGCAAGAAGCAGGTCGACGAGGTTCTCGAGCAGATGATCCTCGACGGCGACTGGCTGCGGATCAAGAAGGCCTACTTCAAGGAGTATCCGCTCTCCGACGTCTTCAAGGACAAGGGCGCCTGAGAGATCGCGCAGGTAGGGCCGCCTGCTACGCGCCGCGATACGGGCGCGCTGGCTGCGTTCTCGCCTCTCGACGGTGCAACCAGACCGCCTTCGAGGCTCCGCCTTGCCAGCACACCCGTCTCGCGACGCTCGCGACGGCGCCCCTACCCGCGCGACCTCTATGCCTGACGCCGTTCGCCCCACTTCGAGGCGCTTGGAGTCCAGTGGCCTACGATGCCCGCTGGCCCGGCTCGGCCGAGGTCGTAGCGTCTCGGCGCATTCCTCCCCCCAACCAGGACGTCGTATGAAATCCCTTAAGTTCATCCTTGCGGGCGCGGTCACCCTTCTGGTGATCCTGATCGTGGTCTCCAACACGGTGGAGACGACCGGCCCGTCCTCTGACAGGCGCAGCAGTGCTGCCGATGACGGGCAGCTCAAGATCGGTGTGCTGAACAGCGCTCCGGTCTATTACACCCAAGGCTCCACCGTGAAGGGCTTCGACTACGAGGTCGCCCTCGGTGTCACCAAGACGCTCGGCATCAAGCCGTCGTTCGTGCCGATGGACTTCGCCGACCTGTTCACCGCGCTGGACAAGGGCGAGATCGACATGATCGCGTCCCAGGTGAGCGTGACCGAGGAACGCGAGAAGGCCTACGACTTCTCGCACCCCTACTTCGTCACGTACCTGTCCTTCACGACGCCGAAGAACTCCCCGATCAAGAAGCTCAAGGACGTCAACGGCACCCGGGTCGCCATCGTGGACGGCACCGCTCAGGAGAGCATCCTCAAGGCGCGGTTCCCGAAGGCCGAGATCGTGAAGCGGAAGAACGAGGCGGCTGCGCTCGAGGCGGTCGCCGCGGGCAAGGCGGACTCGTTCTTCTACGACGCGCCGTTCACCGACGGCCTGATCAAGAGCGCCCCGATCCCGATGGAGGAGCGGATCGTCTTCCCCTCGGAGAAGGCTCCGATCGCCTTCGTCTTCCGCAAGGGTGACGGGCTCAGGGACCAGGCCAACGACGCGATCGACGAGATGATCGTCGACGGGACCTGGCTGCGCATCAAGACCGACTACTTCGAGGAGTATCCGCTCTCGCAGCTCTTCCGCGAGCAGGGCGTCGAGTAGCTCGCACGACCCGCTAAGGTTCCCCTCATGAGCGCCGGTCTTTTCGCACTCCTCGACGACGTAGCCGCCATCGCCAAGCTGGCGGCTGCGTCCGTCGACGACGTCAGCGCTGCCGCCGGCAAGGCCTCGGCCAAGGCCGCCGGCGTCGTCATCGACGACACCGCGGTGACGCCGCAGTACGTCCACGGCATCGCCGCCGAGCGCGAGGTGCCGATCATCAAGAAGATCGCCTTCGGCTCGCTGCGCAACAAGCTGCTGATCATCCTTCCGGTCGCGCTGATCCTGGCGCAGTGGGCGCCCTGGGCGATCACGCCGATCCTGATGCTCGGTGGCGCCTTCCTCGCCTACGAGGGTGTCGAGAAGGTGCTCGAATGGGTCCGGCCGCACGAGGAGACCCATGAGACGCCGGTCGTCCTGGAGGGCCCCGAGGCCGAGAAGAAGATGATCGCCGGTGCCGTACGCACCGACCTGATCCTCTCCACCGAGATCATGGTGATCGCCCTCAACGAGGTCATCGAGGAAAGCTTCTGGATGCGCCTCGGCGCCCTGGTCGCGGTCGCCTTCCTGATCACCGTGGTCGTCTACGGCGTGGTCGCCCTGATCGTGAAGATGGACGACGCCGGGCTGTCGCTCTCCCAGCGCTCCAGCGCGGGCGCCCAGCGGCTCGGCCGCGGCATGGTCGCGGCCATGCCGAAGGTCCTCACCGTGATCTCGATCGTCGGCACCGTGGCCATGCTCTGGGTGGGTGGCCACCTGCTCCTGGTCGGTGTCTACGACGTCAACGGCCTCGCCGCCGGTCACCCCGGCTGGGCGTGGCCCTACGACACCGTCCACCACCTCGAGGAGGAGGTCCACCACGCCCTGGGCGCCGTCGGTGCGGCCGCCGCCTGGCTGGTCAACACCTTCTTCTCCGCCGTCGTCGGGCTCATCGTCGGGTCCATCGTGGTCGCCGTACTCCACGTTCTGCCGATCACGAAGAAGCACTGACCTACGCGGCCCCGGCCGCGCGTGCCTCCCCGGCCTCGATCTCGGCCATCAGGTCGACGACGTAGCGGGCGAAGTCGATCTGGATGGTGTGGCGCGGGGCGGCGTAGTACTGCGCCAGGTGAGCCTCCTCGTCGGCCTTCAGGATCCGCTCCTGCTCCTCGACCGGTGGAAGCGCATAGCGGCCGGTGAGCAGGCGAGCCAGCAGCTTGGACTGCTGCTCGGCGAGGTTGACGATCGTGGGGGAGGACTGCGCGAGCCCCATGAAGTAGAGGTGGTCCACGCCCGGCTTGATCATCCGCTTGAACAGCGGGTAGCGGTGGTCGGCGTCGGGGTGCAGCGAGATCTCGTCGGGGTCGAAGAACGGGAACGACATGTCGTAGCCGGTGGCCGCGATGACGACGTCCGCCTCGACCGAGGAGCCGTCGACGAGATGCACGGTCGACCCCTCGAACCGCGCGATCTCGGGAAGCATGTGGATGTCGCCCGAGCCGGCCTTGGTCAGGAAGTCGGCGCTGACCGACGGGTGCGCGGAGAGCGGCTCGTGGTCGGGCTCCGGCAGTCCGTACGTCGACATCGACCCGACCAGCCCACGGATCAGCTCGCGCGAGGCCGCCAGCGCCTGCTCCTTGGGGATGTCGGGCGGTGCCATCACCTTGTCGGCCGGCTGGCCGTTGCGATACTTCGGCAGCACCCATACGCCACGGCGGGCCGAGACGTACAGCTTCGATGCCATCCACGGCGAGGACAGCTCCGAGGCGATGTCCATCGCCGAGTTGCCCATCCCGACCACGATCACCCGCTTGCCGCGGATCTCGAGGGGCTCGAAGGGGGAGACGTACGCATGGCTGTGGATGATCTCGCCCGCGAACTCGCCGTCCCAGGACGGCAGCCGCGGTGACCAGTGGTGGCCGTTGGCGACCACCAGATCGGTGTAGGAGCGGGTCTCCCCGGTCGACAGGGTGACCTCCCACGAGCCGTCCTCGCGCTGGGTGGCCCGCTCGACCCCGGTGTTGAACGTGATCGCGTCCCGCAGCCCGAAATGGTCGGTGTAGTCGCGGAAGTAGCGGTGGATCAGGGTGTGGTGCGGAAAGTGCGGGAACGACTCCGGCGCCGGGAAGTCCTCGAACTCCAGCCTGCTGGTCGAGGTGTCGATGTGCAGCGACTCGTAGACCGAGGAGAGACCGTTGGGGTTGCGGAAGTACCAGTTGCCGCCGACGTCGTCGGAGAGCTCGAACTGGTCGTAGGCGATCCCGAACTCCTTGAGCCGCTTGGCGGTCGTGATCCCCGAGCAGCCGGCCCCGATGATGCAGACCTTGGTGTCGTTCATGAGGCGGCCTCCACGCACTCGAAAGCGGTGCGCACGTAGGCATCGGTGCGCTCCGAGGAGGTCATGTGCTGGGTCATCCGGTTCATCGCGTACGCCACCGTGACCCGCCGCTCCAGGTCGTTGACCACGATCGCGCCGCCGTAGCCCGTCCACCAGCACACCCGTCCCTCGGGCACCGCCGGCGCCGCGACCGGCTGCGGCAGCCCGTAGCCGATGCCCCACCGCATCGGTGTCAGCAGGACCTGGTCGACACCGTCGGCCTGCACCTCGAAGATCCGCTCGACCGTGGCGGGCGACAGCAGACGTACGCCGCCGACCTCGCCGCCGTGGGAGACGGCCGACTGGATCCGCGCGATCGAGCGGGCGTTGCCGTGCCCGTTGATCCCCGCCAGCGAGACCGTACGCATCGGCGCGGAGTTGAACGCGGCCGGATCGAGCTTCGGGTTGACCAGCGTGGGGATCATCAGGTTGCCCTCGGGCAGCGCGGCGACGTCGATCCCTCCTGGCGGGGGAGCCTCGAGGTCCGCGCAGCGACCCAGCTCGCTCTCCGGGACGCCGAGGTGGAAGTCGGCCCCCAGCGGCTTCGCGACCAGCTCGGCGAACACCTCCGAGAGCGGCCTTCCGGTGACGCCACGGACCAGACCGTCGACCAGGTGCCCGTAGGAGACCATGTGGTAGCCCGACCCGGAACCCGGCTCGAACCACGGCTCCTGCCGGGCGAGCATCTCGTTGGCGAGCGGCAGGTCCAGGAGCGCCTCGGTGGACAGCGGCTCGGTCCAGCCGCACATGCCGGAGGTGTGGGAGAGCAGGTGGCGGACGAGGATCCGCTCGTCCGCGAAGGACGGCCAGTAGTCCGCGACCGGCGCGTCCAGGTCCAGCTGACCCCGGTCGGCGAGCACGAGGGCCGTCAGCGACGCCATCGTCTTGGTCACCGACCAGACCCGGACGATGGTGTCCGCCTCCCAGGGCCGGCCCGGCCGTGCCTCACCGCCCCACAGGTCTGCCAGGAGCTCGCCGTCCCGGATCACCGCGACGGAGGCGCCGAGATCGGTCCCGGAGGCGAGGTTGCGCGCGAGCAGGTCGCGCAGGGGAGCGTACGCAGGGGTGCAGTCACCCTGGACCGTCTGCGGGTCAGGAGTCGTTGCCGTCATGCCCGCCAATAATAGGAACTCGTTCTAGTTTTCGACAGGGTTACGAGCAGAACTGTTGGTTGCGGATTACCGTCCCCGTCGACCAGCGCTTGTAGTCTGGGGAGACCCTGCGTGGGAGATCCCGCTGATGCGCAGATGCGCGACGCAGGCCCGCAACACTTCGGTAAGGAATAACCATGGACTACAAGGTTGCCGACCTGAGCCTGGCCGACTACGGCCGCAAGGAGCTCTCCCTCGCCGAGCACGAGATGCCGGGCCTGATGGCCATGCGCGAGCGCTATGGCAAGGACCAGCCGCTCAAGGGTGCTCGTATCGCCGGGTCTCTGCACATGACCATCCAGACCGGTGTGCTCATCGAGACGCTGACCGCGCTCGGTGCGGACGTACGCTGGGCCACCTGCAACATCTTCTCCACCCAGGACCACGCGGCCGCTGCGGTCGTCGTCGGTGAGGGCACCCCCGAGGACCCCCAGGGCACCCCGGTCTTCGCCTGGAAGGGCGAGACCCTGGCGGAATACTGGGACGAGGCCGAGAAGGTCTTCCAGTTCACCGATGCCGACGGCAACCAGGTCGGCCCCAACATGCTCCTCGATGACGGCGGCGACATCACGCTGCTCCTCCACAAGGGTGTCGAGTTCGAGAAGGCCGGGGAGGTGCCGGGCCAGGACTCCACCGACAACGAGGAGTTCAAGGAGGTCCTGCGCGTCCTCGACCGCAGCCTGAAGAACGACCCGCAGTACTGGACCAACATCGCCAACGGCATCAAGGGCGTCACCGAGGAGACCACCACCGGTGTCCTGCGCCTCTACGACCGGTTCAAGGAGGGCTCGCTCCTCTTCCCGGCGATCAACGTCAACGACTCGGTCACCAAGTCGAAGTTCGACAACAAGTACGGCTGCCGTCACTCGCTCATCGACGGCATCAACCGTGCGACCGACGTGATGATCGGCGGCAAGGTCGCGGTCGTGTGCGGCTACGGCGACGTCGGCAAGGGCTCGGCGGAGTCGCTGCGCGGCCAGGGTGCCCGCGTCATCGTCACCGAGATCGACCCGATCTGCGCGCTGCAGGCGGCGATGGACGGCTACGAGGTCCGCCGCCTGGAGTCGGTCGTCGAGACCGCCGACATCTTCATCACCACGACCGGCAACTTCGACATCATCCGGGTCGAGCACTTCGAGAAGATGAAGAACCAGGCCATCGTCGGCAACATCGGTCACTTCGACAACGAGATCGACATGGCCGGCCTGGCCAAGATCCCGGGCATCGTCAAGGACGAGATCAAGCCGCAGGTCCACCAGTGGATCTTCCCCGACGGCAAGAAGATCATCGTGCTGTCCGAGGGCCGCCTGCTCAACCTGGGCAACGCCACCGGTCACCCGAGCTTCGTGATGTCGAACTCCTTCACCAACCAGACGCTGGCCCAGATCGAGCTCTTCACCAAGACGGATGAATACCCGATCGGCGTCTACGTCCTGCCGAAGGCGCTCGACGAGGAGGTCGCCCGCCTCCACCTCGACGCCCTCGGGGTCGAGCTCACCGAGCTCAAGCAGGAGCAGGCCGACTACCTCGGCGTCCCGGTCGAGGGTCCCTACAAGTCGGACCACTACCGCTACTGATCGCCTGATCGCCGAGTCGGCGCGTTCTGACCCACCACCACGCCGAGTCGGCTCGTCATGACGAGCCGACTCGGCGGGGAATCACGTCAGGACGCGCCGACTCGCGTCTTGTGGGGAGGCTCGTGTGATACGTCCCACGCCCTGGGTGACAGAATCTGACACATGGCCGACCGCAGCGCTTCCGACCAGCCCGCCAAGGGAAAGGTCCTCGTCGTCGATGATGATGCCTCGCTGAGCGAGATGCTGGCGATCGTGCTGAGGCAGGAGGGGTTCGACTCGCGACTGGTCGCCCGTGGTGACCTTGCGCTGCCCGCGTTCCAGGATTACAAGCCTGACGTGGTGCTGCTCGACCTGATGCTTCCGGGGATGGACGGCATCGAGGTGTGCAAGCAGATCCGCAAGGACTCGGGCGTGCCGATCGTCATGCTGACCGCGAAGGGCGACACGGTGGACGTCGTCGTCGGGCTCGAGTCCGGCGCAGATGACTACGTGGTGAAGCCGTTCAAGCCCAAGGAGCTCATCGCGAGGATCCGGGCACGGGTCCGCCGCCACGGCGAGACGCTGCCCGAGGTGCTCGAGATCGGCGACCTCACCATCGACGTCGCCGGCCACCAGGTGACCCGCGAGGGCAAGCAGATCCAGCTCACGCCGCTGGAGTTCGACCTGCTCGAGTGCCTGGCCCGCAAGCCCCATCAGGTCTTCTCCCGCGAGGTGCTGCTGGAGCAGGTGTGGGGCTACCGCCACGCCGCCGACACCCGCCTGGTCAACGTGCACGTCCAGCGGCTGCGCTCCAAGGTCGAGCACGACCCGGAGAACCCCGAGATCGTCGTCACCGTCCGCGGTGTCGGCTACAAGGCAGGGCCCGTGTGACGCTCCAGCCGGTCCTTCAGGCGGCAGCCCGGACGCCCAAGAAGCTGCTGACCACCTGGCGGCGTTCGATCCAGACCCGCGTCGTGGTCTACACGGTGCTGCTCACCGCGGGGGCCGTCAGCCTGGTCGGGCTCATCCTGCTCGAGCAGATCGGCGACGAGCTGGTCCAGGACCGGGTCGCGGCGGCGAAGGCCGAGGCCTCCGAGGAGCTGTCCGCGGCACGCTCGAGCATCGCTGAGACCTCGGGCGCCAACGGCGGCACGCCGCTGCAGCGCAACGACCTGGGTGACCCGATCATCCAGCGCAGCCTCTCGCGCGGCTACGGCGTCGTCATGGCCGGTCCGGTCACCTCGACCTCCGGCCGGATCAGCGACGACGGTGTCGAGTGGACCCCGGGCCTCGACGTGGGCAGCGTCCCGCGCGGGCTCGAGGACAGGTTCCAGTCGATCCGCGCCGAGCCCGCCTGGACCTACACCCGGATCTCCTACGACGACGGCGAGCGGTCCTCCACCCCCGGCATCGTGATCGGGTCGCAGGTGGAGCTGCACGACGACACCTACAACATCTACTTCCTCTTCCCGATGGACCAGGAGCAGGAGACGCTCGGTGTCATCACCCGCGGTCTCCTGGCCGCCGGCGCGATCCTCATCCTGCTGATCGGTGTCGGCAGCTGGATCGTCACCCGCCACGTCGTCACGCCCATCCGGATCGCCCGGCGAACCGCCGAGCGGCTCGCGGCCGGCCGCCTCGAGGAGCGGATGGTCGTGCACGGCGAGGACGACCTCACCGGCCTGGCGATCTCGTTCAACCAGATGGCCAGCGGCCTGCAGAACCAGATCCGGCAGCTCGAGCACCTCTCCCGCGTGCAGCGACGGTTCAGCTCCGACGTCTCCCACGAGCTGCGTACGCCGCTGACCACCGTCCGTATGGCCAGCGACGTCCTCTACGAGGCCAGGGACACCTTCGACGCCCCGACGGCACGTGCGGCCGAGCTGCTGCAGACCGAGCTGGACCGGTTCGAGACGCTCCTGGGTGATCTGCTCGAGATCAGCCGCTTCGACGCGGGCGCCGCGGTCCTCGATCTCTACGACACCGACCTGACCGCGCTGGCCACGGCGGTCGTGGAGGCCTACGAACCGCTGGCCGCCAAGCGCGACATCGAGCTGAAGATCGTCGCGCCGGACCACCCGTGCATCGCCCAGGTCGACCACCGCCGGGTCGAGCGGATCGTACGCAACCTGGTGGCCAACGCCACCGACCACGCGCTCGTGGGGCAGACCGTCACCATCCGGGTCGACAGCGACGAGCACGCGGCCGCGCTGACGGTGCGCGACCACGGTGTCGGGCTGGCTCCGGGGGAGACGGCGCTGGTCTTCAACCGGTTCTGGCGTGCAGACCCGGCCCGCGACCGCTCCAGCGGCGGCACCGGTCTGGGCCTGTCGATCTCGCTCGAGGACGCCCACCTCCATGGTGGCTGGCTGCAGGCCTGGGGCCGCCCGGACCAGGGGGCGCAGTTCCGGCTCACGCTGCCCCGCCACGCCGGCGCGGCGCTGCGGCACAGCCCGCTCCCGCTCGTACCGGCCGACGCCCGCGACACCCTGGAGGCATCGTGAGAATCTCCCTCGCCCTGATCCTCACCGCGCTCGCGCTCCTCGTCTCGGCGTGCTCGGGCGTGCCCGACTCCGGCCCCGTCCAGCGGGTCGACCTGGCCGCGCCGGACGCGCAGGAAGAGGTCATCCCCTACAACCCCGGAGCCCCGCGCGCGGGCGCGTCCCCGGGCGAGATCGTCGACGGCTTCCTCGACGCCATGAAGGCCACCCCGATGAGCACCGCCTATGCGCGCCGCTACCTCACCAAGGACGCGGCGATGAACTGGGCGCCGGCCGGGCGCACGCTGGTCTACGGCGAGCTGGGCACCCACGTCGGCTCCTCGCCGCGGGTCTCGGTCGAGCTGGAGGACGCCGGCTGGCTCGACGAGCGCGGGGTATGGCGCGGCGCGCTGGCCGCCTCGGAGGCGATCCTCGACTTCGAGCTCACCCGCTCCGAGGGCGAGTGGCGGATCAGCTCGGCCCCGGACGCTCTGGTGGTCGAGGAGGACTGGTTCCTGACCCACTTCGCTCGCAGCAACCTCTACTACGTCGAACCCACCGGCAGCACGCTGGTGCCGGAGCCGATCTTCGCGCCCAAGGGGACCTCCTACGCCACCACCCTCGTCTCCAGCCTGCTGAGCGGCCCGGGGGAGGAGGCGCAGGGGGTGATCCGCAGTGCCCTCCCGGCCCAGGCGAGCGAGCCCCGCTCGGTGGACGTGCGCGACGGGGTGGCCGAGGTCGACCTCGCCGGTGACCTGGACGAACACAGTTCCGAGGAGCTCCAGCTCATGGGCGCCCAGCTGGCGTGGACCCTGCGCCAGGACACCAGCGTCGAGCGCATCCGGCTGACGATCGACGGTGAACCGGTGGTGCTGCCGGGCTACGGGGACACGTTCGACGTGGAGAGCGGCGGCGGCTACGACCCCAACGGTACGTCGGCGAGGGTCGATCTCTTCGCGCTGCGCGCTGGCGCGCTGGTGACGAGCACGGGTGAGAACGGCGAGCCGTGGGTGCCGGTGCTCGGGGAGTGGTCGAAGTCCCACGGCGTGAGCGACGTCGCCGTCGACGCCAACGGATCGACCGCGGCCGCGGTCACCGCCGACCGCACCGGTGTCGTCGTCGGCGAGCTGAGCAGCGACGGCCGGCTCACCGAGGCTCCCGTGGACGCCACCCGGCTGCTGCGGCCTTCCTGGGACCTCGCCGGGCGGCTGTGGCTCGTCGACAAGGACTCCACCGGCGCCCGGGTGATGTACGTCGCCGGGGGCCGCCTCGTCCGCGTCGCCGTCCCCGGCGTGACCGGCGAGAACGTGACCCGGTTCCTGGTCTCCCGCGACGGCACCCGGTTCGTCGCGGTGATCGGCGGCGAGTCCTCGGACCGCATCGTGGTGAGCCGCCTGCGAGCCAGCTCGAAGGGCGCGATCACGACCGCGACATCGGCCATCCTGCTGCCGCACCCGGATGCGGCGACCATGCGGGTCACCGACATCGCCTGGACCTCGCCGACCACCATCGTCGCGGTCCAGAAGATCGGATCGACCGCGCTCTTCCAGTCGGTCTCGCTCGACGGTGCGCCCAGCGGCGAGCGCTACACCCTCAGCGACCGGGTCACCGGCGTCGTCGGGTCTCCGGTGGCCTCGGCCCGGCTCTACGCGATCTCGCGCTGGACCCTCCTGGACCCCCTCGACCGGTTCGACCTGGAGCTGCCCTCCGACCTCTCCGACGTCACCTACCAGGGCTGACTCTCCACAGAGTTATCCACAGGATCTCCGTCGCTGGTTGCCCGTCGGCCGGGTCCCTGGTCGACTCAGGACCATGAGCAACCGTCTCGCCGATGCGTGGCATGACCTGGTCGTGGGCGGCCGCTGCGTAGGCTGCCGGCGCCCGGGCGGGCTGCTGTGTCCCGGCTGTCGCGCCGACCTCCCGGACAGAGCCCGGCCGAGCCCGCCGAGCCCCGCGCCGGCCGGCCTCGTGCCGGTCTTCGCGGCCGGGGCCTACGACGGCACCCTGAAGCAGCTCGTCATCGGGCTCAAGGAGCATCAGCTCCTCGGTCTCCGTCGGCCCTTGGCCGGCCTGCTGGCGCTCTCCGTCCTCGAGGCCGTGGCCGAGACCGGCATCGGCACCGGGGCGACGGTCCTGGTCCCGGTCCCCTCGCGGCGCGCCTCCGTGCGTGAGCGCGGTCTCGACAGCACGGCGGCGATCACGCGCGGAGCAGCCGCGCTGCTGAGACGGCACGGTCTCGACGTACGTCATCATCAGCTGCTCCGCACCCGACCCGGTGTCGCGGACCAGGCCGGGCTCGACTCCCGTCAGCGGCAGGCCAACCTGGACGGTTCGATCACCTGCCCGGCGTCCGGCATCCGGACACTCGCCCGGACGATCCCGCGAGCGACGTTCATCGTGTGCGACGACGTGATCACCACCGGCGCGACCGCGCGGGAGGCTCAACGAGCGCTGGAATCCGTCGGACTCGGTGTGACGGCGATCACGACCGTAGCGGCCACTCAACGTCGGTCTCGCGTTCAAACTCAGGAAACCGCGATGTAATTCTGTTGAAGACCTTTCGTGGGGGAACTTCCCGAACTACCGTCACTACATGGAGTCCGCCTGGGTCCGTGGTTGCGTCGCAGAGAGGTCCGCGTTGCGGGCATCCGAGCGGCAAGCCGATGCCAGTCGCAGGCGAAACGGTCCACGTAACCCTTCGATCCCAGATTCTGGGGCAAGGGGATCACGGTGCGGCTTAGAGATAAGTCCTGCCCCTGCCCTCCCGTCAGATACGGGAACCAGCAGGGAGAAGGTGGAGTGGCACCAAGCTGCTAAGCCTCCGCAGGCGGTTGTGGGGTCGAAGACCAGGTCGGCCAGGCGGACTCCGTACCCCGGAGGTCACATGCGCTGATCGTCCGGGATCCCGCCAACCCCGAAACACCGGGAGGTACCCATGGAAGTTGTCGTCACGGCTCGCAACGCGGAGGTCTCTGACCGCTATCGCGCTCACGTAGCTGAGAAGCTCGCGAAGCTCGAGAAGCACGACCACCGCATCATCAGGATCAACGTGGAGGTCGACAACGAGCCCAACCCGCGCCAGCACAAGGGCGCCGTACACGTCGAGCTCACCGCCTACTCGAAGGGTCCGGTCATCCGGGCCGAGGCGTGTGCCGAGGACAAGATGGGGGCGCTGGACCTGGCCGTCGACAAGATGGCTTCTCAGATGCGCCGCGCCGCCGACCGTCGCAGAGTCCACCGCGGCCGCCGTACGCCGGTCTCGGTCGGCCAGGCGCTGGCAGGCATCGAGCCCGACGGCCTGGCGACCACGCCCGAGTCGGAGCAGCTCGAGGAGGACATGGTGCGCGAGCACCAGGTCGGTCCGATCACGGTGACGGGGGAGGGGCCCTTGGTGGTCCGGGAGAAGACGCACACCGCGGAGCCGATGACGCTCGACCAGGCCCTCTACGAGATGGAGCTGGTCGGACACGACTTCTACCTCTACATCGACAAGGACTCGACGAGGCCGTCGGTCGTCTACCGCCGGAGGGGATACGACTACGGGGTGATCGCGCTCAACCGCGCAGACCTCGTCTGACCGCTGTGGCGAACGACTGCGCCTAAGCACGTCGGCCGGGACTTTTCCATCCCTCAGATGGATGAGTCCCGGCCATTCGCATTGTCATCACGGGTTACGTGCCATGATGCATTCGTGTCATCTACATCTGCCGCCGATCGTGAGCCGGTCCGCGTCTTGGTTGTCGACGACCAGGAGCTCTTCCGAAGGGGCCTGGTCGCGCTGCTCGCGAGCGAACCCGGCATCGAGGTCATCGGCGAGGCGACCAACGGCCTCGAGGGCACCGAGCGCGCTGCGGCGTCTGCCCCGGACGTCGTGCTTCTCGACGTACGCATGCCGAAGCAGACCGGCCTGGAGGCCTGCGTCGCCATCAAGGAGGCCGTCCCCTCGGCCAACATCATCATGCTGACCGTGTCCGACGAGGAGGCCGACCTCTACGACGCGGTCAAGGCCGGTGCGATGGGCTACCTCCTCAAGGACTCCTCGATCGACCAGGTCGCTCAGGCGATCCGGGTCGTCGCCGACGGCCAGTCCCTGATCAGCCCCGCCATGGCGGTCAAGCTGATGGAGGAGTTCAAGCAGATGTCGAGACCGGACCGCTCCCCGGTCCCTGGCCCCAAGCTCACCGATCGCGAGCTCGAGGTCCTCGGCCTGGTCGCCAAGGGCCTCAACAACCGCGAGATCGCCAAGCGGCTGTTCATCTCGGAGAACACGGTCAAGAACCACGTACGCAACATCCTGGAGAAGCTCCAGGCCCACTCGCGCATGGAGGCGGTCATGTACGCCGTGCGCCAGAAGCTCCTCAACGTCGACTAGATCGGCTCGGCTAGGCTGAGCCCAGCGTCGCGTGCCGGTGGCAGACCGTGTCAGGCATGGAGGCGCCGGACAACGAAGGAGATCGACATGATGGTGTCGTCCCCTTCGCCCTCACGTGACTGAGGGCGAGAAGACCAGGCTGACCGCCTGGGCAGATGAGATGCGGCGGGTCCACGACCGGCTGCGTACGGCACTGCGGGTGACGCAGGAAGCCGTTGCCGCGGGAGATTCAGCCGAGCCCGCGGCTCGTGACCTGCTGCTGTTCTGTCACGGGTTCTGCTCTGCCCTGACAGGACACCACGAGGGCGAGGACCGGGAGCTGTTCCCGGCGATCGGGGCAGCTCACCCCGAGCTGCGCGACACGATCCGGCAGTTGGAGCAGGACCACTCCATGATCGGCCATCTCCTCGGCGGCCTCCAGGCCGCCGTCGACAGGGCAGCCACCCCCGAAGACCTCGGGAAACACCTCGAGGGCATCGCCGCGATCATGGAGTCCCACTTCCGCTTCGAGGAGCGCAAGCTGCTGAGCGTGCTCGAGTCCCTCGAGCTGGACGCGGAGGTGGGAGAGGTCTTCGGTCCGCTGTGAAAGAAGCTTCTCTGTCACCGGCGGAGAGCACCAACCGTCCGGCGGGCGTCGTTCCAGGCGAACCACGCCGTACGTAGGCGGGGGAGCGGTGCCGGGTCACCCCGGCGCCGCGCCCTCAACCGATCGCGAAGCCACGGCGGAGCATCAGCCAGCTCGATGGCTGCCGTCTTGGTGAGGAGTCGACCGTGCTCGGCGGCGTACCGGCCACGGGCCATCGCGGTCAGGCTCAGCTCCGGGATCTCGGGCTCGAGGATCCACCACGCCGGGTGCCGGACCGCGTCTGCCCAGTAGCCGCAGACCTCGGCGCGTGAGGCCCGCCGGATGTCGTCCGCGGTGACCGGCGGGAACGCCGTCCGCACGTCGTCGCCGAACACGGTCAGACCATGGGCGGCCAGCTCCGCGCGGGGGATCGTGGTCAGCGGCCGATGGACCAGTCGACCGTGCGTCCACGTGGGGTGCTGCGCCTCGTGGTCGTCGCGGCGGTCGGTGGCGACGTACGCACAGCCGAGGTCGGCTCCTGCCGCGACGCCGGCATCGAGCTCGCCGTGGATCCTCGTGAGCAGCACGGTGTCGGGCGGCCCGTCGGTGAGCGCGACCAGGTCCAGGTCGCTCACACCGGGGACATGGTCGTGGGTGGCGAGCGAGCCCGCGACGTACAGGCCGCGCACCCACGGCAGCGTCGCGAGACGATCGGCGAGCGCGGCGACAGCTGGGTGGTCGACCATGGCCCCAGGATCTCGCACGTGTGTGGCTGCCGGATACCGGTTCCGGACGGGAGTTGTCCGGAACCGGATCTAGAGTCGGACTCGTGCCCCGCTCTCAGTCACTCAGCCGCTCCCAGGCCCGCCGGATCGCGCTCGCGGCGCAGGGATTCGCCGACAAGCCCCACACCACCCCCACGATGCGTACGTTCCAGCGCACGCTGGAGCGCACCGGAGTCCTCCAGGTCGACAGCGTCAACGTCCTGCAGCGGGCGCACTACATGCCGCTCTACAGCCGGATGGGGGCGTACGACACCGGGCTCCTCCACCGCGCGAGCAGCGGTCACAAGGACCGCAGGATGGTGGAGTACTGGGCGCACGTGCAGGCCTTCATGCCGGTCGAGCTGTGGCCGCACATGCAGTGGCGGATGGACCACTACCGTGCCCAGAAGGGCTCGAAGTGGTGGGGGAGCGTGCCGGAGGGGATGAAGGAGAAGGTGCTGGCGCTGGTGGCCGAGCAGGGGCCGCTCACCGCGCGCCAGGCGGCCACGGCGCTCGACGACGCCGGTCCGCAGACCAAGGACCACTGGGGCTGGAACTGGTCCGACTCCCGCAAGACCCTCGACATCCTCTACATGTTCGGCGAGCTGGCGATCTCCCACCGCAACGACCAGTTCGAGGTCGCCTACGACCTACCGGAGCGGGTCATCCCGCGGGTCTATCTCGACGCGCCGACGCCGACGAAGGAAGACGCCCACCTCGAGCTCGTACGTCGCGCCGCCAGGTCGCACGGGGTCGGCACCGCCAAGGACATCGCCGACTACTTCCGGATGCGCGTGGACGACACGACCCGTGCGCTGAGCCGGCTCATCGAGGCCGGTGAGGTCGAGCCGGTGACGGTCGAGGGCATCCGCAAGCAGGCCTACCTCTTCACCGGGTCCCGCCTCCCGCGTCGCATCGACGCCCGCGCGCTGCTGAGCCCGTTCGACCCGCTGGTCTGGGAGCGGGAGCGCACCGAGGCGCTCTTCGACTTCTTCTACCGGATCGAGATCTACACCCCGGCCCCGAAGCGGATCCACGGCTACTACGTGCTCCCGTTCCTCCTCGGTGAGCACATCGTCGGCCGGGTTGACCTGAAGGCCGACCGCCGGAATGGAAACCTGCAGGTCAAGGGTGCCTTTGCGGAGCCGGGTGCTCCGCTCGAGACGGCGGTCGAGCTGGCCGCTGAGCTCGAGCGGCTCGCCGGCTGGCTGGGCCTGAGCGCCATCGAGGTCGAGCCCAAGGGCGACCTGGCGCCGCTGCTGGTGCCGTTGGTGTGAGCGGGTGACCGGGAGGTGGGTAGAGTGAGCGTGCTATCCGTCTGCCGCTAGTAGGAGCCCGCCACCGTGGCAATTCTCGACAAGATCCTTCGCCTCGGCGAAGGCAAGATCCTTCGCGAGCTCGAGGCCATCTCGAAGGCCGTCAACGCGATCGAGGACGAGTTCGTCGCGATGAGTGACGACGAGCTGCGCGGGATGACCGACGAGTTCAAGCAACGCCTGGAGAACGGCGAAGACCTCGACGACATCATGGCCGAGGCGTTCGCCACCGTCCGTGAGGTCACCAAGCGCGTCCTGGGCCAGCGTCACTACGACGTGCAGATCCAGGGCGGCGCGGCGCTCCACCTCGGCAACATCGCCGAGATGAAGACCGGTGAGGGCAAGACCCAGACCGCGGTGCTCCCGGCCTACCTCAACGCGCTGGCCGGCAAGGGCGTCCACGTGGTCACGGTCAACGACTACCTGGCCAAGTTCCAGGCCGAGATGATGGGCCGCATCTACGGCTTCCTCGGCCTCTCCGTCGGCGTGATCCTGCCGCAGATGACCCCGGCTCAGCGCCGCGAGGCCTACAACTGCGACATCACCTACGGCACCAACAACGAGCTCGGCTTCGACTACCTGCGCGACAACATGGCCTCCTCCATGGCCGACCTGGTCCAGCGCGGTCACTTCTTCGCGATCGTCGACGAGGTCGACTCGATCCTGATCGACGAGGCCCGCACGCCGCTGATCATCTCGGGCCCGACCGAGGACGACGTGAAGTGGTACGACGAGTTCGCCACCATCGCCAAGTCGCTGACGAAGGACGTCGACTACGAGGTCGACGAGAAGAAGCGCACCATCGCGGTGCTCGAGCGCGGCATCACCCGCGTCGAGGACCACCTCGGCATCGAGAACCTCTACGAGGCGGTCAACACGCCGCTGATCTCGTTCATGAACAACTCGATCAAGGCCAAGGAGCTCTTCCGCCGCGACAAGGAATACGTCGTCGCCAACGACGAGGTCCTGATCGTCGACGAGCACACCGGCCGCATGCTCGCCGGTCGCCGTTACAACGACGGTCTGCACCAGGCGATCGAGGCCAAGGAGGGTGTCAAGGTCCGCGAGGAATACCAGACCCTCGCCAGCATCACCCTCCAGAACTACTTCCGCCTCTACGAGAAGCTGTCCGGCATGACCGGTACGGCGATGACCGAGGAGTCGGAGTTCGACAAGATCTACAAGCTCGGCGTGGTCCCGATCCCGACCAACAAGCCGATGATCCGCAAGGACCAGCCCGACCTCGTCTACCGCACCGAGGTGGCCAAGTACGACGCCGTCGCCGACGACATCGTCGAGCGCCACAAGAAGGGCCAGCCGGTGCTGGTCGGCACCGTCTCGGTGGAGAAGTCCGAATACCTCGGCAACATCCTCAAGAAGCGCGGCGTCCCGCACACCGTCCTCAACGCGAAATACCACGCGGACGAGGCCAAGATCGTCGCGCTGGCCGGTCACAAGGGCGCGGTCACGGTCGCCACCAACATGGCCGGCCGAGGCACCGACATCATGCTCGGTGGTTCTGTCGACTTCCTGGCTGACCAAGAGCTCCGCAAGCAGGGCCTGGAGCCCACGGGCGAGACCGCCGAGGCCTACGAGCAGGCCTGGGCGGCCACCGTCGAGCGGATCAAGGAGCAGGTCAAGGCCGAGCACGAGGAGGTCACCAAGCTGGGTGGTCTCTACGTCCTCGGCACCGAGCGCCACGAGTCCCGACGCATCGACAACCAGCTGCGTGGTCGTTCCGGCCGTCAGGGAGACCCGGGCGAGTCCCGCTTCTACCTGTCGCTGGAGGACGACCTGATGCGCCTGTTCAAGGGCGAGTGGGTCGACCGCATCCTGACCACCCTGAAGATCCCGGACGACGTGCCGATCGAGGCCAAGTCGGTGACCAAGTCGATCGCCAACGCGCAGACCCAGGTCGAGGGCCAGAACTTCGAGTCCCGCAAGAACGTCCTCAAGTACGACGACGTCATGGACCGCCAGCGCAAGGTGATCTACGCCGAGCGTCGCGAGGTCCTCGAGGGCGCCGACCTCGAGGAGCAGATCCGCGGCTTCATCGACGACGTCGTCACCGGCGTCGTCACCGGAGCGACCCAGGACTACGCCGAGGAGTGGGACCTCGACCAGCTGTGGACCGATCTCAAGCAGATCTGGCCGGTCTCGGTCGAGCCGCAGAAGCTGATCGCGGACGCCGGCGGCAGCAAGGCCGACATCGACCGCGACGACCTGATCGAGATCCTCAAGCAGGACGCCCAGGACGCCTACGACCGCCGCGAGGACGAGATCGGCGCCGAGGGCATGCGCGAGGTCGAGCGCCAGGTGGTGCTCTCGGTGCTGGACCGCAAGTGGCGCGAGCACCTCTACGAGATGGACTACCTGCGCGAGGGCATCGGGCTGCGGGCCTACTCCCAGCGCGACCCGCTGGTGGAATACCAGCGCGAGGGCTTCGACATGTTCACCGCGATGATGGACGGCATCAAGGAAGCCGCGGTCGGCTACCTGTTCAACCTGGAGGTCCAGGTCGAGCAGGCCGAGCCCGAGTTCCACTATCACCCCGACGGCACCCGTCACGCCGGTCCGATGCACGAGGGCGCTCTCGCCGAGCCGCCGGTGGGTGTCGGTCAGGTCGGTGGCCTCGAGGACATCTCCGCCGCGCTGAAGGCCGAGGCGGCCAAGGCTTCTGCCAGCGCCCCGCAGGTCACCGCGAAGGGTCTGCAGCGCCCGGCCACTCCTAAGCACCTGGCCTTCTCCGGCCCGGACGAGCAGGGTCAGGCCGAGGCGCAGAACGCCACCGCCAGCAACGCCGACGACCCCTACGCCAAGGTCGGCCGTAACGAGCAGTGCCCGTGCGGCTCCGGCAAGAAGTTCAAGCAGTGCCACGGCCGCCCCGGCGGCCCGACCGGCCTCACCACCCGCGTCAACGGCTGAGACCGGCCACCGCCCAGATCCACCGATCTCCGCCTGCTGCGCGCCACCATACGGGCGCGCTGGCGGCGTTGCCGCAGCTCAACAGGCGCCGGCATGTCCTCGCTGCGGCGCCTTGCCATCACACCCGTCTGGCGACGCTCGCGACGGCGGCCATCGGCGGATCTGGGCTCAGTCGTAGCCTCCGAAGTTGAGCACCGTGCAGATCCAGCTCTCACCGGCGCGCTCGAACCGGACCGCGAGTGCTCGCAGGCCTGCGCCGAAGCGGATCGTGACGGTGGCCTCGACGATGTCGTCGGAGACCTCGTAGACGTGGCAGCGGTGGACGCGCGGGCGGACGGGCTGGTTGCGGCCCGAGCCCGGGTCGTACGCTCCTGAGCGAGCCGTGAGGCTGGCGCGGTAGCGCAGGTCGGCGTAGATGTCCTTGGTCGTCCAGCGGACCAGCTGGCTCGCCGGACGGTCGCCTCCGACGACCTCCGCGACCTTCTGGGCGAACTGGGGGATCCACGCGTTCAGGTGGCCACGGGCGGGGACGATCGGGGTCGGCTCGTCCGCCGGCTCACCGCCCTCGGGTCGTGGTGGGTCCAGGCGCGGCTGGAGGTCGAAGCCGAGCATCTCCTGGACGTCGGCGAGAGGTACGTCGCTCGGAGATCGGGACGGTCCCGACTCCTCCTGTGGTTCCCGAGACGGTAGAGCGCTCATGCGAGCACGCTCCTTTCTTGAGCGGTCACACCCCTCATACCCGAATTGTTTGGTTCTAAACCAACGGGTAACAGAATGGTGCCGCTGTGATGAAAGAAAGGAGCTGCTAGGTCGCCTGGTCGTCGTAGGGCGGCTTCTCGCCCGCCAGCAGAGGCTTCGGTGCCTTGGCGACGGCCTCTTCCTGCTCGATCTCGGCGAGGGCTTCCTGGATCTGCTTGCTGACGATCCGACGAGGATCGAGGTCACGCAGCTCGAGATCCTGGTAGGCGGGCCCGAGCTCTCCGCGCAGGTCGTCGCGCGCGTTGTTGGCCAGGTTGCGCACCTGGTGGAGGAGGCGGGCGATCTGCCGTGCCATGTCGGGGATCTTGTCCGGCCCGAAGACCAGGATGGCGATCACGACGATGACGGCGAGCTCCGCGAAGCCGATGCCGAACACGGGCCAGAACCTACAGGGTCAGAGCTTGGATGTGGGAGTGAGGCCCAGCTGCATGCCCGCGAGGCCACGTCCGCGGCCCGAGATCGTACGTGCCACCTCGGCCAGCACCTTGGCTGACTCCGCCGTCGGGTCGGACTCGACGATCGGCTTCCCGGCGTCGCCCGCCTCGCGCAGCGTCTGCTCCAGCGGCACCTGGGCGAGCAGCGGAACCTTCGAACCGAAGCGCTGGGAGAGGGTGTCCGCGACCCGCTGGCCGCCGCCGGATCCGAAGACCTCCATCGTGGAGCCGTCGGGCAGGACGAGCCACGACATGTTCTCCACGACACCGACGACGCGCTGATGCATCATCTCGGCCATCGTGCCGGCACGCTCGGCCACCTCGGCGGCGGCCTCCTGCGGCGTGGTGACCACGACGATCTCGGCGTTGGGCAGGTGCTGGCCGAGCGAGATCGCCACGTCGCCGGTGCCCGGGGGCAGGTCGAGCAGCAGCGCGTCCAGGTCGCCCCAGTAGACGTCGGAGAGCATCTGGACCAGGGCCCGGTCGAGCATCGGTCCGCGCCAGGCGACGACCTGGTCGCGGCGCGGCTTGAGCATCCCGATCGAGATCACGCTCACGCCGGAGGCGGTGGGCACCGGCATGATCAGGTCGTCGACCTGGGTCGGCCGGGAGTCGGCCACGCCGAGCATCGCGGGCACGGAGTGGCCGTAGATGTCGGCGTCGACGATGCCGACCTTGAGGCCCTGCTTGGCCATCGCGACGGCCAGGTTGACGGTGACGGACGACTTGCCGACACCACCCTTGCCGGACGCGATCGCGAAGACCTTGGTCAGTGAGCCCGGCTGGGCGAACGGGATCTCCCGCTGCGCCTGGCCGCCGGTGAGCCCGTTGCGCATCTCGGTGCGCTGCTCGTTGGTCATCACGCCCAGCTCGAGGTCGACGCCGGTGACGCCGTCGACCTTCTCCAGCGCTGCGGTGGTGTCGCGGTTGATGGTGTCCTTGAGCGGGCAGCCGGCCACGGTCAGCAGCACCTTGACGCTGACGACGCCTGCGTCGTCGATCGAGACGGAGTCGACCATCCCCAGCTCGGTGATGGGACGTTTGATCTCTGGGTCCTGCACGGTCGCCAGAGCTGCGTTGACACGGTCGAGAAGCGGGCTACTCACGGTATGCAAGCCTACGTCCTGCCTGGGGACTCTCCAGCATCGCCCGGCGAGCGGACACGCACTACCCGGTGAATGCCTCAGGGGGTCTATTGCTGCGGTGTCGACCGAACCTCTAGATTTCGTCCTGCTCGCTCGGATGCGGGCACGGTGCCACTGCCTGGACATGGAACCGCGGGGACGAGCTGACAGGTGGGGCATGCGGGTAGCGAGGCGCGTACGGCTCTCGATCGCGACGGTAGCGGTCGCGAGCACGGTCGCGGGGCTGTGCGGACCGACGTCGACGGCGGAGGCCGCGGCCCTTCCGGGACGGTTGGAGTCGGGACGGCCCAACGTGCTGATGATCAACGTCGACGACCTGGCCGCCACCGACGTCAGATACATGCCGAACGTGAAGCGGCTGCTGGCGCAGCAGGGGACCACGTTCACCGACGCGGTGGCGCCGACGCCGCTGTGCGTGCCGGCGCGGGCGAGCCTGCTGACCGGGAAGTACGCCCACAACCACCGCAACTGGTCGATCTCCGGCGCCCACGGTGGCTACCAGGGCTTCACGGGGCGTCGGAACACGCTTCCGGTCTGGATGGACAAGGCCGGCTACCGGACGATGTTCCTCGGCAAATACCTCAACAACTACGGCAAGGGCTCGGAGCGCTACTCCCGCGGTGAGCCGGGGTGGGACGACTGGCAGGCGACGATCGACATGTCGACCTACAACCTGATGAGCCCGAAGTTCAACACCAACGGCACCATCCAGTCGCCGGGGCTCTACAGCTCGGTCGCGCTGAAGAACCGCTCGATCAAGATGATCAAGAGGGCCGGCACCAACGTCGGCGGCAAGAAGCCGTGGTTCCTGTGGGTCAACTACGTGGCTCCGCACGCCGGCGGCCCGGTCGAGGCCAGTGACCCGAAGCGACGCTACCCCGGGCGGCCGTCGCTGTGGCTGGAGAACACCAGGCCGATGCCCGCGGACAAGGGCCGCTTCCGCCACCTCGAGCTGCCCAAGACGCCCGACATGTTCTACGCCGGGCCGGGCCAGGTCACTGCCGGGAAGCCCTACACGGCCGCCCAGAAGCGGGTGATGCGCTACGTCTACCAGCAGCGGATCGAGGCGGCCCAGTCGGTGGACCGCGCCGTGGCCGGCACGATCGCCCACCTCAAGAGCAGCGGTCAGTACCGGCGTACCGTCATCATCTTCTCCGGCGACAACGGCTACACCGTCGGTCACCACAACCGCCAGGGCAAGCTGTGGGAGTCCTCGCAGGCCTCGCGGATCCCGCTGATCATGGTGGGTCCCGGGATCCCCAAGAACGTCAAGGTCGGCTCCGCGGTCGGCAACCCGGACATCGCCACCACGGTCGCCGCGCTCGGGCGCGCTACGCCGGGGCGGGCCCAGGACGGGGTCGACATCACCCGCGTGCTCGCGGCCAGTGTGAAGGCGGGCAAGACGCTCTACCGGCCGATCCCGGTCGCGGCCTGGCCGACCAACGGTGGCGCGACCAGCAAGTACCGTGGCATCCGTTACGGCCGCTACACCTACATCACCGTCACCGCCAGCGGGACGCCCGTCCTCTACGACCGCTCCGTCGATCCCTACGAGACCCGCAACCTGGCTCGCGACCCGAGGTACACCAAGGTGGTCGCCCAGCTGAGGACGATCGAGGCGAAGTACCGGTCCTGCTCGGGGAGCACCTGCCCCAAGACGTACGCAGCCACCCTGGCCACGCCGAGCGTCGGATAGCCCTGCTCGGGCTGCGGGAGCGGTCGTCCGAGACCCGTCAGTCCTCGGTGGGGCCGGGCTCGGAGCGCTCCGCGGTCCGGCGGTCCCGCTCGTCGAGCTCCTCGAGGAGCAGACGGAGCTCGGAGCGGAGGTAGTCGCGGGTGGCGACCTCACCGAGGGCCATCCGCAGCGAGGCGGTCTCGCGGGCCAGGAACTCCATGTCGGCCTTCGACTGGGTCGCGATGCGGCGGTCCTGCTCGGCGATCGCGCGGTCGCGGTCCTCCTGGCGGTTCTGCGCGAGCAGGATCAGCGGGGCGGCGTACGAGGCCTGCAGGCTCAGCGCGAGGGTGAGGAAGATGAACGGGAAGTTGTCGAAGCGCCACTCGCGCGGTGCGAGGGTGTTCCAGGCGACCCAGATCAGCACGATGATCGTCATCCACGCGATAAACCGGGCGGTGCCCATGTAGCGGGCGAAGGCCTCCGCGAAGGAGCCGAACGCGTCGGCGCGGAAGGTGGGCCGCTTGACGAGCGGCCGGCGCAGCTCGCGCGGGGTGTCGAGGCGGCCGCGGGCGGCGCGTGCGTCAGCCACGGCGCACCATCTCCGGGGTGATGACCTTGTTCGGACGGGTGTCGGGCCGGGTGTCGGGGCGCGGCTCGGTGGCCGACTCCTGGCGGGCGAGGTTCTCGCGCCAGTTCTCCGGCAGCAGGTGGTCGAGCAGGTCGTCCACGGTCACCGCGCCGGCCAGGTGGCCGTTCTCGTCGACCACCGGGGCGGCGACCAGGTTGTACGTCGCCAGGTGGGCCGCAACCTGCTCGGTGCTGTCCTCGGGACGCAGCGGCTCCAGCGACTCGTCGAGCGCACCCGCGACCAGTGTCGACGGTGGCTCGCGGAGCAGCCGTTGGATGTGGGCGATGCCGAGGAACTTCCCGGTCGGGGTCTCCAGCGGGGGACGGCAGACGTAGACGACGGACGCCTCGGCCGGGGTGAGGTCGGGATTGCGGACGAGCGCGAGGGCGTCGGCGATGGTCGCGTCGGGGCCCACGATGACCGGCTCCGGGGTCATCATCGAGCCGGCGGTGTCCTCCTCGTAGGACATCAGCCGGAGGACGTCCTTGGCGTCCTCGGGCTGCATCAGCTCGAGCAGCAGGGTGGCGGTCTCCTCGGGCAGCTCGGCGATGAGGTCGGCGGCGTCGTCGGGCGACATCTCCTCGAGCACGTCGGCGGCACGCTCGGAGTCCAGGGCCCGCACGATGGCGACCTGGTCGTCCTCGGGCAGCTCCTCGAGCACCTCGGCGAGACGCTCGTCGTCCAGGGCGGCGACGACCTGGCGCTGCCGCTCGGGAGGGAGCTCGTGGATCATCGTCGCGGCGTCGGCCGGACGCATCTCGTGGATCGCCTGGACCAGGTGGGTCGCGGCCTGGGTGGGGGAGCGGCGGGAGAGTCCCTCGACGTCGTCCCACTCGACCACGTGCGTCTGTCCGCGCCGGCGCAACCCCTTGGAGGGCTCCTGCACAGCGACCCGGGAGAGCAGCCAGTCGCGGTTGCGCGCCTGTTCCATGCCGACGTCGTAGACCGTCCCGGTCACACCGCTGGTGCGGATCGTGACCTGCCGGTCGAACATCTGGCTGATCACCAGGGTCTCGGTCGACCGCTGCTGGAAACGGCGCATGTTGAGCAGGCCGGTCGTGTAGATCTGCCCGGAGTCGATGCTGGTCACCCGGGTCATCGGCACGAAGATGCGCCTGCGCCCGAAGACCTCGACGACCAGACCGAGCACGCGCGGCTGCCGGGCGTCGGACCTGACCGTGACCACCAGATCTCGCACCTTGCCGACCTGCTCACCGAGCGGGTCGAAGATCGGAAGGCCGACCAGGCGTGCCGCGTAGACGCGGTTGGGCGAGGAACTCACGCCGCCACCTCCGTAGCGCACGCGCCAGTGTACGGAGGCGCCGGCGTGATGGCTCCTTGGTTCGCTCGCTGACGCTCGCTCACGCCGCCACCTCCGTAGCGCACGCGCCAGAGTACGGAGGCGTCGGCGTGATGGCTCCTTGGTTCACTCGCTGACGCTCGCTCACGCCGCCACCTCCGTAGCGCACGCGCCAGAGTACGGAGGCGCCGGCGTGATGGCTCCTTGATTCACTCGCTGACGCTCGCTCACGGACCCACGTTATGACATCACCCCCAGCGGTCGGCTTCGGCGCTCACGCGCTGGCGCTGACCGTGGATTCGATGACCTATCCGAACTCGCGCCGGAGCGGGTCCGGCGATCTGGCTGGGGCCTGTGTTACAAAAGTTTCCAATGCGACCAGTGTGACCGGTCGTCACCGCAGGAGAGGGGCCGGACGGATGCGTACACAACCTGGAGTCAGGACTCATCGCGGCCGGATGACGAGGGCTCTGCTCTCCGCGGGTCTTGTCGTGGGCCTCTTCGGCGGCGCGCTCGTCGCCGTGCGTGACTCGGCCGCCCCGGCGGACCTGCAGACCGTCGCTTCCTCCTCGCCGCGCTATCGGATGGTCCAGGCCAACCTCAGGGCGAGCATGGGCACGGCGCGGTTCAAGAGGGACGTACGCGAGGTCATGCGGACCGCGCCGGACTTCGTCACCTACAACGAGGTGAACGGTCGCCGCGCCGCGGATCTCGAGCCGGGGCGCTACCGGGTGTGGCGCAAGGGCGGCGACCCGTACACGTCGGCGACCGCGGTGGCCTGGGACAACGACAGGTGGGCCGCGACCTCGAAGGGCATCCATCGGATCAGCAACAAGCGCGGCAAGCCTGCCGGTCAGCGGCTGCACTGGGGGATCCGGTACGCCAGCTGGGTCACCCTCGAGAACCGGGCGACCGGTCGCAACGTCTCGGTGGTCGCGGTGCACTTCGCGCCGAAGTCCAGATACTACGGAGATCTGGTCCGTCCCTCCGCCCGCGCGCTGAACGTGCTCGTCAAGGCGCTGGCCGGGCGCGGACCGGTGATGGTCGGCGGCGACCTGAATGTGCAGTACGACGGCTCGCGCTTCCCGCGCGACATCTTCGCGGCCAAGCATCTCGTCCCGGTTTACGACGTCACCCAGCAGGCACCGGTCACGCACGGCCGAGCCTCGACCATCGACTATGTGCTGGCTCGCGGGATCGCGCGGTTCGCGACCGGCAACCAGCAGGCCTTCGACCTCGAGTCGGACCATCACGCGGTCCGGGTGGACTTCTCGCCGCTGCCGGTCACCTCGACGGGGAGCTCGACCCGGGTCAGGTTCGGGCCGGGGGTCGTCGTCACCGACCCGGGACTGAGCGCGGCCGAGGAGCAGAGCGTGCTGCGTACGGTGCTGAAGTCGGTCAACAGCACCAGGCGTGGCCAGGTCGTCCACCTGGCCACGCGGACGCTGACCAACGATCGGGTGGTCCGGGCGCTGAAGCGAGCGAAGTCCCGTGGGGCGAGCGTTCAGGTGGTCACCGCGGAGCGGAGCGCCACCGCCGAGATGCGCTCGCTGCAGCGCATCCTGGGCAAGGACGTGCACCAGAGCAGCTGGGCCGTGGCGCGCCCGCGCGGCTACGACCGCGCCGACCTGCGGGCGACCGTGCTGCTGATCAGCCGGACCGGCGCCACCCCGGCGTTCGCGTTCAGCTCCAGCACGCAGATGTCCGCCGCGGCCGGAACCGGGAAGCGGTCGGGCTATGTGAGCGTCAGCAAGGCGTCGTACGACAAGCTCTTCAAGCCGTTCTTCTCGGCTGTCGGACGCCGGGTCTGAGCGTCGTAGGATCGCGGTGTGGCGGGTGTCACCTGTCCCTGGTGGTTACTGATTGGTAACCTGCCGCAGTGACGTCAGCGTGGTCTCGACGGGTCTGAATCGTTGTGGCCCCGACCACCGATATGAGGAGTAGAGCATGGGTCGCCTTGCCGAGACCGAGGGTCTCACCGACATCCAGGAAGAGATCCTGAAGACCGTCCGCCAGTTCGTGGACGAGAAGGTCATCCCGGTGGCCCAGGAGCTGGAGCACGCCGATGAGTATCCGACCGAGATCGTGGAGGGTCTCAAGGAGCTCGGCATCTTCGGCCTGATGATCCCGGAGGAATACGGCGGCCTGGGCGAGTCCCTGCTGACGTACGCGCTGTGCGTCGAGGAGATCGCGCGCGGCTGGATGTCGGTCTCCGGCGTCATCAACACCCACTTCATCGTGGCCTACATGCTGATGCAGCACGGCACCGAGGAGCAGAAGCAGAAGTACCTGCCGAAGATGGCGACCGGCGAGGTGCGCGGCGCGTTCTCGATGTCCGAGCCGGGCCTCGGCTCCGACGTGAGCGCGGTGTCGACCAAGGCGACCAAGCAGGCCGACGGGTCCTACGAGATCACCGGCCAGAAGATGTGGCTGACCAACGGTGGCTCCTCCACGCTCGTCGCGGTGCTGACCAAGACCGACGAGGGCGCCGACTCGGTCTACAAGAACATGACCACCTTCCTGGTGGAGAAGACCCCGGGCTTCGGCGAGACCGCCCAGGGCGTGACCGTGCCCGGCAAGATCGACAAGATGGGCTACAAGGGCATCGACACGACCGAGATGATCTTCGAGGGTCACAAGATCTCGGCCGACCAGATCCTCGGTGGCGTCCCCGGCAAGGGCTTCTTCCAGATGATGGACGGCGTCGAGGTCGGCCGCGTCAACGTCGCCGCCCGCGCCTGCGGTCTGGCGATCCGCGGCTTCGAGCTCGGCATCGCCTACTCCCAGCAGCGCCAGACCTTCGGCAAGAAGATCGCCGAGCACCAGGCGATCCTGTTCCGTCTCGCGGAGATGGGCACCAAGGTCGAGGTCTCCCACAACATGATGGTCCGTGCCGCGCGCCTGAAGGACACCGGCAAGCGGATGGACGTCGAGGCCGGCATGGCCAAGATGGTCGCCTCCGAATACGCCAACGAGGTCGTCGAGGACTCCTTCCGGATCCACGGCGGCTACGGCTACTCCAAGGAGTACGAGATCGAGCGCCTCATGCGCGAGGTCAAGTTCATGCTCATCGGCGAGGGCACCAGCGACATCCAGAAGATGATCATCGGGCGTTCGCTGCTCAAGGACTACAAGGCCTGAGCCTGTGACCCTGCGAGGAACGAGCAGGGTCACAACGCGAAGGGATCGAGCGAGCGCGCGGCTGAGCTTGCGAAGCCGCGACTGCGGGTCGAGATCGACGCAAGAGAACTACGGTCGCCCGATCGGCCCGTCATCACGGCCCTGTCGAAACCGATGGTTTCGGCAGGGCCGTTGCCGTAGGTTGGGCGTTGCCCGACCCACCGATTCAAGCAACGCCGATGTAGGGGGAGCGATGACCAACGACGATCTCAAAGCCAAGATGCGCGAGGCTCTGGAGAAGAAGAACAACCAGGAGCACGCACACGCGGAGAGCGCCGGGGCCAAGGAGAAGGCGCACGGGTCCGAAGTCGTCGGCGGCGCACCGAAGATGCACCGCCGCAAGGCGGGTGGCGGCGGGTCCTGACGCTACGATGCCCCCGCGGGGGTATCAGTTCGGTCAGGTCGAGAGGTAACGAGAAGTTGGCGCGCCGCGTAGTGCTCCATGTCGGGGCGATGAAGTCGGGGACGACGTATCTGCAGGGTGCCTTGTACAAGAACAAGGCTCTCCTCGCCGAGCGTGGGTTCCTGGTCCCCGGCGCGCGCTGGCGTCACCAGATCGAGGCCGTTCTCGACGTGAAGGGCCACCGCAAGCACCCGCAGGGTGACTCCGTCGCCGGCGCCTGGGACCGCCTCGTCGCCGAGGTGGACGAGTGGGACGGCACAGCGCTGATCTCCGTCGAGCTGCTCGCTCCGGTCGGTCCGGAGACCGTCGAGCGGGTCGCGACGAGCTTTGCGGGCGTGACCCCCGAGATCGTGCTCTCGCTGCGCGACATCAACCGGCAGATCCCGTCGATGTGGCAGGAGCTGGTCCAGAACGGCATGGACTGGACCTGGGCCGAGTTCCTCACTGCGGTCAACAAGAGCCGCCCCGGATCTCCCGAGCGCCGCCACTCCAAGCCCGGCAGACGGTTCTGGGCCGAGCAGGACATGGTCGCGATCGCCCGACGCTGGGCGCAGGCCGGTCCTCTGCACCTGGTCACGGTGCCGCCCCCGGGCAGCCCGGCGACGCTGCTGCTGGAGCGCTTCGGCGCGGCGATGGGCTTCGACCCCGACGGGTTGGCGAGCCCGCCGCCGAAGAACACCTCCCTCGGCACCGCGACGGTCGAGGTGCTGCGCGGGCTCAACGCCGAGCTCACCGCGCGCGGCCTGGCCTATCCGGCCGCGATGGCGCTGCGCAAGCACACCCTCGGCAAGCGCCTGATGCCCGCGTTGAAGGTCGACGACCCCCGCATCGGGCTCGCGGCGCCACGCTGGACACACTCGTTCACCCGCGCTCAGGCATCCGAGCTGCGTGGGCTGGAGTCGACGATCCACGGCGATCTCGACGACCTCGCGCCGGTGGACGTCCGCGGGATCGACCCGCGCAAGATCACCGACAAGCAGGTCCGAGACGCCGCCGTGGCTTCCTATGCTGCGCTGCGTACGGATCTCAACAAGAAGCTCGCCGACCCGACCATCCCTGGTGAGACCATCGACCCGGGGGAGGGCCGCAAGGCTCCGGCGCGCGCCGTCTCCGCCCTGGCCGACCTCGTCGAGTGGTCCGTTCGGCGAGAGGAGCTGGTCCGCACGTAGGGCCTCAACAACACCTAACGGGGAATTCATTGACAAGCAGCTGGAGCCTGCGCCGACGGCGCAGTCTCGCCGATGAGGCACGCGCAACCACGACTGCGCCGCCTCGGATCGCGGTGCTCACGATCGCCCGCGACGAGGGCGAGATGCTCGCCCGCTGGGTCGCCCACTACGGTCGGGCCGCCGGTCACGAGAACCTGATCGTCTTCGACGACGGCTCGACCGACGGGTCCACCGACGACCTGCCCTGCACCGTCCAGCGACTGCCGGGCTTCCGGAAGGGCAACTTCGAGGCCGGCCGGATGAGCCTGGCCAGCGGCGTGGCGCAGGGCCTCCTGGGCATCTACGACGTGGTCATCTTCACCGACGTCGACGAGTTCCTGGTCCCGGACCCGGCGCGGTACGCCGACCTGTCGGACTATCTGGCCAGCCGGCCCGAGCGGGTGATCGCGCCGTTCGCCCTCAACGTGGTCCACCACACCACGATCGAGGGCCCGTTGGTCAGCGGCAAGCCGATCGTCGGACAACGGGCGTACGCCCAGTTCGCACCGTTGATGTGCAAGCCGTCGATCAAGCGGGTGTCGGCCGCCTGGACGAACGCCTCCCACGGGATCAAGGCGCCCTACGTCCCCGACCCCGGGCTGTTCATGGTCCACATGAAGTTCGCCGACCTGGACCTGCTGCGGCGGCAGGCCGACCGTCGCAACCAGCTCGCCATGTCGGTGGGCCGCGGCAAGGGCAGCTCCTGGGGGCGCTCCGGCGACGATCTCGCCGGCCTGCTGACCGCGACGACCGCAGCGGCGGCCGCATCGACGGGTGGCGACGTCCCGGAGTTCGACCCGACCTCGGTCCTGCCGGCCAGGTTGGTGCGTGAGGAGGACGGTGTCCACCGCGCCGTCGGCCCGGGCCACATCGACAACCTCCGCAACCAGCCGCTGCTACGCATCCCGGAACGCCTCCACGGGATCGTCTGAACTAGGTTACCGTCCGGTAATCAACTCACCGCACTCACCGACGAGAGGCCGCAGATGAGCAAGACGAACCCCGGCAACTTCTTCGAGGACTTCCAGGTCGGCCAGGTCATCGAGCACGCGACACCGCGCACGGTCACCGAGGGCGACCGGGCGGCGTACGGCTCGCTCTACCCGACGCGCTTCGCGATCCCCTCCTCGGCGGAGTTCGCCGCGTCGGTGGGGTTGAAGGTCTCCGCGCTGCGCGGACCGGTCGTCGTCGAGGAGCACCCGGTCGAGGAGCTGATCGCGTTCCACATCGCGTTCGGGAAGACCGTCCCGGACATCTCGCTCAACGCGGTGGCCAACCTGGGCTATGCCGAGTGCCGCTTCCACCAGCCGGTCGTGCCGGGCGACACGCTCTCGACGACCTCCGAGGTCATCGGCCTCAAGCAGAACTCCAACGGAAAGTCGGGGGTCGTCTACGTGCGCTCCACCGCCACCAACCAGCGTGGCGAGGTCGCCATCGACTGGGCGCGCTGGGTGATGGTGCACAAGCGGGACCAGACGGCTGAGGCTCCCGAGACCGTGATCCCGGAGCTGGATGCGGTGGTGGACCCGAAGAACCTGATCGTGCCGAAGGGGCTCGACTTCTCCTCCTACGACTTCACCGCCGCCGGTGAGCCGCACCGGCTGGCCGACTACGAGGTCGGCGAGAAGATCGACCACGTCGACGGGGTCACCCTCACCGAGTCCGAGCACCAGCAGGCCACCCGGCTGTGGCAGAACACCGCGAAGGTGCACTTCAACGCCGAGGCGCGACCCGACGGGCGCAACCTGGTCTACGGCGGCCACATCATCTCCCTCGCCCGGGCGCTGTCGTTCAACGGGCTCGCGAACGCTCAGCTCGTCGCCGCGATCAACGCCGGTGCGCACACGTCGCCCGCCTTCGCGGGCGACACCGTCTACGCCTGGTCGGAGGTGCTCGACCGGGCCGAGCTCGAACCCGGGAAGAACGGCGCCCCCGGCATCGGAGCGCTCCGGCTGCGCCTGGTCGCCACCAAGGGCCGTGACGAGTCGATGACCCTGCGGGGCGAGGACGGCAAGTACGCCCCCGGGGTGCTGCTCGACCTCGACTACTGGTCCCTCATCCCTGCGTAAGGAGCACGTCATGGCAGCAGTCAAGAAGGCACTCTTCGTCTCCGGTTCCGCCCAGGGGATCGGCAAGGCGATCATCGAGAAGTTCGCGGCCGAGGGCTGGTTCGTCGGCGTCTACGACATCGACGCCGACCAGGCCCGCGACGTCGCCGCGATGCTCGGGTCCGACAACGCCGTCGGTGGCGCCCTCGACGTCACCGACCCGGAGTCCTGGAAGGCGGCGCTCGAGGAGTTCGCCACCGCTGCCGGCGGCCGCCTCGATCTGCTGGTCAACAACGCCGGCATCCTGCGCGCCGGTCGCCTGGCCGACGTCGACCTCGCCCAGCACCACCAGACCATCGAGATCAACGTCAACGGCGTGATCAACGGCTGCCACACGGCCTACCCCTACCTGCGGGCCACCCCCGGCTCGGGCGTCATCAACGTGTGTAGCGCGAGCGCGATCTACGGGCAGCCGGAGATCGCGTCCTACAGCGCGTCGAAGTACGCCGTGCGGGGGCTCACCGAGGCGCTCGAGCTGGAGTGGCGCAAGGAGGGCATCCGGGTGCAGGCGGTCTGGCCGCTGTGGGTGAAGACCGCGATGACCGAGGACATCTCCGCTGCCGCGGCCGAGACGTTGGGCATCCGGCTCACCGTCGATGACGTCGCCGAGCAGGTCTGGGAGATGGCGCAGCCGCGCAAGGGGCTGCTCGGACGGGTACCGAAGGTGCACACCGCGGTCGGCTTCCCGGCCAAGGCGCTCTCGACCGCTGCCGATCTCGTGCCCGGCGTGCTCACCCGTGAGGTCAACCGGTTCATCAGCCGGTCCTGAGGCAGCGTCGCGCCGGTCGGCTGGTTGGATGGGGGCATGGCCCTCTACCTCGTCAGGCACGGCACCACCGAGTGGTCCCTCAACGGCCGGCACACCTCACGCACCGACCTTCCGCTCCTGCCCGAGGGCGAGGAGAGCTCGCTGGCGCTGGCGCCGAGACTCAAGGAGCAGACGTACGCATCGGTGCTGACGTCCCCGAGGCAGCGGGCCCGGCGTACGGCCGAGCTCGCGGGCTTCCCCGAGGCGGTCGTCACCGACGACCTGGTCGAGTGGGACTACGGCGACTACGAGGGCATCACGACCGAGGAGATCCACCGGACCGATCCTGACTGGAGCCTGTGGACCTCGGTCACGCCCGGCGGAGAGCCCGCGGCCGCCGTCCAGGAGCGGCTGGGCCGCATCGTGGAGGCCGCCCGCGAGCGCGACGGCGACACCCTGGTCTTCTCCCACGGGCACGCGCTGTGCGCGCTCGCGGCGGTGTGGCTGGGGCTCCCGGTCAGCGAGGGACGGCTCTTCCGGCTGGACACCGCCAGCGTCTCGATGTTGGACACCTACCACGGCCACCCGGTGGTGAAACATTGGAATACATAACGTGTCCATAGCTCGCCCGGGTGGTATCACGCAGACCGATGTGATCCCCTGATCTGGCGGCCGTACCATCCCGCGGCCGCCCGAGGAGGCAGCGGTGGCACGTCGTGTGATCGTCCATGTCGGCGCGATGAAGTCCGGCACCACATCCTTGCAGCATGCGCTCTACGCGCACCGGGAGCACCTGGCCGGCCTGGGCATCCTCGTCCCGGGCACGACCTGGCGGGACCAGGCGGACGCGGTCTGGAACCTGCGCGGACGCGAGACGTCGCTGGCCGGCGACCGCTCGATCGAAGGCTCCTGGCAGCGTCTCGTCGACGAGATCGACGCCTGGCCGGAGACGGCGGTCGTCTCGGCCGAGCTCCTCGCGCCGGTCGGCGACGACGTCGTGGCGAAGGTCGTGGCGAGCCTGGGCGCTCCCGAGATCGTGCTGTCCGTACGCGACCTCAACCGCAACCTCCCCGCGATGTGGCAGGAGGTCGTCCAGAACGGCGAGGTCTGGGCCTGGTCCGACTTCGTCGCCTCGGCCCGGGTGCGGCGCCCGCGGCGGCCGCTGCCGGACGTGCTGACGGCCGCCAGCCGGTTCTGGAGCGAGCAGGACGTGGTCGCGATCGCTCGGCGCTGGAGTGCCGCCGGTCCCGTGCACGTCGTGACCGTCCCCGGGCCGGGCGCACCTCGTAGCGCCCTGCTGGAGCGGTTCGGCGAGGTGATCGGCTTCTCCTTCGAGGACGTCCGTACGCCGCGGCCCCAGAACGCATCGCTCGGTGTCGTACGCACCGACCTGCTGCGTCGACTCAACCTGGAGCTCGACGCGCGCGACCTGAGTTTTCCGGCCGGCATCCGGTTGCGCAAGCACGTGCTCGCCAAGAAGCTGATGCCCGGCCTCGACGTCGCCGACGAGCGTATCGGTCTCCGGGTCGAACCATGGGTCGAGAAGGCCGCGGACCAGCAGGTCACGGCGCTGCAGAAGCTGGGCGTGCGTCTCCACGGGGACTGGTCGGACCTGATGCCGGTCGAGGTGGACGGTGCCGATCCGTCCGCGGTCACCGCGGACGAGATCGTGCCGGTGGCAGTGGCCACCCACGTGGAGCTGCGGGCGTGGTTGGTCCATCGGGCGGAGACCAGCCCGCGGCAGGGATGGGGGCCCGAGACCGTCCCGGAGTGGGCACCCGGCCATGCCGTCCCCGCGGATCGAGCGGCCGCTGAAGCGGTCGAAGCACTCGCCGACCTGGTGGAATGGGCGGTCCGTCGCACTCGTGCGAAACAGGATGCCCGCGCTTGACCGAACCGGCAGGAGGCGTCACCGTGGTGTGGTGGCCCTAGCGGTTGGCTGTCCACGCTGCTCGACGCCGGTGGCAAGCATCGGCACCGGCGGCGGTCGGGCGTGCCCCGAGCATGGTGTGGTGACGCCGCTGTGGCGGTCCGAGACACCGTCCTACGAGGATCTGGTGCAGATTCTCTCGCTGGCCGGCGATGTGCCCACCTACGTCCCCTGGCCGGTCGAGTCGGGTTGGTCGATCGCCGATCTCGCCGTCGTGGGCGACGAGGGCAAGGGCGCGGCGACGCTGCTCACCTGGACCGGGGTGACGCCGGACGACGGACCGGTCGAGATGACCGTCGTCACCGAGGAGGCCGGCGTCGGGCTGGGCGCCAGGTGCGCACGTACGGACGGCCCTGATCCCGGCATCGAGGCCTGCACCGGCCCGCCCACCACCCGGGTCCGTGTCGGCGGGCAGATGGTGCCGCTGTGGCCGATCACGCAGTGGACCAACGGCGCCGAGGAGTGGGAGCGGTCGGTGATGGTCGGCGAGGCCGCCGGCCGCTGGCTGTGGCTGGTCTTCCGCCCGGCCACCGCGATGCTGATGCTCCAGGACGGCTGGCATCTGCGCCAGGTCGACGATCTCGGCGTCCAGATGGTCGAGCTGCCCTTCGGCGGGGCCGGCGGATCCTGGTGGAACCACTAGCACGCCGTCGGCCCACTAGGATGTGCGGGTGCGCATCGACCTCCACACTCACTCGCGAGTGAGCGACGGGACCGATTCGCCCACCGAGCTGGTGCAGGCGGCGAAGGCCGCGGCGCTCGATGTGGTCGCGATCACCGACCACGACACCGCTGGCAGCTGGGACGAGGCGGCCGCGGCCGCCGCCGATGCCGGGATCGAGCTGGTGCGTGGCATGGAGATCAGCACCAGCCTCGCCGGCCACGGCGTGCACCTGCTGGCCTACCTGCCCGACCCGACCTACCCGCCGCTGGTCGAGGAGTTGGCCCGCGTCCTCGCTGGCCGCGACGGCCGGCTGCCGCTGATGCTGGATCGGTTGGCGCGGCTCGGCATCGTGGTCTCGCTCGATGACGTCGCCGCAGTCTCCGGTGACGCCGCCGCGTCGGGGCGCCCGCATCTCGCCGACGCGCTCGTCGCCAAGGGCTATGTGGCCAGTCGCGAGGAGGCGTTCAACCGCTACCTCGGGGCGGGGAAGCCTGCCTACATCAACCGCTACGCGGCCCCGCTCGAGCCGATGATCCGCACCGTTGCCGCCGCCGGCGGGGTCACCGTGATCGCCCACCCGTGGGGGCGTTCCGGACACGAGCAGCCGGACGAGGCGGCCCTCTCCGCACTCGTCGATGCAGGGCTGTCCGGGCTCGAGGTCGACCACCAGGACCACACCCCCGAGACCCGCGACAAGCTGCGGGTGATCGCCCGCAACCTGGACCTCGTGGTGACCGGATCCAGCGATTACCACGGCACCGGGAAGGTGGGCCACCATCTGGGAGTGAACACCACTGCACCGGCCGAGTACGAGCGGCTCCTGGAGCGTGCCGCCGCAGCCTCGGCCGCCTCCGGACGAGCCACCCCCGAGGTCGTACGTTGACCGAGATCTTCGTCTCCACGTTCGTGACGCTCTTCGTGATCATGGACCCGGTCGGCACGATCCCGATCTTCCTGTCGCTGACCGCGGGGCAGTCACCGGGCAAGCAGCGCCGCGCGGCGCTCCTCGCCGTCGCGGTCTCCTTCCTGGTGATCACGATCTTCGCGCTCTTCGGTCAGGCGATCCTGCACTTCCTGCACATCTCGCTCGAGGCGCTGCAGTGCGCCGGCGGCCTGCTCCTGCTGCTGGTCGCCCTCGAGCTGCTCACCGACAACTTCGACGACCCTGTCGCCGCGGCCGGGGCCAACGTGGCCATGGTTCCGCTCGGCACCCCGCTCCTGGCCGGCCCTGGCGCGATCGTCGCCACCATGGTCTTCGCCCAGGACGTCGACTCCGTCGGGACCGCGTTCGGGCTGGGGCTCGGCCTCATCGTCGTCCACATCGCCCTTCTGATCGCGATGGTCTTCTCCATCCCGATCCTCAAGGTCCTCAAGGAGTCCGGCGTCCTGCTCATCACCCGCATCGCGGGTCTGCTCCTCTCCGCGATCGCCGTCCAGATGGTCGCCGACGCGGTCACGACCTTCATCGCGAACGCCTGAGGGTCGCTGCTGGGCCGGTTCCAGACGTACGCGCCCTTCTACCGGCAGGTAACGGGCGCGAACGTCTGAAACCACTTCTGGCGGGCAGGAGTGTCGGTGGTCGCATCGATGATGTGAGTCATGAGCCCACGGCCCGCGCACGTCCAGCCGCCCGAGATGGTCGGGCGGCCAGGGCTGGTGCGCCCCGTGCGGGTCGACCGCGCGGGCATGGGTGGGCCGACCCCGAAACAGGCGCGGGGACGGGGCTGGCGCCGGTCGTCGCGCGGCTTCTACGTTCCTGCGCACGTCGACCCAGACTCTCCTCAGCAGCGGGTCCTCGAGGCCTCGGTGCTGGTGCCGGAGGACGGCGCACTCACCGGTTGGGCGGCGCTGGCCTGGCGCGGGGTGAGATGGGTCGACGGCTGCGACGAGGGCGGTCACCCGCGTCCGGTCGCCGTCGTCACTCCGGGTTGCCGCGTCCGGGCCCGCCCTGGGATCGAGGTGAGCCACGAGCGGCTCCTGCGTGGCGAGCGTGAGAGCCACGACGGGGTGGTGATCACCGGGCCGCTCCGGTCCACCGCGTTCGAGGTCAGGCGTGCGCCGTCGCCGCTGGAGGCGGTGCGATGGCTCGACCTGGTGCTCGCGAGCGATCTGATCTCGCTCAAGGAGATGTCCGCCTACGCCGACGAGCTCACTGCGTGGGCCGGGATCGACCGACTCCGGTGGGCCCTTCGGTGTGCTGACGAGAACGTGTGGTCCCCGGCCGAGGTCGACCTGCGTCTGACCTGGGCCGTCCGTATGGGGCTCACCGACATCGTCTGCAACCGTCCGGTGTTCGACCTGGAAGGCCGCCATATCGGCACCCCCGACGTGCTTGACCTGCAGGCCGGGGTGGTCGGGGAGTATGACGGCGAGCTGCATCTGGTCGGCAGGCAGCGCGCGAAGGATCTGCGGCGCGAGGGCGCTTTCAGGCGAGCGGGCCTGGAGTACGTCACGATGGTCGCCTCCGACCGCGGTGATCCCAGCGACTTCATCCGCCGGACCTGGGAGGCGCGGACTCGGGCGAGACGTACGCCGGTGAGCGAGCGTGGCTGGACGCTCACCCCGCCACCCTGGTGGGTGCCCACGAACACGGTGGCGGAGCGTCGCGCACTGACGGATCGGCAGCGGAGACGCTTCCTCCGACTCCGCGCCGGTTAGTTTCAGACGTACGCGCCCTTCTACCGGCAGGTAACGGGCGCGAACGTCTGGGACTACTTGCGTCCGAGGGACTGGAACTTCTGCAGGACCCCGGAGGGGACCACCCGGGCGGCCGTGGCGAGGGCCTTGTAGCGCTTGCTCGGGATCGAGAAGGTCTTGTCGGCGTCGTAGTCCTCGAGCGCTTCGCGGACCAGGTCGTCGACGTTGAGCCACATCCAGGCGGGAGCGGAGTCGTAACCGGAGCCGAGGCGCTCGTGGAACTCGGTCTTGGTGAACCCCGGCAGCAGCGCCATCACCTTGATGCCCTTGCCGGCGTATTCGTTGTGGGCCCACTCGGTGAAGGAGTTGATCCACGCCTTGGCCGCCGAGTAGGTGCCGCGGGGGAGGTAGGAGGCCACGGAGCCGACGTTGATGACGCCGCCGTGGCCGCGGGCCACCTGGGCGCCCAGCGCGGCGTGGGACAGCCGCAGCGGCGCGATGACGAGCACCTGCGTCATCGCGGTCTCCTCGTCTGCGGTGTTGTTGAGAAAGCGGCGCTTGAGACCGTGGCCGGCGTTGTTGACCAGCAGGTCGACCGGGTGCTCGGGGTCGGCCAGTCGGGCCTCGACCCGGGCGAGGTCGGCACTGTCGGTCAGATCTGCGCGGAGGACCTCGACGCCGATGCCGTGAGCATCCGTCAGCTCCTTCGCCACGCCGTTGAGACGCTCCTCGTCACGGGCGACGAGGACGAGGTGGTGACCTCGGGCGGCGAGCTGCTGGGCGAAGGCCAGGCCGATGCCGGCGGTCGCGCCGGTGACCAGGGAGGTGGGGTTCGACATGGGGCAATCCTGCCACCACCGGACCCGGCGCGGACCCCGGTACAGAGCGGTGGGTTCGTCAGCGGAATCACGGTTTCTGTCTGTCGTGTGACAGTTGACTTGCGGTCACTGGAGTTTGGATGATGTTCAACGTGGATTTCGCATGCGGACTCGGGCGCGTGATGGAGAAGTGAGCGCCGGCGGGCGGCATCGGACGGTGAGGCCTCGGCCCCTCCGGCGCACCAAGACCCTCTTCGCTGCGTCCTTGCTGACCGCGGCCGGGCTGTACGGCGGGACCGAGATCATCGCCGAACCCGCGGCCGACGGTCGCACCAGCACGGCCGACAGCGAGGTGAAGCTCGGTGGCGGCGAGGAGGTCCGCTCACCGGTCTGGCCCCACGACGCCCAGCGGGACGCGGGCATCAACCGCCACGTCGACGCCCGGATGGCGGCCGCGGAGAAGACGCTTCCGGCCGATTCCGGCACCGGTCGACGGGCGGTCTTCTCGATCAGTCGTCAGCGCGTCTGGATCGTCTCCGCCGCCGGTCGGTCGCTGCGTACGTATCCGGTCTCGGGCAGCGTCTACGACAACCTGAAGCCGGGCACCTACCGGGTCTTCTCCCGCTCCGAGCGCGCACGGGGGATCGACGACTCGGGCACGATGAAATGGTTCGTACGCTTCACCCGAGGCCCCAACGCCGCGATCGGGTTCCACAACATCCCGGTGGACAAGGGCAAGCGCGTGCAGACCCGAGCCCAGCTCGGCACCCCCTTGTCACACGGGTGCATCCGCCAGGCCGAGCCGGACGCGAAGGCGATGTGGCGCTTCGCGCGGATCGGCACCAAGGTCGTCGTGACGGAGTAGGCCCGGGCCTGTTGCTTCATCGAGGCATGCAGACGAACGCACACATCCCCAGCGGAACTCCGCTGGGGATGTGTGCGTTGACCTGCATACCCTTCGACAGGCTCAGGACACCGCCTTGATGAAGCTCCGGGGTGCTCAGTCCGCCTTGGCGGCCGAGCCGGAGGAGCGGCGACGACGACGGCGGCGGGGGGTGGAGTCCTCCGACTTTGCCTCTCCGTCGGCGGGCATTTCGGCCGGCTCGGCAGTCGGGGCAGCGGTCTTCTCGAGGACCTGGCCACCGCGCGAACGGGTGCGCTGGCGGTTGCGGTTGCGGGGAGCGCGCTCGCGCTTCTCCCCGTCCGTGCCGGCGTCCTTGTCTTTCGGCTTGTCGGCGGGCTTGTCCGGCGTGGCCTTCTTGATCCGGCCCTTGGTGCCCTTCGGGATGCCCATGTCGTGAAGGAAGTGCTCCGAGGAGGAGTAGGTCTCCTGGGGCTCGTCGAAGGGAAGATCGAGCGCCTTGTTGATCATCTTCCACTTGTGGAGGTCGGCCCAGTCGACCAAGGTGACTGCGACACCGGAGGCGCCGGCGCGGCCGGTGCGGCCGATGCGGTGGACGTAGGTCTTCTCGTCGTCCGGGGTCGTGTAGTTGACCACGTGGGAGACGCCGGTGACGTCGATGCCGCGAGCGGCGACGTCGGTGGCCACCAGGACCTCGACCTTGCCGTCACGGAACTTCTGCATCACCCGCTCGCGGGCGGCCTGCTGCATGTCCCCGTGCAGGGGAGAGGCCGGGAAGCCGCGGTCGGCGAGGTCGTCGGCGACGCGCTGTGCCTGTCGCTTGGTGCGGGCGAAGACGACGACCTTGTCGTGGTCCTCGCACTGCAGCAGGCGGCCGATCATCTCGGGCTTGTCGAGGTCGTGGGCCTGGTAGACGAACTGGGCGGTGGCGGGCACCGTCTCGCGCTCGGTGGAGGACTCCGCGCGGATGTTCATCGGGTGGCGCATGTAGGAACGCGCCAGCGCCACGATCGCGCCCGGCATCGTGGCCGAGAAGAGCATCGTCTGGCGGGTCTCCGGGGTGAGGGTGACCAGCTTCTCCACATCGGGCAGGAACCCGAGGTCGAGCATCTCGTCGGCCTCGTCGAGAACGAGGGCATGCACGTGGGAGAGGTCGAGGATCTTCCGGTTGGCCAGGTCGATCAGGCGGCCGGGGGTGCCGACGACGATGTCGACACCCTTCTCGAGCGCCTCGATCTGGGGCTCGTAGCCGGCGCCGCCGTAGACGGTCAGCACACGCAGGCCACGGTCCTCGGAGATCAGCGAGACCTCGGCGGAGACCTGCATGGCCAGCTCGCGGGTCGGGGCCACGATCAGCGCCTGCGGCTTGCCCTGGGGGAGGTCGATGTAGTCGGGGTCCTTGGGGGACACGCTGCGCTGCACGACCGGGATGCCGAAGGCCAGCGTCTTGCCGGAGCCGGTGCGGGCCTGGCCGATCAGGTCGGTGCCCTGGAGAGCGACCGAGAGGGTCATCTCCTGGATGGCGAAGGGGGTGGTGATGCCTTTGCGCTCGAGCGGAGCGCAGATCTCGGGGTGAACACCGAGGTCCTTGAACGTTGTCATGATTTGGTCGCTACTCGCTTGTCTCATCGAATGCGGCGAGCGACTCACGGGTGTCTCGAGCTTGTCGAGCGAGTGCCACGCCGCGCACATACGGGAACCAGACCACCGCGATACAGATGGTGAGCATCAGCGGTGCTGGGTCGGTCAAAAAGCATTCTATCGGTAGGGTTCTCCCGTGGTTGCATCCTCAGAGTCCACGGGTCCCCAGGACCCGTTCGGTGATCCCGTCTACAAGGCTGCCGTCATCGACCTCCTGGGAGCGGTCGCCTACGGCGAGGTCTCGGCGGTCGAGCGGCTGACCGACGACGCCAAGATGGCGCCCTCGCTGGAGGACAAGACGGCCCTGCTCGCGATGGCGGCGGCACAGCACGCCAAGATCCAGCCGGTGCTCGACCGGCTGGAGGAGCTCGGTGCCGACTCCTACGCGGCGATGGAGTCGCTGCGCGAGGGGTTCGACGAGTTCCACGTCCACACGAAGCCTGCCGACTGGTGGGAGTCGCTGGTCAAGGCCTACGTCGGGGACGGGCTCGCCAACGACTTCTACCGTGAGATCGCCGGATTCCTCGACGAGGACACCCACAAGCTCGTGGTGACCACCCTCGAGGACGCCGGCCGGGCCGACTTCGTGGTGGACCGGGTCCGGGCCGGCATCGAGGCCGACCATCTCATCGGCGGGCGGCTGGCCCTGTGGGGTCGTCGCCTGATGGGGGAGGCGCTCACCCAGGCGCAGCACGTGGCGGCCACCCGTGAGGGGCTCAGTGAGCTGATCACCGGCGACCACCTTCCCGGTCTCGACCTCGGCACGATCGGCGAGATGCTGACCCGGCTCACCCAGCGTCACGTCGAGCGTATGGGCAAGCTCGGGCTTGAGCACTGACAGCATCGACGTCTTCTGGACCGGCTGGTCAGCGGCGCAGATCGCTCCTGCCGCCGGGGTGTGGACCTCTCCCGAGGTCAGTCCCGGGTTCTCCTTCGACGAGCTGATCGCCTCCTGGAACGTGAGGACGCCGGCCGGTTCCTGGGTGGAGGTCGCGGCGCAGGTAGTGACCGAGTCAGGGATCCGGAGCGGCTGGCTGGTGCTGGCCCGCTGGTCCTCGGACCCGGCCTTCACCTCCACCTCCGTCGGCGGCCAGGACGACGCAGTCGCGGTCGCGGCCGACGACACCATCCTGGCCCGGGACGGGCACAGGTTCACGGCGTTCTCCCTGCGTCTGAGCCTGCACGGCCCTGCCGGGAGCCTGCCGCGGGCGAGCCTGCTCGGGGCGATGGTCTCGGCGAACGCCCGGGACTCGGCTCCGGCGCCGGGGACGGTGCGGCCCGGTGCGGTCGTGGGTGGCGTACCGGCTTATTCGCAACAGCTCCATCGTGACCGCTATCCGCACTGGGACGGCGGCGGCCAGTCGTGGTGCAGTGCCGCCTCGACGGCCATGATCGCCGACTTCTGGGGCGTCGGTCCGACGCCTGACGAGACCGCCTGGGTGGACTACGAGACCCCCGACCCGCAGGTGCCGTTCACCGTGCGGGAGGTCTACGACGAGTCCTTCGGCGGTGCCGGCAACTGGGCCTTCAACACCGCCTATGCGGGTGCCCGCGGGCTGGTCGCGTACGTCACCAGGCTCCGCTCCTTCGCCGAGGCCGCCCGGTTCGTCGAGGCCGGGATCCCGCTGGTGCTCGCCGTCTCGCACCAGGAGGGCGAGCTGACCGGCGCCGGGTACGTCACCAACGGGCACCTGCTCGTGCTGACTGGCTTCGACGGCGCGGGCAACCCGGTCGTCCACGACCCTGCTTCCCACCGGATCGCCAGCGACGACGAGGTGCGGGCGACGTACGACCTCGGTGAGCTCGACCGCGCCTGGTCCCGCTCCGGGCGGGTCGTCTATGTCATCCGGCCGCCGGAGGTGGCACTGCCGGAATCATCGGCTCAGCCCAACTGGTGAGGTGATACACCAAGCGGCCCCACCCCGGAGGGGCGGGACCGCTTTCAGGTGACCTGGGGTGTGGCTCAGGCCTTGGACTTTCCGGTGATCCCTGCGGCGACGACGACCGCGATGGCTGCCACGACGACCTGCCAGAGGTGACGCCACCAGTCGATGCCCTTCGACGTGTTCCACATGTCGTAGTTCGGGTTGCCCGCGACGTTGCCCGCGACGCCGAAGATGGCGTAGTAGATCCAGCCGCCGACGAGCATGCCGACGATGCCGCAGACCACGACGAGCCAGAACGGAATGTTGTCCCGGCTGCCCGGGGCGAGGAACTTGCCAAGCAAACCGATGACGACGCCGCCGATGAGGGTGACGAGAATGGTCCCGATCATGCCTAATCCCTTCAGGTTGAGATGGGCGCCATGAATGCGCCTATCCCTCGATAGTGCACCTGTTGGGACCTGATTGCACGGACATACATGGCCTGGGGCCGGATATCGGCACAGGAATCAGGGCCATCCCTGATTGCACCGCCCTGAATCAGCCGGCGAACCCGACCTTGCCGACCTTGGCAGGTCCGATCTCGATGTAGGCGAGCTTCTCGGTCGGGACGATGACCTTGCGGCCCTTGCTGTCGGTCAATGCGAGCACAGCACCGCCGCCGAGGGCGTCGGCGATGAGCTTCTCCACCGACTCGCTGGACTCCTCGGTCTCTACGACGAGCTCACGGGCGGCCTGCTGGACGCCGATCTTGACCTCCACGGGTCCTCCTTGCGATGAAGTGAACGATGCTCAGGAATCCTCTCACAACGACCCAGCGCCCAGTGCCGGAGCGCCCCTCGTCTGGACGCAGCGCAGTGAGGAGCGCCAGCGACGAACGAAGCGGAGGAAGACGAGGGTCAAGCGGAGGTGCTGCGCGAATTGCGAAGCAATCGCCACAAGTACAGCGCTGCGCGAATTGCGAAGCAATCGCCACAAGTACAGCGCTGCGCGAATTGCGAAGCAATCGCAAACTAATCAGTTTTCGGGTAGCCGCCGATGCCGCGCCAGGCGAGACCGGCGACCAGACGTGCAGCGTCGGCCTGGGAGAGGTCGCCGTTGTTGTGGAGCCAGTAGCGGGCGCTGACCTGGATCTGGCCGACGAGGCCCACGGCGAGCAGGTGAGAGGCGGTCGCGGCGAAGCCGGTGTCCTCCGCGATGACCTCCGCGATGACCTCGGCGCACTCGTTGGTGACCCGGTCGACCTGCTCGCGTACGGCGGGGTCGTTGGTCAGGTCGGACTCGAAGACGAGCCGGAAGGCGCCGGACTCGGAGGCCACGTAGTCGTAGAAGACCTCGACGGTGCGGGCCACGCGCTCCTTGTTCTCGTCGGTCGACGCCAGGGCCTCCCGGCAGCGGTCGATGATCTCGTTCGCGGACTTCTCCAGGAGGGCGAGGTAGAGGTCGAGCTTCCCGGGGAAGTGCTGGTAGAGAACGGGCTTCGAGACCCCGGCCCTCTCGGCGATGTCGTCCATCGCGGCGGCGTGGAAGCCGTAGGCGACGAAGACCTCGAGAGCGGAGTCGAGAAGCTGGGCTCGTCGCTCCGTTCGGGGCAGTCGGGCCCCTCGCGGTCGAGTGGGGTCGAGCTCGGATTGGTGCGTGGTCACCCCAGCAGCCTACCCGCTGGTACTCGGATCGCGGGACGCGTCGTTGCCTTGTCCACGGATGAGGGAACATGGAGAAGTGCCCGCGGTGTTCAAGCAGGCATACGTACGTCCGAACTGAGGAGCCGTTGTGTCCCTAGCCCCGCTCGTGGAGCCCGCTGACGAGCTGACGATCGACGAGGTGCGCCGCTACAGCCGCCACCTCATCATCCCCGACGTCGGCATGGACGGGCAGAAGCGCCTGAAGAACGCCAAGGTGCTGGTCATCGGTGCCGGCGGCCTCGGCTCGCCCGCCCTGCTCTACCTGGCCGCGGCCGGTGTCGGCACCCTCGGCATCGTCGAGTTCGACGAGGTCGACGAGTCCAACCTGCAGCGCCAGATCATCCACAAGCAGTCGACGGTCGGTCAGCCGAAGGCCGACTCGGCCGCGGCTGCGATCCGGGAGGTCAACCCGTACGTCGAGATCGTGCTGCACAACGTGCGGCTCGACAACGACAACGTGCGCGAGATCTTCGCCGGCTACGACCTGATCGTCGACGGCACCGACAACTTCGCGACCCGCTACATGGTCAACGACGCGGCCTACTTCCTGGGTATCCCGTACGTCTGGGGCTCGATCTACCGCTTCGACGGCCAGGCCTCGGTGTTCGCGCCGACCCTGACGGACGACGCCCCGTGCTACCGCTGCCTCTACCCGGAGCCCCCGCCCCCGGGCATGGTCCCCTCCTGCGCCGAGGGCGGCGTGCTGGGTGTGCTCTGCGCCTCGATCGGGTCGATCCAGGTCAACGAGGCCATCAAGATGCTGACCGGCATCGGCGAGCCGCTCGTCGGCAAGCTGATGATCTACGACGCACTCGAGATGGAATACCGCAAGCTGAAGGTCCGTAAGGACCCCAACTGCGCGCTGTGCGGCGAGAACCCGACGGTCACCGACCTGATCGACTACGACGCCTTCTGCGGTGCGCTCTCCACCGAGGCGGCCGACGCGGCGGCCGGCTCGACCATCTCGGTCACCCAGCTCTCCGAGATGATCAAGGAGCGCGAGGAGGGCAGCCGCGACTTCGTGCTCGTGGACGTGCGCGAGCCGAACGAGTACGAGATCAACAAGATCCCGGGCGCCGTCCTGATCCCGAAGGGCGAGTTCCTCAACGGCAACGCGATCCCGCAGGTCGCCGAGCTCACCGGCGACGGCGCCAAGCCGCTCGTGTTCCACTGCAAGAGCGGCGTACGCAGCGCCGAGGTGCTCGCGATCGCCAAGGGCGCCGGCTACGCGGACGCGGTCCACGTCGGTGGTGGCGTGGTGGCGTGGGTCAACCAGATCGACCCGTCGCAGCCTTCGTACTGACCAGTCACTCATCAACGAGGTCTCGACAGGATCGACGACCGGATTTACTGAACTGTTGGCCAGCGGTGGCCCCTCTGGGGCCGCCGCTGGCTTTATCTGTGCGTGGCGGAACCGATAGTTTTGCGACCGCAGCTGCGGGGGGCGGAGTTGCATCAATGCCCGAACCTCGGAGGATTCGACGTTGTCCACACGCGCTCGTCTCAGCGCGACGCTCGCCGGTGCCACCTTGGCCGGCGGACTGTTTCTCGGTGCCCCTGCCCACGCGAGCGATCAGGTCGAGGAGCCGGCCTCCGGCGCGGCCGTCGGCACGGCGATCGACCCGGAGAGGCTGGAGTCGAACGTCGCGGACCCGACCCGCGGCGTACCTCCGTCCTATGTCTTCGCCGGGGTCGGTGCTCTGCTGATGGGAGCAGGGGCAGGACTGGCCGTCCGTCGCAAGCGCGCTGAGGCTGTGGCACGCTCGGCCGAGTGAGCCCTGGCTACCACCCCCACGAACCTCCCCGTCGTCCCAGCCTGAGGACCTTCCTCGGGGAGGTCTTCGTCGTCGTCCTCGTGGTCGCGGTCGCGGTGCTCGGCTATGCCGCGTACGACTACTACATCAAGATCGACGAGGCGCAGAAGGACACGGCGACCCTGCCCGCCACGACGTCCTCGATCCCGGCCGAGGCGCTGGCCGAGGTGCCGAAGAAGAAGGGCAAGGTACGCGGCGTCTCCATCCCCACCCTCAACGTGCACGCCGACGTGGTGCCGTTGGCGATGGAGGGCGGCACGCTCACCCCGCCCGCCGACGCTGCCCTCATGGGGTGGTGGAAGGGCGGCGCCAAGCCCGGGGCCGACAAGGGGTCGGTGCTGATCGTCGGCCACACCCTGCACAACGGCGGCGGCATCCTCGACCGGCTGGGCGAGGTGAAGGAGGGCGAAGAGATCGTCGTACGGACCAAGAACGACGAGTTCCGCTACACCGTGCGGTCCGTTCGGGACCTCACCAAGGAGCAGGTCGCCAAGCGCAGCAAGAGGCTCTTCGACCCGGACGGGGAGCCTCGGCTGGTCGTGGTGACGTGCGACGACTGGGACGGCACCTCCTTCCAGGGCAACACCGTGGTGGTGGCGGTTCCGTAACCCAGGGGCGCATCGGCTCGTTACCTGTGAGTCACATCACCTAGAGAACGAGGCCCCCACATGCTCCGCACCCGCCGTTCGGTACGCCGCGCCGCCGCCATCGCAGCCGGCACGCTCACCGCCGCTCTCGTGCCCGCCCTGATCCCTGCTCCCGCCCACGCCTGGGCGCCGGCCGACACGGCCACGATCACCCCGGGCGTCCAGATGTACACCCAGGGTGCCCAGTGCACCTCCAACTTCGTCTTCGCCGACTCCGCCGCCAACGTCTACGTCGGCTACGCCGCCCACTGTGCGGGTCTCGGTGAGGCCACCGACACCAACGGCTGTGCCGCCGAGTCGCTTCCGCTGGGCACGCCGGTGACCTTCAACGAGGGCGGTTCGCTGCTGAGCGAGGGCACCGTCCTGGGCAAGGGGAAGCTGGCCTACTCCTCCTGGCTGACCATGAAGCAGAAGGGCACCAAGGACGAGAACACCTGCGCCTACAACGACTTCGCCCTGGTCAAGGTGGACGCCGCCTCCGTCGGCAAGGTCAACCCGAGCGTGCCGATCTGGGGCGGCCCGACCGGCATCGACACCGACGGCACCGCGGCCGGCGACAAGGTCTACTCCTACGGCAACTCCTCGGTGCGCGCCGACATCGACCTGCTGTCGCCGAAGATCGGCTTCTCGCTCGGTGACGACGTCAACGGCACCCGCTGGTCGCACCCGCTCTACAACGTCACCCCCGGCATCCCCGGCGACTCCGGCTCCGGCTTCCTGAACGCCGAGGGCAAGGCGGTCGGCACGCTGTCGACCCTGGGTCTGCTCCCGCTCGCCGGATCCAACAACATCGGTGACATGGACCTCGAGCTGGAGTACGCCCAGGCGAACTCGGGCATCTCCGGTCTGCGCCTGGTGCACGGCACGGAGCCGTTCAGCCCCATCCTCTGAGCCCAGCCCTTCGAGCACAGCCTGTGACGTCGCGCTAGCCTGCCGGACATGAGCGACCGGGAGGCGTACGTGGAGGCCGTGCTGCGTATCGTCGAGCAGATCCCACGCGGGCAGGTGACGACGTACGGCGCGATCGCGGACGCCCTCTTCGACGAGTTCGGGGGCGGTCCGCGGCAGGTCGGTTCGGTGATGGCGCGCGAGGGCGCCGGGATGCCGTGGTGGCGGGTGGTGCGGGCCGACGGCTCGCTCCCCGCTTCCCACGGCGAGGAGGCCCGGCAGGCCTATCTCGAGGAGGGCACGCCGCGTCGTGTCTCGGGGGCGGTGGACCTGCGCCAGGCGATGTGGCTGCCGCCTACGATGCTCTCGTGATGTATCGCGTCCTCCACGCCGTCGTGCCACCCCTTCTCCGGGCCGTCTGGCGCCCCACGGTGCTGGGAGCCGAGAACGTCCCGCGCTCCGGCGGGGTGATCCTGGCCAGCAACCACCTCAGCTTCGCCGACTCGATCGTGATCCCGTCGGTCTCGCCCCGGCCGGTGCACTTCCTGGCCAAGTCCGACTACTTCACCGGCACCGGCCTCAAGGGCGCTGCGCAGCGGGCGTGGTTCGAGGGCATGGGGATGCTGCCGGTGGACCGCGACGACCCGCAAGCGGCGCTCGGCTCGCTCGAGGTGGCCCTCGAGGTCCTCGGCAAGGGCGAGGCGTTCGGGATCTACCCGGAGGGCACCCGGTCGCGCGACGGGCGGCTCTACCGCGGGCGTACGGGGGTCGCGCACCTGGCGCTGACCGCCGGCGTACCCGTGGTGCCGGTGGGTCTGCGGGGGACCGCGGAGCTCCAGCCGGTGGGGTCGAGCCTGCCGCGACTGGCGAAGGTCACCGTCGAGTTCGGGAAGCCGATCCAGGTGACCGGCCGGTTCGACGGCGTACCTCTGGGCAAGGCGCGGCGGGTCATCACCGACGAGGTGATGGCGGCGATCGCGGCGCTGAGCGGCCAAGAGGTGGCCGGGGTCTACAACGAGCGGCCCGCCGACGCCTGACCCCCGGGTGGTCGAGCTTGTCGAGCGTTGTATCGAGCTTGTCGAGATGACCCCTGTTGCGCCGAGGCGAGAACGGGCGCATCCTGGAAGGTGACCCAGCACACCGATGGGCTAGCAGCCGAGGTGAGACAGATGGCCACCACGACCGTGCTGCAGGACGAGCTGCGGCACAAGCACGACGAGCTCGCCGAGCGCCTGGCCAACGCCCGGAGCGTCATCATCAGGCCCGAGCAGACCCTTCGGGGCTGCCCGCCGATCGACCAGTTCAATGCCGGCACGGCTCGACACCTGCACGCGGTGGACGAGGCGCTCCTTCCAGCGGTCTCCGCCCACTGCGAGAGCGGAGCAGACCTGGTCCATCACTATCTCCCCACCGCGCGGCACCTGGAGGTGCTGCTCTTCCATGTGAAGGCGCACGAGTACGGATCCACCTGGGAGACCACCCACGGCTGGCCGACGCTGTGGGGCGAGGTCGACGAGGCGCTCGAGGCCCAGCGGGAGAAGGAGGAGGAGCTCGTCACGCATCTTGCCGAAGAGGCCGCCGACGACGAGCTCATCCTGGTCGCCGAACGACTCGCGGCGGCCGAGCGCAGAGCACCCTCCCGTCCGCACCCGCGTCTCCCGCACACCGGCCTGCCCGGAAAGGTCGTACGCCGCGTGGCCCGCCCCGTCGACGCGATCTCGGACGCGGTGGAGAGCCGTGCGGTCGGAGGTCCGAAGCCGCTGCCGCACAAGAAGCCGGGCCTGTTCTGGCAGTACCTGCTCGGCGACCCGCGCTTCCCCGACGATCCAGCCGACCAGACCCGGCACAATGAGCCGGGTGACCGCTGACCCCATCACCTCTGCTCTCGATCTCGCACCGCACCCGGAGGGCGGCTCGTTCCGTCAGACCTGGGCCGCGCCCGAGACCGTCACCCTGCCCGACGGACGGGTGCGTCCGACCGCGACCCTGATCTACTTCCGGCTCCTCGCCGGGGAGTCGTCCGCGTGGCACCGCGTCAGCTCCGACGAGATCTGGCTGGCGCACACGGGCGTGGTGTCCCTGCAGTACGGCGGCAGCGGCTCGGCGCCCGTCGAGGGCGAGACCGTGCTCGTCGGGGTGGACCTCGCGGCCGGCCAGGCGCCGCAGGCCGTCGTGCCGGCGGGGGAGTGGCAGCGTACGCTCCCCTCGGCCGAGGATGCGCTCGTCTCCTGCCTGGTCTCGCCCGGGTTCGACTTCGACGACTTCGAGCTCGCGGAGTAGGGACGGTGGAGTACGCCTTCGAGGGAGCCGTGATCGAGTGGCGCGGGCCGGCGCCGTTCTACTACGTGCCCATGCCCGTCGAGGACGCCCAGGACCTCAAGGAGGACGCCCGGGGTCTGGAGTACTGGGGTCAGGTCGCCGTCACCGCCACCATCGGCGAGACGACCTTCACCACCGCGCTCTTCCCCAAGGACGGCACCTATCTGCTGCCGTTGAAGGTGGTCGTGCGGAAGGCGGAGGGGATCGACCTCGACGACGTCGTCGCGGTGCGGATGAGGTTGGGGCACGATGCCTGAGTGTCGGTGCTCTCTGATTGGCTGGTCCCGTGAGTGTCGCCTACCGCCTTGCCCCGCCGCCGAGTGCGGCCGCAGTGCCGGTGCTCGACGAGCATCAGCGGTCGGTCGTGGAGCATCCCGGCGGACCGCTGCTGGTGCTGGCCGGGCCCGGGACGGGCAAGACGACCACGCTGGTGGAGGCGGTGGTCGACCGGATCGAGAACCGTGGCGTACGACCCGACCAGCTGCTGGCGCTGACCTTCTCCCGCAAGGCGGCTGAGCAACTGCGCGACCGCGTGACGGCGCGGCTGGGGCGGACGCTGTCCGGGGCGGTCTCCTCGACGTTCCACTCCTTCGCCTACGGACTGGTGCGACGCTACGCCCCGGCCGAGCTCTACGCCGCTCCGCTGACCCTGCTCTCAGCCCCCGAGGCCGACGTCGTGCTGCAGGAGCTGCTCGCCGACCACCCGGAGTCGGTGCGGTGGCCGGAGAGGTTCCGGATGGCGGTCGGCACGCGCGGGTTCGCGCGCGAGGTGCAGACCGTGATCGCGCGGGCGCGTGAGCGCGGGCTCGACCCCGACCAGCTGGTGGCGCTCGGCCGTGACGAGCGCATCGAGGAGTTCGTCGCGGCGGGATGGTTCCTGGAGCAGTATCTCGACGTGCTCGGCGCCCAGTCGGCCATCGACTACCCCGACCTGATCATGCGCGGGGTGATCGAGGCCGAGCGGCACGCGGCTGAGCTCCGGGCCGAGTTCACCTGCGTGTTCGTCGACGAATACCAGGACACGGATCCGTCGCAGGTCGCGCTGCTGCAAGCACTCGCCGGCGACGGGCGCGACCTGATCGTCGTCGGTGACCCGGACCAGTCGATCTACGGTTTCCGCGGCGCGGACGTCAACGGGATCCTCGACTTCCCGTCGCAGTTCCTGACCCGCGAGCGTCGACACGCCCCGGTGGTTGCCCTGGGGACGACGCGTCGGTTCGGGTCGCGGTTGCTGCGGGCCTCGCGGTCCATCGCCGCCGGGATCTCGGTGCGCGGCTCGATCCCGGGCGCGGCCTACGAGGTGTTTCGCAACCCGCATCCGCTGGCGTCCGACCCGGGGCGCGCCGAGGTGCTCACCTTCGACACCGACCGCGCCGAGACGGAGCACATCGCCGACCTGCTCCGCCGGGCGCACCTCGAGGACGGCATCGACTGGTCCGACATGGCCGTCCTGGTGCGCTCCGGTCGCACCTCGATCCCGCAGCTGCGCCGGTCGCTGACCGCTGCCGGCGTCCCCGTCGAGGTCGCCGCCGACGAGACGCCCTTGGTGCGTGAACCCGCCGCCGCGGTCCTCCTCGACGCGCTCGGCGTGGTCGTGGACGCCGATGTCGAGTCCGACCTGGACGAACGCTACGTACGTCCCGAGCGTTGCGAGGAGCTGCTCACCGGCCCGCTCGGCGGCCTCGACGCCACCGACGTCCGCGCGCTCACCCGCACCCTGCGGGCTCGTTTTCCGGATGTCTCCGCCCACGATCTCGTCCGACGCGCCGTGCTCGATCCGTCGCTGCTCGTCTCGGACGCGGACGGCGAGGGTGAGGAGCGGGTGCTGGGGCGCGTACGACGGCTGGCGGCGCTTCTCGCCGAGGCCCGGGCGGCGCTGAAGGACGGCGCCGGCGCCGAGCAGGTCCTGTGGACGTTGTGGGACGGGGCGGAGTGGGGCCCGCGGCTCCGGGCGCAGGTCGAGTCGGGCGGGCCCGCGGCGCGGCTGGCCCACCGCGACCTGGATGCCGTGGTGGCGCTCTTCGACACCGCCGCCAAGATCGAGGGTCGCCAGGAGTTCACCTCGGTCGAGACCTTCCTGGCCACGCTCCGTGCCCAGGAGATCCCGGCCGACACCCTGGCCGACAAGGGCGTACGCGGCTCCGCGGTGCGGCTGCTCACCGCCCACCGCTCCAAGGGGCTGGAGTGGCGACTTGTGGTCGTCGCTCATGTCCAGGACGGGGTGTGGCCCGACCTGCGGCGCCGCGACTCGCTCCTCGGGCCGGACCGGATCGCCCCGGCGTTGCCGGACGGCCGGCACGGTGGGCTGCTGCCGCCGCTCACCCGGTCGGCGATGCTCGCCGAGGAGCGCCGGCTCTTCTACGTCGCCGCCACCCGCGCTCGCTCCCGCCTGGTCGTGACCGCGGTGAAGTCGCCTGACGACGACGGCGACCAGCCGTCGCGGTTCATCAACGAGCTCGGCCTGCGTGATGACCAGATCCGTCACCGGGTCGGCAGGCCGTCACGGCCGCTGTCGCTGGCCGGGCTGGTCGCCGAGCTGCGTCGCACCGCCGCCGACCCGGCCCAGCCCACCGCGCTGCGCGAGGCCGCCGCGCGACGCCTGCAGAAGCTGGCCGCCACCGAGGTGCGTGGCAAGCGGATCGCACCCGCTGCGGACCCGTCGACCTGGTGGGGGCTCCGGGCCCCGACGTACGCCTCGGCCCCGGTCCGACCCGAGGACCGTCCGATCACGCTGAGCGCATCGGCGCTGGAGGCGATCCTGACCTGCCCCGCGCAGTGGTTCCTGGCGCGGGAGGCGGGTGGCGCGGTCACCGACTCCTCGAGCCAGGGGTTCGGCAAGGTGGTGCACGCGATCGCCGAGCAGCTCGCCCGCGGGCAGCTCGACGCGGCCAGCGTCGATGATCTGATGCCGTTCGTCGACGAGGTGTGGGGGCGGCTGGAGTTTCGTACCCCCTGGTCGGCGGCCCGCGAGCGTGAGGCGGTCCGCGAGGTGCTGGCGCGGTTCCTGACCTGGCATCGGCGACCCGGCGCGCGGACCGTCATCGGGTTCGAGGAGCAGCTCACCGCGAAGGTCTCGCTGCCCAGCGGGGAGACCGTGCGGCTCAACGGCTTTGCGGACCGGTTGGAGCTCGAGGAGCGTTCCGACGGCCCGGACCGGATCGTCGTCGTGGACCTGAAGACAGGGAAGTATCCGCCCACTGCGCAGGAGGTCAAGGAGCACGGCCAGCTCGGCCTCTACCAGCTGGCCGTGGAGCACGGCGCGGCCTCGTCCTTGGCGCCGGGCGCGACCTCCGGGGGAGCGGAGCTGATCCAGCTGCGCCACCCAGCGGGTTCCGGGAGCGAGCTGCCGAAGGTGCAGGTGCAGGCGCCGGAGCCGCCCGAGATCATCAACCAGCTGGAGAAGGCCGTGGCGACGGTGCGTGCCGAGGAGTTCGTGGCCAGGCCCGGCAAGCAGTGCGACCGGTGTCAGTTCGTGGCGCTCTGCCCGGCGCAGACCTCGGGATCGGTGCTCTCATGAACCCGATGAAGGTCGAGACCCCCGAGGAGCTCGCCAAGCTGATGGGCCACGACTGGCTCTACAGCGAGGAGCAGTTCCGCGCGATCACGGCTCCGTTGGAGCCGGCGGTGGTGATCGCCGGCGCCGGGTCCGGCAAGACCGCGGTCATGGCCGCTCGGGTCGTCTGGCTGGTCGCCACCGGTCGCGTACTTCCCGGGGAGGTGCTCGGTCTCACCTTCACCACCAAGGCGACCGCCGAGCTGGGCACCAGGATCCGGGAGTCGCTGCAGAAGGCCGGCCTGTGGCCGGAGCGACGCACGGAGGGTCCGCCGCTGCCCGGCAGCGAGGAGGAGGAACCGACCGAGCCGACAGTGGCGACCTACCACTCCTACGCCTCGGGGCTCCTCTCCGAGCACGGGCTGCGGATCGGCCACGAGCCCGACACCCGCCTGATCGCCGACGCGACCCGTTACCAGCTCGCCGCGCGGGCGGTGGCGCGGCACAGCCGCCCGGTGGAGAAGCTGAGCGACTCTCCCAAGCACGTCGTGCAATACCTGTTGGCACTCGACTCCGAGCTCTCCGAGCACCTGGTGGACCCGGCGACGCTACGGGCCTACGACCGCAACGAGAGGTCGCTGTTCGCGCTCGAGCTGGCCGACCTCGAGGCGCAGCTCGAGGACGGCAAGCGAGTCAAGACCAAGCTGACCAAGGTCGAGAAGGCGATCGACGCGATCGACAAGCGCTATGAGCTGCTCGACCTGGTCGACGGCTACCGGCGCCTCAAGGACCGGCTCGGGCTGATGGACTTCTCCGACCAGATCGCGCTGGCCGCCCGACTGGCCGTGGAGACGCCCGAGGTCGGGGAGATCGAGCGCGGGAAGTTCAAGGTGGTCCTGCTCGACGAATACCAGGACACCTCGGTGGCCCAGGCCCAGATGCTGGCGCGACTCTTCGGCGACGGGCACCCTGTGACTGCCGTCGGTGATCCCAACCAGGCGATCTACGGCTGGCGCGGTGCCTCGGTCAGCAACATCCTAGAGTTCGGCCGCGACTTCCCGACGAAGGACGGACGCCGCCCGGCCTACTCCCTGACCGTCAACCGCCGCTCCGACGCCCGCATCCTCGACACCGCCAACCATCTGGCCGCTCAGCTCTACGAAGGGCGCGAGAAGGAGCGGCTGGTCGCTGCCGAGGGAGCGCGCGACGGTGAGGTGCGGGTGCATGTCCACGAGACGTACGACGATGAGCTGCTCTGGCTCGCCGACCGGGTGATCGAGGCTCACGAAGCGGTCGGGGAGTGGAAGGAGATCGGAGTCCTGACCAGGGACAACTCGCAGGCGGCGGCGGTCTTCGACGCGCTCACCGCACGCGAGATCCCGGTCGAGATCGTCGGTCTGAAGGGGCTGCTCAGGCTGCCCGAGGTGGCCGAGGTCGTCGCGACCATGGAGCTGCTCCATGACGTGACCGCCAACGCCGCGCTGCTGACCTTGCTCGCCGGCCCGCGCTGGGCGATCGGGCCGCGCGACCTGGCCATCCTCGGCCGCAGATCACGTGACCTGGCCGGGGTCGTCGGTGGCGCGGAGGAGTTCGCCGGCATCGAGCGGCAGCTGGAGGCGGCCGTCGAGGGCACCGACCCCACCGAGATCCCCTCCCTCAACGACGCGCTGGAGGATCCTGGCGACCCGTCCGACTACGACTACTCACCGCAGGCGCGGGAGCGCTTCAAGCTCCTCGCCGACGAGCTCCGCGGGCTGCGGCGAGCCGTCAACGAGCCTCTCCTCGACCTGGTCCGCCGGATCATCGACGTCACCGGCATCGACGTCGAGCTGGCTGCCTCGGTCTCCCCGGCGGCCTCGGCCCGCCGCGACAACCTCGACCTGTTCGTCCAGGCGGTCGCCGACTTCGAAGGCCTCGACGGTCAGGTCACGCTCGCCGCGCTGCTGGCCTACCTGGAGGCGGAGGACGAATACGGTCAAGGCCTCGACGTCGCCACGCCGTCGGAGGCCGACTCGGTCAAGCTGCTCACCGTCCACCGCGCCAAGGGCCTGGAGTGGGATGTCGTCTTCCTGGTCGGGGTGACCCACAAGAAGTTCCCCACCGGCCAGACCCGCTCCTCGTGGCTGACCGTCCCGTCGGTGATGCCGGCCGCTCTCCGTGGCGACCGAGATGATCTGCCGCAGCTCCAGGGTCACGACGCCGACTCGATCGACGCGCTCCTCGCCGAGCGCAAGGAGCACGAGCGGGTCGAGGAGCTCCGGCTGGCGTACGTCGCCTGGACCCGCGCCCGCCACGTCCAGTTCGTCTCGTGCTGGCGTTGGTCGCCTGCCTTGAAGGAGGGACGCGGGCCGTCCCTCTACGTGGAGAAGACCCGTGAAGCGCTGCTCCAGTGGGGCGCCAAGCCCGACCGCTGGGCCGATGTGGTCGTCAAGGGCGAGGAAGAGAGCCCGTACGCTGCGCGGGAGGTCGACCTGCCCTGGCCGATCAACCACCACACCACCGAGGTCGAGCGCCGTCTGGAGGCGGCCAGGCTGGTCCGGGAGGTCGGCCCGGGGCCCGATGATCTCGACGATCTGACGCTGCTCGAGACGGTGAACCAGTGGGACGAGGAGATCGAGCGGCTCCTCACCGAGGCGGAGCGCGAGCGCGCCCCCGAGGTGATCGTGCCGCTGCCCTCCTCGCTGTCGGCCACCGCCATGTCGAAACTGCGCGACGACCCGCTCGGCTTCGCCGCCGACCTGGTCCGCCCCATGCCACGCAAGCCGTCCTCCCAGGCCCGCTTCGGCACCCGTTTCCACGCCTGGGTCGAGGCTCGCTTCGGCCAGCAAGACCTCTTCGACCCCGATGACCTACCCGGCCGCGCCGACCACGGCATCGAGGACGAGTCCGGTCTCGAGGAGGTCATCACCGCCTTCGAGCAGGGCCCGTTCGCCGACCGCCCCCCGTTCCGCGTCGAGGCCGCCTTCGCCATCGTCCTGGCCGGCCAGGTCGTACGTGGTCGGATCGACGCGGTCTACCAGGAACCCGACGGGAGCTTCCTGATCGTGGACTGGAAGACCAACCAGTCCCAGAACGCCGATCCGCTCCAGTTGGCTCTCTACCGGCTCGGGTGGGCTGAGCTGATGGGGGTGCCGTTGGCGCGGGTTCGAGCGGCGTTCTACTACGTGCGGTCTGGTCGGTTGGTCGAGCCTTCTTCGCTTCCTGGGCGGGGGGAGTTGGAGGGGATCTTGGGCGGAGGGCGTTAGCGTCATTCTCTTTTTGCCCGGGTTTGGTTGGGGTGTTTTTCGGGTTGGCCTCTGCCGCCGACCCTTCTTCGAGGGTCTTCTCGACGTGCCCCGGAGTCAAGGACGGCCTTTGGCCGCCGGCTTCGCCGGTCGCCTTCGGCGATC
>NZ_JBBBNW010000011.1:0-83471 GCF_037137035.1 Nocardioides sp. CCNWLW239 | reverse complement strand
CCTTGACTCCGGGACCCGGCGAGAACACCATCCACAACGGGTCGGCGGCCCAGCCCCAGCGACACGACCAACACCGAACTACCAAGGCCTAACGACTGACCTCGACGATCACATCAAGCACCCGCCGCACCACCGGACTGACAGACCCCCGAGCCCAGATAGCGTGCAGCTCGACCGGCCGCTCCGGGTCCTTGTCGAGACGAGTGTCGCCGCCACCATGCTCGATGGGGCGGAAGATGACGCCTTCGACGTGCAGGGAACTGGCGGAGACCGGGGCGAAGCCGACGCCACGGCCGGCGGAGACCAGGAGCATGGCGGTGAGGACCTGGTGGACCCGCTGCTCGATGCGGGGGTGGGCGTTGGCCAGGAAGCGTACGGAGAGCTCGTGGAAGTAGCGGGACTGCTGCGGGTGGTAGCCGATGACGGGCTCGCCCTCGAAGTCCTGCGGGGTCAGCGGACGATCCAGCTCGGCCAGCCGGTGACCCTGGGGCAGCACGGCCATCAGCGGCTCCCGGGAGATGACCCGCGAGGAGAGCAGCTCGGTGTCGAACGGCGGGCGCGCGAGGCCGATGTCGATCTCGCCGTGGCGGATGCCGTCGACCTGGGCGAGGGTGACCCGTTCGGAGAGGCGTACCTCGACGTCCGGGACCTCGACGGTGAGGCGGCGCAGGAGCGGCCCCAGGATCGAGATGGCCGAGACAGCGGTGAAGCCGAGACGGACTACACCAGCAGCGCCCGCGTCGACCCGTCGGGCCAGGTCACCAGCGCTCTCCACCAGATTGAGCATCCGGTAGGCCTCGTCCAGGAACGCCGCTCCGGCACCCGTCAGAGCGACCCGGCGGTTGTCCCGCTCGAGCAGCTGCGCACCGACCGACTTCTCCAGCTTCTGGATCTGACGCGACAGCGGCGGCTGCGTCATCCGCAGCCGCTCGGCCGCTCGGCCGAAGTGGAGCTCCTCGGCGACCGCGACGAACGAACGCACCTGGTCGAGCGTGATCATCGTGCCAGCGTAGACCACGATGCACCAAGTGGAACACTCTATGCCGAATCGGGCTTGGACCGGTATCGCCAAGCCTCATAGTGTCGGTGGTCACACGCCGTCGGGCCACCCCCATTCTGATGAATCGGCCCGACAACCAGGATCTAGGAGCAACGATGCGTACGACCACCCACCTTCTCGCCGCAACCGCGGGTGTCGCGGCTCTGGCCCTCTCCGCCTGCGGGGTCTCGAACACGACCGGAGGCGGTGGCGACGGTGAGGAGTACCCCTCCGGCAACGTCGAGATGTACGTCGGTGCCTCGGCCGGTGGTTCCAGCGACCTGATCAGCCGCGCGGTCTCCAAGGGTCTCTCCGACGAGCTCGGCGCCTCGTTCCCGGTGATCAACCAGGAGGGCGCCAACGGCGCGCTCGCCGCCAACAAGGTCGCCAAGGCGAAGGCCGACGGCCAGACCATCGCCATCCAGAACGCCTCGCTGTTCGCCATCACGCCGCTGGCCGTCAGCCCGGATGAGGCGACCAGCCTCGACGACTTCGATGTCGTCCAGGGCGTCTCCCGCGACGACTACGTCATGGTCGCCGGCCCCAAGAGCGGCTTCAAGACGCTCGACGACATCAAGGCCGCCAAGGCGAAGGTGACCTACGGCACCACCGGCGTCGGCACCGGCTCCCAGCTCTCCTGCGGCCTGACCTTCGGCTCCAGCGGCGTCCAGGCCGAGGCCGTGCCGTTCGACGGCGGCGCACCGGCCCTGACCGCAGTGCTCGGCAACCAGGTCGACACCGCCTGCATCCAGGTCGGCGAGGCGATCGAGAACATCGAGTCCGGCAAGCTGACCCCGCTCAGCGTCTTCGGCCCCGAGCGGGTGGAGTATCTTCCCGACGTCCCGACCGCCAAGGAGCAGGGCCTCGACGTCGAGGTCGCGCAGTACCGCTTCATGACCGTCCCGAAGGGCACCCCGGACAACGTCAAGGACACCATCGCCGAGGCGATGCAGGCGACGTTCAAGACCGAGGACTACCAGGCCTTCAACAAGCAGAACAGCCTCACCCCGATGGAGATCTCCGGCGACGAGGTGGTGGCCCAGCTCGAGGAGGACAAGAAGCGGTTCGCCGACATGGTCGAGCAGTACGGACTGAACCTCGGCGCAAGCTGACCTGCGGCCCCCACACGACGAAGGCATGACGATGAGCGACGAACGTACCCCCTCCCCTGACCAGGACATCCTGGCCGAGATCCAGGCCGAGGTGGCCCATGAGCTGGAGGAGGAACGTCCTCCTGCGGGCGGACCTGCCTATCAGGTCGCGGGTGCGCTCGTCGCGCTCGTCGTCGGCATCGGCGGCGCGGTGCTCTCCTACGGCTACGGCCTGGGTACGCTGCGCCAGCCCGGCGCCGGCATGTGGCCGTTCATCGTCAGCATCGCCATCACCGCGATGGCCGCGGCGCTGCTCGTCGTGGGCCGCGGGCTGACCGACAGCGAGAAGTTCACCCGCTCCAGCGTGCTGCCCGCTGTCGGCCTGGTCACCTTCATCGGGCTCGCCGTGCTGATGCCCGTGATCGGCTTCGAGATCCCGTCGCTGCTGCTGTGCGTCGTCTGGCTGAGGTTCCTCGGCGGCGAGTCGTGGCGCAGCACGATCATCACCTCGGTCGTCACGGTCGCCGCCTTCTACTTCCTGTTCCTCTACGGGCTGCGCATCCCGCTGCCCCACCTGTTCTGAGCGGAGCCTCCAGTGGACGTCAACGCATTCCTCGACGGCTTCTCGCTCGTCACCGAACCGCAGAACCTGCTCTACTGCCTGATCGGCGTGCTCATCGGCATGCTGATCGGCGTGCTCCCCGGCCTCGGGCCGGCGGCCACGATCGCCATCCTGCTGCCGATCACCTACAGCATCGACCCGGTCTCCGCGATCATCATGCTGGCCGGCATCTACTACGGCGCCCAGTACGGCGGCACGATCACCTCGGTCCTGCTCCGGCTGCCGGGCGAGGCCTCCTCGGTCGTCACGGTCTTCGACGGCTTCGCCCTCGCCAAGCAGGGCAAGGCCGGGACGGCCCTCGGCATCGCCGCGATCGGCTCCTTCGTCGGCGCGACCGTCTCGATCCTCGGCCTGACCCTGGTGGCCCCGCTGATCGCCGGATGGGCGCTCAGCTTCGGCGACCCGGAATACGCCGCACTGGCCCTGCTGGGCGTCCTCCTGGTCGCCACCATCGGCAACGGCAACAAGCTCAAGGCCATGATCGCCGCCGCGCTCGGTCTGCTGCTGGCCACCGTCGGCCGCGACAGCTTCACCGGTGCCGAGCGCTTCACCTTCGGCAGCCTGCAGCTCACCGAGGGCATCGACTTCGTGGTCGTCGCGATGGGTCTCTTCGGGGTCGGCGAGATCCTCTACAACCTCGAGGAGCGGCACGGGAAGCCGCACGTGCCGGCCGCCGTCGCCAACATCTGGCCCTCCCGCAAGGATCTCAAGCAGTCCTCCGGCGCCATCGGCCGCGGCTCGCTGATCGGCTTCGTCCTGGGCGTGCTGCCCGGCGGTGGCGCGGTGATGTCCTCCCTGGCTGCGTACGCCACGGAGAAGCGGATCTCGAAGCACCCCGAGCGCTTCGGGCGCGGCGCCATCGAGGGCGTCGCAGCCCCCGAGACCGCCAACAACGCCGCCGCGACCTCGTCGTTCATCCCGCTGCTGACCCTCGGCATCCCGGCCAACGCCTCGATGGCGATGCTCTTCGGTGCCCTGCTGATCCTCGGCATCTCCCCCGGGCCGCAGCTGGTCGAGGAGCGTCCCGACCTGTTCTGGGGCGTCATCAACTCGATGTACATCGGGAACTTGATCCTGCTCGTCCTGAGCATCCCGCTGGTCGGCATCTTCGTCCGGATCCTGCGGGTGCGCCCGGCGATCCTGGCGCCGGTCACGGCCCTGATCACGATCCTGGGCGTCTACACGATCAACAACTCGACCTTCGACATCTTCGTGATGATCGTCTTCGGCGTGATCGGCTACCTGATGAAGAAGGTCGGCTTCGAGCCCGGCCCGCTGGTGCTCGCCTTCGTCCTGGGATCGATCGTGGAGGACGGCTTCCGCCGCTCGATGCTGATCTTCGACGGCGACCCGACCGGGTTCTTCACCCGCCCGATCTCCGGCACCATCCTGGCCGCCTTCGTGCTGGTGGCGCTCTGGCCGGCCGCGAAGGCGATCCTCGCCCGGCGCCGGGCCGCCACCGCGGCGGCCCCCGCCGACCGCGACCACGCCGACACCCCGACCCGCTGAGAGAGGCACCCCATGACCATCCTGATCGGCTACGTACCCACCCCGGTCGGTGAGGCGGCCCTCGAGGCCGGCCTGGCCGAGGCGGCGGCCCGCGGCGACGACGTCGTCATCGTCAACAGCCCGCGCCGCGGCGCCACCGTCGACGCCGACCTGGTCGACGAGACCACCGCCGCCGAGCTGGTCGCCCGCGCCACCGCCGCGGGCGTGACCGCCCGTGTCGACCACACCACGCACGGCTCCGACATCGTGGAGACCTTCGAGGCACTGGTCGCCTCGACCGGCGCCCGGCTGATCGTGATCGGCCTGCGCCGCCGCTCGCCGGTCGGCAAGGCGCTGCTGGGCAGCGACGCCCAGCGCATCCTGCTCGATGCCGGCGTGCCGGTCCTCGCGGTCAAGCCCACCGCATGAGCCGGATGAGCCGGATATCGAAGGTCGTCGTCACGCCGGTGGCGTTCGCCGACCCGCCGCTGCTCAACGTCGTCGGCGTCCACCAGCCCTGGGCGCTGCGAGCGATCGTCGAGCTCCACACCGACACCGGCCTGGTCGGTCTCGGCGAGACGTACGCCGACGAGACCCACCTCGCCCGCCTCGACGCCGTAGCGGCTGTCCTGCCCGGACAGGACCCCTACGACATCCACGCCCTGCGCCGGCTCGTCATCGACGTGCTCGGCAAGGAGACCGGCGGGGCCGGCGCCTCTTTCGGCGGCATGCTCGATGTCTCCTCCGCGGTCGACACCGTCTACTCCCCTTTCGAGGTCGCCTGCCTGGATCTGGTCGGCCGCGAGGCCGGGCGACCGGTCAGCGACCTGCTCGGCGGTGCCGTGCGCGACCGGGTGCCGTTCAGCGGTTATCTGTTCTACAAGTGGGCCGGCCATCCGGGCTCTACCGACAACGGGCCCGACGACGACTGGGGCGAAGCGCTCGACCCCGACCAGATCGTCGCCCAGGCGAGACGGATGGTCGACGGCTGGGGCTTCGGCTCGCTCAAGCTCAAGGGCGGGGTCTTCCATCCCGACGAGGAGTGCGCCGCGATCGAGGCGCTGCGCGCCGCCTTCCCCGACCTGCCACTGCGGCTGGACCCCAACGGCGCATGGACGCCGGAGACGTCGGTGAAGGTCGCCGAGCGGCTCGCCGGGATCGTGGAGTATCTCGAGGACCCCACCCCCGGCATCGAGGGGATGGCCGAGGTCGCAGCGCGCACCGACGTACCGCTGGCGACCAACATGTGCGTGATCGCCTTCGAGCACCTCAAGCCCGCGATCGCGGCCGACTCGGTCCAGATCGTGCTCTCCGACCACCATCTGTGGGGCGGGCTACGGCGCTCGGCGCTGCTGGGCGGGATCACCGACACCTTCGGGATGGGGCTGTCGATGCACAGCAACTCCCACCTCGGCGTCTCCCTGGCCGCGATGGTCCATCTGGCCGCCGCGACTCCCAACCTGACCTACGCCTGCGACACCCACTATCCATGGAAGACGCAGGACATCGTACGCTCCGGGGTGCTCGACTTCGATGACGGCACGATCGCGGTGCCGACGGGTCCGGGGTTGGGTGTCGAGCTCGACCGGGACCTGCTGGGCGAGCTGCACGAGCAGTACCTCGGCTGCGGGGTACGCCGCCGTGAGGACACCGTCTACATGCGGACGATCGACCCGGGATTCACGCCGAACACCTCGCGCTGGTGACCCATCGTCACGATACCTTCACGGTATCGTCTAATGCGATATTCGGCTTGGACATGAATCGCCAATCCTGACAGTCTCCTGTGACCAGGGCCACACGTGGGCCCAGTCACAGAACGACGAGCCAGGAGCAGCCACCGGTGACACAGAACGATGCAGGCGCGACCGAGGCGATACCGCCGGTTCCGGTCGTCGGCTACGCCTATCCCTGGGACGTAGTCGGCGATCCCACCTTCGCAGCTCGCGCCCGAGACCTCGGCGTCTCCCGGGTCGCCCTCGCAGCTGCCTACCACACCACCCGCGCCGCGACCCCGCTCCACCCGGAGCACCGGATCGTCGAGGCCCGCAGCGCGGCGCTCTACCGCCCGGTGCGCGCCGAGGCCTGGGACGGCGCCCGGTTGGTGCCGCCGCCGGCCAGCTGGGTCGACGCCGAGGACCCCTACGGCGAGGCCGCCGCCCTCCTCACCGAGGCGGGCCTCGAGGTCGCCGCGTGGATCGTGCTGACCCACTCCACGCTCCTCGGTGAAGCCCACCCCGACCTCGCGGTGGTCAACTGCTGGGACGAGCCGTACCCCTACGCGCTGTGCGCCCGCCACGAGGACGTCCGTCGCTACGCGGAGACCCTCGCCGCCGAGGCCGTCCGCGACACCCCGACCACCGCGGTCATCCTGGAGGCCTGCGGCCAGCTCGGCTTCGGCCACGGCGGCCACCACGAGAAGACCGACGGCGCCTATGACGCCGCTGCTCAGCAGCTGCTCTCGATCTGCTGCTGCGCCGGGTGCCGCGAGGACTGGGCCGCCCGTGCCCTCGACGCCGAGGCCACGGTCGCGGCTCTGCGCACCGCCACCGGCGTCGATCCCGGCGCGAGCATCGACGACAAGACCCTGGCCACGCTCCTGGACTCCCGCCACGCGGCGGCCGACGAGCTCCGCCACCGGGTGATCGCGGCCGTCCGAGAGGCTGCGCCCGAGGTCACCGAGATCGCCCTGCACGCCCAGCCCGACCCCTGGGCCACCGGCGCCAGCCCCGGGCTCACCCCGACCACGGCCGACGATGTCGACCTGGTCGTCTCCTTCTGCTGGCCGACCACCGAGGCGTCGGTGGAGACCGGCCGCCGGCTCGTCGAGGCGGTCGCAGGCAAGGCGCTCGCCGCGGCGTACGTCACTGTTCTCCCGCCCACCACCGAAGACGCCTTCGGTGGCCACGTGCGGGCCCTGGTCGACGCCGGGATCGACCAGATCCACCTCTACCACCTCGGTCTGGCGGGCGCAGACAGGCAGCACCTGCTCGCCGCCGCCACCGAGGTCCCCCACCACCGCCACGACGAGGACTGACGGTATGACGACACACAACGAGAACGGGACCTTCCACCGTGCCTGGCGCGCGGTCGACCTCGTCTTCGAGATCTTCTGCATCCTGTGCCTGGTGGCCACGCTGCTGATCGTGCTCTGGCAGGTCTTCAGCCGCGAGCTGCTGAGCAACTCCCCCAGCTGGAGCGAGGAGAGCGCCCGCATCCTCCTGGTCTGGATCGGCTTCCTCGGTGCCACGATCGGCTTCCGCGAGGGCGCCCACATCGCGGTCACCTTCCTGGTGGACAAGTTCCCCGCGACGCTGCAGTCGGTCATCGACCGCGTCGTCCAGGCCCTGCTGCTCGCCTTCGGCCTCTTCCTGATCGTCCAGGGCAGCCAGTTCGTCGCCGACGCCATGGCCGCGACGCTGCCCGGCACCGGCCTGCCCCGCAGCGTCCTCTACGTCATGATGCCGGTCGCCGGCGCCATGCTCATCCTCTACACCGTCCTCCAGGCCTTCGGCATCAGCACCCAGCGGTACGCCGAGTCCGACGAGATCGACTGAGCCGGGAGTTCCCCCATGCCTATCGACCCCCTTGCCATCACCATCCTGCTGGGCAGCTTCGTCGTCCTGATCCTGCTCCGCGTGCCGGTGGCCCTCGCCCTTGCCCTGGCTGCCATCTTCGAGGCCCTCTACATCGGCCTTCCGCTGACCATCGTCGGCCAGCGGATGGTCGCCGGTCTCGACACCTTCGCCCTGCTCGCGATCCCGTTCTTCATCCTCGGCGGCGAGATCATGGGCGCGGGCGGCATCTCCCGGCGCCTGATCGCCCTGGCCGGCCTGCTCGTCGGCTGGGTACGCGGCGGCCTGGGGATGGTCAACATCGGCGCCTCGACCTTCTTCGGCGCGCTGTCCGGCTCCTCGGTCGCGGACGTCTCCGCGATCGGCTCGGTGACCATCCCGATGATGAAGAAGCGCGGCTACGACACCGACTACGCCGTCGCGGTCACCGTCTCCGGCGCGACCCAGGCGGTCATGATCCCGCCGAGCCACAACCTGATCATCTACTCGATGGCCGCCGGCGGCGTCTCGATCGGCGCGCTGTTCACCGCCGGCATCGTCCCGGGCATCCTGCTCGGCGCGTCGCTGATGACCCTGGCCTACATCCTGGCGGTCAAGCGCGGCTACCCGAAGGAGGAGCTGGTCCCGCTCAAGGACGTCCCGAAGATCATCAGTGACGGGCTGCTCAGCCTGCTGATGCCGGTGATCATCCTCGGCGGTATCCTCAGCGGCCTCTTCACCGCGACCGAGTCGGCGGCGATCGCCTGCCTGTACGCCTTCATCCTGACGTTCTTCGTCTACCGCGACATCCCGCTCAAGGCGATGGTGCCGATCCTGCAGAGCAGCCTGCGCACCCTCGGCGTGGTGCTGTTCATCATCGCGGCCGCAGGCGCGTTCGGCTACTTCCTGGCCTTCCTGCAGGTGCCGGCGCTGGCCACCGACGCGCTGCTCGGCATCTCCGACAACGTCGTCGTGGTGCTGCTGCTGATCAACCTGCTGCTGCTCGCGCTCGGCGCGATCATGGACATGGCACCACTGATCGTGATCATGACGCCGATCCTGCTGCCGGTCGCCACCGGGCTCGGCATGGACCCGGTCCAGTTCGGGATCATGCTGGTCCTCAACCTGGCCATCGGCCTGATCACCCCGCCGGTCGGCAACGTGCTCTTCGTCGGCTGTGCCATCGGGCGTACGACCATCGAGCAGGTCATCAAGACCGTCGGACTCTTCCTGATCCCGATGCTCATCGTCCTGATGCTGATCACCTACGTCCCGTTCTTCTCTCTCGCCCTCCCCGATGCGCTCGGTCAGTGAGCTCGGGCCAACGAGCTCGGTCAAGTAGTCACCATCGAAAGGAACCAACCATGAACACCTCATCCCCCACGCCGGTCGCCCGGCGATCCCTGTTCAAGGCAGGCGCCTTCGGCGCCGCGGCCGTCGCCGGCGGTCTCGCCCTCAGCGCCTGTGGCGGCGGCTCCCTCGCCGGCAGCGGCGGTGGCGGCGGAGGGTCGAAGACCTTCAAGCTCGCCGAGACCCACCCCGACGACTACCCGACCACGCTGGGTGACAAGAAGTTCGCCGAGCTGGCCGAGAAGTACAGCGACGGCCGGATCAAGATCCAGGTCTACCCCAACGCCCAGCTCGGCGAGGAGTCCGACGCCATCGAGCAGGTGCAGATGGGCTCGATCGAGATGACCCGGATCAGCTCGGCCCCGATGGGCGAGTTCGTCCCGGCGATGGGGCTGTTCAGCCTGCCGTACCTCTTCGACGACGCCGACCACCTGTGGCGCTTCCTGGAGAGCGAGAGCGGCAAGAAGCTGCTCGCCGAGACCGAAGGAGCCGGCTTCAAGGGGCTGGGCTACTTCGACCCCGGTGCCCGCAGCTTCTACACCTCGAAGAAGCCGATCAAGGCACCGGCGGACGTCAAGGGGCTCAAGATCCGGGTCCAGGAGTCGCAGGTGCAGATCGACTTCATCAAGGCGCTCGGCGGCTCCCCCACGCCGATGGACTACGGCGAGGTCTACAGCTCGCTGCAGAGCGGGCTGCTCGACGGCGCCGAGAACAACGAGCCGTCCTACTACTCCGCCTCCCACTACGAGGTCGCGAAGAACTACACCCTGGACCGGCACATGCGCGTGGCCGAGGTGCTGCTCATCAACAAGGACACCTTCGACGGGCTCGACGCCAAGGACCAGGAGGCCCTGCAGAAGGCCGCCGCCGAGGCTGCTCCCTTCCAGCGCGAGAAGTGGGACGCGCAGGTCGACGCCGACCTCGAGAAGCTCCGTGGTGAGGGCGTCACGATCAACGAGATCACCGACCTCACCCCGTGGCGCGAGGCGACCACGTCGGTCATCGACAAGCACGGTGCCGACCTGGGCGAGTACCTCGACGCCGTCGAAGAGCTCCGCACCGCCTGATCAATCCCACCCAACCGGAAGGAACCATGTCCGAGACCGTACTCATCACCGGCGCCAACGGCGTCGTCGGGCGGCTGATGCGCCCCCGCCTCGCCCGTGAGGGCCGGGTGCTCCGCCTCCTCGACGTCGTACGTCCCGAGCCTCCCGCCGAGGGCGAGGCCGTCGAGATCATCGAGGCGTCGGTGACCGACGAGGCGGCGATACGCGCCGCCTGCGAGGGCGTGGACGCGATCATCCACCTGGGTGGCATCAGCGTCGAGGGGCCCTGGGCCGACATCCTCTCGGCGAACATCGACGGCACCCGGGTGGTCCTCGAGGCCGCCCGGGACGCCGGCGTACGTCGCGTCGTGCTCGCCTCGAGCAACCACGCGACGGGCTTCTACGACATCGACTCGGCACCGGAGGGCGGGCTCCCGGCGGACGTCTTCCCCCGGCCCGACACCTACTACGGCGTCAGCAAGGTCGCGATCGAGGCCCTCGGGAGCCTCTTCCACGACCGCTACGGCATCGATGTGACCGCGCTGCGGATCGGCTCGTGCTTCGAGAAGCCGTGGGACCGCCGCTCGCTGTGGACGTGGATGTCGCCCGACGACGGCGCCCGGCTCCTCGAGGCGTGCCTGGCGACTCCCGAACCCGGCTACCGGGTGGTGTGGGGCATCTCCCGCAACACCCGCAACTGGTGGTCGCTGGAGGCCGGCGAGGCGATCGGCTACCACCCGCAGGACGACTCCGAGATCTTCGCCGCCGAGCTGCTCGGTGATGGTGTCGACGACGGTCCGCAGGGGCCGGAGGAGCGGCTGGCCGGCGGGAAGTTCTGCTTCACACCGCTGGGTGAGCCCCAGGAGAAGTAACAGGCCCCCATGGGGAACGGGTGGCCCGGCGATCGCCGGGCCACCCGTTCCTCTTTTACTTGGGTTCTTATCTGGGGGCGCTCAGGAGGCTGACGCGCGGATCAGCGTCCCGAGGTTCTCGACGAAGGTCGAGGTGTTGATCAGCTGGGGCGGCTCGGCCGACTGGTAGGGCGGCACCGCCGGCGGGTTGTTCGACGGGTACGGCGAGGTGTCGAAGGTGTCCCCGACGTGCTTGCTCATGTAGGCCTTGCCGTCGTAGGGGTGCTTGGTCCCCGGGCCACGGAACGGGTTGGTGATCGCCTCGGCGGCGGAGAGCCAATAGTCCTTCTCGCCGAGATCGGCGAGCACCGTTGCGACCTCGGCGTCGTCGGGCCGGTCGACCTCGTGGGAGGTGCCGCGCAGCAGCTCGAGCAGGCCCAGGTCGTGCAGCGAGAAGAACGGCGGCAGGTCGTAGGGATCCCCCGGCGTCAGCGGCGATCGGGCCACCAGGTCGGCGACCTCGGCGTCCGTGAGCGCCATCAGCCGGTCGTACTCCGAGCGCAGTCGCGCCTCCGGCACCGAACGACCGCCGGAGTAGTGGCTGAGCGTGTCGCGGTGGTCGTAGTCGTAGTAGTAGGCACCGTTCTCGATGTTCGAGCCGAACCGGTGCACGAACAGCGCCCGGTTGGTCCCCGGCTCGACAAAGGTCGGGTGCGTCCGGCTCGCGATCAGCGGGTTCTCGGCCTTCTGCTGGGCGGTCAGCCGGCAGCTGGCGAGCCAGTCCAGCGCTGCCGGGACCCCGTCGAGGAACGTACGGTCGCCGGTGAGCTGGAAGTAGGTGAAGAGCTGCTCGATGTTGGTCTGCGTGGTGTGGGTGGTGAGCGCACGCGGCTCGTAGGAGCGCCCGGCCGCCACCGCGCCGGCCGGGCGACCGTCCCGGTCCTCGGCGAGGTGCTGGAGGCCCCAGCCGGCCTGCGGTGCAGGCTGCTGCATGCGGCGTACGCACTCCATGGCGCGGCGCACGGGCTCGACCAGGTCGTCGCGGCCCAGCGAGACGACGCACATCAGCAGGAGCTTGATGTTCTCGCCGAGGACGTTGTCGTTGAAGGTGACGTGCTGGGTGTAGTCGCCGTCGACCATCCCCTCACGGGCGTCCTCGGGGAGCCAGGACGGCAGCTTCTTCGGCCACGGCATCTCTGTGGTCGCCTTCGGGTCGACCGGCCACCGCTGCGGCCAGCCACCGTCCCCACTGTGCTCGACTCCTTCGCCCCCGCTGATCTGGGCGTCGGTGATGAAGTCGACGACCTTGTTCAGCGACCGGCGGAAGCCACGGTCGCGCGGGTCGAGCAGGTGGAGGCGGAGGATCAGCTGGCCGGCGGTCGAGGTGGCCGCGTCGTCGAAGGTGGAGTTGTCATAGAGGTGCTGGAACTCCTCCAGACGCCAGCCGTTGAAGCCGATCGACTCGTACCACCGCTTCAGCGACTTCGCGCCCGCGAAGTCGTGGATGTAGTTCCAGCCGCCCTCGGGGCGCTGGGCGCGGACGAGCGCCCGGCCGGTGCGGCGTGCGGCGTCGAGGAAGCGCTTCTCGCCCGTCGCGACGTACGCATCCAGCAGGGCGTGCCCGACGGTCGGCGTCCCCGGGGGCTGGACCCAGCACATGGTCCGTCGGGCCTCCATCTCGCCCCAGGTCAGGGACAGGTCGGGACGGTAGCTCCAGACGTAGGCGCCCTGGTAGGAGACCGTCTCGTCCATGTAGGTCGCCGCCCGGAGCATCGCATCGCGGACGGCGTCGGTCGAGGCGGCGGTGGCGGCTGCGGCAGGGGTGGTCAGACCGCCGGTGGCGAGGCCGCTCGCGGCGCCGACGAGCGGTGCGGCCGTTGCTGCTTGGACGAGTCGACGTCGGCTCAGCGCCGAGCTCGGTGGGGACTTCTTCGCAGGTGAGTTCATCCTCTTATCGTGACGAGGCTCACATGCCGGCCGCCAATACCGATTCCGACTCGCACGATGCCCACGGACGCGCAGGATCAGTGCTGCAGACGCCTGCGGGTGCCGCCCAGATGGACGCGCATCGCGGCACGGGCGGTGTCGACGTCACCGGAGAGGATCGCCGTCGCCACGTTCTCGTGCTCGCGCTGCACCCGCTCGACATGGAGCGTGTCGCTGGGCGAGTAGGCGTCCCCGAGGCGGGTGCGCGGCAGCATGATCATCATCGGGCCCAGCGAGTCCATCAGGTCGAGATAGAACCGATTGCGGGTCGCGGCCGCGACCGCACGGTGGAAGGCGAAGTCGGCCTCGACCGCGCCGTCGGGCCCCGCGGTGGCCAGCGCGGCGAGCGCCTCCTCGATCGAGCGCGAGCCCTGCTCGTCGAGGTGGGCGGCAGCCAGAGCCGCCGCCTCGCACTCCACGCCGAGCCGGAAGTCGACCATGTCGAGCACGTCGTGCTGCGTACGGATCGCGGAGGACTCCAACGCGAACGGCGAGGGCTCGGGCACCGCCAGGACGAAGGAGCCGCGTCCCTGGAAGGTCTCGACCAGACCCTCGGCGCGCAGGCGGGTGACCGCCTCGCGCGCGACCGTCCGGGACACTCCGTAGGTCGCGACCAGGTCGGACTCCGAGGGCAGCTTCGCCCCCGGCGCGAGGTCCCCGGCGAGGATCTGGTCCTTGATCCCGGAGACCACGCGGTCGGCGAGCCCGGCGCTAAGTGTCATGACGAGAACTTAGCCGTCTCCACGGTGAGCTTGCGCATCTGGTCGCTGAGCGTGAAGCCGAGGCCCGGACGGTCCGGCACCCACATCCGGCCGTCGTGGATGTCGATGCGCTCCTCGAAGAGCGGGTTGAGCCACTCGAAGTGCTCGACCCACGGCTCGGTCGGGTAGGCCGCGGCCAGGTGCAGGTGGATCTCCATCGCGTAGTGCGGCGCGAGCGCCAGACCGGCGTGGGCGGCGAGGGTGGCGAACTTCAGGAACGGGGTGATCCCGCCGATGCGCGGCGCGTCGGGCTGCACGATGCCGCGGTAGCCGGCGTCGATGAGCGCCATGTGCTCGGGCACCGAGGTCAGCATCTCGCCGGTGGCGATCGGGGTGTCGAACGTACGCGACAGGTCGGCGTGGCCGACCGCGTCCCAGGCGTCGAGCGGCTCCTCGATCCAGATCAGGTCGAACTGCTCGAGCTCACGGCACATCCGGCGGGCGCGGGCACGGTCCCACTGCTGGTTGGCGTCGACCATGAACGGGGTGTCGCCGAGGTGCTCGCGCAGGGCGGCGACGCGGCGCAGGTCCTCGGCCCAGTCGGGCTGGCCGACCTTGATCTTGATGCCGCCGATGCCGGCCTCGAGCGAGGCGGTGGCCTTCTCCTTGATCTCCTCGACACTCGCCTGGAGGAAGCCGCCGGAGGTGTTGTAGACGCGGCAGGAGTCACGGTGGGCGCCGAGCAGCTTGGCCAGGGGCAGGCCGGCGCGGCGCGCCTTGAGATCGTAGAGCGCCACGTCGAGGGCGGCCACGGCCTGGGTCGCCACGCCGCTTCGACCGACGGAGGCGCCGGCCCACATCAGCGACTCGTAGATCTTGGCGATGTCGGAGGGGTCCTGGCCGATGGCGACCTGGGCGATCTCCTTGAGGTGGGCGTACTGCGCCGGGCCCCCGGCGCGCTTGGAGTAGCTGAAGCCCATGCCCTCGAAGCCCTGCTCGGTGGTCACCTCGACGAAGAGCAGCACGGTCTCGGTGAGCGGCTTCTGCCGCCCGGTGAGCACCTTGGCGTCACTGACCGGGTTCTCGAGCGGGAGGACGACGTGGGAGAGAGTCAGTGAGGTGATGCGGTCGGCGGCCATGGCGGGATGCTCCTCGATGGGCTAAGTTGTATGACAAGTTCAGAACTTATCCGATGAGTGGTGAGGAGTCCAGAGCGTGGCCGCCGATTCCCAGGTTGTCCGGCAAGTCGTCCGGCAGGTCCCCCGATGGCGCGATCTGGCGCCCTTCCTGCGACCGCGCCCGTTCCAGTGGCGTGCTGCCGACCGGCGGCTGGCCCGCTGTCTCAGCGTCGACGACCTGGAGCGGGCCGCACGCCGGCGGGTGCCAACGGCGGTCTGGGACTACGTCGACGGCGGCTCGGACGGCGAGCACGCGATGCGCCGGAACCGGGAGGCGTTCGACCGCGTGGAGCTGCGCCCCACGGCCTTCGGCCAGGTCGGCGACCCGGAGGTGCGTACGTCGATCCTCGGGCGGCCCGCCGCGGCGCCCATCGTGCTGGCTCCGACCGGCTACACCCGGCTCAGCCACCACACCGGCGAGCGCGCGGTCGCCGCGGCGGCGGCCGCCGCCGGGCTGCCCTACACGCTCTCGACGTACGCGACGACCTCGATCACCGATGTCGCCGACGCTGCGCCGCAGGGGCGCAACTGGTTCCAGGTCTATCTGATGAAGGACCGTTCTGTGACGCTCGAGCACCTTGCCGAGGCGACCGCGCAGGGCTACGAGGCACTGATGCTGACCATCGACACGACCGTGACCGGGATGAAGCGCAAGGACAAGCTCAACGGGTTCGCGATCCCGCCACAGCTGAGCCTGCGTACGTTCGCGGGCATGGCCCGCCACCCCGGTTGGGTCGCCAACATCCTGACCACCGAGCCGCTGCGGTTCGCGACCTTTCCCGAGGGGTCGCACCACGGCCGCTGGGGGATGTCCAACGAGCTGCGCGAGCAGGCGATCCGGCCCGCCGACATCGGCTGGCTCAAGGAGCACTGGGACGGCCCGGTGGTGGTCAAGGGTGTGCTCTCGGTCGCCGACGCGGTCGCCTGTGTCGAGGCCGGGGCCGACGCGCTGGCGCTCTCCAACCACGGCGGCCGCCAGCTCGACCGGGCACCGGTGCCGCTGGAGCTGTTGCCGGCTGTGGTCGACGCGGTGGGTGCTCGGACCGAGGTCTACCTCGACTCCGGCGTACGCTCCGGCGGCGACATCGTGGCCGCGCTCGGTCTCGGCGCCCGTGGCGTCCTGATCGGCCGCCCCTACCTCTACGGCCTGATGGTCGGTGGGCGCCAGGGTGTCGATGCCACCCTCACGCTGCTGGTCGAGGAGCTTCGCCGGGCGATGTGCCTGCTCGGCACCCCGGACATCGCCGCCATCGGCCCCGAGCACGTACGGCTGCGGTCGGCATGACCGCCATCACCGAGGAGAAGAGACCCATGACCGACCTCGTCCACTCTTTGCGAGCCGCGCTCGGCGAGAGTGCCGTGCTGACCGACCCGGCCGACATGGCGGCGTACGTCACCGACTGGACCGGCGTCTTCACCGGCACCGCCCTCGCGGTGGTGCGCCCGGCCTCGACCGCCGAGGTGTCGACCGCGGTCCGGCTGTGCGCGGCGGCCGGGGTCGGCGTCGTCCCGCAGGGCGGCAACACCGGCCTCGTCGGAGGCGGCGTGCCCGACACCGATGGCGACCAGGTCGTGCTCTCGCTCGGCCGGATGCGTCGCGTCCGGGAGGTCGACGCGGTCGCCGACACGCTCGTGGTCGAGGCCGGTGCTCCGCTGGCGGCTGTGCAGGAGGCGGCCGCTGCCGCCGGGCGGCTCTTCCCGCTCTCGCTCGGCTCGGAGGGCTCGTGCACCATCGGCGGCACGATCGCGACCAACGCCGGCGGGACCGCGGTGCTGCGCTACGGCATGATGCGCGAGCTGGTGCTCGGCCTGGAGGTCGTGCTCCCCGACGGCAGGGTCTGGGACGGGCTGCGCCCGCTGCGCAAGGACAACACCGGCTACGACCTCAAGCAGCTCTTCATCGGTTCGGAAGGCACGCTCGGGGTGGTCACCGCGGCCGTGCTGCGCCTGCTTCCGGCGACGCCGCGCCGGGCGACCGCGTTCGTGGCGCTGGAGTCGGTCGCGGCGGCGACCGAGCTCCTCCCGCTGCTCCGCTCGCGCTCCGGTGGCCAGCTGACCACCTGGGAGCTGCTCGGCCGCCAGGCCGTCGACCTCGTCCTCGCCCACCTGCCAGGAGCCCGCGACCCGTTCGCCGACCGGCACGAGTGGTACGGCCTCGTCGAGCTCGCCGGCACGTCCGCCGACGTCGACGAGCGACTCGAGTCCGCGCTCGAGGCCGCCGCCGAAACAGGGCTGATCGTCGATGCCGTGGTTGCCGGCAGCCCCACCCAGCGCGAGTCGCTGTGGGCACTGCGCGAAGGGGTCTCAGAGGCCCAGAAGAGCGAGGGCGCGACCCTCAAGCACGACGTCACCCTGCCGATCACGGCGCTGCCCCGGTTCGTCACCGAGGTCGGCCCCCGGCTGCTGGAGGCCCTACCGGGGCTGCGGCTGGTCACGTACGGCCACATCGGCGACGGCAACCTGCACTACAACCTCTCCGGCCCCGTCGGCGACGACGCGGCACTCCGGCGGGAGGCTCCCGCGCTGACCCGGATCGTCTACGACGCGGTCACCGCACTCGGCGGCAGCATCTCCGCCGAGCACGGCATCGGCGCACTCAAGAGGGATGCTGCCGCTGCGTACAAGACGGGTGTCGAGGTCGACCTCCTGCGCGCCGTCAAGCAGGCGATCGACCCCGACGGAGTGATGAATCCTCGCAAGGTGTTGTGAGTCCGGATCTGCCTGAAGCAGAACCGCTTGCCGCGTGGCGTTCGCGGTGATTGCGTGTCCTCATGCGAATCCTGGTCCTCGGCGGCACGGTCTTCCTCTCCCGCGCGGTGGCGGAGTCGGCCGTACGCAGCGGTCACGAGGTGGTCTGCGCGGCGCGCGGCCGGTCGGGGACCGTCCCCGACGGCGTGGAGCTGGTGCCGTGGGACCGCACCGAGCCACCTCCCTCCGCCCTGACGGCTGCGACGTTCGACGCGGTCGTCGACGTGGCCCGGCCCCCCTCGTGGGTCCGCTCCGCCGTCGCCGCCTTCAGCGAGGCCCACTGGGTCTTCGTCTCGACCATCAGCGTGTACGCCGACCACAGCACCCCCGGCGGCACCCCGGACTCGCTCCCTGTCCTCGCTCCGGCGACGGACGACGCTGAGGACGGCGACGACCCCGATGCGTACGGCTCGATGAAGGTCGCCTGCGAGGAGCTCGTCCGCGCGGGTGCGGCCTCAGCCACCGTCGTCCGCCCCGGCCTGATCGTGGGCCCGGGGGACCCCAGCGGCCGGTTCTCCTACTGGCCGCGGCGCCTGGAAGCCGGCGGCGAGATCCTCGCTCCCGGCTCGCCCGACGACAGCGCCCAGGTCATCGACGTGCGCGACCTGGCGGACTGGATCCTCCACTGCGCGATCAACCGGGTGGACGGCACCTTCGACGCCACCGGTCCGTCGATGCCGATCAGCACCCTGCTGGCCGAGACCGCGAGCGGCGTCGGCACCACCCCGACCTGGAGCTGGCTCCCCCAGGACTTCCTCCAGGCCCACGACGTCGACCCCTGGTCAGGCCCCGGCTCGATCCCGCTGTGGCTCCCCCGCCCCGAGTACGACGGGATGCTCGCCCACGACACCACCGCGGCCATGGCGGCCGGCCTCACCACCCGCCCGATCGCCGAGACGGCCCGCGACACCCTCGCCTGGCTGCAGGCCACCCCCGATGCGTACGTCACGGGCATCTCGCCGACCCGCGAGGCCGAGCTCCTCGACGTGTGGCGTCAGAGCCCCTGAGCGACCCGGTAGAACACCTGGTTCCAGCGCACCTGGTCGGCGAAGCCGCGGCGGGTGGTGGACTCGTCGATGACCAGCAGCTCGGTGCGGGCGATGTCGGCGAAGACCTCGAAGGCCTCGATCCCGGCGGCGGTCGACATCACCGTGTGGTGCGCACCGCCGGCGGTCAGCCAGGCCTCGGCGGAGGTGGTGAAGTCGGGGCGCGGGGCCCAGACGGCACGGGCGACCGGGAGGTTGGGGAGGTCCTGCGTCGGGGGTACGACGTCGACGACGTTGGCGGTGAGCCGGAAGCGGTCGCGCATGTCGGCCAGGGACACGACGACCGCGCCCTCGCAGGCGTCGGCGTCGAAGACCATCCGGACCGGGTCCTCACGGTCGCCGATCCCGAGCGGGTGGATCTCGACGCGCGGCTTGGACGTGGTCAGCGACGGGCAGATCTCGAGCATGTGCGCACCGAGGATGAGCTCCGCGCCGGGAGTGAGGTCGTAGGTGTAGTCCTCCATCAGGGAGGCGCCGCCGGGGAGCCCCTCGCCCATGACCTTCGCCGCCCGCACCAGGACGGCGGTCTTCCAGTCGCCCTCGGCACCGAAGCCGTAGCCCTTGCTCATCAGCCGCTGCACGGCGATGCCGGGGAGCTGGCGCAGGCCGCCGAGGTCCTCGAAGCTGGTGGTAAACGCCTTCGCGTCACGCTCGACCAGGAACGCCTCCATGGCGATCTCCTGGCGGGCGGCGTAGCGCAGCGACTCGTGCCGCTCGCCGCCACGGCGGAGCTCGGCAGCGACGTCGTAGAGGTCCTCGTACTCGGCGACGAGCGCGTCCACGGCGGCCTCGTCGACGGCCTCGACGGCAGCGACCAGGTCGTTGACGCCCCAGGTGTTGACCGAGACGCCGAATCGGAGCTCGGCCTCGGTCTTGTCGCCCTCGGTGACCGCGACGTTGCGCATGTTGTCGCCGAAGCGGACCAGGTTGAGCTCGTGCGTCGCGGCCCAGCCGGCGGCGCCGCGGACCCAGGTGCCGACGCGGCGGGTGACCGCGGGGTTGGAGACGTGACCGACGACCGTGGTGCGGGCGACGCCGAGGCGGGTGGCGATGTAGCCGTACTCCCGGTCGCCGTGGGCGGCCTGGTTGAGGTTCATGAAGTCCATGTCGATCTCCGACCAGGGGAGCTCGACGTTGGCCTGGGTGTGCAGGTGCAGGAGCGGCTTCCGGAGCGCGTCCAGGCCGGCGATCCACATCTTGGCCGGGCTGAAGGTGTGCATCCAGGTGACGACTCCGAGGACGTTGTCGTCGGAGTTGGCCTCCAGCATCGCGCGGCGGATGGCCGCTGAGTCCTTCAGGACGGGCTTCCACACGACCTTCGCCGGGACGTCGGAGGAGGCGTCGAGGGCGCGGGCGACCTCCTGGGACTGCTCGGCCACCTGGCGAAGGGTCTCCTCGCCGTAGAGGTCCTGGCTGCCGGTGAAGAACCAGACTTCGCGGTCTCCATAGGGTTTCGACGCAGTGGGCTTGGTCATTGAGGGGGTCCTTTTCAGTGTTGGCCGTAGACGTTCTGGTAACGGTCGTAGAGGGAGTCGACGTGGCGCTGCTCGATCGGCAGCGGCTGGCCGAGCTGGCGCGAGATGTGCACGGTGCGGGCGACCTCCTCGCACATCACCGCGGCCTTGACCGCGGCGCGGCCGTCCTTGCCGATGGTGAACGGCCCGTGGTTCTGCATCAGCACCGCCGGGCTGCGCGACTCGCGCAGCGTCTCCACGATGCCGCGGCCGATCGAGTCGTCACCGATGATCGCGAACGGGCCGACCGGGATCGGTCCGCCGAACTCGTCGGCCATCATCGTGAGCACGCAGGGGATCTCCTCCCCGCGGGCCGCCCAGGCCGTGGCGTACGTGGAGTGGGTGTGGACCACTCCCCCGACCTCGGGCATGTGGGCATACACGTACGCATGGGCGGCGGTGTCCGAGGACGGCGACCGCTCCCCCTCGACGAGGTTGCCGGCCAGGTCGCAGACGACCATCGCCTCGGCGGTGATGTCCTCGTAGGCCACCCCGGAGGGCTTGATGACCAGCAGGTCCTCGCCGTCGGGATTCGGCACCCGCTCGGAGACGTTCCCGGCGGTCCACACGACCAGCTCCCAGCGGGGCAGCTCGGCGTGGAGCGCGGCGACCCGCTCCTTGGCGGCATCGACGGCTTCCCGGAGCGCGGTGGGTACGCCGGTCATCACTGTTCTCCTTCTGCGGTGTTTCCTGGGACGGCGGCGAGCGCGACCGTGGCGGCCCGCTCGATCTCGAGACCGGCCTCGTAGCGCTCCAGGTAGGTCCGGAACCCGGCGAGGTCGGCGGCGTCCGGCTCGACGACCTCGAGGTCGATGTCGCCGAAGACGCGCTCGGCGAGGTAGGCGCTCAGGGTGAGGTCGCCGTCGGTCGCCGCGGCCCGGGCGTACGCAGCCAGGACCGCGATCCCCCAGGCGCCGCCCTCACCGGCGGTGCGGCCGACGGCGACCGGGGCGCCGGTGGCCGCGGCGAGGAGCCGCTGAGCGACGCCGGCGGTGCGGAACAGGCCGCCGTGGGCGAACATCGCGTCGATCTCGACGCCCTGGTCGGCGAGGACGCGCATGCCGAGGGCGAGGGTGCCGAAGACGCCGTAGACCTGGGCGCGGGCGAACCCGGCGAGGTCGAGGCGGCTGCCGGGGGTGCGTACGAACAGCGGGCGGCCCTCGTCGAGGCCGGTGATCGGCTCGCCTGCCAGGTAGTTGTAGGCCAGCAGGCCGCCGCCGTCGGGCGAGCCCTTCAGCGCCGCCGTGAGCAGGGCACCGAAGACGGCGTCGGGCTCGCAGGGGTGGCCGAGCGCAGCGGCGAACTCGCCGAAGACGCCGGCCCAGGCGTTGAGCTCGCTGGCGCCGTTGTTGCAGTGCACCATCGCGACCGGGTCGCCGGCCGGGGTGGTGACGATGTCGATGGCGTGGTGGACGGTGGCCAGCGGCGCCTCGAGCACGACCATCGCGAAGATCGAGGTGCCGGCGCTGACGTTGCCGGTGCGCTGGGCCACCGAGTTGGTGGCGACCATCCCGGTGCCGGCGTCACCCTCGGGCGGGCACAGCGGGATGCCGGGGAGCAGGGTGCCGCTCGGGTCGAGCAGGGCGGCACCTTCGGCGGTGAGCCGGCCGGCGTCGGCACCCGCCGGGAGTACCGTCGGGAGCATTCCCTCGACCCGCAGTCCGGGGCGCTTGGCGGCGGCCAGGTGAGCGACCTGCTCGAGCATCCGCTGGTCGTAGGTGCGGGTAGTCGGGTCGATGGGGAACATCCCGGAGGCGTCGCCGACACCGAGCACGTGCTCGCCGGTCAGCGCCCGGTGGACGTAGCCCGCGAGGGTGGTCAGCGAGGCGATCCGCGGCAGGTGGGGCTCGTCGTCGAGGACGGCCTGGTAGAGGTGGGCGATCGACCAGCGCAGCGGGATGTTGGTGCCGAGCGTCTCCGACAGCTCGGCGGCGGCGACCGCGGTGTTGGTGTTGCGCCAGGTGCGGAACGGCACCAGCAGCTCGCCGGCCTCGTCGAAGGCGAGGTAGCCGTGCATCATCGCCGAGACGCCGATCGCCCCGAAGGTCGTCGGCCGGGCGCCGTACTGGCGCTCGACCTCGTCACCGAGGGCCGCGACGGCGCCCTGGACACCGGCCCAGACCGCCTCGAGCGAGTAGGTCCACAGGCCGTCGACGAGCTCGTTCTCCCACACGTGGGAGCCGGTGGCGAGAGGCGAATGATCGGGACCGATCAAGCATGCCTTGATGTTCGTGGAGCCCAGCTCGATACCGAGCGCGGTCTCTTCGAGGTCGGGCAGCCGACCTGCTCGCTGCGTCATCACGGCTCCGTTTCTGCCCGACGGCACGGGGTGGGGTTCAAGGCGATGTGAACGCTAACATATTGCGGGCGGATTACCGCTGTGTTCCCGCAGACCTCTCTGTCGAGACGTCGCCCCGGTCGGCCGAGCTGGCACCGCGGTGCCAGCTCGGCTGACGGGACCGACGTCTCGGTCGACCTAGGTGACGCCTCGGCTCAGCTGGGGTGGCGGGCAGCCGAGTCCCGCACCACGAGCTCCGGCGCCAGGAGCGGCGGCACCTCGACGGTCCCCTCGGCGATGGCCGTGGTGGCCACCTCGACCGCGAGCTCGCCCAGCGACTCGAAGTCCTGGCGGACCGTCGTCAACGGCGGCCACAGGTAGGCAGCGTCCGGCACGTCGTCGAAACCGACGACGCTCACGTCCTGAGGGACTCGGCGCCCCGCCTCGTGCAACGCCCGGATCACCCCGAGCGCCATCGAGTCGTTGGCCGCGAAGACAGCAGTGACCGAGGCGTCGCGGGCGATCACCGCGCCCGCCTCGTAGCCGCTCCGGCTCGACCAGTCGCCGAAGATCTCCGGACCCGGCTGCGTGCCGGCGTCCCGGAGGGCCGCCAGCCAGCCTTCCCGACGCTGCCGGGCATCGATCCAGCCGACCGGACCGGCGACATGGGCGATGGTGCGGTGGCCGAGGTCCAGCAGATACTGAGTGGCGAGCACGGCTCCGGCGTGCTGGTCGATCCCCACCGAGCGCACTCCGGCGGGCGGGTCGCTGTGGATCATCACGACCTCGACCGTCGAGGCCAACTGGGCGACGAGGTCCTCGAACGACTGGTGCGAGACACCGAGGAGCACGGCCTCGACCGCGTCGTCGAGGAGCGCCTCGATCGCCCGCTCCGCCGAGGTCGCCTCCAGGTGCGGCACCGGGCTCAGGATGACGTCGTAGCCGGCCTTCTGGCCCGCCTGGTGCACCGAGGCGGCCAGCGTGCCGGGTCCATACAGGTGCGGCTGCGTGTAGAGCAGCCCCAGGCGCCCGGAGCGTCGGGTCACGAGCGCCCGCGCCGACTTGTTGCGCCGGTAGCCCAGCTCCTCGATCGCCGCGAGCACCCGGTCGCGGGTCTCGCCGCGTACGGCATCGGAGCCGTTGACCACCCGGGACACGGTCTGGTGCGAGACCCCTGCCCGGGCCGCCACATCCGCCATGCTCGGCGCGTTCTTCGACTCCCCGCGAACCATGCGGTGATCCTAAGCGGGATCACCTCCGGCGTACGTGAGTGCCTCAGGTCTGGTCGAGATCGGGAAGCCCGTGGCGCGCCCGAGTGAGCGCGGCCGCGACCGGCGCACAGCGCCCACCAGGGGCGAGCGACGCGAGCTCCTCGGGCTCCCCGGGCAGGCCGAGCTCCCGCGCCTGGTCGAGGAGCGGGTCGTCGAGGAAGGGCGACAGCGCGGGCCAGACGTCCTGCACCTCCCGGCAGAAGATCCGTGCCCCCACCGGCCCGATGCGGGGCGAGTCGGTGAGCGCATCGATCAGCGCGCCGGCGTCGTCACGCGACGACGGCCGGATCCGGCGGAGGTCGCCGCGGTAGGTCTCCAGCAGCCACTGCGCCTGCTCCGCGAGCTTGGTCGCGGTGCTCTCGTCGTAGCGGCGGTAGTGCGCTCGCCCGAGCGCGTCCACGCGCTGCTGCCAGGTGGAGTCGAGCATCCGCTGCGGCGTACGCCATCCGGCGGCCGACAGCTCCCGGGCCGCCGCGGTCGCGATGTCGGTCGAGATCCGGGTCGAGGAGAGCATCGTCAGCACCAGCAGCCGGTAGAGCGGGGACGGCTTGTCCCGGAGCCGGATCCCGGCCTCCTCGGCGTACGTCGTCCCGCCGGCGTCCAGCAGACGCCGCATCACGTCGCGCTCGCGATTGCTCACCGGTGTCGAAGTACCCCGCGCCGACCGGACGCATGCGTCGCCCGCTGAGCCTGGGATCAGCAGACCCTGGATAGGCCGGAGTGGGCGACCGAGGATGGAGGCGACCGCAGCGCCCGAATCGAGGAGCAGACCGATGCCACGCCGACCCATCGACATCACGATCCCGGACCTAACCGGCAAACGAGCCCTGGTCACCGGAGCCAGCGACGGGATGGGGCTGGTCATGGCCACCCGGCTGGCGGCCGCCGGGGCCGAGGTCGTGATTCCCGTACGCAACGCCGCCAAGGGCGAGAAGGCGCTGGCCGCGATCCGCGGCGACGTCCCGACGGCCCGCATCTCGCTACGCGACCTCGACCTGTCCTCGCTGCCCTCGGTGACCGCGCTCTCCGAGACGCTGCTCGGCGAGGACCAGCCGTTCCACATCATGATCAACAACGCCGGCGTGATGACCCCGCCGGAGCGGCGGACGACCGCCGACGGGTTCGAGCTCCAGCTCGGTACGAACCATCTCGGCCACTTCGCCCTCGTCGCCCGGATCCTGCCACTCCTGCGAGCGGGGCAGGCCCGGGTGACGTCCCAGGTCAGCGTCGCCGCGCGGCGGGGAGCGATCAACTGGGAGGACCCCAACTGGGAGCAGAGCTACGACGGGATGAAGGCCTACAGCCAGTCGAAGATCGCTGTCGGTCTCTTCGGCCTGGAGCTGGACCGGCGCAGCCGGGCGGGCGGCTGGGGCATCACCAGCAACCTCTCCCATCCCGGTGTCGCCCCGACCAACCTGCTGGCCGCGCGACCCGAGATCGGACGCACGAATGACACTCTCGCCGTACGCATGATCCGCTGGCTCTCCGCACGCGGCATCCTTCTCGGCACCCCCGAGACCGCGGCCCTCCCCGCGCTGCTGGCCGCGACCTCGCCCGACGCCGTCGGCGGCCGGATGTACGGCCCCAGCGGGCCGGGGCAGCTGGGCGGAGCGCCCGCCGAGCAGCCGCTCTACCGGCCCCTGGCCGGCGCCGAGGATGCCGCGCGGCTGTGGGAGATCTCCGAGGGCCTCACCCGGACCGCGCTGCCGACCAGCTGACCGCGTACGGCCTCGGGGACTGAAGCCCGTTCTGCTGCCGCGTTCCCTACCGCCCGAGTACGTGACGCAGGGCCGCCTCCAGCGAGGGATGACGGAACACGTGGTCGCTGCCGAGCGCGCCCGGCTCGACGCGCTGGCTGGCCAGCGCCATCTCGTCGGCGCCCTCCTTGCCGAGCAGGAGCCGCGGGCCGATGGCCGGGGTGGGCAGCAGCGCGGGACGGCGGAGCACGCGGGCGAGGGTCTGGGCGTAGACCCGGCCGGTGACCGGCTCGGGCGCGACCGCGTTGACCGGACCCTCCAGCGTCTCGTCGAAAAGGGCGCGGTGATAGATGTCGACCAGGTCGTCGATACCGATCCAGCTGAGCCACTGCTCACCGCTCCCGAGCCGACCGCCCAGGCCGGCCGCGAAGAGCGGTCGCTGGAGCCGCAGCGCTCCCCCGGCCGGGGTCTGCACGATCCCGGTCCGCACGTTCACCACCCGTGGCCCGTCCACCCGGCTCGCGGCCTCCCAGTCGGCGACCACGTCGGCGAGGAACCCGCTGCCTCTGGCCGACGACTCGGTGAGGACCTCATCGCCTCGGTCGGCGCCGTAGACCCCGATCGCAGAGGCGCTGACGAAGGTGCGTACGCCGCTGCGGGCCGCTGCCTCCGCGAGCCGCCGGGTCGGCTCGATCCGGGAGTCGCGGATGGCCGCCTTGTGCGCCTCGGTGAAGCGGCCGGCGATGGACGCGCCCGCGAGGTGGACGACCGCGTCGACTCCCTCGAGGAGATCGGCCGCAGGCGCCGACGGGTCCCAGCGACGTTCGTCCTCCACCGCCGGCGTGTGCCGGACCAGCCTGATCACCCGGTGCCCGCCGGTGGTGAGGAACGGGACCAGGGCTCGCCCGACGGTCCCGTGGGAGCCGGTGACCGCGATGGTGAGGCTCTTGCCCGCTGCGTACGTCCTGTGGTGGGCGGCCAGATCGGCGGTCAGCTGCGCGTGGCGGTAGCCGAGCATCCGGTCCACCATCCGCCCGAGCACGTTCGTCTCGATCCGGTCGGTGACCAGCGTGGCGTCACCGGAGGCGGCGAACTCGTGCCGGTGGGTCCACGACAGCGGCCGCAGCGACGCGAGCCGGTCGGTGAACAGGTGGGGCGGGTCGTAGGCGGAAGGATCATGGCGAGCCACCCAGTCCACGCCGCGACCCAGCGAGAGCACCGCCGTGCCATCAGCCAGGTCGGTCGCCTCCACCCGCACCTCCCCCGGCGTCCACGGCGGCATCAGCCGGTGGATCGCCCCCGGTCGCCGATGCCACTCGAACACCTCCTCCAGCGGCGCCTCGACGCGCGTCGTCAGCGAGCGGACCCGAACCAGCGGCGACCTCATGCGTACCTCATCCCTGGAACTCCTTCACCATCTGCTTGGCGATGATCAGCTTCTGGATCTCGCTGGTTCCCTCGTAGAGCCGGAACAGCCGTGCGTCGCGGTAGAACCGCTCGACCGGCACCTCGCGCATGTAGCCGAGGCCCCCGTGGATCTGGACCGCACGGTCGGCGATCCGGTCGACCGCCTCGGTGCAGAACAGCTTGCACAGCGACGGTGCCGTGCGCCGGTCGCTGCCGTCGTCCCAGCTACGGGCCGCCTCGAGCACCATCGCCCGACCGGCGTACGCCTCGGTCCGGCTCTCGGCGAGCATTGCCTGGATCAGCTGGAACTCGGCCAGCTTCTGGCCGCCCTGGCCGTTGGTCGTGGCGTGGCGCAGGCTCTCCTCGATCAGCCGGTCCGCGAGTCCGACGGTGAGCGCGGCGATGTGCAGCCGGCCCTTGGCCAGCGACCGCATGGCCGCCGAGAAGCCCTCGCCCTCGACCTCACCGACCAGGTTCTCGGCGGGCACCTGGACGTTGTCGAGGAAGATCTCCGAGGTCACCGCACCGCGCTGCCCCATCTTGTGGTCGCGCGGCCCGATGGTGACGCCCGGTGTGTCGGTCGGCACCACGAACACGGAGATGTTCTTCGCCCCCTCGGCGAGGTCGCCGGTGCGGGCGAAGACCATGAGCAGGTCGGCCCAGATCGCGTTGGTGATGAAGCGCTTCTGCCCGTTGATGACGTACGCGTCACCCTCACGCACCGCGCGCGTGCGCAGCCCGCTCGGGTCGGAGCCGGCCTCGGGCTCGGTCAGCGCGAAGGACGCCACCAGCTCACCGCTGGCCAACCGGGGCAGGTACTGCTGCTTCTGCCGCTCGGTGCCGCAGTTGACCAGCACCTGGCCGGCGATCCCGTTGTTGGTGCCGAACATCGAGCGGAACGACGGCGTGGTCCAGCCGAGCTCCATCGCCAGCCGGACCTCCTCCGACATGGTGAAGCCGAGACCGCCGTACTCCTCCGGGATCGCATAGCCGAACAGCCCCATCGCCGCGGCCTGCTGCCGGAGCCGGTCGGGGATCTGGTCGGTCTCCTCGATCTCGTCCTCGGCCGTGACGACCTCCTTGCGGACGAACGCGCGGACGGCGTCGAGGATCGAGCTGAAATCGTCGGGCTCCATGGGTGCTCCTTCGTGCGGGGAGGTCGAGGCGTAGGACGAGTATGTCGGCGAACCGGTCGACCACGCGACGAACGGCCTCAGCCCTCGGGGTGGCCGTCGTAGGTGCGGATCTTGTATTCGGTGGTCTCCAGCGCAAGGGTGAGCTCACGGAGGCGGCGCCTGATCCTGTCGCGCTGATCGTGCAGGATCTGCCGCCGCTCGGGGATGGTGCTCGCGCCCTCCTCGACGAGCGCGATGTACCTGCGCAGGTCGCGCATGGTCATGCCCGAGAGCCGCATCCGGGTCAGGAAGACCAGGCGGCGTAGGTCGTCGGCGGCGTACTCGCGATAGCCGGAGGAGTTCCGCGCCGGGAGCACCAGGCCCTGTTGCTCGTAGTAGCGCAGCGTGGGCGCCGGCACACCGACGAACTCCGCGGCCTCGGCGATGCTCATCGGCGCGGCCGCCGCGTCGATCGCGGCGTGGTCCTGCAGGCCGTGGACCGCATCGACCACGGACGCCGCCGGGTCCTCGCCGGCAGCGAGGACCCGGTCGCGCAGCTCGTCGGTCGCCATGGGTGACATGGTGCCTCAGAACGCACGCACGGCGGGCGGCACGCCGGGGAAGTCCGCCGACCTGCTCACCTCGGCCCACCGCTGCACGTCGTCGAGACCACGCTGGTAGACGCGGGTGAGGTTGCGGACCGCCTCGGCCCCGAGCGGCAGCCGCAACGGAGCGTCCTCGGCCTCGAGCATCTCGCGGATCGCAACCGCGGCGCTGGCCGGATCGCCTTCCTGGATGCCGTCGGCCTCGGCCATGTTGGCGCGGACCGCACCGGCCACCCCCTCGTACGCCGCCTGCTGCCGCGCTGCGCGGAGCACCCCGGCCGCGTTGAACTCGGTGCGGAACCGGCTCGGCTCCACGATCAGCACCCGGATGCCGAACGGCGCGACCTCCCCGGCGAGCGCCTCCGACCAGCCTTCCAGCGCGAACTTCCCGGCCGAGTAGCTGCCGACCGCGGGGAAGGACATCCGGCCGCCCTGGCTGCTCATCTGCACGATCGCGCCCGAGGCGTTCGCGCGCATGTGCGGCAGCACCGCCCGGACGTACGCCGCCGGCCCGAGCAGATGCTGGTCGAGCATGTCCCGCAGCTCGGCGTCGGTGACCTCCTCGGCGGTCCCGACCTGACCCGCGCCGGCGTTGTTGACCAGCACGTCGACGCCGCCGAAGTCCTCGACGGCACGCCGCACGACCGCGGCCGCGCCCTCGACGTCGCGCACATCGTGCTCGACCGCGATCAACCGATCCCCGTACCGCTCCTTCAGCGCGTCGAACCGGTCCGCACGTCGCGCGGTGCCGAGCACCCGCTCGCCGCGCTCCAGCGCGGTCTCGGCCAGCGCCAGGCCGAGTCCCGAGCTCGCGCCGGTGATGATCCATCTCCTGGTGGTTGTCTCCATGACCACGACGCTAGAGATTCAAGCGCGCTGGAAGGCAAGCCCGGCGGCCGCGCTGCAACATGCTCGAAACCCATGGCGGCTAGCGTGCAGTCATGGCGCGGGCGATCGAGCAGCAGTCGCGGGTGATCCACGGCTACCAGCGCGCGTACCGCATCGGCGGTGACGGCTCCGCGATCCTGTTCATCCACGGGATCGGCGACAGCTCACGGACGTGGGACGAGGTGCTGCCCCTGTTCGCCGAGAACCATCTCGTCATCGCCCCCGACCTCCTCGGGCACGGTGACTCCGACAAACCGCGCGCCGACTACTCGGTCGGCGGTTTCGCCAACGGCATGCGCGACCTCCTGGCCGTGCTGGACGTGGAGCGGGTCACCCTCGTCGGCCACTCGCTCGGCGGCGGCGTCGCGATGCAGCTCGCCTACCAGTATCCGCACCTGGTCGAGCGGATCGTGCTGGTCTCCAACGGCGGCTCCGGGCGGGGCGTCTCGGCCTGGCTCCGCCTGGCGAGCCTGCCGCTCGCACCCGAGCTGCTCACGCTGTTGCGGCTGCCGTTCTCACGGACCGGGTTCTCCGCTTCCCTCGCCCTGCTGCGCCGCCTGGATCACGACCTCGGCGTCGACGCCACCGACCTGGCCCGGATCTTCGACGCGCTGCCCGACGCCCGCTCCCGCCAGGCCTTCGCCCGGACGCTGCGCGCGGTCGTCGACTGGCACGGCCAGGTCGTCACGATGCTCGACCGTAGCTACCTGGTCGAGGACATCCCGACGCTGATGATCTGGGGGGACCGTGATGGCGTCGTCCCGTTCCGCCATGCCGGACAGGCGCGGCTGGCGATGCCGTACGCCTCCCTCGACGTGTTCCACGGCGCGGGCCATTTCCCGTTCCGGTCCGACCCCGGGCGCTTCGTGATGACGGTCGAGCAGTTCGTACGCAGCACCGCACCCGCCACCTGGGACCAGGATGTGTGGCAGAAGCGGCTGCGCACCGGTCCCGAACCGGGTCCTGATGCGTCACGGCATCGAACGATGCCCTGACGCTCTTGGACGCGCGTGCCGATCGCTGTCTAGCCTCGAGAGGATCGCCGAACGACAGGAGACCCCGTGAACCGCCGCATCCTCCAGGTAGGACCGCTCAAGCCGTCGCTGGCCGCGACCCTCACCGAGCGGTACGACGCCCTGGTGCTGCCCGACGATCACGCGCGTGCCGCGTTCCTCGCCGAGCACGGACCCTCGATCGGCGCCGTGGTCACCACCGGCCGCACGGGCGTGACCGCCGACCTGATGGCGCAGCTCCCCTCGCTCGGCGCGATCGTCAACTTCGGGGTCGGCTACGACGCGATCGACGTCGAGGAGGCGGCGGCGCGCGGGGTGCTCGTCTCCCACACCCCCGACGTGCTGACCGACTGCGTGGCCGACACCGCGATCGGCCTCACCATCGACACCCTGCGCACCCAGAGCGCCGCCGACCGGTTCGTACGCCGCGGCGACTGGCCCGCGACAGGCAGCTACCCCTTGGCCCGGAAGGTCTCGGGCAAGCGCGTGGGCATCCTCGGCCTGGGCCGGATCGGCCGGGCGATCGCGACCCGCTTCGAGGCCTTCGGCTGCCCGATCTCCTACCACTCCCGCCGGGAGGTGCCCGGCTCTCCCTACCGCTACGCCGCCTCGCCCGCCGCGCTCGCCGCCGATGTCGACGTCCTGGTCCTCGCCACCTCCGGCGGCAGCAGTACGCGACATCTCGTCGACCGCACGGTGCTCGAGGCGCTCGGGCCCGAGGGCTACCTCATCAACATCGCGCGTGGCTCCGTGGTCGACCAGGCCGCCCTCGTCGAGCTGCTGCTCGCAGGCGGTATCGCCGGCGCCGGCCTCGACGTCTACACTAACGAGCCCGAGGTTCCCGCCGAGCTGATGGCCCTCGACAACGTGGTGCTCCTCCCCCACCTGGCCAGTGGCACCGTCGAGACCCGCGCCGCGATGGAGCAGCTGACCCTCGACAACCTCGACCGCTGGCTCGCCGACGGGACCGTGCTCACTCCGGTGCCGGAGATGCCTTCTCGGGGTGCAGCGCGATCTCGGTGATCCGGTTGCCGTTCCGGGCGGCCACCTCCAGGCTCACGCCCGGAAGGGCCAGCACCTCCCCGACCTGCGGGATGTGACCCAGCCGCGAGATGAGATATCCGGCGACGGTCTCGTAGCCACCGTCCTCGAGCTCGATGCCGGTGGTGTCGGCGAAGTCCTCGATCGTCATCGCGCCGTCGATCCGGGACAGGTCGCCGTAGTCGCGGATGCGGGTCTCACCGTGGTCGTACTCGTCGCGGATGTCGCCGATCATCTCCTCGACGAGGTCCTCGAGGGTCACGATGCCGTCGGTGCCGCCGTATTCGTCCACGACCATCGCCAGGTGGGTGCCGCTCTCGCGCATGGTGGCGATCGAGGGGATCACCCGCTTGCTCCCGGGCAGTGCGAGCACCGGACGGCAGACGTCACGGACGGTGCGCTGGTCGGTCGCGTCGACTCCGAGCAGGTCGCGTACGTGCAGGAAGCCGAGGATGTCGTCGAAGCCCTCACCGGTCACCGGGTAGCGCGAATAGGGCAGGTCGCGGACCATCTCGGCGGCCTCGGGAAGCGGCATCGAGGCGGGCATGAAGGTGACGTCGCCGCGCGGGCGCATCACCTCCTTCAGGCTCGTCTCGGTGGTGCTGAAGACGTCGCGGAGGATCCGGCGCTCGTCCTCCTCGAGGTCCCGGTTGGTCGAGACCATCTCGCGCAGCTCCTCCTCCGAGACCTCTTCGGCCGAGGCCTTGGGATCGCCGCCGAGCAGCCGCACGACGGCGTCGGTGGAGACCGAGAGCAGCCAGATCACCGGCCGCATCACGTTGGCGAACTTGTCCAGCACCGGCGCGACGGCGAGCGAGATGCCGGCGGCCTTCTGCAGCGCCAGCCGCTTGGGCACCAGCTCGCCCAGGACCAGGGAGAGATAGGCGATGAACAGGGTCAGGACGATCAGTGCGATGGTCTCGGCGAGCGCCTCACCCAGGCCGAGTCGCTCGAGGTAGGGCGCGACGTCGGGAGCGATCGTCGACCCGCCGTAGGCCGCGGAGAGGAAGCCCGCGACGGTGACGCCGATCTGCACCGCGGCCAGGAAGCGGTTGGGGTCGCGCGCCACCTCCGCCACCCGTGCCCCACGAGGCCCCTGACGCTCCATGGCGGCCAGCTGGCTCTCCCGCAACGACACCAGCGCCAGCTCGGTCGCGGCGAAGACGCCGCCGACGAGCACGAAGACCAGCACCAGCCCGAGACTGAGGAATGTCTGGCTGTCCATCAGGCCCGCTCACCCCTCGCGCCGATCCAGGGTGAGCGGTTGGAACTTCGAGGCCTCTTCACAGGGATGAATCTACAGCCACGCTGCGCGTCAGGCCGACTCCGCTCCGGCGCGTGCCAGGCGAACCACGACCCCCTTCGACGTCGGGGTGTTGCTGCCCTCGGCGACGCTGTCAAGCGGCACCAGGACGTTCGTCTCCGGATAGTACGCAGCAGCCGACCCCCGGCTCGCCGGATAGGCGACGAGGGTGAAACCCGGTGCCCGCCGCTCCACCCCGTCCTCCCACACGCTGACGATGTCGACGCGGTCACCGTCGGCGAACCCGAGCTCGGCGATGTCGGCCGGGTTGACCATCACGATGCGGCGGGCATGGTGGATGCCGCGGTAGCGGTCGTCCATCGCGTACGGGATGGTGTTCCACTGGTCGTGGGAGCGCAGTGTCTGCAGGATCAGGTGTCCGGGAGGCGCCTCCAGCCAGGTCAGGTCGTTGCGGGTGAAGACGGCCTTGCCGCTCGGGGTGCGGTAGACACCGGAGTTGACCGGGTTGGGCAGCACGAACCCCTTCGGGTCTCTGATCCGCTCGTTGAAGTCCTCGAACCCCGGCACCACCCGGGCGATCCGATCCCGGATCCGGCCGTAGTCGGCCTCGAAGCCCGCCCAGTCGATCCCGTAGCGGTCGCCGATGGTCGCCTGCGCGACCCGGGAGACGATCGCGACCTCGCTGAGCAGGTCCTCCGAGGCCGGCGGGAGCTTGCCACGGGTGGCGTGCACGGAGCTCATCGAGTCCTCGACGGTGACGAACTGCTCGCCGCTGGCCTGGACGTCGATGTCGCTGCGGCCCAGCGTGGGCAGGATGAGGGCGGTCTCGCCGACCACCGTGTGGGACCGGTTGAGCTTGGTGGAGACCTGGACGGTCAGCCGGCAGCTCCTCAGCGCCGCCTCGGCGACGTCGCTGTCCGAGATCGCCCGGACGAAGTTGCCGGCGACGCCCATGAAGACCTTCGCCTTCCCGTCCCGCATCGCCCGGACCCCGTCGACCGAGTCGTACCCGTGCCTGCGCGGCGGGTCGAACCGGAACTCGGCACCGAGCGCGTCGAGGAACGAGTCGGGCATCTTCTCCCAGATGCCCATCGTCCGGTCGCCCTGCACGTTGGAGTGGCCGCGTACCGGGCACACCCCGGCGCCGGGCTTGCCGATGTTGCCCCGCAGCATGAGGAAGTTGACCACCTCGCGGATCGTCGGCACCCCGTGCTTGTGCTGGGTCAGCCCCATCGCCCAGCAGACGATGACCGACCGGCTGGCCAGCACCTGCTCGTGGACCGCCTCGATCTCCTCGCGGGTCAGGCCGGTGGCCTCGAGCGTGTCCTCCCAGGTGATCGTGCGGGCGTGCTCGGCGAAGGCGTAGAACCCGGTGGTGTACGCCGCGATGTACTCCCAGTCGAGCACACCGCCGCCCGCCTCCTGGTCGGCCTCGAGCAGACGGCGGTTGAGCATCTGGAACAGCGCGAGGTCACCGCCGGGACGGATCTGCAGGAACTGGTCCGCGATCGCGGTGCCACGACCCACCACACCGCGGGCCTTCTGCGGGTTCTTGAACCGCATCAGACCGGCCTCGGGCAGCGTGTTCACCGCGATCACCCGGCCGCCGCGCTGCTTGGTCTCCTCCAGCGCCGACAGCATCCGCGGGTGGTTCGTACCCGGGTTCTGTCCGACCACGAACACCAGGTCCGCGTTGTAGATGTCCTCGAGCTGGACGCTGCCCTTGCCGATCCCGAGCGTCTCGTTCAGCGCCGAGCCGCTCGACTCGTGACACATGTTCGAGCAGTCGGGCAGGTTGTTGGTGCCGTAGGCCCGGGCGAAGAGCTGCAGCAGGAACGCGGCCTCGTTGTTGAGCCGGCCCGAGACGTAGAACATCGCCCCGTCGGGAGAGTCCAGGCCGTTGAGCTCGTCGCCGATGGTCCGGAACGCGTCGTCCCAGGTGATCGGCTCGTAGTGGGTCGCCCCGGGACGCTTGACCATCGGCTCGGTCAGCCGGCCCTGCTGGTTGAGCCAGTAGTCCGACTTCTGGTCCAGCTCGGCGACCGAGTGCTGCGCGAAGAACTCCCGCGTCACCCGGCGCGACGTCGCCTCGTCGGCGATGTGCTTGGCACCGTTCTCGCAGTACTCGTTCCGGTGCCGGTGGTCCGGCTCCGGCCAGGCACACCCCGGGCAGTCCATCCCGCCGGCCTGGTTGAGATTCAACAACGTCAAGGCCGTACGCCGCACCGAGGTCTGCGTCAGGGAGTACTCGATCGCCTTCCGCACCGCCGGCACGCCTGCGGCCCAGGTCTTCGGCTCGGTGACACCGAGCATCTCCACCGGCTCGTCGACGGCGTACGCCCCGTCCGCGTCGCGCTTCACCACACCCGTTCCCTTCGCGTCTCGTGCTAGCTCGCCGACTCTTGGATCGGCTCGTCGAGCGGCCCGTCGACCGGCCCGTCGACCAGTTCCTCGACCGGCTCATCGACCAACTCGGCCGGCTTGTCGGCAGGCGCGTCGGGATCGCGCGAGACCCTGATGACGAAGTCGTCACCATGCTCGGAGACCCCGTAGACGACGGCCTGCTCGACCGCCTTGGAGGCGTACTGGGCCCGGACCACCAGCGGGTCCTCCCGGAGGTCCTTCACCAGGGACACGCACAGCGCGACCATGACCAGCACGAACGGCACGGCGGCGACGATGGTGATCGTCTGCAGTCCGCTGAGCGCATCGGAGCCGCCGACCAGCAGCATCACCGCGGCGACCGCACCGGTGGCGACGCCCCAGAAGATCACGGTCGGCCGGCTCGGCTCGATGGAGCCGCGCTCGGAGAGCGTGGCCATCACGATCGAGGCCGCGTCCGCGCCCGAGACGAAGAAGAGCGCGACCAGGATCATGACCACCACGCTGGCCACGGTGGACAGCGGGAAGGACTCCAAGGTGGTGAACAGCTGGGTCTCCACGCCACCGGCGCCGGCGATGTCGACCCCGTTCTGCTGCAGGTCGATGGCCGCGCCACCGAAGATGGCGAACCAGGCCAGGCTCACCAGCGACGGCACGAGGAGCACGCCGGTCACGAACTGGCGGATGGTCCGGCCACGCGAGATCCGCGCGATGAACATCCCGACGAACGGCGTCCAGGAGAGCCACCAGGCCCAGTAGAAGACCGTCCAGCTCGACAGCCAGGAAGCAGTCTCGGACCCCTCGGCCGAGGTGCGCGCCGACATCATCGCGACCTCTTGGAAGTAGCTGCCGACGGTCGTCGGGACCAGGCTGAGGATGAACACCGTCGGGCCGGCCACGAAGACGAACAGGGCGAGCCCTACAGCGAGCACCATGTTGATGTTCGAGAGCCACTGGATCCCCTTGGCCACGCCCGAGACCGCCGAGAAGACGAACCCGACGGTGAGCACGGCGATGATCGCGACCAGGATGCCGTTGCCGGTGCGGCCGAGCCCGCCGACGATCTCCAGCCCGCTGCGGATCTGGAGCGCGCCGAGACCCAACGACGCCGCGGACCCGAAGAGGGTCGCGAAGATCGCGAGCATGTCGATGATCCGGCCCCCGGTCCCGCGTGCGTGGCGTCCGAGAAGAGGCTCGAACACCGAGCTGATCAGCAGGCCGCGGCCCTTGCGGAAGACGCTGTAGGCGATCGCGAGCCCGACCAGGGCGTAGATCGCCCACGGGTGGACTCCCCAGTGGAAGAGAGTCGTGGCCATGGCCGTCTGGATCTTCTCGGACTCTGCTCCCCCGTCCGTTCCGGGCGGCGGCGCGATGTAGTGGCTGACCGGCTCGCTGACGCCGTAGAAGATCAGGCCGATCCCCATGCCGGCGCTGAACATCATCGTGACCCACGAGATCGTACGGAACTCCGGCTCCTCCCCGTCACGGCCGAGCGGGATGTTCCCGAACTTGCCGAAGGCGAGCCACAGCACGAACCCGACGAAGGTCGAGGCCGTGGTGACGAAGAGCCAGCCCAGGTTGTCCATCACCCAGGACAACGACGTCCCCGAGACCGAGGCCAGCGACTCCGTGCTGACGAACCCCCAGACCAGGAAGCCGATCGCGATGATCGCGGTCACCCCGAAGACGACCCGGTCAAGACCTCCGGCGTCCTTCGCCGGTTCCTCGGGTGGACAGTCGAGCGCCGGATGGGTCGGGCTCCCGTTCTGACCGACGGACTTGTGGCGGGGCGACGCTACCGGGGAAAGGTCACCGCTACCGGTGGTTGATCTCATGACGCACTCCGATCGAGGGCTCTGGGAAGGAGCAGCATCTGTCGGTGCCATCAAGACTCCGGGCGGCGGCACTTCAGCGGGGCGCCACCCGTTCAGACGCTGATATATTAGTGACGATATATGTGATGCATCACACGATCAAGAGTCAGATCTCAACGACGAGATCGAGCTCGACCGGCGCATCCAGAGGCAGGACCGAGACGCCGACCACCGAACGTGCGTGGCGGCCCGCGTCACCGAAGGCCATGCCGAGAAGCTCCGACGCCCCGTTGGCGACGAGGGCCTGGTCGGTGAAGAGCGCACCGGAGGCGACGTACACCACGACCTTGACGATGCGCCTCACCCGTCCGAGGTCGCCGACCTCGGACCTGACCGCCTCGAGAGCGTTGACGGCGCACCGTTGCGCACAGGCCTGACCCTCGGCGAGGCTCAAGGTGTCCCCCACCCTGCCCGTGGCGACCAGCTCGCCGTCCTGGATCGGCAGCTGACCCGAGGTGAAGACGAGTCCACCCGCACGCACCGCCGGAACATGGGGCACAGCCGACACGGACGCTTCCCGAGGCGGCAGCCCGAGGTCAGCCGCAAGGACAGCAGGCTCCAGCAGGGCTGCGTTCGAGCCGCGAGAGCCCAGCAGCCGCAGCACCCGGTTCGCGCGATCGGACATGCCGGGACCCTAGCATTGATATACTAGTTGTCGACAGGGCGATCTCCAGGCGCGGACGCCCCATGTCGGCATCGGCACGCCGATCGCCTGTGACTGATGTATCAGACTAGGGTGGTCAAGCGACACCACATCATCCGCCGACAGGCCGGAACGGACATGGGACACGAACTCAATGACGGTTGACGAGATCCTGGCAGCCACGGCGAACCCGCCCGCCGCATCGCTCGCCGAGCAGGCCTACCACTACATCCGTGAGCGCTTGGTGATGCTCGACATCCGTCCCGGGGCACCGATCAACGACGGTCAGATCGCGGCCGCCATCGGCATGGGGCGCACCCCCGTCCGGGAGGCGATCAAGCGCCTCGAGGCCGACCACCTGGTCCACTCTTTCCCCCGCCGCGGCACCTTCGCGACGACCATCGACGCGACCGAGCTCAGCGCGATCGCCGAGATCCGGCGTCAGCTCGCTCCGTACGCCTCCCGCGCCGCCGCCGAACGCGCGACGCCGCAGCAGCGCGAGCAGATGCGGGCCCTGGCGGCGCAGATCGGCAAGGGCAAGCTGGCCGACGGCGACCGCACCGCGCTGATGCGCGTCGACAAGGCCGCCCACGGCCTGATCTACCAGTCGAGCGGCAACGCCCATCTCGAGGACATCCTGATCAGGTACGACAACCTCGCCATCCGGATCTGGTGGATGGTGATCGACCGTCTCCCCGACCTGGCCCACCACGTCGTCGAGCAGGCACAGCTCCTCAACGCCGTGGCCGACGGCGACGCCGACCGGGCCGAGAAGCTCACCCTCGAGCACATCAGCGGCTTCGAACGCGAGATCCGCGAGGTCCTCTGAACCTCGGGTGGCTGTCGGACACCGACCCGACAGCCACCCGAGCGACGTACGCCTGCTCGGCGGGACCGAGCTCAGCAGTCCAGCTGGATGTCACCCAGCGGCTTGGAGCAGCACATCAGCACCTTCTGGTTGGCGATCTCCTTCGGCCGGATGCCGCCGTTGTGCTTCATGTCGACCTCGCCGGAGAGCATCGACACCTTGCAGGTGCCGCACATACCCTGACCACAGGCGGACATCGGACGCATGCCGGCAGCGATCGCCGCCTCCAGCAGGGTCTCGTCCGGACCGCAGGTGATCATCCGGCCGCTGCGCGCGAACTCGACCGAGAACCCGGCCGCGGCCTCGTCCTCGGCGTCCTGCTCGACCGGCGGGGCGGCCGTCGGCGCAGGCACCGCGGGAGCACCGAAGTCGAAGCTCTCCTCGTGGTATTTCTCCATGTCGTAGCCGAGCTCTTCGAGCAGCGACTTCGCGGAGGCCATGTAGCCCGCCGGACCGCAGATGAACGTCTCGCGCTCGTTGAGGTCGGGCGCCAGGATCTCGAGCACCGGCTTGGAGATCCGACCCTGCAGCCCCATCCAGCGCTCGGTGGGGGCGTCGCCCTCACAGATCTCCACCACCCGGAGGTTGGGCATGAGGCGTGCCATCGCCTCGAGCTCACCGCGGTAGATGATGTCGGCCGGCGTACGAGCGCTGTGCACGAAGAGGATGTCCGCCTCGGAGCCGAGGTCGTACAGCGTCCTGGTCATCGAGAGCACCGGGGTGATGCCGCTTCCCGCGGAGAGGAAGAGGTATTTCGGCGCGTCGTCCTCCGGCAGGACGAACGCACCCGCCGGGGCGTGCATCGAGATCCAGGTGCCGGGCTCGAGGTTGTCGTGGAGCCAGTTCGACACCACGCCGTCCGGCACCCGCTTGACCGTGATGGCCAGCCGGTCGGGCCGGGTCGGCGGCGAGGCGATGGTGTAGCAGCGCGTCATCAGCTCGCCGTCGATCTCGACGCGGATCGTGATGAACTGGCCCGCTTCGAAGTCGAAGGGACGACGCTCGGGGGTCGTGAAGACGAAGGTCTTCACGTCGTGGGTGACCGCGAGCACCTGGCTGCACACCAGGTCCATCACGTCGCTCTCGGCCCAGCAGGGCTCGAGCATCCGCTTGCTGCGAACGGGCGCGGGGCGGCCGTTCTGCAGCCCGAAGGAGTTCGGCTCCGACACCTGGGGGATGTCGGTCTCGATGATGGTCATGTCTCCTCCCCGACTTCGGCTAGGCGTTGGCTTGGATGCGTTGGACGTACCAGGTGACGAATGCATCGACCTCACCCTCGACCTCTGAGTACGGACCAGGTACGTAGCCCGGGTCCGTCACTCCTCGCTGGGTGCCCTCGACCAGGACGCGGTCCTGGTCGTTGGTGGCACGCCAGACGGAGGTGAGCGACTCGACCGAGTAGTCGACGCCTTCGACGGCGTCAGGGTTCACCAGCCAGGTCGTCCGGACCAGGGTCCGGTCCACGGCGAGCGGAATCACCGAGAAGACGACCGCGTGGTCACCGAGGAAGTGGAACCACGAGTTGGGCTGCATGTGCAGCGACAGGTCGCCGAACCTCGGGTCCTCGATGGATCCCATCAGCTTCGCGCAGAGCTGCTGGCCGTCGGGGCCGAAGGAGGCGCCCGCGCCGTCGAGGGGCAGGTGGGAGATCTGGAACCCGGTCGCCTTGCCCTCCAGCTGGCAGACGTCCCCGTTCGGGAAGCCGATCGCCTCGCGGGCCTTCTCCAGCTCGGCCTGCGCCTCCAGGTAGCGCTCGAAGATCTGCTGCTGGCGCGGCGGCACGTCCTCGGCCTCGTAGCGGCTGATCGGGAAGTACGCCGTGAGCAGCTCGGGGTGAGAGGCGTCGCAGTGGTGGCACTCGCGGTTGTTCTCCATCACCAGCTTCCAGTTGCCCTCCTCGACGATGTCGGTCTGGTGGGCGACCTTCGCGGAGGCCAGCGAGTAGGGCTTCAGGTATGGCTCGATGAGCTGGCTGACCTCGTCGAAGTCGGCCGGCGGCTCGTCGGCCAGGCAGAGGAAGACCAGCCCACCGACCGCACGCACGTTGACCGGCTTGAGACCGAACTTGTCGTATTCGAAGGTGGAGGCCTGCGACTCGGCGAAGATCAGGCTGCCGTCGACCCGGTAGGTCCACTGGTGGTAGGGGCACACGATGTTGCCGATCGAGCCGCAGGCGGACTCGAGCAGTCGCGACCCGCGGTGCCGGCACACGTTCCGGAAGGCACGGACGTTCTCGTCGTCGTCACGGACGACGATCACGGAGTGGGTGCCCACATCGATGGTGACGTAGTCGCCGGGGTCCGGGATCTCCGCCTCGGCGACGGCGAAGATCCAGTGCTGGCCGAAGATGACGTCGAGGTCCTGCTCGTAGATCTCCGAGCTGGTGTAAAAAGGCGCCTCCAGGCTGTAGCCGGGTGCTCGCCTGTCCGCCAAGGACGCCAGATCCTCAGGCGTCGTTTCGATGCTCATACGCGTCACGTTGATGTCTCCCACGCTCAACCGGGCAGATTCCGGGTTCAGATAACGGCGGACCGCCAGACGGCGGTTGTTTCACTCTGCAAAACTGCTGCGCAGAACGCAACAACGATTCTGCCGCGCGTTTCGAGACGCTGTCAACGACTCCGTGTGGATTCCCCCACAGGATTTACAAGCGCTTCACGACACGGGAACGCGACGTGGCCCGCATGCACCAGACATGCGGGCCACGTGATCAGGCCGATCCCACCTCGGCCAGGGCAGGTCGGGTCACTCGGCCTTGGGGAAGCCGTTCCGCTCGGAGATCGCCGCAGCGGCAGCGAGCACGTGCTCGGCCAGCTCGGGCGCGTTCTCGGACGTGATCCGGAACGAGGGGCCGGAGACCACGACGGCGGCGATCACCCCGCCGCCGAGGGAGCGGATCGGCGCCGCCACGCCGGCGAGACCGATCTCGTGCTCGTCGACGGAGTAGGCATAGCCCAGCCGCCTGACCTCGGCGAGCTGCTCCTCGAGCCGCTCCGGGTCGACCACGGTCTCGTCGGTGTAGCGCTCGAGCCCCCGGTCCAGGATGTGCTGACGCTCCTCCGGCCGCATCATCGCCAGGAAGACCTGACCGGACGCGGTTGTGTGCAGGGGGCTCCGCTGACCCACCCAGTTCACCGAGGTGATCTCGGCGCTCCCGATCACCTGGTCGATCGTGATGGCCTCCTCGCCGTCGTTGATGACGATGTTGACGGTCTCGCCGACCTCGTCGGCCAATGCCATACAGATCGGGCGACTCGTGACCGAGAGATCGTGCTTGCGGGTCGCGCCGGCGGCGAGCTGGATGACCCCGTAGCCGAGCTGATAGTGCCCGCGGCTCGCGTTCTGCTCCACGAGCCCGCGGGCCTCGAGCGTCGCCAGCAGCCGGAAGACCGTGGACTTGTGCACCCCCAGTTCCTCGGAGATCGGCGTGACTCCGACAGCACCCCGACGGGCGAGCACCTGGAGGATGGAGATGGCTCGGTCCACTGAGTGAACGGTCGTGCTCCGTGTTTCGCTCGTGTTGCTCATGCTGAAACAGTATGCCTTCCGGACCGATTCACCTTGGTCACCCCTACTGCCGGGTAGGCAAGCCGCGAGCGATGTGACGCCGCCGTACGAGGTCTGAGATCGGTCCGAAATCGGTCGAGACAGGGTCTTGATGCGGGCGCTTCTCACGGTCTAGTTTGTTTCATATAGCGCTCTTGTTTCGCTATAAGAAACATCCCTGCAACCTGAGTACGCCGGACGCCCCCACCCCGGGGGCAGGAAGAAGAGACGCCATGGCAGACAACAGAGTCGTCGTCTACAAGGGGCCGGGCGAGGTGGCCGTCGAGTCCATCGAGTACCCGAAGCTGGAGCTCCCCCAGGATGTCGTCAGTGGTCTCGGCATCAAGCGTGCGGCGCCGCACGCGGTGATCCTCAAGCTCGTGACGAGCAACATCTGCGGCAGCGACCAACACATGGTGCGTGGCCGGACGACCGCCCCCGTGGGTCAGACGCTCGGCCACGAGATCACCGGCGAGATCGTCGAGATCGGCGACGACGTCCTCTTCCACGAGGTGGGCGACATCTGCTCGGTGCCGTTCAACATCGCGTGCGGCCGTTGTCGCATGTGCAACGAGGGCAAGACCGGCATCTGCCTCAACGTGAACCCGGCCCGGGCCGGCGCTGCGTACGGCTATGTCGACATGGGCGGCTGGATCGGTGGCCAGGCAGAGTACGTCATGGTCCCGTTCGCCGACTTCAACCTGCTGAAGTTCCCCGACCGCGACCAGGCCCTCGAGAAGATCCTCGACCTGACCATGCTCTCCGACATCTTCCCGACCGGCTACCACGGCGCCTACACCGCCGGCGTGACCACCGGGTCGACGGTGTACGTGGCAGGAGCGGGCCCGGTCGGGCTCGCCGCGGCGTACTCGGCCCAGCTGCTCGGCGCGTCGACCGTCATCGTCGGCGACATGAACGCCGACCGGCTCAAGCAGGCCGCCAGCTTCGGCTGCGAGACCGCGGACCTCTCCTCCGGCGACGCCCTCGCGGACATCATCGACGACATCCTCGGCGAACCGGTCGTGGACGCCGCCGTCGACGCGGTCGGCTTCGAGGCCCGCGGCCACGGCCGTGACGCCGCCGAGCAGCCCGCCACCGTCCTCAACGACATCATGGACGTGGCGCGCGCGGGCGCGTCCCTCGGCATCCCCGGCCTGTACGTCACCGGCGACCCGGGCGCCGTCGACGACGCCGCCAAGCAGGGCCAGATCGGCGTCCGGCTCGGCCTGGGCTGGGCCAAGTCGCACACCTTCGTGACCGGCCAGTGCCCGGTGAAGCAGTACAACCGTCAGTTGATGAACCTGATCCTCGCCGACAAGGCCCACATCGCCGACGCGGTCAACGCGAAGACGATCAGCCTCGACGAGGCCCCGGCGGGCTACGCCGCCTTCGACCAGGGCGCGGCCACCAAGTACGTCATCGACCCGCACGGCATGGTGGGCTGACCCCGACCGGACTGCACGACGGTCCTGCTCCGGCCAGATCGGCCGGGGCAGGACCGTTTCACTTGCTCAGCAACTTCACAGACCCAGCAGCCGGCGCGCCTCGCCGACGGTGACGACGGAGCCGGTGACCAGCACCTGTCCACCGGCAGCCGCGGAAGCGGCCTCGGTCGCCTCGGTGAGCGCGTCGGCGAGGTCGTCGACCTCCACGACCCGATCCGCACCCAGGACCTTCCGCGCCGCCGAGGCGACGGCATCGGGTGGGAGCGATCTCGGGCTGCCGTTCCGCGTGCAGACGATCGTGGTCACCACCGGCTCGAGCTCGACGAGCATGCCGGCGAGGTCCTTGTCCCCCATCGCGGCGACCACGGCGACGGTCGGCCGCGGACCCAGGTCGGCCAGCGCGGCCGCCAAGGCCCGAGCGCCGTCGGGGTTGTGGGCGGCATCGAGGATCACGGCGGGGGTGCCGGGCAGCACCTCCAGGCGGCCGGGTGACCGGACCGAGCCCAGCGCTCGTCGCAGCGCGTCCAGCGGGATCATCTCCTCCAGCAGTGCCTCGACGCTCGCTATCGCGAGCACGGCGTTGTGAGCCTGGTGGCGTCCGTGCAGGGCGAGCGGGACCTCTTGATAGTGGCCCGCAAGGCCGTCGACCGAGACGGTCTGCCCCTCGCCCGCGACGCGCCGGCCGCTCAGGCCGAAGTCACGTCCCTCGACCATGAGCCTGGCGAGATGCGCGTCGGCGTGAGCCCGGAGAAGCTGTTCGACCTCGGGGGTCTGACGCGCCGTCACCGCGAGTGCGCCGGGCTTGATGATCCCGGCCTTCTCGGCGGCGATGTCGAGCCGGGTCGGGCCCAGGTGGTCGACGTGGTCGAGCCCGACGGGGAGGAGGGCTGCGACAGGGGCGTCGATGACGTTGGTCGCGTCCCACATGCCACCCATGCCGACCTCGACAGCGGCGACGTCGATGCCAGCGCTCGAGAACGCCTGGTAGGCCATGGCGACGGTCATCTCGAAGAACGACAGCGGGGTCGGGCTCCCCCGGTCCACGGTCTCGGCCGCAGGCAGGACGTCCTGATAGGCCTGGACGAACGCCTCGGGCGAGATCGGACGGCCGCCGATGCTGATCCGTTCCCGGATGTCGGTGAGATGAGGGCTGGTGAACCTGCCGACCGTCGAGCCCAGCTCGAGCAGGATCGACTCCACCATCCGCGCGGTGCTCGTCTTGCCGTTCGTACCGGTGATGTGGATCGCCCGGTAGTCGCGTTGCGGTCGGCCGAGCAGGTCCGTCACCGCCCGGATGCGCTCCAAGGACGGGGCGATCCTGGTCTCCGGCCAGCGGGCGAGCAGCCGACGCTCCACCTCGGTGACGTCCAGGGTGAAGGCGGTGGCCGACGGGCGGCTCACCGCTCCCCCGCCCGGGCGCCGACGAGGCCGGTCGCGGCCATGGACCCACGCAGGCGCGCGGCCACCCTGGAGGCGGCCGCGGCGCCGGAGACCGAGTGGACGCGTACGCCCCAGGCACCGCCGACCGCGGCGACCGCGGCGACGGCGTCGGACGCCTCGTCGCGGTCGGCGGGAACGTCCGGATCACGCCGCCCGTACGCGGCGGCCTCGGCGAGGAACCGCTTGCGCGAGGCGCCGACGAGGACCGGGAAACCGAGATCCTGCAGTCTCGGCAGGGCCGAGAGCAGCTCCCAGGACTGGCTGACGTTCTTCGCGAAGCCGAGGCCGGGATCGAGGACGATGCGCTCGGGACGTACGCCGACGGCGAGAGCGGACTCGACCCGGCCGCGGAGCTCGGCGCAGACGTCGTCGACGACCGAGTCGTAGAAGCAGAAGTCGTCCATCCGGGTGGAGTGCGCCCGCCAGTGCATGAGTACGCAGGTGACGTCCGCCTCCGCCAGGAACGGCAGCATCTCGGGGTCGGCGAGCCCACCGGAGACGTCGTTGACGATGACCGCACCGGCGGCGACCGCCTGCCGGGCGACCGAGGCGCGCATGGTGTCGACCGAGACCGAGAACCCGCCGCGGGCCAGGGCCTCGACCACCGGGATCACGCGGGCCAGCTCCTCGGTCTCGCTGACCCGCTGGGCGCCGGGACGGGTGGACTCGCCACCGACGTCGAGGATGTCCGCTCCCTCACGGATGAGCTCGTGGCCCCGGCGTACGGCCGCGTCGACGTCGTGGAACCGGCCGCCGTCGGAGAAGGAGTCGGGGGTGACGTTGATGATGCCCATCACCTGACACCGCTGGGCGGTGTCGGTGGACAGCTGGGTGGCAATCATGTCAACGCCCCGACGATCGCCTCCCTGGCAGCCAGCTGCTGCTCGGCGATCTCGACGATGTTGGTCAGCAGCATCGCGCGGGTCATCGGTCCGACACCGCCGGTGGCGCCGGTCATCTTGCCGGCGACGACGTCGACGTTCGGATCGACGTCGCCCAGGATGCCCTCGATGGTGCGGGTGATGCCGACAGACAGCACGGTGGCACCAGGACTGACCCAGTCGGGCTTGACCAGATGAGCGACACCCGCGGCGGCGACGATGACGTCCGAGGCCCGGGCGTGGGCGGCGACGTCACGGGTCTCGATGTTGCACAGGGTGACCGTCGCGTGCTCGGTCGGGCGAGTGAGCATCAGTCCGAGGGGCCTGCCGACGGTCAGTCCACAGCCGATGATGCAGAACCGCTGCCCGGTGATCGGCACGTCGTGCTGCCGCAGCAGCTCGATGATCCCGCGCGGTGTGCACGGCAGCGGAGCGGGGGTGCCGAGCACCAGCTTGCCGAGGTTCGTGGGGTGGAGCCCGTCGGCGTCCTTGTCCGGGTCGATGAGCTCCAGGACCCGGTGGGTGTCGACGTGCGGCGGCAGCGGCAGCTGGACGATGAAGCCGGTGCAGCTCGGGTCCTCATTGAGCTGCTGGACCGCGGCCTCGATCTCCGCCTGCGACGCGGAGGCGGGCAGCTCGATCCGGATCGAGGCGATGCCGACCTCGGCGCAGTCGCGGTGCTTGCCTGCGACGTAGGAGCGGGAGCCGGGGTCGTCGCCGACCAGGATGGTGCCCAAACCGGGGTCGATGCCGGCCTCGTGCAACGCCTTGACCCGCACGGCGAGGCCGGCCTTCAGCTCGGCAGCGACCCGCGTGCCGTCGATCTTTGCTGCGGTGGTCATGCTTCTCCTTCGGCCCGTGATGTCAGCACTCGATGACGTTGACGGCGAGGCCTCCGCGGGAGGTCTCCTTGTACTTGATCTTCATGTCGGCGCCCGTCTCCCGCATGGTCTTGATCGCGGCGTCGAGCGAGACCCGGTGGCTACCGTCGCCACGGGCGGCGATGCGAGCGGCGTTGATCGCCTTGTTGCTGGCGATGGCGTTGCGCTCGATGCAGGGGATCTGCACCAGCCCACCGACCGGGTCACAGGTGAGACCGAGGTTGTGCTCGATGCCGATCTCGGCAGCGTTCTCCACCTGCTCCGGGGTGCCACCGAGCACCTCGCACAGGGCGCCGGCCGCCATCGCGCAGGCCGAGCCGACCTCGCCCTGGCAGCCGACCTCGGCACCGGAGATGGACGCGTTGATCTTGAACAGGATCCCGATCGCAGCAGCGGCGAGGAGGAACCGGACGATCCCGTCCTCGTCAGCGCTGGGCACGAACTTCTCGTAGTAGTGCAGCACCGCCGGGACGATGCCCGCGGCGCCGTTGGTGGGAGCGGTGACGATCCGGCCGCCGGAGGCGTTCTCCTCGTTGACGGCGAGAGCGAAGAGGTTGACCCAGTCCATCGCGCGGAGCGGGTCGGTCTCGTCCGTGACAGCGTGCAGGTGGGCGTACAGACCGGGGGCGCGCCGCGGGACCTTCAGCCCGCCGGGCAGCGTGGGCTCGACGCGGGTGCAGCCGTTGTGCACGCACTCCTGCATGACCGACCAGATGTGCAGCAGCTCGCCGCGTACCTCCTCCTCGGTTCGCCACGCCAGCTCGTTGGCGAGCATGACATCGCTGATGCCCAGGCCCGACTCGGCGCAGACCGCGAGCAGCTCCGCGCCGGTGGTGAAGGGGTACGGGATCGGGGTCGCGTCCTCGACGATCCGGTCCGCGCCGGCCGCGTCCTCGTCGACCACGAAGCCGCCGCCGACCGAGTAGTAGGTGCTCTCCAGGAGCACCTCTCCCCCAGCGCCGAAGGCACGGAAGACCATGCCGTTCGGGTGGGCCGGCAGAGTGCGGGTGCGGTGCATGACGACGTCGTCGGCGTCGAGCTCGATGTCCCGCGCCCCGGCCAGCCTCAGCCGCCGCGTGGCGCGGACCTCGGCCACCCGGGCGTCGGCGTTGTCAGTGTCGACGGTCTCGGGCCGGTTGCCCTCGAGACCGAGGATCACCGCCTTGTCGGAGCCGTGGCCGTGGCCGGTGGCCCCGAGGGAGCCGAACAGCTCGACCTGCACCCGGGCGGCGGCGTCGAGCAGCGACCCTGCCTTCAGAGCATCGGTGAACTGCACCGCCGCGCGCATCGGGCCGACCGTGTGGGACGACGACGGCCCGATGCCGACGGAGAACATGTCGAAGACGCTGAGAGCCATCAGCCGGATCCCAGACGCTGGATCGAGCTTGTCGAGATGACTTTGAACTCGGCCATGGCGTCGACCAGCCAGCGGCCCAGGAAGTCGGCGTACGAGGCGCGCGGCAGGATCCGGTAGGAGTCGGCCTCGACCTTCCACAGGATCACCGGGACACGTCCGATGTTGGTCACCACCGCCGTGCCCACCGCGTTGACCCGCGGGTGCAGGTCGAGCGGGCAGCCCTTCTCCAGGACCGCCCGCGCGGAGGGGCCCTCGAGGCGGAGGGTGGTGCGGTTGGCCGACAGGTCGACGACCGCGGCACCACCTTCCGAGACGCCTGCGCGCAGGTAGGACACCAGGGTGGATCCGGCCACGCTGGTCGAGACGACCAGGAACTCGTCGGGCGAGAGCCACAGGACGACCACGTCGTGGCCGGTGGCGACCTCACCGCACCGGGCGGGGAGATCGGCGCCGAGGATCGTGGCCAGGCGCTCCCGGTCGGGCGAGCCGACCGGCACCCGCAGGCCCACCATGGTGAGGAACTGCTCCTCGCGCACCCGCACCCCGAGGGCACCGGTGACGCCGGCGTCGACGAAGGCGCCGTGCAGGTGCTGGGCCGGGCTGACGCGCAGTCCGGAGATCGTCTTGTCGAGCGGCTCGATCGTGGTCTCAACCATCGCGGCGGCTTCCTTCCGGGTCGTAGAGGACGGTTTCAGCGACGACGACGTCGACCAGTCGGTCACCGACCGGCGCGACGAGGGTCTGGCCGATGCGGTTGCGGCCATCCTTGATCAGCGCCAGGGCGAACGAGCGCCCGAGCGCGGCACTGTGATAGCTCGAGGTGACGTGCCCGAGCATCGGCACGGGCCCGTCGGCGGGGGTGATCGGCGTACCGGACTCGACCAGCTGGGTGCCCTCGGGCAACCGGAAGGACTTGTCGACGGGGAGCACCGAGACGAGGTGCTTGCGGTCGGTGCGGGAGGTGTCGGCTCGGCTGTAGGACCGCTTGCCGACGAAGTCCTTCGCCTTGGAGACGATCCATTCCATGCCGGCGTCCTGAGGGGTGACCGTGCCGTCGGTGTCCTGGCCGACGATCGGGTAGCCCTTCTCGGCGCGGAGCACGTGCATGGTCTCGGTGCCGTACGGGGTGATCGACCATTCCTGGCCGGCGGTGTGGATGTCCTCCCAGACCTGCGGACCGAACCAGGTCTCGACGTTGACCTCGAAGGCGAGCTCGCCGGAGAAGGAGATCCGGCACACCCGGGCGGGGATGCCCGAGGCGAGCGTGGTCTCGCGGAAGGTCATGAACGGGAACGCGTCGTTGCTGACGTCCAGGTCCGGCGCGATCGTGGCGATCACGTCGCGGGACTTCGGGCCGACGACCGCGACGGTGGACCACTGCTCGGTGACCGAGGTGAAGCTGACGTCGAGGGTCGGCCACTCGGTCTGGTGCCACTCCTCGAGCCAGTCGAGGACCTTGGCAGCGCCGCCCGTGGTGGTCGTCATGAAGTAGCGGCCCTCGTCGATGCGGAGCGTGACGCCGTCGTCGAACATCATCCCGTCGGGCGTGCACATGACGCCGTAGCGGGCGGAGCCAGGGGCGAGCTTCTTGAACGCGTTGGTGTAGATCCGGTTGAGGAACTCACCGGCGTCGCTCCCCCACACCTCGATCTTGCCGAGCGTGGTCGCGTCCATCATGCCGACGGACTCGCGGACCGCGGCGCACTCGCGGAGCACGGCCTCGTCCAGCGACTCGCCGTCCTGCGGGTAGTACCAGGGCCGCAGCCACTGACCCACGATCTCCATCTCGGCGCCCTGCGCGACGTGCCAGGGGTGGATCGAGGTCAGCCGGGCCGGGTCGAACAGGTCGCCCCGCTCACGTCCGGCGAGCGCGACGAACGGGACCGGAGCGTACGGCGCGCGGTACGTCGTCGTGCCGATCTCGCCGGGGCTGCGACCGTCGTTGAGCGCGGCCGCGATGACCCCGATGGCGTTGACGCCGGAGGTCTTGCCCTGGTCGTTGGCGGTGCTGATGGAGGTGTAGCGCTTGATGTGCTCCACGCTGCGCATGCCGGCGCCGGTCGCCCGGAGCACGTCGTGCACCGTCTGGTCGCGCTGGAGGTCGACGAAGTGGTCGACCAGATCGTCGAGCGGCACGCCGTCGTCGGCCGCGAGCCACAGCGGGCGGGTCGTGCCGTCACCGGTCGGCGCAGGGAGCGGGCCCTCCGGTGCCTCGGCGGAGCCGATGAACCCGGCGGCGAGCAGCGCGGTCGCTGCTGCGTACCGGCCCTCGTCGAGGCACGCGTCGAGGGTGTAGCTGCCGCGGGCCGCTCCCACGATCTGCTGTCCGGCGACCTCGCCGTCGGGGACGAACCCGGCCAGCCGCTCGTCCCAGCGGACCTTGCCCTGCCGCTGGCTGTGCAGGTGGACCACCGGGCTCCAGCCGCCGGCGACGGCGACCAGGTCACAGGCGATCTCCCGCCGCCCGCCGACCGCGGTGCCGTCGGCGTCGATCGCCGACACGGTCGCGGCGGCGGTGACCCGCGGGTCGCCGGCGGTGTCGAGGACGGCGGAGCCGAGGAGGACCTCGATGCCGGCCTCCTCGGCTCGGCGGGCCGCCTCGGACCGGTCGGTGCGGGCGTCGACGACGGCCGTCACGCCGACTCCGGCGGCGGCCAGGTCGGCGGCGACCTCGTAGGCGCTGTCGTTGGTCGTGGCGAGCAGCACGTTCGAGCCGGCGGCCACGCCGTAACGGTTCAGGTAGGTGCGGACCGCGGAGGCGAGCATCACGCCCGGGCGGTCGTTGTTGGCGAAGACGAGGGGACGCTCGTGGGCACCGGTCGCGACGACGACCTGCTGGGCGCGGATGTGCCACAGGCGCTGCCGCGAGACGCCGGTGAGGGCGCTCTTGGCGGCGGCGTCGAGGTGGTCGAGCCGGCTCTCGAGCGCGATCACGTAGTTGGCGTCGTAGCTGCCGAAGGCGTTGGTCCGGGTGAGCACCGTGACCTCCGGGGCGGCCGCGAGCTCCTCGGCGACCTCGCGCAGCCAGGTGTCGCTGTCCACCCCGTCGACGCTCAGGCCGCGGGTCGAGAGCAGGGAGCCTCCGAGCTCGGGCTGGTCGTCGATCAGGATCACCCGGGCGCCGGACGCGGCGGCGGTACGGGCCGCGGTGAGCCCCGTGGGGCCGGCGCCGATGACGAGGACGTCGGTGTGGACGTACTTCTTGTCGTACACCGCGGTGTCGTCGGCGGGGTCGAGCTCGCCGAGGCCGCTGAGGTAGTCGGCCCGGAGCCCGTCGACGAGCTCGACGGTCGTGGCCGGGAGCATCGACTCGGCGACCGAGTCGCCGGGCCGGCGCAGCCTGACCAGCGCGTTGGACTCCTCGACCCCGGCGGAGAGGACGCCGCGGGGGCGCTGCAGGTAGAGCGAGGGACCGCACTCGAGCACGCCGTTGGCGATCAGTGCCGAGGCGAGGGTGTCACCGGCGTGGCCGGCGTACTCCTGGCCGTCGACGCTGAACGTGAGTCGGGTGGATCGGTCGATGCGGCCGCCGTCTGCGAGGCGGTGCGACGTCGTGCTCACTGTGAGCCTCCATCCAGGGTGGGACGTGGTTCGCCGGCCCCGTAGACGGCGGCGATGCGGTAGGTGACGGTGTCGCGAAGAACGTTGAACCACTTGCGGCAGCCGGAGCTGTGGACCCAGCGTTCGGCGAAGATGCCCTTGGTGTTCTCGCGGTAGAACAGATAGCGGCCCCACTCCTCGTCGGTGAGGGCGTTCGGGTCCTCCGGGTAGGGGACGTGGGCCTGACCGCCGTAGTGGAACTCGGTCTCGTCGCGGGAGCCGCAGTTGGGGCAGCTGATGAGGATCATCGTCGGCTCCTTTCAGTGGGCCACGGCGGCTGCGCCGTGCTCGTCGATGAGGGCACCGGTGCTGAAGCGCTCCAGTGCGAACGGGGCGTTGTACGCGTGCGGCTCGTCGTAGGCGATCGTGTGCGCCATCGTCCAGCCGGCGCCGGGCGTGCCCTTGAAGCCGCCGGTGCCCCAGCCGCAGTTGACGTAGAGCTGGTCGATCGGCGTCTTGCCCACCACCGGTGAGGCGTCCGGTGTGACGTCGACGATGCCGCCCCAGGTCCGGAGCAGGTGCGCCCGGGCGAAGATCGGGAACAGCTCGACGGCGGCCGCCATCTGCTCCTCGATCACATGGAACCCGCCGCGCTGCCCGTAGCCGTTGTACGCATCGACGCCTGCGCCCATGACGAGCTCGCCCTTGTGGGCCTGGGAGACGTAGACGTGGACGTGGTTCGACATCACCACGGTCGGGTGGACGGGCTGGTGGAGCTCGGAGACGAGCGCCTGGAGCGGGTGCGACTGGATCGGCAGGTCGAAGCCGGCCATCTCGGCCAGGACGCTGGAGTGCCCGGCCGCGCACAGCGCGACCTTCCCGGCCGCGATCGTGCCGCGGCTGGTCTGCACCCCGACGACCCGGTTGCCGTCCTTGACGAAGCCGGTCACCTCGCAGTCCTGGATCAGGTCGACGCCCATCTCGTCGGCCTTGCGGGCGAACGCCCAGGCGACGTGGTCGTGCTTGGCGATGCCCGCACGGGGCTGGTAGGTCGCGCCGAGCACCGGGTAGCGGATGTTGTCGCTGGTGTTGATGATCGGGCAGACCTCCTTCACCTGGTCCGCGTCGAGCCACTCGGCGTCGATCCCGTTGAGACGGTTGGCCTCGCAGCGGCGCACCGAGTCGCGTACGTCCTGCAGGGTGTGGGCGAGGTTGAGCACGCCGCGCTGGCTGAACAGGAAGTCGTAGTCGAGCTCGTCGGGAAGCACCTCCCACTGCTTGAGGGAGTGCTCGTAGATCGCCGCGGACTCGTCCCACAGGTAGTTGGACCGGATGATCGTCGTGTTCCGCGCCATGTTCCCGCCGGCGAGCCAACCGCGCTCGAGGACCGCGACGTTGGTGATGCCGTGGTTCTTCGCCAGGTAGTAGGCGGTCGCCAGTCCGTGCCCGCCGCCGCCGATGATGACGACGTCGTAGGAGGACTTGGGCTCCGGGTTGCGCCAGAGGAAGTCGGGGTGCTCGGGCAGCAGGTCTGCCATCACTCGGCTCCGTTCGACTCGGTGAGGTGGGGGTAGAGCGGGTGCTTCTCGGCGAGGTTCGTGACCCGGGCGCGCAGCGCGTCGGCCGTCTCTTCGGTGAAGTCGTCCTTCAGGGCGGCCGCGATGATCTCGGCGACCTCCTGGAAGTCGGTGTCGCCGAAGCCGCGGGTGGCCAGCGCGGGCGTGCCGATCCGCAGGCCGGAGGAGACCATCGGCGGGCGCGGGTCGAACGGGACCGCGTTGCGGTTCACGGTGATGCCGATGCGGTGGAGGCGGTCCTCGCCGTCCTGGCCGTTCAGCTCGGAGTCGCGCAGGTCGACCAGCACGAGGTGGACGTCGGTGCCGCCGCTGACCACGGAGATGCCCGAGGCCGCGACGTCGTCGGCGAGCAGCCGCTCGGCGATGATGCGGGCGCCCCGCAGCGTACGCTCCTGACGCTCGCGGAACTCGGGCTCGGCCGCGAGCTTGAAGGCGACCGCCTTGCCGGCGATGACGTGCTCGAGCGGTCCGCCCTGCTGGCCGGGGAAGACCGAGGAGTTGATCTTCTTGGCGATGGCCGGGTCGTTGGTGAGGATGACCCCGCCGCGCGGGCCGCCGAGGGTCTTGTGGGTCGTCGAGGTGACCACGTCGGCGAAGGACACCGGGTTCGGGTGCAGGCCGGTGGCGACCAGACCGGCGAAGTGGGCCATGTCGACCATGAGCCGGGCGCCGACGAGGTCGGCGATCCGGCGGAACTCGGCGAAGTCGAGCTGCCGGGGGTAGGCGGACCAGCCGGCGACGATCAGCTTGGGGCGGTGCTCGAGGGCGAGGCGCTCGACCTCGGCCATGTCGATCAGGAAGTCCTCGCGGCTGACCTCGTAGGGCACGACCTGGTAGAGGCGGCCGGAGAAGTTGATCTTCATGCCGTGGGTGAGGTGGCCGCCGTGGGCCAGCGAGAGACCGAGGATCGTGTCGCCGGGCTCGAGGAGCGCGAACATCGCGGCGGCGTTGGCCTGGGCACCCGAGTGCGGCTGCACGTTGGCGTACTCCGCGGAGAAGAGCGCCTTGAGGCGGTCGATGGCGAGCTGCTCGATGACGTCGACGTGCTCGCAGCCGCCGTAGTAGCGCCGGCCGGGGTAGCCCTCGGCGTACTTGTTGGTGAGAACCGAGCCCTGGGCCTCCATCACGGCGGCGGGGGCGAAGTTCTCCGAGGCGATCATCTCCAGCGTCGTCTGCTGGCGGCTCAGCTCGGCGTCGATCTGCTGGCGGACCTCGGGATCGAGGTCCGCGAGCGAGGCAGTCAAGACGTCAACCACGGTGAGCTCCCAAACTTTTGAAGTACGATTGATATATCAGTTCCGGATCACCAGTATGCTTGGTGTCGAAGAGACCTGTCAACGGTCCAGACCAGACGGTTCAGATCAAAGAAAGTGGTGACATCGAATGACCGACCTTCAGACGCCCGTCAGGCCGACGGTCGGCGCGCCGCCGACCTCATTGGCGTACGCGGCCTACGAGCGCATCCGGGACCGGCTGATCATGCTGGACATCAGGCCGGGCGAGCCGATCCACGACGGCCGTCTCGCGGACTCCCTCGGCTTCGGCCGCACCCCCGTGCGCGAGGCCCTCAAGCGCCTGGAGACCGACCACCTGGTCGTCTCCTACCCGCGCCGCGGCACCTTCGCGACGCCGGTCGACGTCACCGAGCTCGGCTCCATCTCCGACCTCCGCCAGCAGCTGGAGCCGTTCGCGGCCCACCGGGCGGCGACGGCGGCGACCGACGCGATGCGGGCCGAGCTGCGCGCCATGGCCGCCCGGGTACGCGGCCTCGACGCGTCGGGCGACGACCGGCCGACGCTGATGCGGCTCGACCTGTCGGTGCACCGGATGATCTACCGGGCGACGGGCAACAAGCACCTCGAGGACGTCCTGATCCGCTACGACAACCTGGCCACCCGGATCTGGTGCCTGGTCGTCGACAAGCTCCCCGACCTGGCCTCCCACATCTCCGAGCACGCCCAGCTCCTGGACGCCATCGCCGACGGCGACGCCGAGCGCGCCGAGCGGCTCACCCGCGAGCACGTCGACGGCTTCGCGACCGAGATCCGTCGCGTCCTCTGACGGCACTCCCGAGACGCACGATCGGGCGCCGGCCATACGGCCGACGCCCGATCCGGACTCCCACAGGTCAGCCGCGCAGGCGGCTCATCTCCGGGTCGAAGAGCGGCTCCGGGGTGACCGTGGCCGGGATCCGCTGACCGAAGTACTCGATCTCGACCTGGTCGCCCTCACCGATCTCGGCCGGAAGGTAGGCGTAGGCGATCGGCTTGCCGATCGTGAACCCGTACGCCGCGCTGGTGACGTACCCGACCGAGGTCTCGCCCGACAGCACGGGCTCCTTGCCGAGCACCATGGACTTGCCGTCGTCGATGGTGAGGCAGCGGAGGCGGCGGGACGCGGTCTCCACCGAACGGCCCTCGAGCGCGGCCTTGCCGACGAAGTCCTCCTTGGCGGCCCGCACGGCGAAGCCGACGCCCGCCTCGTACGGGTCGTGCTCGGTGGTCATGTCGGCACCCCAGGACCGGTAGCCCTTCTCCAGGCGGAGCGCGCCGAACGCGGCGCGGCCGGCGGCGATGACGCCGTGCTCCTGGCCGGCCTCCCACAGCACATCCCACAGCTTCTGGCCATTCTCGGCTGAGGCGTAGATCTCCCAGCCGAGCTCGCCGACGTAGGACAGCCGCAGGGCCGTGACGGGGATCCCGCCGATGGTGGCCCGCTTGCCGCGGAAGTACTTCAGGCCGTCGTTGGTGAAGTCGTCGGTGCTGACCTTGGCGATCAGATCCCGAGCCAGCGGTCCCCACAGGCCGATGCAGCAGGTGCCGCCGGTGATGTCGCGGACATGGGCGGCGAGGGCTGGATCCTCGGCCCGCAGCTTGCGGGCCTCCCGGCGGAGGTAGGCCAGGTCGACCGTCCCGTTGGCGCCGACCTGGTAGAGCTCGTCCTCGAGCCGGGCGACGGTGATGTCGCTCTTGATGCCGCCCTGGTCGTCGAGGAGCAGGGTGTACGTCACCGCGCCGGGCTTCTTGCCCGCGTCCCCGGTGATGAGCCGCTGCAGCAACGCCTCGGCGCCGGGGCCGGAGACCTCGAGCCGACGCAGCGGAGTCATGTCGTACATCGCGACCGCGGTTCGGGTCTTCCACGCCTCGACGGCCGCGATCGGCGAGTGGTAGCGGGCCGACCAGTCGTCACGCGTCGGCGCCTTCCACTCCTCCGGCAGCTCGTCGAGCAGGGCCGCGTTGGCCTCGTACCAGTGCGGGCGCTCCCAGGTCCCGGCCTCGAGGAAGAAGGCGCCGAGCTCGACCTGGCGGGCGTGGAACGGGCTGACCCGGATGTCGCGGGGCGACTCCTTGGGCTGCAGCGGGTGCAGGATGTCGTAGATCTCGACGAAGTTCTGCTGGGAGGTCTCGCTGACGTACGCCGGAGCGAGCTGCGTCTCCTCGAACCGGTTGAGCTCGCAGTCGGCGAGGTCGTACTGAGAGCGTCCCGTGGTCAGCACCTCGGCGACCGCGCGGGCGACGCCGGCGGAGTGGGTGACCCACACGGCCTCGGCCACCCAGAAGCCGTCGAGGTCACGGGACTCACCGACGAGCGAGCCGCCGTCGGGCGTGAACGAGAAGATGCCGTTGAACGACGACTCCGCGATCTCCGCCTCCTGCAGGCAGGGCAGCAGCTTGCGGCACTCGTCCCAGGGGCCTTCGAAGTCCTCGGGCGTGAAGTCGAGGCGCGAGGGCATGTTCTCGTCGTCGACGTGCTCCGGGGTCGGGCCGAGGTCGGCCGCGACGTACGGCATCGGCTTGTGGGCGTAGGAGCCGATCCCGTAGACCTCGCCCCACTCGCGGAAGTAGAGGTCCTGGTCCTGGTGGCGCAGGATCGGCAGGGTCGCGCCGTCGGCGAGCTTGTGCTTGCCGGCCAGGGCCGGGACCGGGGTGGTCTTGACGAACTGGTGCGCCAGCGGGAGTAGCGGTACGTCGGTGCCCGCCATCTTCCCCACCTCGACGCCCCAGAAACCGGCGCAGGAGACGACGATGTCGGCCTCGACCACACCGTTGGTGGTCTCGACGCCGGTGACGTGACCGTTCTCCTGGAGAACCCCGGTCACCGCCGTGTGCTCGAGGTAGGTGACCCCGGCCGCCTGCGTACGCTCGATGAGCAGGTCGACGGCGCGGGCCGCGCGGGCGAGACCGTCGGTCGGGATGTGCAGGCCGGCGAGGACCTGCGACTCGTCGATGTGCGGGTAGAGGTCCTTGCACTCGGCGGGGCCGATGACCCGGGCGTCGATCCCCCAGGACTTCGCGTAGCCGAGCTTGCGGTAGAGCTCCGCGACGCGGGCCTCGGTGGTCGCGACCTCGAGGCCACCGACCTGGTTGAAGCAGCTCAGGCCGTCCTTCTCCAGGCCCATGAACTTCTCGACGGTGTATTTGGCGAACAGGGTCATCGTCTTGGACGGGTTGATCTGGAAGACGAGACCGGGAGCGTGGGAGGTCGAGCCACCGGGCATGCTGAGCGGGCCCTGTTCGATGACCGTGATGTCGGACCACCCGCGGGACACGAGTTCGTCCGCGAGGTTCGTGCCGACGATGCCGGCGCCGATGATGACTGTGCGGGGCGAGACGGTGCTGCGGGACGATGGCATGAGCAACTCCTGCGATTCGGGGTGGGTGGTCAGCGGAACACGACGGTGCTGGAGCCGTGCATGAGGACGCGGTGCTCGCAGTGCCAGCGGACAGCACGCGAGAGCGCGAGGCACTCGGCGTCCTGACCCACGTTGGCCAGCGCCTGCGGGGTGTAGGTGTGGTCGACCCGGTTGACCTCCTGCTCGATGATGGGCCCCTCATCGAGGTCTGCGGTGACGTAGTGAGCGGTGGCCCCGACGAGCTTCACGCCGCGCTCGTGCGCCTGGTGGTAGGGCTTGGCGCCCTTGAAGCCGGGGAGGAATGAGTGGTGGATGTTGATCGCGCGCCCCTCGAGCTGGCGGCACAGGCCGTCGGAGAGGATCTGCATGTAGCGGGCGAGCACGACCAGGTCGACGTCGTACTCGTCGACGAGGTCGAGCATGCGCTGCTCGGCGTCCGGCTTCGTCTCCGGCGTGATCGGGATGTGCACGAACTCCAGCCCGGCGGCCTCCGCCATCGGGCGCAGGTCCTCGTGGTTCGAGGCGACGACCGCGATCTCGCCACCGAGAGTCCCTCCGCGCCAGCGGAAGATGAGGTCGTTGAGGCAGTGACCGAACTTGGAGACCATCACCAGCAACCGCGGCTTGCGCTCGTCGTGGAACGTGAAGGACATGTCGAACCGATCCGCGATCGGCCCGAACGCGGCGGTGAGCTCGTCCACGTCGGCACCGTCCGCGGCGGCGAACTCGGTCCGGAGGAAGAACAGCTCCCCCATCCGGTCGTCGTGCTGCTGGTGCTCGAGGATGTCGAACCCGCGGTCGTACAGGAAGCTCGTGACGGCCTGCATGATGCCCGGACGCTCCTGGCAGGAGAGCGTGAGCACGTTGGTCGTCGCCGTGGGAGCGGTCGCCACGGAAGCAACAGCGGTCGAGCTGGGCGGGCTGATGGTCATGCTGGGCTCCTGGTTGCCGGTAATGATACACAACTCATATATCAGAATGATCGTAGGACGGCTCTCAGACCGCCGTCAAGGGTCTCGCCCGCATCTGCCGGTCTCACTTTCTTTACCGTCGGTCAGCGGCGGGCGTGGGGCGTGAGAACGTGGGCGTCGGCGTTCTGAGCCCGCCGACGCCGTCGGGCCAGTGCGCGGAAACGACGAAGGAGCCCACGACATGACGTCCCTGAACAGCACCCTGCAGCCGATCTACGACGAGATCCTGACCCGCAATCCCGGCGAGACCGAGTTCCACCAGGCGGCTCGGGAGCTGCTCGACAGCCTCGACTCGGTCGTCGCCCGCCATCCGGAGTACGCCCAGGCCGCGATCATCCGACGTGTGTGCGAGCCGGAGCGGCAGATCATCTTCCGCGTGCCGTGGGTCGACGACGCCGGCCAGGTCCACCTCAACCGTGGCTTCCGCGTCGAGTTCAACTCCGCGCTCGGCCCCTACAAGGGCGGCCTCCGCTTCCACCCGTCGGTCTACCTCGGCATCGTGAAGTTCCTCGGCTTCGAGCAGATCTTCAAGAACGCCCTGACCGGGATGCCGATCGGTGGCGGCAAGGGCGGTTCGGACTTCGATCCCAAGGGTCGCAGCGACGCCGAGATCATGCGCTTCTGTCAGTCGTTCATGACCGAGCTCTACCGGCACATCGGCGAATACACCGACGTACCTGCCGGCGACATCGGTGTCGGTGGCCGGGAGATCGGCTACCTCTTCGGGCAGTACAAGCGGATCACCAACCGCTACGAGTCCGGCGTGCTGACCGGCAAGGGCATCGGCTGGGGCGGTTCGCTGGCACGCACCGAGGCGACCGGATACGGCACCGCCTACTTCGCCAACGAGATGCTCAAGGCACGCAACGGCTCGTTCGAGGGCAAGACGGTCGTGGTCTCCGGCTCCGGCAACGTCGCCATCTACGCCGCCGAGAAGGCGGCGGCGCTCGGTGCGACCGTCATCGCCTGCTCCGACTCGAGCGGCTACGTCGTCGACGAGAAGGGGATCGACCTCGATCTGCTCAAGGACGTCAAGGAGGTACGCCGCGCCCGCATCTCCGCCTACGTCGAGGAGCGCGGTGGCTCGGCCCGGCTGGTGACGGACGGCTCCGTGTGGGACGTCCCGTGCGACATCGCGCTCCCCTGTGCGACCCAGAACGAGCTCGACGCCACCCACGCCATCACGTTGGTCCGTAACGGCTGCACCGTCGTCGCCGAGGGCGCGAACATGCCGTGCACCCCCGAGGCGGTCAAGGTCTTCACCGACGCCGGCGTGGCCTTCGCCCCCGGCAAGGCCGCGAACGCGGGCGGGGTCGCCACGAGCGCCTTGGAGATGCAGCAGAACGCGTCTCGCGACTCTTGGACCTTCGACTACACCGAGGAACGGCTGCGCACCATCATGGTCGACATCCATGACCGCTGCCTGGCCACGGCGGAGGAGTACGGCGCCCCTGGCAACTACGTGACCGGAGCGAACATCGCCGGTTTCACCCAGGTCGCCGACGCGATGTTGGCCCTCGGCGTCATCTGAGGTCACCCGCCCGCGCCCCGACGGAGCCCAGCAAATGGCGAGTGCGGGTCCGAGGGGATGCCCTCGGACCCGCACTGTCCGGTCACCTCAGAGCTGGCCGATCACCGCCTGGGCGTCCCGCTGCAGCGCGGCACGAGCGTCGGCGTCTGCGACTTTGAGCGAGCTCGCCGCCAGCTCGGCGTACTCCTGCAGCTGTGACCGCGCGGCGGCACGGCGTCCGGCCTCGAGGTGCTTGGCGGCCTGGCTGAGCCGCTTCTCGAGGACGCTCTCCCCTGCCGACGTCACCTCGCCGGAGCGAGCCAGCCGTTCGGTCAGGGTGGTGAGCTCGGTCAGCGACGTGGTGGTCGTGAACGTCACCGTTCTTGTCGACGCTCGTCCTGCCTTGTCGGTCGCGGTGACCTCGAGGGTGTGGGACCCGAGCGAGAGCTTCCACAGGGCGAGCGCGTCGCCGGAGACCGCGGCACCGTCCACGGTCGCGGTCACGGACCCGACGCCGGAGGTGGCGTCGGTGGCCGACCACGACGCGTCTCCGGAGTTGCCGACCGTGGTGCCGTCGGAGACGCCCTCGACCGCTACCTGCGGCGCGGTCTTGTCGATCCGCACCACGACCTTGCCGACCTCGGAGACGTTGCCGCCGTTGTCGGTAGCCCGGTAGTGCACAGTCGTGACGCCCTCCGCGGACACCGTGAGCGGGTTGTTGGCGTTCTCCCAGGTCTGGCCGCCGTTGGTCGAGCGCTGCCGTGAGGCGACGGTGCCGTTGTCGGTCGCGGTGACCGCCACCGACACGTTCCCCGTCCACCAGCCGTTCTGGCCGGTCGGCTGCGCCGGGTCGAGCGTCGCGGAGACGGTCGGAGGCGTGACGTCGGCGAAGCCGTCCCCGACGAACCTGATCCGGTCCAGGGTGACGCCGCCGGTGGACGTCACGAACAGCTCGCCGCTGCCCGAGGGCGCTCCGGCGAGGTCGGACGTCGTCTCGGACCAGTCCTCGCTGGAGACGTCGAACGAGGCGAACGGCGTCGCGTCGGCCGACCCCCAGCGCAGCTGTACGCTGCCGCTGCCACTGGCGCGCAGCTTCGCCGAGGTGATGCCGGCGAGGTTCACCGGCTTCCAGGAGAGCCAGTCGCCCTCATCGAGCGAGGTGACCTTCCGCAGACCGCTCGCGGTCTCGTCCGGAGCGATCGCCACACCCTCGGAGGCGTCGGCCCACTCGGCCTCCTGCGACTTCGGGTTGAGGATCATCGAGACCTCGGACCGGGCAGCCGGCACACCGTTGGCGCCGTTGTCGGTGTAGCCGATGACGACGACTCCGAAGATGTTCTCCGTCTCGCCGTGCTCGGTGGCGTCGGCGGGCGTCGGGATCGCGAACCGGCAGCCGGTCCCCTGGCTGAGCGGGTGGGCGTGGACGTCGTGCCCGAGGCCGAACGTCCAGGTCACCCGCGAGCACACCGTCGCGCCCCCGTCCTCGGGGTCGTCGGTCGTCACGTCGAAGGGCACCGCCTGGCCCCAGTCGAAGAAGCCTCCCTCGGCCGGCGTGGACACCTCGATCGTCGGCGCGACGTTGCCCACGCTGATCGAGGTCGAGGTGATGCCGCGACGTCCTTCGGCGTCGGTGACCCGGAGCCGGGCGGTGTAGCGGCCGAGCTCCTCGTAGGTGTGCGACGTGGTCGCTCCGGTGGCGTCGAAGGTGCCGTCGCCGTCCAGGTCCCAGTCGTAGGTGAGCGCGCCGCCTTCGGGGTCGACCGAGCCCGAGCCGTCGAACTCGACGGTCAGGGGCGCGGAGCTGCTGGAGATGGGGTCGGCGACGATGTCCGCGCGCGGTGCCTTGTTGCCGACGCTGTAGTCGATCCGGTAGAGACCGGCATCCGGGTTGGCACGGAAGAAGCCGTCGCCGTAGTCGAGGACGTAGAGCGACCCGTCCGGCCCGAACTCGATGTCGATCGGGCTGTCGGTGATCGGCTGCCGGTTCGTCTCGAGATCGATGTTGGGCAGGAACTGCTCGATGTGCGACACCGGGCCGCTGGGCCAGTCGACGGTGAACGCGGCCAGATAGTCCTGGGAGAACTCGGCGAAGAACGCCTTGCCGTCCCAGTACTCGGGGAACTTCGTCGGTGACGGGTTGTCCGCGTCGTAGTGATACACCGGACCGCCCATGGGCCCCTGGCCGCCGGCGGGGCTGAAGTCGGTCAACTCCGGCCACGGCTGGTGGGTGTTGTTGTCGCCGTAGTAGAGGGTTGCGGCCGTCGCCGGCGGGACGCTCGAGAGTCCGGTGTTCCACCGCGAGTTGTTCTCAGCCCCGGCGGCGCAGTCGAAGAACTCCCGCGGCGTCGCCGTCTCGAAGTTCCACTCGTTGTAGTTGAAGTGGTCACCGGTGCAGTAGGGCCAGCCACCGTTGATCGGCTCGTCGATCGCGGTCGTCTGCCACTCGACGTACCCCATCGGGCCGCGGTCCGGGTTCGGCGCCCCGGCATCCGGGCCGTAGTCGCCCCAGCTCACCGAGTTCGTCGCAGCGTCGACATCCATCCGGAACGGGTTGCGCAGACCCATCGCGAAGATCTCCGGTCGCGTCCCGTCCGTGCCGGGAGCGAAGAGGTTGCCCTCGGGGATGGTGTAGGAACCGTCCTCCTGGACCGCGACCCGCAGGATCTTGCCGCGCAGGTCGTTCGTGTTGCCCGCGCCGCGGCGCGAGTCGAAGCCGGGGTTGAAGCCGGGGGCGTCGTTGTTGGGGGCGTACCCGTTCGCACCCGGAGCTCCCGCCGGGGTGTTGTCACCGGTGGCGAGGTAGAGGTTGCCCTCGTCGTCGAAGTCGACGTCACCGGCGACGTGGCAGCACTGGCCGCGCTGCACCTCGACCTTGAGGATCACCTGCTCGGTCGAGAGGTCCAGCTTGTCGGTCGCCTCGTCCCACTTCACCCGGGTGAGCTGGTTGTAGCCCTTCCACTGGTCCCAGTAGGCCTCGGTCTGACCGGCGGGCAGCGTGTTGGGGGCCGATCCGGACGGCGTGGTCGTCGGGTACGGCCCGGTCATGGTGCGCGGCGCGTAGTAGAGGTAGACCCAGCCCGACTCCTCGAAGTCGGGGGCGAGAGTGATCGTCTGCAGACCGTCCTCGGAGTTGTTGTACGTCGCGATCGTGTTGATCACGCGGGTCGTACCGGCGTCGGGATCGACGAGCCGGACGTCACCGTTCCGTGCCGTGGTGAGCACGCGCCGGTCCGGCAGCACGGCCATGTCGATCGGCTCACCCGTGTCCTTGGTGAGCGTGACCTTCTCGTAGTTGGACCAGTCCAGGGCAAGCTCGGCCCCGGGCTCGGTGCCGTGGTCGACACCGTCGTGAGCGGCAGCGGACGTCGCGAGTGCGAGCCCGGAGGTGAGGGCGAGCGCGAGCCCGGAGGTCACCGCGAGGAGTGATCGCCGAGCACGGCGGCGAGGTACCCCGCCGGCGGATCTGTGTGTGGGCATGACGATTCCTTGGAGAACGAAGGCGGAAGAAAGCCGGAGGAGGGCGTGCGAGCACGCCCGTGGCCGGAGCGCGACCTCGTGGGGGCGCGCTCCGGCGATGAGCGACGGTTGAGGCGGCGGCCGGTCAGCCGCGGAGCTCGTCCATGTTCTGGTAGCTCAGCTTGGCGAAGGCGAGGGACTGGCCGGGGTTCGCCGCACCGCCGGGCGCGGTGTCCTGCTCCCACATCGGGTTGTGGTAGCCCCGTGCCGGCATGTCACCGAAGAACGCCTGGTAGTCGATGTCGCCCTCCCCGAACGGCGCCATCACATAGCCGTTGGCCTGCGTCGCGTCCTTCTTGCCATCCTTGGCGTGGAAGAGCGGGAAGCGCATCGGCGCGGACTTGACGACCTCCAGCGGGTCGAAGCGGTCCTCGACGAGACTGCCGTCGGGGGCGGTGTAGGTGTGGTGCTTGTGCTGGGCGACGTGCGCCCAGTAGATGTCCATCTCCAGAGACACGTAGCGGGGGTCCGTGTTCGCCAGGAACCACTCCAGCCGGCGCACCCCGGAGGATCGTGTCGGGCGGCCGAGCGCATCGTTGGGTCCGCTGTCCAGGAGGAAGCTGTAGGCGACGTCGTGGTTGTGCGTGTAGAGCTTCAGCCCGTGCCCTGCCGCACGCTCGCCGAGAATGTTCCAGCGATCGGCCGCGGCCTGCCAGTCGGCCAGGTAGGCCGACCCGGTGGGATCGCTTCCGGTCCCGATGTGCCTCATCCCCAAGATGTTCGCGACCTCGCACGCCGCGTCGAAGGCAGCCAGAGAAGCATCGGTGATCGTGGAAGGAACCGACCCGTGGTTCCCCTCGGCCTCGAGACCGTTGTCATCGAGCCACATCCGCAGCAGGTGCGCACCCTCGACGTTGTTGACGTTGCCGCCGGGGGCGTTGGCGTTCTGGTTGAAGCCGGCGAACTCGATCTGCCGGTAGCCGATCTTCGACAGCTCCTCGAGGACCGCCTTGAACCCCGAGGCGTACGGGCTGGTGGCCGGATCGCGACTGATCGCGTCGCGCACCGTGTAGAGGATGATCCCGCGCCGCGGCCGCGGGATCAGCAGAGCGTTCTGGGCGGCGGCGGGTCCGGCGAGCGGGAGACCGCCGAGGGCGACTCCGGCTGCCGCCATGCCAGTGGTGGCGGCCAGCAGCTGTCGACGGCTGAGCCCGAGCTTGCGTGCGAGCGCCGGAACCTCGTGGTTCGCGGCAGGGTTGGGACGGTTGCGCATCAATGCTCCTTCGGGAAGGTGAAGACACACAGGACCCGAGACTGTGACCTACGTCACGTCGTGCCGACGCCAACCTACGGTTCCAGCCAGGCAGCCGTCAATAGTTTCTGGCATTGTCATCGAAAGTTGGAAACCAACTTTCGAAAGTCTCCGCGGGGTGCGATCCTGCCCGATACAAGGACGGCAAATGGCCAGAGGCCGTGTACCGCTCCTGCTTTCAGGAGCCGAACACGACCTCTGGCCTGTGCTCAAGGCGCGCATCCACCAAACTCTCAGCGCCGTTCGAGCCGCCGAGCACGACGCACCCCGCGATCCCGCAGAACAGCACCTTGTGAGCCGCAGGCTCCATGATCGCGTTGTTCCCAGTTCGGGTCGGTGACGCTCACTTGGTGAGCCACCCGAGGAGCCGAGCAAGAGCGGTATCCCTCGGCTGAGTCGAGGATTCCTCGTCACCAGCGTACTTTCGGAGGAGTTCCGCCTCGGCCTTGTCGAGCCATTCCAGGTAGTAGTCACTGAACGAGTCGGCGACCGGGAAGCATCCGTCTCCGATGACGCGGATACTGCCCCGCTCGGGGCCGGTGACCACCAGCCACTCGTACCAGCCGCAACCCTGGTGGCTCAGCGGGATCGAGCCAATGAACTGACGGTGGTAGAGCGCGTCATCGGCTGCGCGCCACGATCCGTACGCCTCATTGAAGGCGCTGTGCAACTGGAAGTCCCCTCGTCGCGGCTCGCGGGCCTCGTGCTCCTCCCACTCCTGCTCGATCTGCTCATGGGAGAGCGCCGCGACATCAAGGAGACCCAGCTGCGTATCGCCGCCATCATTCACCCAGCGCCATCCGTCAGGTTCCTTCGACAGCGCAGGCAGGCCATAACCCGGCCCTGCTCCGCCAGCACCGACCTCGAGCAGAAACGCCCGATAGTCCTCGGGAAACCTGATTCGCAACTGGGCCTCGGCCTCCTCCACCTCGTCGGCGGAAAGCGTCGGTGCCAGAAGCCAGGTGTGCCCAGTTCCCCGGGTTCGCGCGCCAAAGACCTTGAACTCCGAGTCGTTGGCTCGAAGTCTTTCCAACCGCTCGGTGACCTGCTGCCAGTCAAGCATCATTCCTCCCCCACAGCCTGCACCTCTTCAGGACCCGACTCAGAGGGGAAGGCTTGGCCGTTCCGACCGTTCGCGCCGCATCTGTGACCCAGCGCTCGGGAACGAATCGGCTGAGGTCGGTCTCGCCTTCAACCACAGCCGCGGCCAGGTCACGTACGACCCGGTCGAGTGCCTCCATCTGCGCGGGCCGGTCCTCGACCACCCAATAGGGGACGACTTCCTCCAAGAACGTGTACTCCTCATCCAGAAGTGTCAGCGCTCGCAAGTCAGCCGGACCGTCGTGCCCGACCCGCCGATGCCCCCATGCCGCGAGATCGATGGGCTCTACCTCACCGACAAGCACCTTCGCCGAGCGGCGCCGCAGATCAAGACGCAACGAACTCTCCTCGGTGGGATGCGGAACGCCCAACTCATCGACGATGCGCAGGATCAGATTGTCGATCTCGCCCCAGGATGCGTCCTTGTCGACACCCGCCAATTCTCGCAACGAGGGCGAATCTAGGCCTACAACCAACGCCTCGACCGCCGAATCGACGACTCGGACACGGTCGCGATCCGTACCGTCGAGCCAGTAACCCCATGCGATCTGCAGTTCCTCGGACAGTTCGCGGACGGCATCCGCATCGACCGTCACCAAGGGCCACCAATGCCGTTCATACAGCTCCACAGCGGCTTCCACTGGCGTCAACCACACACCTTCAACGACCGGTGGCGAACTGGTCGTAGGACGGTAGACGCAGAAGTACGCGACCGGGCTCGGCCACTCGTAGTCGCCCTCTGCGAGCGAAACGTTGCGCACAGCCCCAACAAGCACGACGGGCTGCTGTGTCCCGAACACAGCAACAGTGAGGTCATCGATCACCACTACCGGGTCCGCGCTTCCTACCAGCGCCGTCGGCAGGTCCCAACCCGGACGGCCACCACTTCTGGCCATACAGAAGATCCGCCCAGCATCGTCTGTGATTTGAAGGCGCACCAGACCGACCGGACCTGGCATCTCCTCCCCGCTGTCCGCAAGGACAACCTCCGCGACGCCGCCTTCAGGGAGCCACGCGGCGTCGGGGTCATGGACGAGGGTCAGCACCGGCATACCGTAGCCATCTCCTTCCTGGCAGCGCACTGAAGTTTCCGCCGGGGAAACGGAAGTCGACCGGCCGGCTGATTCAGTCGCCGTCGAGGTGAAGCTCATGGTCGGAAAGGCTTGCGCAGCTTCGGGCCAACGCCAAGACCTCCGTACACACCGTCGGGTCGATGTCGAGGCTGGCCACCTCGGCGGTGAACGGATCCATCTCCTCCCCCGAGAGCACCAACGAGCCGTACGGGTCTGCCCGTGAGAGCATCGGCAGGCCCGACGAGGCGCAGGCGTGGGTGAAGGACGCGTCGGAATCGATGTAGGTAGCCACCCGATGTCGGCGCCAGCGGCGCGGGCTCGTGCCAGGCTTCTCGACCCGCCACAGCGTGATGTCGATACCCATCTCTCAACCCACCTCGTACGACGATGCGGTTGGAGGTGGCACCCGCAGACTCACCGGCCCCTCCGGACGGCTCGAGGGCGCCGACCGCCGGAGCGGATTTTACCGTTGAGCCGGTTTGAGAAGTCGGCTATCACGGTAAGAGGCATACGAGACCAAATCCATCGCAGAGTCAGCGCCTATCGGGAGGAGCCCCCACGATGACCCAGATGTCCAGGATGCCGGAGGGATCGCGATGACGACCACGGCCATGACGCTGGCTGCTTTTAATCGCGCGCTCGGTGACGTAGACACCGCGGTGGACCGGATCGCGACGAGCAAGACGACCGCAGACCGTCAGATGCGCAGCCTTCTCGGTGGCGGATGGACCGGCGTCGCGGCCGACTCGGTCAGCGAAGCATGGGACGAGTGGGTTGCGGCCGCCGATGAGGTCCGCGAGGCGCTGGCCGGCATGGGACATCTACTCACGGCGACACGCGACGACTTCGTGCAGCAGGACGACGCCTCCCAGCAGCAGGCCGACTCCATCTCAGCGAAGCTGATCGAGAGGTTGGGCTGACATGGGCGACGTCGACAACTTCAAGATCGATGCCGAGGAGCTCGACTCCGTCATCAGCGGTCTCGAGCGATGCGAGGGTGATCTTGAGACGTTGACGGGTGATCTCGAGCGTCAGATGGCCACGTTGCACGAGACGTTCGAAGGGCTAGCGGCTCAGGCCCACAAGGAGGCTCACGCGCAGTGGACGCGCGGGATGCGTGACATGCACGCTGCTCTCTCGGCCCTTCGGGCGGCCTCCCGTCAGGCTCATGGGAACTACACCGCTGCCGCAGACAGCAATACAAGCATGTGGCAGGCGTTCGAATGAGAATCGACGTTCAGGGCAGCGGGTACGACTCCGCGACCGAGGCGTTGCTGAGCGCAAACTCCGCCGCTGCAAGTGCCTACCAGACGCTTACGGGCAAGCTCGGCGGTTACACGGCTCTCGGCGGGGATGACACGAGCTCCGAGGAGTTCGTGAAGTCCTATGATGAGTCGGCGATCGAGGCGGTCAACGCCTTCGCGGCGCTGGTCGACGGGCTTGGCGCTCTCGCTGTCGCTGCCGACGAGTCCGGGCGGAATCATCGCCGGGCGAACGCCGCGTCGGTCTACAACAAGCCGCAGCCCTCGGTGAATGAGGATGCCAAGGAGCCCCAGACCGCGCCGGCCTTCACCCCGCCGTCGTCGCTGGGTGGCGACAACGCCGACATGCCGGACTGGTGGAATCACATCGTCGACCACCTCCAGGGCTGGGGCTGGCCCAGCGCCAATACCGACCAGCTCCGGTCCGCTGCGGATGCATGGAAGTCGGCCGCGAGTGCCGTGCGTGGCCTGGTCGATGAACTGTCGATGGCTTCGACTCACCTGGAGGCGCAGCGATCTCCTGAGATCACCATCGCGCTCGGCGTCATTCGACGAACCAAGTCGGACATCGAAGACCTGGCCGATGGGCTCGAAGGGCTCGGCGACGCCTGCCGCGACTATGGCAGCCAGGTCGACGAGACCCGTGAAACGATCAAGGGACTGCTCAGGGACCTCGCCATCGAGGTCGGCGTGACCGCCGGGATCAGCGCCGGTCTCAGCTTCTTCACCTTCGGGGGTGCTGCGGTCGTTGGCGGTGGTGTGATCGCCGCCCGTGCGATCCGCTATGCCAAACTCGTCCTGGCCGCGCTCCGCGGCCTGCGCGCGGCTCGTGCGGTGGGCCAGATCGCGAGCAAGGCGTCGAAGATCGCGAGGGTTCGGCTTGCGTTCGAGAAGCTCAAGAAGGCGCGCAGGATCGTCCAGACCTTCAAGCAGGGACAGCGAGGCAAGACGATCGGCCGGGGCGCGCTCAACGCGAAGCAGAGCAAGAACCTCAAACGGTTCGAGAAGAAGCTCCCCAAGGACGCCGAAGAGACCATCGTCAAGCAACTCAACAACGGCGACGTCGTCTACACGTCAAAGGTGCCAGGGCGAGTCCCCGGGTCGTACGCGGAATACACCAAGATCGTCGATGAGGCCGGCGACACCGTGAGCTACGTCAAGACGACCTACGCCCCGGACGGCAAGATCGTCCACATCAAGGAGAAGATGTGACATGAGCGAGAACCGACTTCAGATCCTCGACGACCTCCTCAACCGCCGCATCCCCACCGCCGAGGCACACGCAGCCCTCAAGCGCTTCCCCTGGGACGAGGAAGAACTCATCGACCTCCGTGTCGAACACGTCGCCAGCGTCCTGACAGACATCATCGACGGCAAGCTCAGCCCGGACGAAGGCACCGCATGGGCCGACGCCATCGACTCGCGCGACGACATCGGTCGTCAGCCCGGTCATGAAGACGATCTCAACGATGCCCTCTTCCAGCTCAGCAGCCCCGAACTGCTCCCCGGCCCGCTTACTGCGGAGGCGCCACGAATCCTCAAGGCGCTGCGAGGAGAGACCCAATGACCGACGCATCCGACGGCCTCGAGGACTTCACCGGCGACGAGCGCTCAGCACAGGTACTTCGAAACTCACTCCGGGTGCTCGCGCAACAAGCCGCAGGAACCACACTCGGCGACGAAGTCCAGGACGTGCTCGCAGGGCGACGGCACATTCGTGAGTTGGCGAATAACGAAGAGTTCGCCCAACTCACGACCGATGGCATGCACGCCTTCGAAGAAAACTGGGCGCAACTGTCGCCCGCCGAGCGCGAACAACAACTACGCGAAGGCGAGGCGTACCTCGCAGGTGATGAGTAGTCTCCCGCTTCGCCACAGCCTGCCTCGCCCTGTCAACGACCTTTCCGTTCTCAGCCATCCCGGGGATGGCGCCCGCACCTAAGGTCCATGAGGACCAAGCAGAGCCGTGAGGACCGCGAGGCCAACCTCGCAGCACTCCATGAACGCCTCGCCGACGCGGTCAACGCACTCGTCACCGGCGATGGACTGGCGCCGGGCGTTGGAGTTCGCTGCGAGGTTCCGCAGCAGAAGCTTAAAAGAACGTCCTGCTGATCCATCAGGCCATGGAAGTCGCGTACGCCGAGGCCGGGTGCCGACTCCGGTGCCGACCTCCGCCGGTCCGGTGGCTCGAGCGGCAGGAGCAGTCTGCGCGTCCGAGTTGGTTCGCAGCAGTCCGAGCCGGCACGCAGAGACTCCGAAACCGGAACAACTAACGCGGCAAAATGCGAGTCAGGGCCGTATTCAAATCCCTTAGTTAGGATTCAGAACACGGCCCTGACCTGCTATTTCGGTGGAGGTGAGGGGACTCGAACCCCTGACCCTCTGCATGCCATGCAGATGCGCTACCAGCTGCGCCACACCCCCGTGGCGTTGTCCCGGTCGATCACCCCGGGCAACGAGAAGAACAGTAGCGGAACCCTCTTCCGATCACGAAATCGGGGCCCCCGTTCCGTACGTCGCAAGCCGCCAAGGCGCCGACGGGATGAGTCCGTGGGCGGACTCCCGGGCCACGAGCTCGATCCAGGCGCAGTTCGTCAGCGGGGCCAGGGTGGTGACGACGGACGGATCCCAGCCGAGGAACGCGGCCAGGCCCTGGCGGATGGCACCGCCGTGGGCGACGACGACCACGGTCTCGCCGGGCGCGACGGCCTCGGCGATGTCGTGAAGGGCGGCGCTGAAGCGCGCCGCGACGGTGGGCCAGGACTCCCCGCCGTGGGGTTCCCAGCTGGCCGGCATCTCACCGAAGCGCTTGTGGATCTGGGCGCGGTTCATCCCCTCGGCCTCCCCTGCGCAGACCTCCCGCAGGCGCGGGTCGTAGGCGGCCTCCCGGCCGGTCTCCTCGGCGACGTACGCAGCTGTCTGCCGCGCCCGCATCAGGTCCGAGGAGACGAGGTGGGTGACGGAGAAGGTCGTCCCGAGGGCACGAGCGGCGGCCTTGGCCTGCTGGTGGCCGGTCTCGGCCAGCTCGATGTCGGTCTGGCCCTGATAACGGCCGTCGGCGTTCCAGGGCGTCACGCCGTGGCGGAGCAGGACGATGCGACGAGTCACGGGAGCGGTCAGCTCTCGGAGACGACGTCGGCAGGCAGCTGGATCGACGGGCAGTCGCGCCAGAGCCGCTCGAGGGCGTAGAACTGGCGCTCCTCCTCGTGCTGGACGTGCACGACGATCTCGCCGTAGTCGAGCAGCACCCAACGGCCCTCCTTGTGGCCCTCGCGCCGCAACGGCTTGGAGCCGAGGTCGCGCAGCTTCAGCTCGACCTCGTCGACGATCGACTGCACCTGACGCTCGTTGGGTGCGGAAGCGAGGACGAAGGCGTCGGTGATGGCCAGCTGGTCGCTGACGTCGAAGGCGAGGATGTGTCCGGCCTTCTTCTCCGAGGCTGCCCGGGCAGCGGTGATGGTGAGCTCGATGGCGTGCTCGGTCGCGGTCATACGCGGTCCTTGTCTGAGGGAGTCTTGCGGTAGAGGTCGTGCTTGCCGATGTACTGCACCACGCCGTCAGGGACGAGATACCAGACCGGCTCGCCGCGGTGACGCCGCTGGCGGCAGTCGGAGGAGGAGATCGCCAGAGCCGGGATCTCCAGCATGGTGATGCGGTCGGCGGGGATCTTCGCGATGACGTCGGGATCCATGGAGTAGCCCGGACGGGTGCAGCCTACGAACTGGGCGAGCTCGAAGAGCTCGTCGGTGTCACGCCAGGTGAAGATCTCGGCGAGCGCATCGGCCCCGGTGATGAAGTAGAGCTCGGAGTCCGGCAGCGCCTTGGCCAGATCGCGCAGCGTATCGATGGTGTAGGTCCGGCCCGCCCGGTCGATGTCGACCCGGCTCACCGTGAAGCGCGGGTTCGCGGCGGTCGCGATGACCGTCATCAGGTAGCGGTGCTCGGCCGGCGAGACGTCCCGGTCGGCCTTCTGCCACGGGTCGCCGGTCGGCACGAAGACGACCTCGTCGAGGTCGAAGAAGGACTGCACCTCCGAGGCCGCCACCAGGTGGCCGTGGTGGATGGGATCGAACGTGCCGCCCATCACCCCGACACGGCGCTTGCCGGTCAGGCCCTCCAGACCCGGCTCGGGCGCTCCCCCGCTGCCCATCGGATCAGTGCTCAGGAGTGCTCACGGCCGCCGGCGAACCAGACCAGGGCCAGCAGCGCGAAGACCAGCACGGCCAGGGCCACGCCGCCGATGACCCACTCGATGCCAGAGGTGCCGTGCTCGGCCCCGTGCTCAGCGGAGGTGATGATGCTCGACACAACAGAGTTCGACATGGCGCACAGATTACCTTGCCCTCAGCCGGCTAGCGCACATGGCCGTCGCCGGTGACCACGTACTTCGTCGAGGTCATCTCCGGCAGCCCCATCGGACCGCGGGCGTGCAGCTTCTGGGTGGAGATCCCGATCTCCGCACCGAAGCCGAACTCGCCGCCGTCGGTGAACCGCGTCGAGGCGTTGACCATGACCGCCGCAGAGTCGACCGCGGCGGTGAACCGCCGGGCGGCGCTCAGGTCCTCGGTGACGATCGCCTCGGTGTGCCCGCTCGACCAGCGGCGGATGTGCTGGACGGCGGCATCGAGGGAAGGTACGACCGCGGCACTGATCTTCAGCGCCAGGAACTCGGCCGCGAAGTCCTCGTCGGTGACCGGCTCGACCTTGTCATAGGCCTGGAAGGCCTCGTCCCCCGTGATCAGGACACCACGCTCCTGGAGCGCCGGGATCACGCGGGGCAGGAACTCCTTGGCGATGTCGGCGTGCACCAGCAGCGACTCGGCCGAGTTGCACACGCTGGTGCGCTGGGTCTTGGAGTTGACGACGATCGCGAGCGCCTTGTCGAGATCGGCCGCCTTGTCGACGTAGACGTGGACGTTGCCCACCCCGGTCTCGATGACCGGCACCGTGGACTCCTCGACCACGCTGCGGATCAGTCCGGCGCCACCGCGCGGGATGAGCACGTCGACCAGGCCGCGCGCTCGCATCAGCGCCTTGACCGAGTCGTGGCCCTCACCGGGCACGACCTGGATCACGTCGGCCGGGAGACCCACAGAGGCGACGGCGTCACGGAGCACGGATCCGATCGCCCCGTTGCTGGCCGCGATGTTGGAGGAGCCGCGCAGCAGCGCGGCGTTGCCGGACTTCAGGCAGATCCCGGCCGCGTCGACGGTGACGTTGGGCCGCGCCTCGTAGATCATCCCGACGACGCCGAACGGCACCCGCACCTGGCGCAGCTCGAGACCGTTGGCGAGGATGCTGCCGCGTACGACGTCTCCGACCGGGTCCGGGAGCGCGGCCAGCTCGCGCAGCGCGGCGGCGATGCCGTCGAGGCGCTCCGGCGTCAGGGTGAGCCGGTCGACGATGTTGGCGGGGCTGCCCGACGCCTCGGCGCGGGCGACGTCGCTGGCGTTCGCCTCCAGCACCTCGTCGGCGCGTTCGAGGAGCGCGTCGGCCATCGCGTGCAGCGCCGCGTCCTTCACGCTGCGCGGCGCGACCGCGAGCTCGTAGCTCGCCTCGCGTGCCTTCGCCGCCACCTCACGGATCACTGCCTCTGCACTCATAGGAGAAGCCTAGGACCTACCCGGTGCCCCGCCACCACCCGTTCGCCGTGCGGACCGCTGGACTACGAACCGGCGTGGAGGTCGCCGGTCCGGGCGATCGCGAGCAGGAGATCGTGCGCGTGGTCGGCCACGGGGTTCTCGGTACGCCGCGCACCGAGCTCCACCAGGGCGACCAGGTCCGCGGCGCGGGCCAGGTCGAGGGCCTCCGACGTACTGCCCCCGCGCACGGAGACGTAGCCCTCCAGAACACCTGCGACGTACGCCTCGGCGCGGTCGAAGCGCAGCAGGTTGCCGAGGTCTGTGAACGGCGAGCCTGCGTGGGCGTACTCCCAATCGAGGACCGCACGCACATCGAGCGCCTCCGGGTCGAGGATGATGTTCTTCGGATTGAGGTCGCTGTGCACCAGGCTCACCCTGCCGACGGTGTCGAGGAGGTCCTGGGCGTCGGCGGCCACATCGCGCAGCCCGTCCAGATCGGCCGATGACCAGTCGAGACGATCCGCGTAGGACTCGACCCACTCGGTCAGGTCCACCGCGAACGCCTCGACCCGCAGCTCGCTGTCGGCAAAGGTCCCGGCGGTCAGGAACGGCATCCCGGCCAGCGTGCCCGCGATCTCCCCCAGACCACGCCCGAGCCTGCCCTGCTGCTCCTCGTCCAGGTCCGGCAGCAGCAGATCCCCGCGTACGCCGTCGACGTACTCGGTCACCAGCAGGGCGGGAGCGCCTGTGGCCGGGTCGGCGCGGCGCACCTCCAAGACGCCGGGAACGGGGACGAGGCCCCGCACCAGACGGTGCAGGGCCTCGTGGATCTCCGCAGCCTGCGAGTGGTGGCGTGGGTCGGCGAAGATCCGCACGACCGACCTATCACCGCCGACCTCTGCCAGGAACGTCTCGCCCGACCAGCCGCCCTCGAGCGGCCGGAGGCCCCCGCCCAGTTCACCGAAACTCACCGCGCGAGGCTATCCGGTCATGCGCAGGGACGGCGCTTCGGCTCCGAGTAGATCCGGTGAGTGGCGTTCGAGCTGTTCCACATCCTGTTGAAGCGGTCGGTGTAGGCGTTGTAGTAGCTCTTCGAGGTGAACCGGAAGGTGACCTCGTCGTTGCTGAACGAGGGCGGCGACCAGTTCTCCGAGCCGGTCCAGACGCTGGTGGTGCCCCGGCCGGCGAAGGCGCCGTTGACGCTCATCCACTTGTAGTGGGAGTAGCAGCGCGACCCGTAGACGATCTTGTCGCCGCTGGTGGACGTCTTGCGCCCCCAGTCCCAGGCCGCGTCGCGCGCCGGGATGCCGACCCGTCGGAGCTTGCGGTAGACCACGTCGCTGGTCACCGAGCCGATCACCCGGACCACACAGCCGCGCTTCTTCAGCCGGACCACCTCATCGGCGATGCGCTCGCCACGTCGTCCGTACCACGCGTACATGTGGACTCGCAGGATCGTCTTGCCCTTGGTGCCGTAACCGCTCGGCGCACGGCACCCGACCTGACGCAGCCGGTCGATCACCCGGTCGCCGGTGCCGCGGGCATAGATCTCGTCGCTGGTCGTGCCCGGACGCGTGCGCTGGAATCCGACCGAGGTGCCTCCGCCGGACCACGACACGTAACGCGGCGAAGCCTTACGGTCGGCCTTGAGCTCGTTGAACATCCGCAGCCAGGTGCGCCAGAGGCTGTCGTTGGCGTAGATCGTCTGGGCATCGTTCCACTGCGAGCCGGCCGCGCCGCCACCGAGGTTGCCGGAGCTGTTGATCAGGATGTTGCGCTTGGTGCCGACCTGGGTGAACGAGTGGATCTTGATGTGCAGGTTGCCCTTGTCATATCCACGGCACGCACCGGCGCAGCCGTAGATGAAGCTCGCGCGGGAGCGCTTGGTGCCGAGACGTTCGGCCAGCTTCCGCTCGCCGCTGCTCCACATCTTCCGGTTCGTCAGGATCTGCACGTGGACACCACGCTTGTGTGCCGCGATCAGCTGATCGACGGTGTCAGCACGGTCCAGGTTGTAGGTGACGAACCGGATGTAGGAGCCCTTCGCGGCATAACGGATGCTGTTGTTGATCCGGTGCACGACGAAGTTGCGCTGCGACGCATTCCCTGTCGGGTTGTTGAAGAACGGTCCAGCCGGAGGCGACCACGTCGCCGCGGTTGCCGGTGTCGAGATGACGGACATCGTCGCCACGACCAGCGCCGCGACGCAACCCGCCACAGCCGAAGCGATCGAGATCTTCCGGGTCGTCTTCGACCTCAGCAAATTGACCCACATGAGCCCGGACTATACCCAGCGACGTATGGCCCGCAACGCCAATTCCCCAAACTTGCTGCCAAACGTGAGAAACCCGTCACCGAGCGGTGCTCGGCAACGGGTTTCTCGAGGTCGTACGGGGCCTCGTTCGTCAGCCCTTGGCGGCCTTCACGGCCTCGGTGACGGCCGGGAGGACCGTGTGCAGATCGCCCACCACACCGAAGTCGACGAGCTCGAAGATCGGTGCCTCCTCGTCCTTGTTGACCGCGACGATGGTCTTCGAGGTCTGCATACCGGCACGGTGCTGGATCGCACCGGAGATCCCGTTGGCCACATAGAGCTGCGGGGAGACGGTCTTACCGGTCTGACCGACCTGGAAGGTGTGCGGCATCCAGCCCGAGTCGACCGCGGCACGCGAGGCGCCGACCGCGGCACCGAGCGCGTCGGCGAGCCCCTCGACGGCGGAGAAGTCGCCGCCGGTGCCACGACCACCGGAGACCACGATCGCGGCCTCGGTGAGCTCGGGACGACCCGACGCCTTACGCGGCTGGGAGGCCACGATCTGAGCGGTCTTGGCGGCATCCGAGATGGTCACCTCGAACGGGGTGACCGCGGCGGCGCCGTCCTTCTCGACCGGAGCGGCCGAGTTGGGCTTCACCGTGATGATCGGGGTGCCCTTGGTGACCTTGCCCTTGACGGTGTAGTTGCCCGCGAACACGGACTGGGTGGCCACACCGGACTCGTCGAGGTCGACGGCGTCGGTGATCAGACCGGAGTCGAGCTTGATCGCGAGGCGGGCCGCGACCTCCTTGTTCTCCGCGGAGCTCGGGAGCAGGATCGCTGCCGGGGAGGCGGCGCCGGCCAGCTGGGCGATCGCCTCGGCCTTCGGGGCGACCAGGTAGCCCTTGATCTGGGCGTCGTCGATGACGTACACCTTCTCTGCGCCGTAGCCCTTGACGGCCTCCGCGGCACCAGCGGCACCGTCGGCACCGCCGATGTAGACAGCGGAGGGCTCGCCGAGCTTGGCGGCGAGGGTCAGCAGCTCGTAGGTCGGCTTCTTGACCTGACCACCTACGTGGTCGATGAGAACGAGAACTTCAGCCATGATTCAGATATCCCTTCTCGGCCTCAGATGAACTTCTTGGACGCGAGGAACTCGGCCAGCGCCTTGGCGCCCGAGCCGTCCTCGTCGGTGACGATCTCACCGGCGGTGCGCGGCGGGCGGGCCGCCGTCTCCTCGACCGCGGTGTAGGCGGCACCGAGACCGACCTGGGCGGCGTCGACGCCGAGGTCGCCCAGCGACCACGTCTCCAGCGGCTTCTTCTTGGCCGCCATGATGCCCTTGAACGACGGGTAGCGAGCCTCGCCCGACTGGTCGGTGACCGAGAGGACCAGCGGCAGCGTGCCGCCGATGACCTCGGTGGCGACGTCGCCGTCACGCTTGATGCGGATCTGGTCGCCCTGGGTCTCGACGACCGAGGCGAGGGTGACCTGCGGCAGGCCGAGACGCTCGGCCAGCATCGCCGGGACGACGCTCATGCCGGCGTCGGTCGAAGCCAGACCGCCGACCACGAGGTCGACCTTGGTCTCGGCACCGAGCTTCTCGATCGCCTTCGCGAGCACCAGCGAGGTGGCGATGGCGTCCGAGCCGGCGATCGCGTCGTCGACGACGTGGACGCCCTTGTCGGCACCCATCTGCAGCGCCTTGCGCACAGCAGCCTCGGCAGCCTGAGGACCAACGGTCAGCGCGGTGACGGTGATCTCCTCGCCGTCACGCTTCTCCTTGATCTGCAACGACTGCTCGACCGCGTACTCATCGAGCTCGGAGAGCAGACCGTCGACGTTCACGCGGTCGACGGTGAAGTCGTCCTCGAACTGCCGGTCCGCGGTCGCGTCCGGTACGTACTTCACAAGCACAACAATGTTCATGATGGTGCGGCCTTGCCGGCCCCTCCTGGAATGGTCGTAGTTCGCCAGCGATGTTACCGGTCAGTCACATACGGATGACAGGTGCCTTCGCGTTGAGAATGTCACATGACGTCAGGGCCTGATGACACCGGCCACGATCCGGCCGACGATCAGCCAGGCCAGCGCACCGATGCCCCAGTTGAAGAGCGCGTTCTTGGTCTCCGCGTCCTCGCCGCCGAACTGCTTGATGCCGTTGTCACGGGAGAAGAGCCCCAGGTCGGCGACGTCTGCGGCGTCGAGCACGAACTTGACGAGGGTGTTGTCCTGGTTGGCGTTCAGCGCGATCAGCAGCGCGCCGATCGCCAGCGCCAGCGCGGCGATCAGCGAGACCACCCAGACCACTCTGGCGGCGTAGGACCGGACCGTCTTGACCACGCCAGGACCGGTGGACGTCTTGGTGTCGGACACGAGAGTCACTTCCCTTCGAACTTCGCTTTGCCGGGGCCGTTCTCCAGGAACGACGTCATCCCGGTCTGAGAGTCCTGCGTCGCGAACACGCCCGCGAACTGCTGTTGCTCGATGGCGAGCCCGGTGGCGAGGTCCACTCCGAGACCCTTGTCGATCGCCGTCTTCGCCGCCGCCAGGGCGTACGGGGCCGCTGTCGTGAACTGGCTCGCCCACGCGAGCGCCTCCTCGTAGACCGAGGCCGCCGGCACGAGCCGGTCGGCCAAGCCGATTGCAAGCGCCTCGTCTGCCTTGACGAAGCGCCCCGAGAAGATCAGGTCCTTGGCCGTGGACGGCCCGACCAGCCGCGCCAGGCGCTGGGTGCCACCGGCACCCGGGATGATGCCGAGCAGAACCTCCGGCTGACCGAAGGTGGCGTCCTCTGCGGCGATCCGGAAGTCGGCCGCGAGCGCGAGCTCGCACCCGCCGCCCAACGCGTAGCCGGTCACCGCAGCCACCACCGGCTTGGGGATCTCGGCGACCGCCGTCACCGCGGCCTGCACACCCGCGACCCGCTTGGCCATCTCCGAGTAGGAGAGGCCGGCCATCTCCTTGACGTCGTTGCCGGCGGCGAAGAGTCTCTCGCCGCCGTAGACGACCACGGCGCGTACGTCGTCGTCGGCCGCCGCCTCGGTCGCGACCTCGAGCAGCTCGGCCTGCACCTGGAAGCTGATCGCGTTCATCTTGGGACGGTCGAGTCGGATCGTGCCGACGCCGTCCTCGACGGTGAGGTTGACGAAGTCACCCATCGTGGCGCTCCCTGTCTGTCGTTGGCCTGCCTGTGAAGGCGGTTACATGTGTCGGGAACACTATCGGGTGCCTTCCACCTCGCGTGGGCGGGTTCGCGGTACAGGCGTTGCGTGTATCGCGTAACCCCAGCCAGTAAAGGGACGTTTGGCCTATATGACCGAAACACGTTCCAGTCGCACCAGGGTGAGCCTCGGCGCCGCACTGAGCATCGCCCTCGGCGCCTTCGTGCTGGCGACGCCGGTCTCGGGTGCCGCGCTCTCCGCTACCGATGACGCCGCCGGCGTCTCCGACACGTCCGACTCGGCCCGCTCCGGCGGGCTGCTCGGTCACGAGGCCGATGCCGGCCTGGACGTACGCGACCGCGTGCTGCCCACCTCGGCCCAGGAGTCCGCCGCCACGGCGCTCGACGCTGTCGACATCCGCTGGAACGCCCATGGCACACCGACGTCGCTGATCGCCGCCGACGGCGTGCTGGCCCGGGCCGTCTCGTCCGACCCGGTCGCGGCTGCCCGCGGGTTCCTCGAGGACAACGCGGCGGTCTTCGGGCTCTCCGCGACCCAGATGAGCGACCTGGAGCTGGTCAGCGACCAGAAGTTCGCCGCGAACGGCGGCCACGCGGTCCTGTTCCGGCAGACCTACGACGGCCTCTCCGCCGCCACCGAGGGCCTGGTCACCGTCGGGGTGGCCGACGGCGACATCGCCTACGTCTCCTCGTCGCTGTCCAAGGTGACCGGGAGCGTCGCCGGGGCGAAGCTGAGCCCGACCGAGGCATGGCTGAAGGCTGCGGCCTCCGCCGGCCGGCCGGTCACGGGCTCGAAGGTCGGCGAGATCGTCACCGACGCCGCCGCGAAGCTGACGGACTGGACGAAGCTGACCGTGCCCGGCCTGGCGACCGACCAGCTGGTGCGGCTGCGGGCCTTCCCGGTCCCCGGCGAGGGCGTGCGCCCCGTCTTCCAGGCCACCGTGGTCGACTCGGCCGCCGCGACCCTGCTGGGGCAGACGGTGCTCGTCGACGCGGTGACCGGTGAGGTGCTCCTGCGTCGCGACAACGTCGACCACGAGAACGACATCGAAGGACCGTTCACCGGCACCGCGCTGAACGCCTGCGGACCCAAGCACCCCTTCGAGATCGCCGACGACAAGACCCGCACGCTGGCCGCGGTCGCGGTCGGGCTGCCCACCGACGACTTCACCGTGAAGCTCTTCGCCCCCGACGGCAAGCTGCTGGTCGAGGGGGACCTGCTCACCAGCCCCGAGACCGCGACCTACACCGCGGACAAGATCGAGCCGGGGACGTACGCGGTCCAGGTCTGTCCCTTCGACGACTCGCTCCTGGCGGGCAGCTACACGGTGACCGTGGCCTCCTCCGACGCCGGCGCAGAGACGGGTGACCTGCCGGGCAGCAACCCGCGCTGGTCCTACTTCCCCGGCACCCCCGACGCCGCGTCGACCGGCAGCGACGCGGTCCCCGCCAACGACGTGATCGCCTGCTGGACCAAGGTCGCCGAGTGCACCGGTCCGGAGCTGAAGAGCCTGGCCAACGCCGGCCCGTGGGACACGCTGCTGAACACGACCGTCGGCGTACCTTCCCTGACGACCATCGGCAACAACGCCAACACCCACGAGGGCTGGCTCTCGCCGCTGGCCGCGGGTGGTCTGGAGCAGGCTCCGGTCTCGCCGGTACGTGACTACACCGGGAAGTTCACCGACGCCTGGAACAACTCCAAGTGCTCGCCGACGACGCTGGTGCCCGGCGGCAACGACGTGAACTACGTGGTCGGCAACCTGTTCGCCAGCCACAACCGGATGCACGACTGGTCGTACTTCCTCGGCTTCACCGAGGAGAACTACAACCTGCAGACCGACAACCTCGGCCGTGGCGGGCGTGGGCTCGACGCCGAGGTCGGCAACGCCCAGGCCGCCGCGCTCGACTCGCAGATCATCGAGCAGAGCGGGCTGCTGACCGGCCGCAACAACGCCAACCAGCTCACCTTGATGGACGGCGTGCCGGGCATCACCAACCAATACCTCTTCCAGCCCGCCGCCGGCGCCTTCTACGCGCCCTGCACCGACGGTTCGCTGGACTTCGGGATCGTGGGCCACGAATACACCCACGCCATCTCCAACCGGATGGTCGGCGGACCGGACGACGGGCTCACCTCCGAGCAGGGTGGCGCGATGGGCGAGTCCTGGAGCGACCTGGCCGCCGCCGAGCACATGTTCGCCCACGACCTCGACAACGGCGGCAGCCCCTGGGCGGTCGGCTCCTACGCCACCGGCAACACCGACGTCGCGATCCGTGACTTCGCGATCGACAAGAACCCGCTCAACTTCTCCGACTACGGCTTCGACTCCACCGGGCCCGAGGTCCACGCCGACGGCGAGATCTGGAACGGCACGATGTGGTCGGTACGGCAGGCGCTGGTCGACAAGTACGACGCCACCCACCCCTACGCCGACAAGGCCCTGCAGCGACGCTGCTCGGTGGGCACCACCTCGGCCTCGCCGCTGGCGCCCGACCACTGCCCCGGCAACCGCCGCTGGATCCAGCTGGTCTTCGACTCGTTCCTGCTCCAGCAGGGCGCGGCCTCGATGCTGGACGCCCGCGACGCCTTCCTCGCCGCCGACCAGATGCGCTTCGGCGGAGCCAACCGCCAGGTGATCGCCGATGCGTTCGCCCGACGAGGCATGGGTCAGTACGCCACCACGACCGCCGACGACCACGAGCCCACCCCGAGCTTCGCCTCTGTGGCCTCGCGCAACGTCAAGGTCACCTTCAGCGCGCCCGCGAGCATGCCCGGCAAGGTGTACGTCGGCCGCTTCGAGGCCCGGGCCACCCCGATCGCGGACACGCTGGTCGACACCGCGATGGGGTCGTCGGCGCACTTCACCCCCGGGACGTACGAGTTCCTCTACGTCACCAAGACCGGAGGCGCCCACCGCAAGACGGTCACGGTCTCCCCGTCTGAGACCGCCAAGACGGTCTCCTTCCCGTCGGTCACGAACCTCGCAGCCGCCGCCAAGGGAGCGACGGTGATCGCCTCGACCGCGGGCTCCCGCAACCCGGACGCGTTGATCGACGGCACGGAAGCCACCAACTGGGGCGGCGTGACCGAAGACAACGTCGACACCACCACCCCGTCGGTCGCCGTCGACCTCACCGGCGGCACCCACACGGTGACCAAGGTGAACGTGAGCGCCTACCTCTCCCCCGCCACCGAGACCGACGCCGACTCAGGCTCCCGCTTCACTGCCTTGCGGAAGTTCGCCCTCGAGGCGTGCGTGGCCTCGTGCAACACCGCCGGCGCGACCTGGAAGCGCTTCTACACCTCGCCCGACGACGCCTTCCCCGGCAAGCGCCCGAGGCCGGTCGCCCCCAACCTCACCCTGCGCACCTTCGACGTCCCCGACACCGCCGCCGCAGCAGTACGTCTGGTGGCCCTGGAGAACCAGTGCACCGGCTACGACGGCTACGCCGGTGAACAGGACGCCGACCCGCTCACGACCACCGACTGCAAGACCGGCTCCGACCGCGGGACGATCGTTCATGCGGCAGAGCTGCAGGTCTTCGGACAGTGACGCCGGGCCTGCGGACCGGGGTGCGGCGGCCTGGCTTCGGCCAACGCACCCACGGGTGAGCAACGACTCGGGTGTGCGCTTCGCCACGGAAGAACATCTCCCCGCTCGAAGGTAGGTTCCCCACGCTCCGGAACACGGGGAGCCCACCTTCGAGCGGGAGGTCTGCGGACAGGGTCAGGTGCGGCGCGTGAACCGGATCCGCCCATTCGGCAAGCGCTCATACCCGTAGTTCGGATCGTGGATCCGGCGGTGATCCCGTGGGCACAACAGGAGGGTCTGTCGGAATCTTTGTGTAACTGGCTCGGCGTGATGCCACGGATCTGGTCCGTGGCGGAAGGAGCATCACGTC
>NZ_JBBBNW010000010.1:0-87018 GCF_037137035.1 Nocardioides sp. CCNWLW239 | reverse complement strand
CGGGTTGGCGGTGAAGGAAGTTTTTCTTTCACCGGCGGAGGGGACTCTCTTTGGGATGAACGAACGTTCGTTCAGCGCGAAGAGCGTGTCTCATCCCAGGGGACAGCGTGCCTCCCGGCCACACCGGGGCCGCCGTCCCGATAGCCAGCCAAATCTTTTCTCGATCAGGCCCGGTGTCAAGGACCGCGAAGCGGCCGGCGTCAGCCGGCGGCCGCAGGCCGTCCATGACTCCGGGACAGATCGAGAAGACCCTCGAAGGAGGGTCGGCGGCCCAACCCCAGCCCCCAGATAGCCTGACGAAACATGCCTTGCTCGCCGTAGGCCAGCAAGGTCATCGGCCCGTCAGCCGATTGCGGCGATGCCCCAGGAGACCTCGATCCGCTCGTCAGGAGCCAGCGTGATCAGATCGGTGCCGGAGTTGAAGGCGTCCGGGGGAGCGGTCATCGGCTCGACGGCGAGGCTGCCGCGCACCGGCGACTGGTCGTCGGCGCTGTAGACCATCAGCCACGGGTGACGCTGGTCGACCCAGAGCGCGACGCCACCGTCGGGACCCTGGATCGTGACGGTGGCCCGGCCGTCCTCGCCGCGGTCGAGGTCGGTGAACGCGTGGTCCAGGACGACGTCGCCGATGGGTCTGGCGGAGGTGAAGTCGTAGTCCGTCCCGGCGGTCGCCTCGCTGGTCGTGGGCAGCTTGCGCTCGGGGTCGGAGAGCAGGCGGGTCCGGGCGGGGAGGGTGAGCGTCCAGGTGTCGACCGGACCGGCGCCGACGGTGAGATAGGGGTGGGCTCCGGCGGCGTACGGTGCGGGGGAGTCGGCGTGGTTGGTCGCCGACTGGGTGACGGTGAGACCGTCGGGCCCGATCGCGTACGTCACCTCGAGGTCGAGCGTCCACGGGTAGCCGCTCTGCGCCATCAGCCGGGTCGCGAGGGTGATCGAGCTCTTGGCCTCCTCGATGGGCAGCCACTGTGCCCACCGGACCAGCCCGTGGGAGGCATTGTTGCGGGCGACCTCGGTGAGCCCGAGCTGGTGGGTCTTCCCGCCGAACTCGTAGCGTCCGTCACGGATCCGGTTGGGCCACGGCGCCAGCAGCTGTCCCTTGCCGCCGCTGGACTGCTGGTCGTCACCGAACCCGGCGACCAGGTCTCGCCCCTCGTACGACAGCAGCCGCAGCGCGCCACCGCTCTCCGTCACCGTCGCGGAGTAACCCCCGCCGTCGATCGTGAACTGCTCTCCACTCGGTCTCAGCACGCGCCCAGGCTATCCAGTGGGCCCATCCGGTGCTGCTACCGAGTGCCGCTACTCGGCGGGCCCGCCGCGGGAAGGCTAGGTCGTGACGATGATGTCGGCACGGGCCGCGGTCTGGTTCTCGGCGAAGTGCGCAGCCTCGGCGGCGGCCCAGGCGTCCCAGTGCGGCGCGAAGGTGTCGCCGTCGCGGTCGAGACCGCGCGTCTTGCGCACATCCTCCGGTGCGTCGACCCAGGCGAGGGCGCTGCGGAAGCTGTCGTAGGCGGCCGCGCCGCTGCCCACGCCTTCGATCACCAGCAGTGGGCTCGGTGGGACCAGGACGGTCTCCGCGTAGGACCCTCGGTGCCAGTCGTAGCGGCGGTAGGACCCGGGGGCGCCCTCGACGAGGGGGAGCAGGACTGTCTCGAGCTGGGCGATGCCGTCGGCGAGGCCGTCCCAGCCGGCGTAGAGGTCGTCCATGTGGACCACCGGCGCCTGCGTCGCCTCGGCCAGGGCGGTGGCCAGCGTCGTCTTGCCCGACCCGGCGGGCCCGTCGATGCAGACCAGCCGCCCGGGGCCGAGGGTGGCCGGGCGGCTCATCGCGACCATCAGGAGGTCGGCGGAGGGGGAGTCGGTCAACTCAGGAGATGCCGTACTTCTTCAAGATGTCGTTGACGTCGGCCATGTCCTCGTCATCGTCGTCGAGCACCGGGCCCTTGGCCGTACGCGGCGGCGCCGTGACCGAGGCGGGGCCGGCAGAACCGGCGGGTGCGGCGCCTGCAGCCTTCCGTGCTGCCCGGCTCGGCTTCTCCTTCGTCGGCAGGAGGCGGGCGACGAAGATCAGCACGATCGCGAGCGCGGCGAGACCGAACCCGATCCAGACGGTCGGGCTGAACACCAGACGCGCAGCCCAGTCGGCGATCGCGTCCACGATCCTGCCGCTCGCGCGCAGCAGGCCGGTCAGATAGGCCGCAGGGGCGAGCAGCGTCCACCCGAGGGCCCTCGTGCCGGCTCCGAGACCGCGCCGTCGGAACGCGACCCAGGTCCAGATCGCTCCCAGAATCGTGAGCGCGGCAGCGAGTGCGAGGTAGGCGCCTTGGTCCATACCTGCAGTCTTCCACTGTCGTGGTCGTCTGGCACCCGGACTGTCCCCGATATCAGCCCTGATCTTCTGCTGAGGTTCAATGGGTCCGATGAACGACAAGCGACTCCTCGGCACAGCGTTTCCCGGCGACACCGGCGAGACGAGTCCTGAGGTCGCAAGCGTGCTGGGGTCGTACGCCGCAGGCCGAGCCACCCACGCCGACGTGCTCATCGTCCTGGCCGAGGCCCGGGTGCTGGTCCCGGTCGTCGCGGTGCTGGGCGAGGTCGAGATCGACGAGGCCGGTCTGGCCCACGACAAGACCTCCGACATGGCCACCGTGCTGCTCACCGGCGCCGACGGCCGACAGGCCCTGCTCGGGTTCAGCGGCACCGCTCCGCTACAGGCGTGGCAGGCCGATGCCCGCCCGGTGCCGGTCTCGCTGCGTGACGCCGCCCAGGCCGCCGTCCACGACGGTGCCGACGCCCTCGTGCTGGATCTCGCCGGGCCGGTCCCGTTCGCGATCGAGGGCGACGACCTGCAGAAGGTGGCCGAGGGCTGGCAGCTGGCGACCGTCGGGCCGCGTACGGCCTGGGTGCGGCCCTGAGGCTGCGCTGACCAGCGCGAGCTCGCCCCACGATTGGGTGCAGTGCGGAATGTTGCAGTAGTGTTCCGTGTTGACCGATCAGACCGACGTACGCCGTGGGTCTGATCCAACAAGCGGAGATCACGAAAGCGTTCTCCCACCCGCATCGACCGCCCGCTACACAGGTCGTCGGGTCCGGTCCAGAGGACGATGCCCCAGTGATGGGTCGACGTACTCGGTGGTGCGAGCCCGTGCATGGGTGAGCGTCTGACTGGCTTCCGCTTGTGACAATCCAGCGGAAGCCCTTTTTCATTTCCGGACCGCCCGTGCACGCGGCCCGGGACCGAGAGCCAGAGCCTCCGCAGCCAAACAACTGGAGGACACATCAGCACTGAGCTTCGTATCAACGACCGGATCCGGGTTCCCGAGGTCCGCCTCGTTGGTCCCAACGGAGAGACGGTCGGCATCGTGCCGACCCCTGACGCGCTGCGCCTGGCCCAGGAGGCCGACCTCGACCTCGTCGAGATCGCCCCGCAGGGCAAGCCGCCGGTCTGCAAGCTCATGGACTACGGGAAGTTCAAGTACGAGAACGCCCAGAAGGCCCGTGAAGCCCGTCGAAACCAGACGAACGTGATCATCAAGGAGATGAAGCTTCGTCCCAAGATCGACAAGCACGACTACGAGACCAAGAAGGGTCACGTCGTGCGGTTCCTCAACGCGGGGGACAAGGTCAAGATCACGATCATGTTCCGCGGTCGTGAGCAGCACCGTCCCGAGCTCGGCTTCCGCCTGCTGCAGCAGCTGGCCGACGACGTCCAGGAGCTGGGCTTCGTCGAGTCCGCGCCGAAGCAGGACGGCCGCAACATGATCATGGTGCTCGGCCCTCACAAGAAGAAGGCCGACGCGAAGGTCGAGGCGAAGACGGCCAAGGAGGAGAAGGCCGCCGAGCGCGCCGCCGACGAGGCTGCCGAGAAGGCGGAGCGTACGGCTGCGAACGCCGCACGTCCGGTCTCCGCTCCGAAGGCGAAGCGCCGCTCGGAGAACCTCGACCCCGACATCGACGTCTGAGCCTCCGGGCCGACCCAACAGACTTCCGCCGCCGCGGCGCCCCGTGACCGGCCGGACGACGAGAGAGAGAAGAACATGCCGAAGAACAAGACCCACTCCGGTTCCAAGAAGCGCTTCAAGGTGACCGGTTCCGGGAAGATCCAGCGTCTGCAGGCCGGCCGCAAGTCCGGCGCTGCGTTCGCCTCCGCGCCGACCACGGGCTCGCGCAAGAAGCACCGTCGCAACGCTGGCCTGGTGGAGCTCGCCCCCGCCGACGTCAAGCGCGCGAAGAAGCTGCTCGGTCGCTGAGCCTGCTCGGACAGCAGAGCACCCCGAAACTTTCCCTAGCATTCAAGGAGCACTGAAATGGCACGCGTCAAGCGCGCAGTGAACGCTGCGAAGAAGCGTCGCACCACCCTCGAGCGGGCCTCCGGTTACCGTGGCCAGCGCTCGCGCCTCTACCGCAAGGCGAAGGAGCAGGTCACCCACTCGCTGGTCTACTCCTACAACGACCGCCGCAAGAACAAGGGCAACTTCCGTCGCCTGTGGATCCAGCGGATCAACGCCGCGGCGCGCGCCGAGGGCATGACCTACAACCGCTTCATCCAGGGTCTCAACCTGGCCGGCGTCGAGGTCGACCGCAAGATCCTCGCCGACCTCGCCGTCAACGACGTGACCGCGTTCAACGCGCTCGTCGCCCAGGCCAAGGCCGCCCTGCCGGAGGACGTCAACGCCCCGGCGAACGCCTGAGCCAGTTCTCGGCCGAGTTAGATCTCGTAGGGACGCCCGTCGACGCAGCAGCGGAGGCGGGCGTCGCTGCATGCTCGGGACGTTCCCTCGTCCTGCACGCCGTTTCAGTCCCCGACATGGCGGGGAGATGCCCCATGAAGGAGACCGGATGACGCCGCTGGCTGCAGGAAATGCCCGCCTGAAGGAGATCCGGAAGCTCGCTCGCCGAGCCGTCCGGACCGAGCGGCGGCAGTTCCTCGCCGACGGGCCCAAGGCGATCGAGGGGGCCCTCGGCATCGAGGGTTGCGTGCTCGAGATCTTCGCGACGGAGGCGGGCGCCGAGACGTACGCCTCGCTGCTGGCCGATCAGCCGGTCACGCTGGTCGAGGACCGAGCGATGGCCGGCCTGTCCGACTCGGTCACCCCTGCCGGTGTGGTGGCGCTGTGCCGGTTCCTCGACGTCCCGATCACCGACGTCGCCGGCCCGCTCGTGGTGATCTGCGCCGATGTACGCGACCCCGGCAACGCCGGCACCGTCATCCGCTGCGCGGACGCGGCGGGCGCGTCCGGCGTCATCCTCGCCGGCGACTCGGTCGATCTCTACAACCCCAAGACCATCCGGGCCTCGGTGGGATCCGCCTTCCACCTCCCGGTCGCGATCGAGCGCGACCCGCTGGTCGCGGTCGAGGCAGCCAAGTCCGCGGGGCTGACCGTCCTCGCCGCCGACATGCACGGCGAGGCCGACATCTTCGAGGCGGACAATCTGCTCGTCGAACCGTCTGCGTGGCTCTTCGGCAACGAGGCCTGGGGCCTGACCGACGAGCTCACCGCCGCGGCCGACCACGTCGTCTCGATCCCGATCTTCGGCCGCGCCGAGTCGCTCAACCTCTCCACGGCAGCCGCGCTCTGCCTCTACGCCAGCGCCCGCGCTCAGCGCTGAGTCCGCTTATGGTGGGATCGTGAGCGAGCGTCAGCGAGTGAACCAGACAGTCATCGCGCGGCCGCGTCCGTATCATCGCGCTCGCGCTACGGAGGTGGCCGCGTGAGCGACCCAGTGATGGACTATCTCTCCGGCATCGAGCCGGCGAAGCGCGCCTTGATCGAGCACTACTACGAGCTGGTGCGAGAGCTGTTCCCCGAAGCCGTCCCCGGGAAGAAGTATGCGATGGCGTGCTACACGCTGCGCGGGAAGGGGCTGGTCTCGGTGGTGGCGACCAAGGCCGGTCTGTCGGTGATCCCGTTCAGCGGAAGCCTGAACGCCCAGGTCGCGGGGGAGTTCGAGGTCTCCGAGGGCGGGGGATCGCTCTACTGCACGGTCGAGCATCCGCTGCCGGACGACGCCTTCAGCGAGCTCGTGCGGTTGCGTGCTGCTCAGATCGCTTGACCTTCATCTCACCTGAAGGCCGATGGTGTCGGCATGGATGAACCACTGTTGACGATCGGGGCGTTCGCGCGCGCCGTGGGGCTGACCGCGAGCGCGCTGCGCCATTACGACGAGTGCGGGTTGCTCGTGCCTGCGGAGGTCGACACCGGCACCGGCTATCGCTACTACACCCCTGAGCTCGCCGACCGGGCTCGGTTGATCGTCGGCATGCGCGAGGCAGGGGTCCCGATCGGGACGATGAGGGTGGTCCTCGACTCGCCGGCGACCGAGGCCCGAGCCGCGCTGGCCAATTTCCTCGAGGACCAGAGCGCGCGCACCGCGCGGGCCGAGGAGGCGGTGCGCGGCGTGCTGGCCGCCGTCGACGCCGGTCCCGCCGCCAGGCCGGCCGTCGTCGAGGTCCCCGGGCCCGTGCTGGCCGCTGCGATCCGACAGGTGCGTCATGCGGCCGAGGCCGACCCGGCCTCCGAGCTCGCCTCGGTCCTCATCGATGTCGATGGCGGCGGTGTCGACGTGGTGGCGACCAACCGCTACTGGATGGCGGTACGTACGCTGGCGGCCGCAGCCGAGGGCGACGGCGGCCGGGCGGTGCTGTCCCTGCCGGACGCGGCGGCGCTGGCCGACGGGCTCGACGCGATCACGAGCGCCGAGCTGCGGATCGCCGACGGCACCCTCACCCTCGCCGGCCGGTCGCTGGGCCGCGACGCCACCTACCCGGCTCACCGGCTCGTGCTGGCAGGCCTCGACCCCGCCCCCACCCGCGCGGTGCTTGCGCGGGCCGATCTGCTCGCCGGGCTCGACGCGGCCGCATATGCCGAGGTCGACCTCTTCCTCGGCGACCACGCTCGGCTGCGGTCACCGCAGACGGCCGAGCAGAGCGACGTACGCGGCGTGGTGACCGGTCCGCCGACCCGGCTCCGGCTAGGCACGGCCCTGCTCGGCCGCGCGTTGGCAACGTGTCTGGGCGAGGAGGTGCAGCTCGCGGTGACCGCGCCGGACCGGCCGGTCGTGCTCACCTCGCCGTATCAGCCCGGGTTCACCGCACTGGTCATGCCTGTGCGCCACGAGGGCTGAGCGATGGGAAGGATCGTGAGCCAGGGGTTCCGCCCCTGGCTGGCAGCGTCGACCGCCTCGGTGTTCGGGGACTCGGTGACGTTTTTCGCGATCGGCTGGGCGGCAGCCGGCTTCGGGGCCGATGCTGCCAGTCTCGTGCTGACCATCGAGGGGATCCCGCTGGCGTTGCTCGTGCTCGTCGGTGGCGTGCTGGCCGACCGGATCGGCATCCGTCGCACCATGGCCGTGTGCGATGCCGCGATGGTGCTGATCATGGCCGGCTTCGCGATCGGCGCGATCGGTGGCGCCGGGCTGTGGATGCTGATCGCCCTCGGAGTCCTCTCCGGCACCGTCCAAGCCCTCCGGCGTCCGGCCGAAGGAGTCTTTCCGCGGCTGTTCGGGTCTGAGGATCTGGACCGGCGGATGGCGCTGGTCGGATCGGTCCATCAGATCGCCCGTGCCGCCGGGCCCGCGGTCGGAGGCGTGCTGATCGGCCACGGTGGCCTGCCCCTGACCGCGGGGCTGGATGCCGCGACGTTCGCCGTCGTCCTTGCCGTGCTCCTGGCGGTGCGCCCACCGTACGAGCCGGCTCCGACGCCCCGTCAGGGCTCGGTGTGGCGCAGCCTCGTCGACGGGATGCGGACCGCGGCACGAACCCCGGGGGTCGTCCCGGTGCTGGTGGCCATCACCGGCCTCGCGGCGACGGTGCTCCCGCTGGTGATGCTCGCTCTGCCGCTCGCCGGCCGCGAACGCGGCTGGACCGCGGCCGAGACGGGTCTCGTCTCGGGGGCCTGGGTGGCTGGGGGACTGGTGATGTCCCTCGCCGTCGCCCGGTGGGGAGCGCCCCGCGCGCCCGTCGCGGTCATGGGGCCCGCGCTGGCCGCCGGTGGCGTGGTCCTCCTGGCGGTGCGTACCGAGCTCTGGGTGGGGGTCGTCGCGATCGGCCTGGTCGGCGTCGGCACGACGATGCTGACCAGCTACCTCATCCCGGCGTTCGTCGCCAGCACGCCGCCGGAGATGCTGGCTCGGTTCTCGAGCCTGACCCAGGCCGCCCAGACGGTCCCGGTCCTGCTCGCCACGCCCATGCTCGGTGTGGCGGCCGGGTTCGACCTCCGGCTGGCGCTCGTCCTCGTCGCCGTCCTGCTCCTGGCCACGGTGCCTGCCGCTGCCCGGGTCGCGCGGCTGCCGCGTCAGCCGGTGCTGGAGCCGATCAGCGGATAACGGACACCGGGGTGCGTGGATACCCCGGTGGGTCTGATACACGAATGGCAAACCTGTTTCACTCGAGCTGCGGAGGTTCTCTCAGGGCGTCGAGAAGGAGCGCGGTATGACGAACGTGAGCAGACGACGGCTGCTGGCCGCTGGCGGGGCAGCAGCGACCAGCGTGACGCTCCCGCTGTGGACGTGGGCACCGAGCGCGTCGATCGCGGGCACGGGGGCGGGCCTGGACCCCGACCACGTCTGGGACGTCCGGGCCGACCCGGTCATCGAGCGCCTCTACGGTGAGGGCATCGACAAGGTCGCGGAGGTCAACGAGATCCTCGAGGGCTGGACCACCAACGACCAGCCCCTTCCCGACGGGCTGCCGGGCTATCTGGTCGACTTCATCGAGGAGGCGCGCCGGCTCCCGGCCTGGGCCGACCAGGGGAAGCTGCAGCTGGCCGGGACGTTCAACGAGGAGAGATACGGCTTCTTCCTCGCGCTCCTCTACACCCTCGGCAGCGGCCTGATCAGCTGTGCGATCAAGCGTGAGGCGTGGTCGGTCTACTACTCCTACGGCGGGTCCGACATGCGCGACCGGATCGCCAAGACGACCGTGCTCGGCTATGACGTGATGGACGCCCAGGGGTGGACCGCATCAGGCCGGTTGATGGTCAACTCGGTCAAGACCCGGATGGTCCACGCGGCCGTACGGCACCTCCTGCCGCAGTCTCCGCACTGGTCGCGCGTCGGCGCCGGCCAGAAGATCCCGATCAGCCAGGCCGACATCCTGGTCACCTTCCACAGCCTTGGCACCTGGGTGATGAGGAAGTTCACCGAGTGGAACATCGCGCCGAGCGAGGAGCTCGCGGAGGCGTTCCTCCATGCCTGGAACGTGGATCTGCATCTCCTCGGTGTGCAGGACCAGTACCTGCCGAAGGACTGGGCCGCGGCCTACGCGCAGTATGACCAGGTGATGGGGCCGGCGACCGGCGGCACCCGGGAGGGCGTCGAGCTCGCCCAGGCTCTGCTCGACTCGGTGATCGGAGAGGGCAACCCGCTGCTGCGCCACGAGCTGGAGTCGCTGGGGCGCTACGTGATCGGGGATGCGTACGCCGACATGATCGGCTTCGACAGGGATCCGGTGCTCGCGCCGCTGTGGGCGGGCGCCGTGCCGCTGCTGGTGACCTCCTATCAGAGCACCGTCCCCAACATTCCGATCGTCTCCAACCTCCTCCCCGAGGCGGTGCACACCTTCATCAAGATCTACTTCTCGCCCGGTGACCCGGCCCCGATCACGCTGCCACTGAGCAATCGGCCGGAGTAGCAGTCCATCGACCCGGCCATCGGACTAGGGTGTCGGCGTGGACGCCCGAGATCTCGCCGATGCCCTGCCCGACGGTGTCGTCGTCGCCGACGGGGACGGCATGGTCGTCCTGGTCTCTGCCCTGGCCGGGCGGATGCTCGGCGTCGACCCGTGCGCGAGCATCGGGCGGACGCTGGGCGACGTACTCAGGCTCAGCAACACGGAGGGGCAGACCTGGGCGGAGGTCAACCGGCCCTACGACACTCTGCCGACCGTCACCGGGACCCCCGAGCAGGCCTGGCTGCTTCCGGACGGCACCGAGGTGCTGGTCGTCTCGACGATCCGGCGCCCGTCCCTGGACGCCGCAGTCGATCAGGTCTCGATCTCGCTGCGCTCCGGCCGGGGCCGCAAACGCCTCGACCGGGAGCGCTCCGACCTGGTCGCCACCGTCGCCCACGAGCTGCGCTCGCCGCTGACCGGCGTCAAGGGGTTCGTCCAGGCGCTCCTGAACCGGTGGGACAGGCTCAACGACGATCAGAAGAAGCTGATGCTGAAGACCGTCGCCTCCGACTCCGACCGGCTCTCGAGGCTGATCGCCGAGCTCCTAGACGTCGCCCGGATCGACACCGGCCGCCTGCAGCTCTACCCGCGAGCCAGCGACGCCTCCGTGCTGGTCACCCGCGTGGTCGAGTCCGTGGGATCGGCCACCTCTCGTGCCATCGAGCTCGACATCCGCACCCGTGAGGACGAGCTGGAGATCCACGCCGACCCGGACAAGTTCACCCAGGTGGTGACCAACCTCGTCGAGAACGCCGTACGTCATGGCGACGGTGTCGTCACCGTGATCCTGGACGCGGCGCCCGACCCTGACCAGATCCTGCTGGTCGTCGAGGACCACGGCGAGGGCATCCCGGTCGAGCTGCGCCAGCGCGTGTTCACGAAGTTCTGGAAGCACGGCGCGCGCGGGGGCTCCGGCCTGGGCCTCTACATCGTCGGCGGGCTCACCCACGCCCACGGCGGCACGGTGAGGATCGCCGACGCCGAGGAAGGTGGTGCCCGGATCGAGGTGACCTGGCCCCGAGAGCAGCCGGCCACCTGAACGGCCGGCCGCTCGAGCCGCCGGTCACGGCCGGGAGCGAGCCAGCAGGAAGATGAAGTACGGCGCGCCGATGAGCGCGACGACGAGACCGGCCGGGACCTGGGCGGGGCTAATCGCGGTGCGCCCGATGGTGTCGGCGACCACGAGGAGCAATGCTCCGACCAGGATGGCGACCGGGACGACCCGCGCGCTCCGGGCGCCGACCAGCGCCCGGGCGATGTGTGGAGCGACCAGACCCACGAAGCCGACGACACCGACTGCGGAGACAGCCATCGCGGTGAGCACCGCGGCGGTCAGCAGGATGAGCAGCCGGACCCGCTCCGAGGGCACCCCGACCAGGCGTGGGGTGTCCTCGTCCAGCGTGAGCAGGTCGAGCTCGCGACGTACGACGAACGCGATCGGGATCGCGAGCGCCAGCGCGACCGCGACCGGGACGACCTGCTCCCAGCTGCGACCGTAGGTCGAGCCGGAGAGCCAGGTGTAGATGCGTGGCGTGTCCCACGGGTTGGAGCGCACCAGCAGGAACGTGCTGAGCGAGACCGACCCGTACCAGACGCCGATCCCGATGAGCACGAGTCGGTCGGTGTCGATCCCGTGCCGCCAGGCCAGTCCGTAGACCAGGCCGAAGGCGACCAACGATCCGATGGTCGCGGCGATGAGCATGGTGGTCGTCGAGGCGGCGGCCGACGAGCCGCCGCTCCAGCCTGCGGACAGACCGGTCACCACGATCACGGCGCCCACTCCAGCGCCGCCGGTGATGCCGAGGATCCCCGGCTCGGCCAGTGGGTTGCGACACGTGGCCTGGACGAAGCTGCCGGCGAGGGCGAGGGCACCTCCGGCGAGGACGGCGGCGGCGACCCGCGGCGCCCGCTCGTCGAGGGCGAACCGGACCAGCGGGATGCCGTCGCCCTGCAGCCAGGCGATGATGTCGCCGGTGTAGAGCCACTGATGACCGGCCAGCAGGCCGACGACGGTGGCGCCGACGGTCAGAGCGAGCAGCAGGACGAGCACGACGAGGAACCGGAGCCGGCTCCGGACCGTGACGTTGGCGCCCGGTGGCCGACGGGTGGGACCCGAGTCGCGCCCGCCACGGGCGAGAAGGACCATCACGACCGCACCGGCGATCGTCGTGGTCACCCCGGTCGGCACGGACATGGCCTCGTCGGCGCCCAGCGCGGCGCGTACGACGACATCGGCGACGACCACGACGAGGGCGCCCATGAGGCCGGCCGCCGGCAACAGCACGGCATGCCGGTTCAGGGTCGGGACGAACCGGCCGAGCAGGCGCACCAGGACCGGCGCACAGAGACCGACGAAGCCGATCGGTCCGGCCAGGGTCACTGCTGCCGAGGTGAGCAGCACCGCGAGGATCGTCCCGAGCGCCCGGGTGGAGCGAACCGGGACGCCGAGCACCGAGGCGGCGTCGTCACCTGCGGAGAGCAGGTCGAGGCGGCGTGCCAGCAGCAGTCCGGCGACGGTCGCGACGACCACCACCGGGGCGACCTGCCAGAACGCCTGCAGTCCGAGCTGGCTCAGCGACCCGCTGCCCCAGGCGAACAGGCTGGTGGTCTCCTCGGCGTAGAGGATGAGCAGCGTCGACGTAGCGGCCTGGAGGGCGAGTGCGACCGCGGATCCGGCCAGGATGAGCCGGGTCGTCGACGTGCCCGCGCCACCGGCGAGTGCGAGGACGACGGCTGCCGCCACGAGGCCGCCGAGGAACGCGGTGATGCCCGAGGCCCACAGCGGGACCGACAGGCCGAGCGCGGCGACCAGGGTCACCGCGAAGTAGGCACCGCCGGTCACCGCGAGGGTGTCAGGTGCCGCCATCGCGTTGCGGGCGAGCGACTGCAGGAGCGCCCCGGCGACGCCGAGCGCGAACCCGACGGCGATGCCCGCGGCCAGGCGCGGGATCCGAGACCCGGTGATGATGTCCAGCGTCGACGCGGTCGCGCTGTGAGCCTGCTCGCGCCCGAGCAGCGCGTCCAGGAAGTCGGCGGGGCCGACTCCCGAGGTGCCCTGGGTGAGATGCCAGCAGGCGGTCAGCAGCAGCCCGGCGAGCAGGCACAGGAGGACGACAGAGGCACCTCCGACACCTGCTCGCGGGGCTTTGGCGACATCGGTCACTTGGTGAGCAGGTCTACGTACGCGTCGAGCACCTGCTCGGCAGAACGGGGACCACCGAAGGTCCAGATCCCTGCAGGGAAGGCGTGGTCGCGACCTTCGCTCACCGCGGGGATCGACGTCCAGACCTTGTTCTTGGCGAGCTCGGCGTTGACGTCACCGGCGGGATCGACGGTGCCGGTGTGGAAGAAGGTGGCCTCGCCGAGGGTGGTCATGCCCTCGATGTCGGTCTGCCCGAGACCGTACGCAGGGTCGACCTTGCCGGTCCAGGCGTTCTTCAGCCCGATCTCCTCGCCGAGCTCACCGACCAGCGAACCCTGGCCGAAGGGGCGGATCGCGACGTTGGCGCCGTCGACCCAGCCGTCGTAGTAGACGAACTCGGTCCCGGCGGCGTCGGCGTCCGCGACCGCCTTCTTCGACGCGGCCAGCTTGTCCTCGAACTCGCCGACGACCTTCTCCGCCTGCTCCTCGCGCCCGGTCGCCTCGGCGATCAGCTCGAAGGTGGTCACCATGTTGGCGACCGGGTCCTTGGCGTCGGCGCCCTTGGTGGCCAGGACCGGGACGTCGTACTTCGCGAGCTGCTTGAGGATCTCGTCCTCGGCGGTGTAGGCCTCGACCACGATCAGGTCGGGGTTCGTGCCGAAGAGGGTCTCCAGGTTCGGCTCGCCCCGGGTGCCGACCTCGGTGGCGCTCTCGGGGAGCTCCTCGGCGGAGTCCCAGGTGCGGAAGCCCTTGCCGTCGGCGACCGCGACCGGGTCGACGCAGAGGCTGAGGAGATCCTCGGTCTGCTGCCACTCGAGCACCGCGACCCGCTCGGCGGGCTTGTCGAGCTCGACCTTGTTGCCGAAGGAGTCGGTCAGGCTGACCGGCCCGGTGGAGGTCGCGACGCCCTCGCAGCCGGCCGAGGTCTTCTTCTCGGAGTCACCGGAGTCGGCTGCGGTCGTGGTCTGTCCGCAGGCCGCCAGCATCAGGGCGCCGGCTGCCGTCAGGGCAGCAGTCGTCGTACGTCGAAACATCGTCTTTCCTCTTCGTGTCCGCCGGCGTCAGAGCCGGGCGTGATGCCTGCCGCGTGGCTCGACCCGGACGCGCCCGGTCTCCAGATCGGAGGTCACCTCGATCGGGAGCCCGTACACCTCGGAGAGGTGTTCGGCGGTGAGCACGTCAGCGGGTTCGCCGGCGGCGTGCACAACGCCGTGGTGCAGCAGTACGACCTGGTCCGCCACTGCGGCGGTCTGGTTCAGGTCGTGCAGGACGACGCCGATGGCCGTCCCGTGGTGGTCCGCGAGATCGCGGACCAGGTCAAGGATCTCGACCTGATAGCGCAGGTCGAGATGGTTCGTGGGCTCGTCGAGGAGCAGTACGCCGGTGTCCTGGGCGAGGCAGCTGGCCAGCCACACGCGCTGCAGCTCGCCGCCGGAGAGCTGGTCGACCGCCCGGTCGGCCATCGCGGAGGTGCCGGTCAGCTCCATGGCCCGGTCGATGCTCTTCAGGTCATCCTCGGTCAGCGCGGCGAAGCGCCTCCGATGGGGGTGGCGCCCGAATCCGACGACGTCGCGGACGGTCAGCCCCGAGGGGTGCGGACGCGACTGGGAGAGCAGTGTGACCTTGCGCGCGAACGCCCGCGCGCTCAGCGGCGCGCTGTCGTCGCCCTCGATCTGGACCGCCCCGGACGTGATCCGGTGCAGCCGGGCCAGGGACCGCAGCACCGTCGACTTCCCCGAGCCGTTCGGTCCGATCAGCGCGGTGACGCGTCCCGCCTCGAGGCCGATCGAGACGCCATGGACCACGGTGGCACGGGCGTAGCCGAGGACGAGGTCATGACCGGACAGAGCAGAGGGCATGAGGTGAGGCTAGCCTAACTAAATCCGGGGCTGTCTAGAGGGTCCCGTCAATCGATCGGCTAAATCTGCGACCGGCGACACCCTTCACCGGGAACCGGTTCGCGTCCCGGGCCGCCGGATTCCTAGACTGTCGCTTAGAGATCGCGCAGGTAGGGGCGCCGGCGCGTAGCAGGTGGCCCTACCTGCGCGATCTCTCAACACTCGATGCGACGAAAGCCAGTGATGTCCGGTCCCAACACCGACTATGACCCGGTAGAGGTCACACCCCTGAAGGCTGAGGAGGTCGAGGCCGCGCGCGATGCTGCGCTGAAGGCCATCGACGCCGCGACCAGTCTCGAGGAGCTCAAGCAGACACGGCTCGACCACGCGGGCGACCGCTCGCCGCTGGCCCTGGCCAACCGCGAGATCGGCGCGCTGCCCCCGGCCGCGCGCAAGGAGGCCGGCCAGCGCGTCGGCAAGGCCCGTGGCGCGGTCAACCAGGCGCTCGCGGCACGGCAGAAGGTGCTCGAGGCCGAGCACGAGGCACGGATGCTGGTCGAGGAGACCGTCGACGTGACGCTCCCGACCGATCGGGTCCCGGCAGGCGGGCGGCACCCGCTCACCACCGGTGCCGAATACATCGCCGACATCTTCGTGGCGATGGGCTGGGAGGTCGCCGAGGGTCCGCTCATCGAGGCCGAGTGGCTCAACTTCGACGCGCTCAACCTCGGCCCGGACCACCCTGCGCGCACGATGCAGGACACCTTCTGGACCGAGCCGGCCGAGAACCACGTGGTGCTCCGGACCCACACCAGCCCCGTCCAGGCGCGGACGATGCTGACCCGCGAGGCACCGATCTACGTGGTGTGCCCGGGCCGGGTCTTCCGCACGGATGAATACGACGCGACCCACTCGCCGATGTTCCACCAGGTCGAGGGGCTCGCCATCGACGAGGGCATCTCGATGGCGAACCTGAAGGGCACCCTGGACCACTTCGCCACCCAGATGTTCGGCGAGGGCATCGTGACCCGGTTCCGGCCGTCCTACTTCCCCTTCACCGAGCCTTCGGCCGAGGTCGACCTGACCTGCTTCGTCTGCCGGGGCGCCCAGGTCATCGATGGCGTCACGTGCCGTACGTGCAAGGGCGAGGGCTGGATCGAGTGGGGCGGCTGCGGGATCGTGAACCCGCGCGTCCTGGTCGCCTGCGGCGTCGACCCGGAGCGCTACTCCGGCTTCGCCTTCGGGATGGGCATCGACCGCACCTTGATGTTCCGCACCGGCCTGTCCGACCTGCGCACCCTGTTCGAGGGTGACGTCCGGCTTACTACTGCTTTCGGGAGTGAACTGTGAAGGCCCCCCTCTCCTGGATCAAGGAGTACGTCTCGCTGCCGGAGGATCTCGGCGTCGAGGAGATCACCGACCGGCTGACCGCGCTCGGCCTCAAGCTGGAGGCGATCGAGACCTCTGGTGCGGGCATCGAGGGCCCGCTCGTGGTGGGCCAGGTGCTCACCGCGGAGAAGGAGCCGCAGAAGAACGGCAAGGTCATCAACTGGTGCTCCGTCGACGTCGGTGACGCCAACGGCACCGGTGAGCCGCAGGGCATCGTCTGCGGCGCGCACAACTTCGTGCCCGGCGACAAGGTCGTCGTGATCCTGCCGGGTGGCGTGCTGCCCGGGAACTTCCAGATCTCGGCGCGCAAGACCTACGGCCACATGAGCGCCGGGATGATCTGCTCCGCCAAGGAGCTCGGGCTGGGGGAGGAGGCCGACGGCATCATCGTGCTGCCGGCCGACGCGCCCGCGCCCGGCACCGACGCCCGGGAGGTGCTCGGGCTCGGTGAGGAGATCATCGAGTTCGAGATCAACCCGGACCGTGCCTACGCGCTGTCGATGCGCGGCATCGCGCGCGACGCGGCGCTCGGCTTCGACGTACCATTCCACGACCCGGCGCAGCGGGACACGCCGGTGGCCAACGACACCGGCTATCCGGTCCGGATCGAGGACACCGACGGGTGCGACTACTTCGTCGCGCGCACCGTCACCGGCTTCGACCCCACCGCTCCGACGCCCGACTTCATCAAGAAGCGGCTCGAGGCCGTCGGCGTGCGCTCGATCTCCCTGGCTGTCGACATCACCAACTACGTGATGTTCGAGCTCGGCCAGCCGATCCACGCCTACGACCGTGCCAAGCTGCAGGGTCCGATCGTCGTCCGGCGCGCGAACGCGGGGGAGAAGCTCGAGACCCTCGACGGGACCGTCCGCGCCCTCGACCCCGAGGACCTGGTCGTCTGCGACGACTCCGGGCCGATCGGCCTGGGCGGGGTGATGGGTGGTGCCTCGACCGAGGTCTCCGAGTCCACCACCGACGTGCTGGTCGAGGTGGCTCACTGGGAGCCGCGCTCGATGTTCCGGACCGGGCGTCGCCACAAGCTGACCTCCGAGGCCGGCAAGCGCAACGAGCGCGGCACCGATCGGCTGCTGCCGCCGGTCTCGGCCCAGCGCGTGGTCGAGCTGCTCGTGGAACACGGCGGCGGCGTCGTCGAGGAGGGCGTGACCGAGGTCGGCCCGACGTCCTCGCCGCAGACACGTGCGCCGCTCACCGAGATCACCATCGCCACCGACCTGCCGGCACGGATCATCGGCATCGACATTCCCGTCGAGACGGTCGTGAAGTCGTTGGAGCTGGTCGGTTGCCAGGTGAGTGTCTCGGGTGACTCGCTGACCGCGAAGGCCCCGACCTACCGGACCGACCTGGTCGACCCCTACGACCTGGTCGAAGAGGTCGCCCGCATCGTCGGCTACGACAAGGTCCCCTCGGTGCTGCCGCGCCGTGCGACCGGCCGTGGCCTGACCCGTGCCCAGCAGCTGCGCCGCCGGATCGGACGGACGCTGGCCGGTGCCGGGCTGGTGGAGGTCGTCGACTTCCCCTTCGTGGGCGAGGCCGACTTCGATCGGCTCGGACTGGCCGCCGACGACGTCCGTCGCCACACCGTCAAGCTGGCCAACCCGCTCAGCAGCGAGGAGCCGGGCTACACCACCACGCTCCTCCCGGGGCTCCTGAAGGTGGCTGCCCGCAACGTCTCCCGAGGTCAGGACGGGGTCGCCCTGTTCGAGACCGCGACCGTCGCCTTCCCGGTGGACCAGGCTGCGCCGATCTACGGCGTCGACCGCCGTCCGACCGAGGAGGAGCTGGACAAGCTCCTCGCCGCGATCCCGCGCCAGCCGCTGCACCTCGCCGTCGTCCTCGCCGGGGAGCGTACGCGGGGTGGCTGGTGGGGCTCCGCCGAGACCGCCTCGTGGTCCGACGCCATCGACGTCGTACGCCGCCTGGGCACCGAGCTCGGTGTTCCGGTCGAGGTCGCCTCCGCGTCGCGGGCGCCGTGGCACCCGGGTCGCTGTGCGGTCGTCTCCGTCGACGGGGTCGAGTTCGGCCACGCCGGCGAGCTGCACCCCAACGTGTGCAAGGCGTTCGGGCTGCCTGCCCGTTCGGCTGCAGTCGAGATCGACCTCGACTTCCTGATCTCGAAGGTGCCCGCCACCGCCGCCGGTCCGGTCTTCTCGACCATGCCGATCGCGAAGGAGGACGTCGCGCTGATCGTGTCGACCGACGTCACCGTCGCGGCCGTCGAGGCGGCCCTGCGCGAGGGGGCCGGCGAGCTGCTGGAGACGGTGCGGCTCTTCGACGTCTACGAGGGCGACCAGGTGGGCGAGGGCAAGAAGTCGCTCGCCTTCGCGCTCCGGTTCCGTGCTTCTGACCGCACGCTGAAGGCCGAGGAGACCGCGGCCGCCCGCGATGCCGCGGTCGCGCGGGCAGCCGAGCTCACCGGCGCCGTCCAGCGCTGAGAAGCTGATCGGACAGGGGAGGTCCGCTCGCTGCGCGCGAGCGGACCTCCCCTTGCTGCGTACGGACTAGTTGCGCTCACGCAGTCCCATCCGCCGGGCCAGCGGCTCGGCCAGCTGGGGCGCATACTGGCGCGACATGTGGGTGCCGTCGTAGTGGGTGATCGTGTCGCCGACGACGGCCGGGCAGGAGCCGTCCCAGCAGAAGTAGGAGCCCATGTCGACGGCATCGACCCCGGCATCCTCGGCCGCCTCGACCTGGACGTCGATCGCGGTCTCTCGTGACTCGACCGGTTTCATCAGGCAGTCGCCCAGGGTCGCGCCGGGCCGGGAGAGGCAGGTGCCGGCGTTGGCGTCGAAGCCCTGGATGTCGCGGATCAGCACCGTACGCTTCGTGTGCCTGTCCACCCGGTCGAGGAAGTCGGTGTAGGCGGGACGCATCAGCTCGTTGATCTCGTCCTTGTCGCCGACCCAGCTCTCGTCCTCGTCGAAGACGCCCTTGATCGGGGGAGCGGTCGAGACGACGGTCAGGTCGGCGTCGAGCCGCTTGTACTGCGAGAAGGCCCAGCGGTTGAAGTCGTCGCACTCGGTGTAGGGGTCCTGCTCGTCGGTGCCGCGATCGGTGGTGATCGAGGCGGAGACGCAGCGGTTCTTCACCAGGAAGTACGTCCGGAAGTCGTGCGCTTTCGCGATCCGATTCAGCGTCGGGACCCAGTGGAGCGCATGGGAGTTGCCGAAGACCACCATGGTCTTCGTGCCCTTCGGGTCACCGTCGACGCACAGGTCACGCTCGGTGTCGTCGGTGTAGTCGCACCTGGTTCGGCCCGGTTTGAGGGAGTCGAGGTCGGTGAGGGCCGGGCGGAGCTCGGTCGGGATCGGCGCGTCCTCGCGGGCGGCGATCACCGAGGCGCGCACCAGCGCCTCCTGGTCGTCGAGCGACGGGTCGGCGGCGGGCGCGTCGGCCACACTGACCGCAGGCTCGAAGGAGCCTCGGGTGGCCTCGAAGTCGGCATACGCCCGGCCGCCGAACGCGGTGGTCGCGATCAGCGCGATGCTGACCGGATAGAAGGTCAGCGCACGCCAGGTAGGGCGCCAGAAGGTGCCTTCACGGAATGGAGCCTCGACGAACCGGAACGAGACGTACGCCAGGACGAACGCGGCCGCCACCGCCACGCTCCGCTCGGGCCAGGTCAGGTCGCGCTGGAGGACGATCTCGGGCATCACCAGGAGCGGCCAGTGCCACAGGTAGAGCGAGAACGACCAGTCGCCGATCGCCCGCATCGGCGGCACCGACAGCAGGCGGGCGCCGATGGTGTTCTCGCCCGCGGGTACGGCCCCAGCCAGAAGGACGGCCGCAGAACCGAGCACCGGAAGCGCCGCCTGGTAGCCGGGGAACGGCGTGGACTCGTCGTAGAGGAGGCAGGCGGCGAGGATCGCGGCGAGACCGGCCAGGACGAGGGACTCGCGCACCATGGGTGCCCCGTCGAGCCGTCTCAGCACGCGTCCGCTGGTGACCAGGACCGCCAGGGCTGCGCCGATGCCGAGCTCCCAGGCCCGGGTGAGCGAGGAGAAGTAGGCCGCAGTTGCGTCGGCCGGAGTGTGGACCACCGACCAGATGAGGCTGGCGAGAGTGATCAGAGCGAGCGCGGCGAGCAGGAGGTGGCGGGCCCGCACGTAGCCCTGTGCGCCGTCGGCGGCACCGGACCCGGCTCCCCGGGCGGCGCCGATCCGGCCGGCCATCACGACGCAGATCAGCGCGACCAGCGGCCAGACCAGATAGAACTGCTCCTCCACCGCCAGCGACCAGAAGTGCTGGACCGGTGAGGGTGGCAGCTCCGCCTGGAAGTAGTCGGTCCCGGCGACCGCCATCCGGATGTTGGCGGCGAACGCGGAGGCCCAGACTGCGTCGAGAGTCAGTGGAGTCACCTGAGCCGGCCCCAGCAGGATCACCGCCGCGACCACGGTGACCGCGAGGGTGAGCGTGGCGGCCGGGAGGATACGCCGGGCCCGACGGGCATAGAAGCGCCTCAGCGAGATCCGGCCCGTGCGTGCCATCTCTCCGACGAGCTGCTGGGTGATGAGGAACCCGGAGATGACGAAGAAGACGTCGACCCCGACGTAGCCCCCGGTGAACCAGGAGACTCCCGCATGGGCGGCGAGGACGGTGAGGATGGCGACGGCGCGAAGCCCCTGGACGTCGCCGCGTAACCGCTTCGCGGGGGCGTCAGGAGGAGCAGTGGACACAGAGGTGGGGACCGAGATGTCAGAAGACATAGACATGCGAGGCTAGCAACCTCGACCGGGATGCCCGGGCCCCCACGGGGTATCAGCCTCTGCCCAGCAGACCCAGGACGACGTCGATCTCCTCGGCGGTGGTCTGCCACGAGGTCACGAACCGGACCTGCCCGTCGAGGCGATGGAAGAGCACTCCGGCGGCCTCCAGACGGTCGGCTGTCTCCTCGGGCAGATCGACCCAGGCGAGGTTGGCGTCGACGGAGTTGGTGATGCGTACGCCTGCCGTGCGGAGGCCCGTGGCCAGGTCGGCCATCCGCTCGTTGGCGTTGCGGGCGTTGTGGAGCCACAGGTCGTCGGTTAGGTAGGCCAGCAGCTGGGCCGACTGATAACGCATCTTCGAGGTGACGTGACCGCTGCGCTTGGTGCGGTAGACCAGCTCGTCCGCAGGAGCGTCGGTGAAGCAGACGATCGCCTCGGCGGAGAGGGCGCCGTTCTTGGTGGCGCCCAGGGAGAGCACGTCGACGCCCGCTCGCCAGGTGAGGTCGGCCGGCGCCGCGCCGGTGGCCACGACGGCGTTCGCGAACCGGGCACCGTCCAGGTGCACCCGCAGGTCGCGGGTCTTGGCGATCGCGGTGAGCTCGGCGACCTCCGCCACGGAGTAGACCGTGCCGTAGTCGGACGGTGAGGTCAGCGAGAGGACGGCCGGCTGGGAGTGGTGCGGGTCGCCCCAACGTACGCCGTCCAGGTGGGCCTGGAGAGCGTCCGCGGCCATCTTGTAGCCATCGCCCGCGATGCCGGTCATCACCGCGCCGCCGCTCAGGAACGAGGTCGCGCCGCCCTCGCTGCCCAGGATGTGGGCGGTCTCGTGGCAGACCACCGAACCCCACGGCGGGGTCAGTGCAGAGAGTGAGAGCGCGTTGGCGGCGGTGCCGCTCAGGACCGGGAAGACCCGGGCGGTGGGGTGCTCGAAGACCTCGCGGACACGGTTCTCGAGCGCCGCGGTCACCTCGTCACCCCCGTAGGCGAGGGCGGAGCCGGAGTTGACGGCGGCCATCGCCTCCAGGATCGCGGGAGAGACGGAGGCGGCGTTGTCAGAGCGCAGTTCGACGGTCACGCACCCATTGTTGCGTGTCGCCGTGCGTAAGCCTCGATCCCGTCGAGGAGCAGGCCGAAGCCGAGCTCGAAGAGCTCGTCGATGTCCATGTCGTAGCCGTCGGCGAGCAGGGCGGACGGGCCGAAGAGCCGGGCCATGTGGGGGAAGGCGCTCCGGAAGGAGTCGTTGCCGAAGTGAGGTACGTACTGGCGGTCGGTCCACTCCTCGGCCGAGACCCCGGTCAGGGACATCGCCTCGTCCTCGCGCTCGATGTTGGCGGCCAGGGCGGCGACATGGTTGAAGAGCAGCACGTGCACGTCGAACTGGGTCTTCGGTGGCAGCCCGAGGCCTTCGAGGGCGCCGAGCAGGCGGTCGCCGAAGCGGAGCAGGTGGGGGAGCATCATCGGGCGGGTCAGCGGCTGGGTGCGACCCAGCCACGGGTGGTCGCGGTGGAGTCGCCACAGCTCGCGGCCGAGCGACTCGGCGCGCTCGCGCCAGGGTGCGTCGGAGTCGAGCGCGAACCGCGAGGAGGCGTAGACCGAGTCGGCCATCGCGGCGACCAAGGCGTCCTTGCCCTCGACGAAGCGGTAGAGGGACATCGGAGCCACGCCGCAGCGCCCGGCCACCGCGCGCATGGAGACCGCGTCCAGGCCCTCGGTGTCGGCGATCGCCACCGCCTCGGCGAGGACCCGATGGCGGGTGAGCGCCCCGGTGTCAGGGTTGCGCGAGATGTGCTCGCGCGGCGCCACCACGGTGCCCGAGCGCGGGCGGGTGATCACCAGCCCCTCGGCGCGCAGCACGTCCAGCGCCTTTGTCGCGGTCGCGAGCGCGACCCCGAACTCCTGGGCGAGCTGGCGCGTCGAGGGCATCTTGCCGCCCGGTGCGATCTCGGCGGTGTCGATGCGCCGGGTGAGCTCGGCGGCGATGCGGACGTAAGTCGGTTCGGTCGAGCCTGCCACGGGGGTCCTCCTCGGTCTCTGTTCTAGCACAGATCCTAGTAGGGGGGTCACTGTTCTAGTCCAGATGATTAAAGTATTGCCAGGTCAAAGGCACAATCGCTACGGTTCCGACAACTGCTTGTACAGCGTATCGGAAGGAACCATCATGACCACCGTCCTCATCTCCGGCTCCAGCATCGCCGGCACCGCGCTCGCCTTCTGGCTCCGCGAGCAGGGCCTGACGCCTGTCGTCGTCGAGCGCGCTCCCGCGCTGCGCCGAGGTGGGCAGGCCGTCGACGTACGTGGCGCTGCCCTCACCGTCCTGCGCCGCATGGGGCTCGAAGCCCCGGCTCGGACGATGAAGAACGAGTCCCTCGGCATGAACGTGCTCGACGCCGAGGGCAACGAGCTGATGCGCTCGGAGGACTTCGCGCTCTCCTCCGGGCAGCTCGACTCCGAGGACATCGAGATCCTCCGGGAGGACCTCGTCGACCTCGTTCATGCGCGTCTCGAGGGCGTCGAGTTCCTCTTCGGCGACTCGATCGCGGCGATCCACGAGGATGCCGCCGGCGTCCTGGTCGAGTTCGAGCACGCCGACCCGCGCCGCTTCGACCTCGTGGTCGGTGCCGACGGTCTGCACTCCAACACCCGCCGCCTCGTCTTCGGCCCGGAGTCCGACTACATCCACCATCTGGGCACGTACCTGTCGGTGTTCAGCCAGGAGAACTTCCTCGGCATGGACCGCTGGCAGACCTGGATCAACGACGGCACCGACGGCGGCGCGGTGATGACCGTGCGCGACAACGAGGAGCTCCGGGTCTTCCTCGGCTTCGCCTCCGGTCCGATCGACTACGACTACCGCGACGTCGAGGCACAGAAGCGCCTCGTCGCCGACCATCTCGCGGGGCTCGGCTGGGAGGTGCCCAACCTCATCGAGCGGATGTGGACCGCCGACGACTTCTACTTCGACTCGATGGCTCAGATCAGGATGGAGTCCTGGTCGCGAGGCCGCACCGTCCTCCTCGGCGACGCCGCCCACTGTGCCGCGCCGCTCTCGGGTCAGGGCACGAGCCTCGCCCTCGTCGGGGCCTATGTGCTGGCGCTCGAGCTGGGACGTACGGCGGACCACGTCGAAGCCTTCGCCGCCTACGAGAGGCGGATGCGCCCGTTCGTCGAGGCCAACCAGGAGCTGGCGCTCATCGACCGCCGCACGGTCGACCCGGACGAGTCGACGCGCCGCCTCGATGCCGTCAAGAGCCTGATCGAGCTCGATGCGGTCGGCGCGATAGCGGTGTAACACGTTGTTCGGGGCACTACTCGCCCTATCTAATAGGGCGAGTAGTGCTCCGAACGACGTGTTACCGCGGATGACGCGCCATCGCGAGCGCACGCGATATATCGCTATGACAGAATGGCCGCTGTGACGACGCTGAGTGTGCTGGACGAGGTCACCTGGGGTGGTGAGCCGGTCGCGGGTGAGCGCACCCGGGCGCTGCTGCGCGCGCTGGTGGACGCCGGGCCACGTGGTGCCTCAGAGGCTGCTCTGGTCGAGGAGATCTGGGGACGTGACGACATCCCGGCCAATCCCGCCAAGGCGCTCCAGGTGGTCGTCTCCCGGGCCCGGACAGCGACCGACGCCGGGGCGATCGAACGTACGCCGCGGGGCTATCGCCTGGGGCTGCCGGCCGCTGAGGTCGATGCGTGGTCGCTGCGGCCGGAGGCGCTTCGGCTGGCGGCGGAGAAGAGGTACGCCGAGGCGCTCCCGCTCCTCGAGCGGCTCGACCGGCTCGATCCCGACGAGGAGGTCACCGAGGCGCTGCTGCGGGCGATCGCCGCGGTGCAGGGGGTGCCGGCCGCGCTGGAGCGATTCGAGGCCTACCGTGCCGGACTTGCCGACGGGCTCGGGGTCGACCCGAGCCCGCGGCTGCGGGCGGTCCATACCGAGCTGCTCGCCCGGGACCGGCCGGTGCGGTCCGGCCTGCGCTACGACGCCGACATGCTGATCGGCCGCGAGCCGGACGCCGCCGAGGTGTCCGCGCTGCTGAAGAGCTCACGGGTCGTCACGATCCTCGGTCCCGGTGGGCTGGGGAAGACCAGCCTGGCCCAGGTCATCGCCCATCGTGCCGAGCAGCCGGTGGTCCACTTCGTCGAGCTGGTCGGCGTGACTGCTCCGGAGGACCTGGTCAGCGAGGTCGGCTCGGCCCTCGGCGTACGTGACTCCGTCGCTCAGCGCGACCGCCTGACTCCGGAGCAACGCGCCGACGTGCGGTCGCGGATCGCGCAGCAGCTCGACGGCGCCCCGACGCTGCTCGTGCTCGACAACTGCGAGCACATCGTCTCCGCGGTCGCCGACCTGGTCGCCTTCCTGGTCGCGGCGGTGCGTGACCTCACCGTGCTGACGACCTCCCGCAGCCCCCTGGCGATCGGCGCCGAGCGTGTCTACCCGCTCGGCCGGCTCGGGACCTACGACGGTCGGGAGCTGTTCCGGCGCCGCGCGGTCGGCGCCCGCCCCGACGTTCACCTCGACGAGGCTCGGGTCGACGAGATCGTCACCCGTCTCGACGGTCTGCCGCTGGCGATCGAGCTGGCCGCGGTGAAGGTGCGGGCCATGTCGGTCGAGGACATCGCCCGCCGGCTCGAGAACCGCTTCGAGCTGCTCCGCGGCGGCGTACGCAACGCTCCTGACCGCCACCAGACGCTGGTCGCGGTGATCGACTGGTCCTGGAACCTCCTCGCCGAGCGCGAACGGCGGGCGATGCGCTGGCTCTCGATCTTCCATGACGGATTCACCCTCGCCGCAGCGGAGGCGATGCTCGGAGGCGACGCGTTCGCCGCGATCGAGGAGCTGGTCGACCAGTCGTTGCTGACGGTCCTCGACGGTCGTGGTGGCGTCCGCTACCGGATGCTCGAGACGGTGCGCGAGTTCGGTCGTATGCACCTGATCGACGCCGGCGAGGATCGCCTGGCTCGTGCTGCTCAGCGCGAGTGGGCCGCTGCCTACGCGGACGCGAGCGCGGCCCGGATCCACTCGCGGGACCAGTTCGAGGCGATGGACGAGATCCGTGCCGAGGAGAGCAACCTGGCCGACATCCTGCGTCAGGCTCTCAGCGACGGTGAGGCCGAGTCCGTGGTGCGGCTGTTCTGCGCGATGGGAGTCTTCTGGACCATCGCGGGTGAGCACCAGCGGGTGCTCACCCTCGCGGGCGCGGTCACCGACGTGCTCGAGGCGTGGCGGCCTCCGCCCGAGGCGCGGGAGAAGGTCCGGCTGGTGCTGGCGCTGCTCCTCTTCGGGGCGGCTGTCACCGGCGGGTCCGACCTGGAGCGGCTGCGTACGATCCTGGACCGTGTCGGCGCCGATGCCGACGACCCGCGACTGGACGTGATGCTCAAGGTCCTGACGGCGATGGCGGGTGGCTTCGTCACCGCCGGTCCGGGGGAGCCCCGCTCGTCGCTGGACGGGGTGCTGACGGAGCTGGTCGCCGATGCGAACCTCGACGTCCGTGCGCTCGCCTTCACCTTCCTCAGTCACGAGCGCGAGAACAACGGCGACCCCGACGGGGCAATCGCCGCGGGCACGGAGGCGCTGCGGCTGACCGGCGCCGACGACGGGCCGTGGACGCGGGCGATGCTGCACGCCCAGCTCAGTGGTCTCTACGCTCAGCTCGGCCGTCTCGGAGAGGCTGCCGAGCATGCTCGCGAGGCCGTCCCGGTCCTGCGGCGCCTGGGGGCCGAGGACGACCTGGTCCAGACGCGCACGATCCTGGCGACGTACGCGGTGGAGCAGGGCCGCCTCGAGGAGGCCGCCGCGTTGCTCGCTGAGCTCGCCGAGGAGCCCCCGCGTGGCGGCCTCGGCTCACGGGGCGCCGTCCACGGCGCCCGCGCGGAGCTGCTCCTGGCCCAAGGCCGGATCGACGAGGGGCTGGCGCTGCTCCGTGAGGTCGTGGCGACGATGGGTGAGCTCCCGTTCCCCGGTCTGGTCGTCGACCCCGACCTGGTGCCCTGGCGGGTCAGCGCCGAGGCCGTCACCCTGGTCGCCTGTGCCCGCCACGGGAAGGGCGAGGACGGCGCCGACCTCTTCGACGTCCTGCGGAGCAAGGCTCCGCGCCTGCTCAGCGCGGAGCGACACAACCCGGACCTGCCCGTGATCGGCATGCTGCTGCTGGCGCTGGGGGTCTGGGGGCTGCTGCGTGGCGCACTCCCGCACGAGGAGTCGGTGCGGCTGCTGGTCCTCGCCGACCGGTTCGGCTACTCCCGCTCGTTCCTGGATATGCGCTGGGAGCGTGCTGTCGCCGACGCCGATCACGCCGCGCCCGGGCTGCTCGAACGCATCTCGCAGGAGTACGGCGAACGCCGCGGGCTCGCCCTCCTGGGCGAGGCCCGCGGCGTGATCGCGCGGATGACCTGAGGTCAGGAGACCGTGGTCTCTCAGAGCTTCTTGCTGTAGGTCCACACCGAGAGCGGCGCGAAGATCGCGACGATCGCGGAGCAGCCGACGATGGCCCAGACGACGCTCATGGTGACGTCGCCGGCGTTCATCAGGTCGCGGGTGGCGTTGATGACCAGCGTGACCGGGTTGATCTCGACGAAGGCCTGCAGCCAGCCCGGCATCGTGTCCTTGGGCACGAACGCGGGGGAGAGGAAGGTCAGCGGGAACATGATCATCATCCCGATCCCCTGGACGCCCCCGGCGGACTTCATGATCGTGCCGAGCCAGGTGAAGATCCAGCTCAGCGACCAGCCGGCGAAGATGGTGAGCGCCCAGCCGGCGAGGACCCCGGCGACCCCTCCGCCGGGCCGGTAGCCCATGGCGAGGCCGACAGCGATGGTCAGGGTCGCAGCGATCCCGTAGCGGAGCAGGTCGGCGACCGCCGGTCCGGCCAGCGGGGCGATCCGGGCGATCGGCAGCGCCTTGAACCTGTCGAAGACGCCCTTGTCCATGTCCTCACGCAGCTGGGTGCCCCGCGCCATCGAGGCGGTGAGCGCGGTCTGAGCGAGGATGCCGGTGATCACCGTGGGGAGGTAGGCCTTCACGTCGCCGGAGATCGCGCCACCGAAGATGTAGGCGAACATCGCCGTGAACAGCAGCGGCTGCAGGGTGACGTCGAAGAACTGCTCCGGGTTGCGCATCATCTTGATGTACGCCCGGCGGGCCATGGTCAGCGTCTGGCTGACCGTCTCGCCGATGCTCGGGTGGGTCTTGAGCGGGCGGTCGGCCACGGCGTACGTGGAGATCAGTGCAGCCATCTCAGGCCACCTCCTGGGTGCGGAAGTCGGTGTGCTCGGGTTCGTGGGTGTCCTCGGCGCTCTCGGTGCCGTGGCCGGTCAGGGCGAGGAAGACCTCGTCGAGCGTCGGCTGCTGCACGTTGGCGGTCGTGATGGAGATGTCGGCGTGCCGCAGGCCGATGAGCACGTCCGCGGCCCGGTCGGCATCGGCCAGCGGCACGTTGATGCCGCCTGACTCAGGGGTCAGCACCGGGTGCTCGCCGGTCACCTTCTCGACCACAGCGGCGGCCGCCGAGACCTGCGTGCGGTCGCTCAGGCGCAGGTGCAGCGTGGAGCTGCCGACGGAGGTCTTGAGCTGCTCGGAGGTGCCTTCGGCGACCTTGACGCCACGGTCGATGACCGCGATCCGGTCGGCGAGCTGGTCGGCCTCGTCGAGGTATTGCGTGGTGAGCAGGACGGTCGAGCCGCCGGCCACCAGCGTACGGATGGTGTCCCACATCTGGCCGCGGGTGCGGGGGTCCAGACCGGTGGTGGGCTCGTCGAGGAAGATCAGCGGCGGGCGGGAGAGGAGCGAGGCGGCCAGGTCGAGCCGACGGCGCATACCGCCGGAGAACTTCGAGATCTGCCGCTTGGCCGCCTCCTGGAGGCCGAAGGACTCCAGCAGCTCCTCGGACGCGGCGCGGGCGGCCTTGCCGGACATGCCGAGGAGACGGCCGAAGAGGACCAGGTTCTCGGTGGCGGTGAGGTTCTCGTCGACCGACGCGTACTGCCCGGTCACGCCGACGAGCTGGCGGACCTGGTGCGGCTGCGTCCTGACGTCGACGCCGAAGATCTCCGCCTTGCCGGCGTCGATGGTCAGCAGGGTGGCGAGCATCTTGAGGGTCGTGGTCTTGCCGGCGCCGTTGGGGCCGAGGACGCCGAAGACCTCGCCGCGGCGGATCTCGAGGTCGATCCCGTCCACCGCGGTGAAGTCGCCGAAGGTCTTGACCAGACCTGAGGCCGAGACGGCCAGTTCGGAGGAAGTTGTCATGCTCCTACGGTGGGGGACGCCGGTTTCAGCCCGCCTTCACCGCGGTTTCACGATCTCCGGGACGGTTTCAGCGGACGGTTTCAGCGGGCGGCGTCCAGGCGGGCGAGGACCTCGTCGAGGTCCTCGCCGACCACCAGCGACTCGGCGGGGGAGCCGTGCAGGAAGCCCGCGGCGGCGATGCGCTCCATCATCTCCACGAGCGGGTCCCAGAAGCCGTCGATGTTGAGCAGCCCGACCGGCTTGCCGTGCAGCGACAGGGTCTGCCAGGTCCACACCTCGAAGAGCTCCTCGAGGGTGCCGATCCCACCGGGGAGCGCGAGGAAGGCGTCGGCACGCTCGGCCATCATCGCCTTGCGCTCGTGCATCGTGTCGACCACGACCGTCTGCATGCCCGGCGCGCCTTCGACGCGACCCCACTCGCGTTCGACCATGAACCGTGGGATCACGCCGAAGACCTTGCCGTTGCCGTCGATCGCACCTTGGGAGATCTGGCTCATCAGGCCACCGCCGCCCGCGCCGTAGACCAGCTCGATGCCGCGTTCGGCGAGACCTCTGCCGACCTCGTAGGTCCTCTCCGCGAGCGCCGGGTCGTTGCCGTCGCGAGAGCCGAGGAAGACCGCCAGGTGCTTGATCATGGCATGACGCTAGTCGTTGGTGATCGGTTGGTTCGTCAACGCGCGGAATTCGGCATAGACATCCTGATCGCCGGTGATGCGGATGTCCTCGTCGTCGCGGCGACGCCACAGCCACGCGTCCAGGTCGCCGGCGGCGCCTTCGATGATCACGTCCGGCTCGGTGCCGGCTGGGACCTCGTCGTGGGAGATGACGTACAGGTCGGGCTCGTTCTCCAGGTGGTCGCCATTGGGGCGGGTGCCGGAGAGGAGGCCGAGCTGGACCCAGATCCGAGTGTCAGTGTCGACGGCGTCGACGCGGACGAAGTGCTTGCCGCCGACGAAGCTCGACCACTCGGGCTTGCCGCCATACATGATGTCGAGGACCTCGTCGACCCCGTCTGCGGCCAGCTTGGGGTCGAGCGGTGTCACCGTGCCGGCGGTGAGTTCGGCATCGAGACGGTGGATCAGGATCTCATGGGCCTGTCGGCGGAAGGTGAATCCGGCAGTCTGCTCCTTCGACCAGGTCCATGCGCGGTCGTCCGGCGGAGTCTGTTCGAGGGTCTTGACGAACCGAGTGTTCGTCTCATCGAAGAGGGCGAGCAGGTCCTCATAAGTGGCGTTCTGGGGGCGCTTCGGCTCGTCATAGGTTTCGTCGGACGGGGTTGCGGGCCGGGTTTCCACGACGTGCGTCCAGAAGTGCTGCACCTCGCCGGCGACGTGCCACAACAGGTCGGCGGCGGTCCACTCCGGGGCGGTCGGGACAGGGGCGGTGGGGTCGGTGTCGGCCAGGACGGCACGGAAGCGCGCCGACTCGGACCGGATGTGGTCGAGGTACGCGGCGGGGGTGAGACGGGTTGTCATGGAGCGAAGACTAAGCGCCGGCGTCTCATTCTCCGAACGGGTTTTGCAGGCGACATGCAGTGCAGCGTATGGTCATGCATATGACGAAGAAGCGCGTCGCCGTCGCCGGTGCCAGTGGATATGCCGGAGGTGAGCTGCTCAGGCTGTTGCTGGCCCACCCCGAGGTGGAGATCGGCGCCCTGACCGCCGCCTCCAGCGCGGGTAAGACCCTGGGGAGCCTCCAGCCCCATCTGCTCCCGCTCGCCGACCGAGTCCTGGAGCCCACCACCGCCGAGACCCTGGCCGGTCACGACGTCGTCTTCCTGGCGCTCCCGCACGGCGAGTCCGGACCGATCGCGGCCGGCCTGCCTGACGATGTGGTCGTGATCGACTGCGGCGCCGACTACCGGCTCGCCGACGCCGAGACGTGGACGAAGTTCTACGGCACCGACCACGCCGGCACCTGGCCCTACGGGCTTCCGGAGCTTCCCGGGCAACGGGCCGCGCTCGCCTCGGCGAGCCGGATCGCCGTGCCGGGCTGCTTCCCGACCGTCTCCACCCTGGCCCTCGCCCCGGCGGTCGAGGCCGGCATCGTCGAGCCCGAGGTCGTCGTGGTCGCCGCCACCGGCACCAGCGGCGCGGGGAAGTCGTCCAAGCCGCACCTGATCGGCGCCGAGGTCATGGGCAACGTGAGCGCCTACGGCGTCGGTGGCGTCCACCGACACACCCCTGAGATCGTCCAGAACCTCTCCGCGCTGGTCGACGGCGAGGTCTCGGTCTCCTTCACTCCGGTGCTGGTGCCGATGCCCCGCGGCATCCTGGCCACCTGCTCGGCCAAGCTCGCCGACGGTGTCACCGCGGCGGAAGCGCGCGCGGTCTACGAGAAGGCCTACGGCGAGGAGCCCTTCGTCCACCTGCTCCCGGAAGGCCAGTGGCCCCAGACGCAGGCTGTGCTCGGCTCCAACGCCGTCCACCTGCAGGTCACCGTCGACGAGGCCGCTGGGCGGCTGGTCGTCGTCGGTGCCGAGGACAACCTCGCCAAGGGCACCGCCGGGGGAGCGATCCAGTGCATGAACCTCGCGCTCGGCCTCGAGGAGACCACCGGTCTGAGCACGGTGGGAGTGGCTCCGTGAACGAGCGTCAGCGAGTGAACCTCAAGACCCTCACGCCGCCGCGCCCGTATCCTGGCGCCTGCGCTACGGGGGTGGCGGAGTGATCGACCTGGAGACCGTGGCCCACGAGCCCGGTCGCCCCGACCCCGCCAAGGCCCGCACCCTCGCCGGCGCGCTGCCGTGGCTGAAGGAATATCACGGCAAGATCGTCGTGGTGAAGTACGGCGGCAACGCCATGACCGACGACACCCTCAAACGTGCCTTCGCCGAGGACATCGCCTTCATGCGGTTCGCCGGCTTCAAGCCGGTCGTCGTGCACGGCGGCGGTCCCCAGATCTCGAGCATGCTCGACCGGCTCGGCATCGAGTCGGAGTTCCGCGGTGGGCTGAGGGTGACCACTCCGGAGGCCATGGACGTGGTCCGGATGGTCCTGGTCGGCCAGGTCCAGCGTGAGCTCGTCGGGCTGATCAACGAGCACGGCCCGCTGGCCGTCGGGCTCTCCGGCGAGGACGCCGGGCTCTTCACCGCCGAGCCGGCCAGCACCGTCGTCGACGGTGAAGAGGTCGACCTGGGTCAGGTCGGCGAGGTGGTCGACGTGCTTCCCGCGGCGGTCCTCGACATCATCGAGGCCGGCCGGATCCCGGTCGTCTCCAGCGTCGCGCCCGACGCCGACGGGGCCATCTACAACGTCAATGCCGACCGCGCCGCCTCGGCGCTGGCGGTCGCGCTGCAGGCCGAGAAGCTGCTCGTCCTGACGGACGTCGAGGGCCTCTACCTCGACTGGCCCGACCCCGAGGAGGTCATCGGCGAGATCAGCCCCGAGGCACTGGAGGGCATCCTGCCCGACCTGGCCAGCGGGATGATCCCGAAGATGAGCGCCTGCCTCGAGGCGGTCAAGGGCGGCGTCAAGCGCGCCACCGTCGTCGACGGCCGCGAGCAGCACGCCGTGCTGCTGGAGCTGTTCACCGCCGAGGGAGTCGGCACCCAGGTGCTCCCCGGCGTCACCACCAAGACCCGCAAGGCAAGGGAGCTGGACCGATGAGCACGACTGTGCCCGATTCTTGGGAGGAGCGCTACGCCGCCTCCCTGATGAACACCTTCGGTGCCCCCAAGCTGGTCCTCACCCGAGGCGAGGGCGCCCACGTCTGGGACGAGAACGGCAAGGAGTACGTCGACCTGCTGGCCGGCATCGCGGTCAACGCCCTGGGCCACGCGCACCCTGCGCTGGTCTCCGCGGTGACCTCCCAGATGGAGTCCCTCGGCCACATCTCCAACTTCTTCACCTCCCACCCGCAGGTCGAGCTGGCCGAGGCCCTGCTCGCCCGGCTTCCGGGCGGCGAGACCGGTCGGGTCTTCTTCACCAACTCCGGCACCGAGGCCAACGAGGCCGGCTTCAAGCTGACCCGGCGCACGGGACGCACGCACATCGTGGCTGCGCAGGGTGCCTTCCACGGCCGTTCGATGGGTGCCCTGGCGCTGACCGCCAAGGAGGCCTACCGGGCGCCGTTCGAGCCGTTGCCCGGCGAGGTCACCTTCGTCCCCTACGGCGACGCCTCCGCGCTGGCCGCGGCCGTGACCGACCAGACCGCGGCGATCATCCTCGAGCCCATCCAGGGCGAGGCCGGCGTCGTCGTCCCGCCCGCGGACTACCTGGCGGCCGCGCGGACCATCGCCGACGAGCACGGCGCGCTGCTGTGGCTCGACGAGGTCCAGTCCGGCCTGGGCCGCACCGGCCGCTGGTTCGCCCACGAGACCTCCGGCATCACCGCCGACATCGTCACCCTGGCCAAGGGCCTCGGCGGCGGTTTCCCGATCGGTGCCTGCATCGGTCTGGGCCGGGCGGCGATGCTCTTCGAGCCCGGCAATCACGGCACCACCTTCGGTGGCAACCCGGTCGCCTGCGCCGCGGGCCTCGCGGTGGTGAACACCATCGAGGCCGACGGGATCCTCGAGCACGTCACCGTGCTCGGTCAGAAGCTGCGCGACGGTCTGGCCGCCGACCCGCGCGTTGCGAGGGTCGACGGCGAAGGTCTGTTCATCGGCGTCGTTCTCGCCGGTCTCGGCTCGGCCGCCGTCGCTGCGGCTGCGCTGGAGGCGGGCTTCATCCTCAACAACGCCACCCCCGAGCGGATCCGGATCGTGCCGCCGCTCGTCCTCACCGAGGACGACGCCGAGAGCCTCCTGGCCGCGTGGCCCTCCATCCTCGACGCAGCCGAAGCGGCGGAGGGAGCGAAGTGACCAGACACTTCCTGCGTGACGACGACCTCACCCCGGCCGAGCAGGGCGTGGTGCTGGCGCTCGCGGCGGCGATGAAGCAGGACCCCTACGCCGCCAAGCCCCTCGCCGGTCCGGTGACCGTGGCCACGATCTACGACAAGCCGACGCTGCGCACCCAGGCCTCGTTCTCCTCCGGCATCGCCGAGCTCGGCGGCCACTCGATGCTCGTCGACGGCCGCCTCGCCGGGATCGGCGAGCGGGAGTCCGTCGCCGACGTCGCCCGGGTGCTGGGCCGGCAGGCGGGCGAGATCGTGTGGCGTACGTTCGCGCAGAGCGACATCGAGGAGATGGCCGCCCACTCGGGCGTCCCGGTCGTCAACGCGCTCACCGACGAGTTCCACCCCTGCCAGCTGCTCGCCGACCTGCAGACACTCCGGGAGCACAAGGGAGACCTGTCGGGCCTGACCGCGGCCTTCCTCGGTGACGCGGCCTGCAACATGGGCAACTCCTGGGCGCTGGCCGGGGCCACCGCCGGGATGCACGTCCGGTTCGGTGCACCGGAGGGCTACCTGCCCGACGCGGACGTGCTGGTCCGGGCCAAGGAGATCGCCGAGGAGACAGGCGGCTCCGTCACGGTGACCGCTGACCCGGTCGCGGCGGCAGCCGGGGCCGACGTACTCATCACCGACACCTGGGTCTCGATGGGCAAGGAGAGCGAGGCGGCCGCCCGGGTCGCCGTGTTCTCGCCCTACGCGCTCACCACCGAGCTGCTCGGCCACGCGGATCCCGACGCGGTCGTGCTCCACTGCCTGCCGGCCTACCGGGGCAAGGAGATCGAGGCCGAGGTGCTCGACGGTCCGCGGAGCCTGGTCTGGGACGAGGCGGAGAACCGGCGCCATGCCCAGAAGGCGATCCTCGCGTTCCTGTGGGAGCGACGATGACCGAGCATGCAGAGGTGACGCGATGACGACCAACGAGGCCCAGCGGCCCGCGACCAAAGGCGCGCGCCAGTCGCTGATCGTCGACATCATCTGGGGCAAGGAGATCCGGTCGCAGACCGAGCTCTCCGAGGCACTCTTCGCCCATGGGGTCAACGTCACCCAGGCGACCCTCTCGCGCGACCTGGACGAGCTCGACGCGGTCAAGGTGCGGGCGCCTTCCGGTGCGCTGGTCTACGCCGTGCCCGGGGAAGGCGGAGACCGCACCGCGGTCGCCCCGGGGGAGTCCGCGAGCGGACGCAGCAAGCTCGGACGACTCGCCCGTGAGCTGTTGGTGAGCGCCGACGGAAGTGCGAACCTGGTGGTGCTGCGTACGCCTGCGGGTGGCGCACAATACTTCGCCTCCGCTATCGACCGCGCCGAATATCCCGACATCCTCGGCACCATCGCCGGCGACGACACCGTGCTCGTCATCGGCCGCGAGCCCACGGGGGGCGCGGCGCTCGTCGAGCGCTTCCTCAGCCTCGCCGGCAAGACCCCCGCCGACAAGACCACAGACAATCAGTAGCTTTCAGAGCAAGGAGCAACATCTCGTGAGCAAGGTCCTGACCTCCCTTCCCAAGGGCGAGCGCGTCGGCATCGCCTTCTCCGGAGGTCTCGACACCTCCGTGGCGGTCGCCTGGATGCGCGACAAGGGTGCGGTCCCGTGCACCTACACCGCCGACATCGGGCAATACGACGAGACCGACATCTCGGGTGTCCCGGACCGTGCGATGGCCTACGGCGCGGAGATCGCGCGTGCCGTCGACATCAAGCCGCAGCTCGTCGAGGAGGGGCTGGCCGCCCTTGCCTGCGGCGCGTTCCACATCCGCTCCGGAGGCCGCACCTACTTCAACACCACCCCGCTCGGCCGCGCCGTGACCGGCACGATGCTGGTCCGCGCCATGCAGGCCGACGGCGTCAACATCTGGGGCGACGGTTCGACCTTCAAGGGCAACGACATCGAGCGGTTCTACCGCTACGGCCTGATGGCCAACCCCGAGCTGCGCATCTACAAGCCGTGGCTCGACGCCGACTTCGTCCACGAGCTCGGTGGTCGCCACGAGATGTCGGAGTGGCTGGTCGCCCACAACCTGCCCTACCGCGACTCGACCGAGAAGGCCTACTCCACCGACGCCAACATCTGGGGCGCCACCCACGAGGCCAAGACCCTCGAGCACCTCGACGTCTCGCTGGAGACCGTCGAGCCGATCATGGGTGTGAAGTTCTGGGACCCTTCGGTCGAGATCGAGACGGAGGACGTCTCGATCACCTTCGTCGAGGGCCGCCCGGTCGCGATCAACGGCAAGGACTACTCCGACCCCGTCGCCCTGGTCTACGAGGCCAACGCCATCGGTGGCCGCCACGGACTGGGTATGTCCGACCAGATCGAGAACCGGATCATCGAGGCGAAGTCGCGCGGCATCTATGAAGCGCCGGGCATGGCGTTGCTGTGGGCGGCCTACGAGCGGCTGCTCAACGCGGTGCACAACGAGGACACCATGTCCAACTACTACAACGACGGCCGCAAGCTCGGCCGCCTGCTCTACGAGGGCCGCTGGCTCGACCCGCAGGCGCTGATGCTGCGCGAGGCGATCCAGCGCTGGATCGCCTCCCTGGTCTCCGGCACGGTCACGCTGCGGCTGCGCCGCGGTGAGGACTACACCATCTTGAACACCGAGGGCTCGCATTTCTCCTACCACCCGGAGAAGCTCTCCATGGAGCGCGTCGAGAACGCCGCCTTCGGCCCCGTCGACCGCATCGGTCAGCTCACCATGCGCAACCTCGACATCGCCGACTCCCGTTCCAAGCTGGAGATCTACGCCGGTCATCCCCTGGACCAGGGCACGGTGCTGGTCGAGCACGGCACCCTCTTCGGTGAGCTGCCCGCCGGTGGCTTCGACCGCATCGCCGCCACCGACGGGAAGCCCGTCCCGGCAGCGCTTCCGACCGAGGAGGCCGTGCTGGACGACACCTTCCTGGACGAGGCAGCGCTGGAGTCGGGGAACGACTGATGTCGAACACACCCGCCCACACCACCAACGAGGGCAAGCTCTGGGGCGGCCGGTTCGCCGGCGGTCCCTCGCCGGAGCTCGAGGCGCTCTCGCGCTCGACGCAGTTCGACTGGCGGCTGGCGCTCTACGACATCGCCGGTTCGCACGCCCACGCCAAGGCGCTGGGCGCGGCGGGTCTGCTGACCGGTGACGAGGAGAACGAGATCCACCGGGGTCTGGACGTCCTCGCCGACCGGTTCACCGCCGGGCGGCTGCGGCCGGCCGACTCCGACGAGGACGTGCACGGCGCGCTCGAGCGGCTGCTCATCGAGGAGATCGGTCCCGAGGTCGGCGGCAAGCTGCGGGCCGGGCGTTCGCGCAACGACCAGATCGCCACCCTGTTCCGCAGCTATCTGCTCGACCACGAGCGGGTGCTCCGCGGGCTCGTGCTCGACCTGATCGACGCTCTCGCCACGCAGGCGGACGAGAACCTCGGCGCGATCATGCCGGGACGTACGCACCTCCAGCATGCCCAGCCGGTCCTGCTCTCCCACCACCTGATGGCGCACGCGTGGGCGCTGCTGCGCGACGTCTCCCGGCTCGAGGACTGGCGGGCGAGGGTCGTCTGCGACTCGCCCTACGGGTCCGGAGCGCTCGCGGGTCAGTCGCTCGGGCTCGACCCGGAGCTGGTCGCCACCGAGCTCGGCTTCACCGGGTCGAGCGCCAACTCGATCGACGGGACCGCCTCGCGCGACTTCGTCGCCGAGTTCGCCTATGTCTGCGCCCAGATCGGTGTCGACATCAGCCGGATCGCCGAGGAGATCATCCTGTGGGCGACCAAGGAGTTCGACTTCGTCACGCTGCACGACTCCTGGTCGACGGGCTCGAGCATCATGCCGCAGAAGAAGAACCCCGACATCTCTGAGCTCGCCCGCGGCAAGGCCGGCCGTCTGGTCGGCAACCTGACCGGCTTGCTGACCACCCTGAAGGCGCTGCCGCTGGCCTACAACCGCGACCTGCAGGAGGACAAGGAGCCGGTCTTCGACTCGCTGGACACCCTCGAGGTGCTGCTGCCGGCCTTCACCGGCCAGGTCGCGACGCTGGTCTACAACACCGACCGGATGGCCGAGCTCGCTCCGCAGGGCTTCTCGCTGGCCACCGACATCGCCGAGTGGCTGGTCCGTCAGGGCACCCCGTTCCGGATCGCGCACGAGCTCGCCGGAGCCTGCGTGCAGGCGGCGGAGAAGCGCGGCGTGGAGCTGGACGCGCTCACGGACGAGGAGTTCGCGACGATCTCGCCGGCGCTGACTCCCGACGTACGCCTGGTGCTGACCATCGAGGGCTCGGTCGCCTCCCGGGACGGCCGCGGTGGCACGGCTCCGGAGCGGGTCGCCGAACAGCTCGCCGAGCTCCGGACCGCCTCCGCCGGGTTCCGCCCGTCGTAGTGTCGCTCACCGAGCTGTTGCACCAGCGCCCCGAGGAGACCGCTCCGCGGCTCCTCGGGGCCACGCTGTCGTTCGACGGGGTGAAGGTGCGGCTCACCGAGGTGGAGGCCTACGCGGCCGACGATCCCGGCTCGCACGCGTTCCGGGGCGAGACGAACCGCAACCGGGTGATGTTCGGACCGCCGGGGCGGCTCTACGTCTACTTCACCTACGGGATGCACCACTGTGTGAACCTCGTCTGCCACCCACCAGGCGAACCCGGTGCCATCCTGCTCCGGGCCGGCGAGGTGATCGAGGGCATCGAGACGACCCGGGAACGACGCGGGGCCGCACGGGACGTCGACCTGGCCCGTGGGCCGGCACGGCTCTGCACGGCGCTCGGCATCGACCTCACGATGAACGGGACCCACGACTTCGAGCTGGATCTGGCGCCGGCCGAGACCTGGGCGCGGATCGAGGTGGCCGCCGGGCCACGGGTGGGGTTGCGTCTCGCCCCGGAGCGTCCGTGGCGGTTCTGGGTCGCGGGCGATCCGACGGTCTCGCGCTACCGGCCGGCGAAAGCCCTCTGAGCAGCCGTCTGACGGGCTGTGATCTCGGCCTGACGGGCCGATGACCATCCACAGGCCATGTTCGCACCAGGGTTCTCCACAGGCCTCGCCTCCGAGGGCAGAACTGTCGGTGCCCCTGACCAGGATGGTGGTCGGAGGTGATCGAGATGACGGTCGCAAAGGTAGAGAAGGAACCATCACCAGACGATGGTGGGCAGGTGGGACCGGCCGGCGGGCTGGCGACGGTCAACGAGGTGCGGCTGATCGGCCGGCTCTCGCTGGCCGCGGAGGAGAAGGAGCTGCCCAGCGGCGACCAGCTCACCGCGTTCCGGGTGGTCGTGAACCGGCCACGCGACAAACGGCGGGGGAGCCGGGTGCAGATCGATGCGCTGGAGTGTCACACCTGGGTCGCTCGGGTCCGCCGCGCGGCGGCGACCTGGCAGGTGGGCGACGTCATCGAGGTCAACGGCTCTTTGCGTCGCCGGTTCTTCAAGACCGGCGGACGGCTACAGTCGATGACCGAGGTCGAGGTCTCGTCGGCCAGACGCGTGAGCCGGGCTGCTGCCGCCACCAGACAGGCGAGCTAGTGCCGCGACTTCTCCATCCGCGCGGCATCGAGAAGCCGGATGAGCACGCCCGGATGCGGCTTGGGCTGGAAGGAGGTCGCCTTCTCCGGGAGCAGCTGGCCGATCGAGGCGGAGGAGAGGACGGTGTCGAAGGTCGGTGCCGCCAGCAGCACCGCGACGTCGCGTCCAGGGCGGGCCCGCTTGAGGGCGGCATCGACCTGGTGGGCGTGCAGCACCCGAGACGGCTCTCGGCGCAGCTCGGGGAGGACCCGGTCGTGCAGATAGCCGACGTCGCCGGTGACAGGACTGTCGGTGGTGTCGACCTCGAGCGTGGCCCAGCCGCGTCCGTCGCTGACCACGATGACCCCGGGCCCGAGCCTGCTCAGCGCTGCGTCACGACTGCCCGCGGTCCACGCGGCGCCGACGGCCTCGGCCGCGGCCCGTAGGTCTCGCAGATTGACTCCGGCCAGCACCCGATGGATCGCTCCGAGCTGCAACGGCGTGTCGTCCTGGTCGATGAGCATCGCCAGGCCGAAGTCCGTGGCCGCCGCGTCGCCGGGATCCGCCGCTCCTTGGAGCTCGGCATAGGCCGCATACCGGTGGTGGCCGTCGGCGATCAGCGCCTGCTGGGTGACCCAGGCCGTGCGCAGCTGGCCGATCAGTGTCTCGTCGGTGATTGCCCAGACCCGATGGTGCTGGCCGCCGTGGTCGTCGTACTGGTCGTCAGGAGGACCGCTCTGCACCTGGTCGAGCAGCGCGGCGACGCCGTCGGGCGCGTGGTAGGTCAGCAGGATCGGCGCCGGGTGCACCCGCATCTGCCGCATCCTGGAGGCGAGCTGCTCGGCCTGGGCGGTGCGCACACCTTCGTGGGGGAGCACGGCGGCTTCACCGGGCTCGTCGGTGCGGTGTGAGACGTCGAGGATCCCGACGACGCCCCGCACGGTGATCCCGGCTGCGGTGTACTCGTGCAGATAGAGCGCCGGGACACGGTGCTCGTGCAGATCACCACGCGCCAACCACGAGCTGATCCGCGAGGCGACACCGCGATAGGGCCGGGAGTAGAGCCGCGCCGACGTCGGGTCGCCGATCCGCGATGGCGCCAGCGAGAGCGCTCGAAAAGGCTCCAGGCGCAGCGGACGGCCGAGGTACGGCGCCCTGACCACACCTGTATCGTCCATCCGCACATCGTAGGGTCACCCTGGTGCCATTCGCCGCACCCCCGACTTCAGAGAAGGAACTTCGTGTGCAGACCGGCCATCAGCTGAAGAGCTCAGAACGGGCGCTCGCCGCCGTCTACGACGTGGCGATGCTCGATCTCGACGGTGTGGTCTACATCGGCGGGGCCGCGGTCCCGCGCGCTCCCGAGTCGCTGGCGGCAGCCCGCGAGGACGGGTTGCGTCTGGCGTTCATCACCAACAACGCCGCCCGGCCTCCGGCCAAGGTGGCCGAGCACATCCGCAGCCTGGGGATGGAGGCGACCGCCGAGGACGTGGTCACCTCCGCCCAAGCCGCCGCGCGTGTCCTGGCCGAGCGCCTCGCCCCCGGAGCGAAGGTGGTCAACCTGGGTGCGGCCGGCCTGCGCGAGCCGCTCGAGGCGGCCGGCCTGGTGCCGGTGGCCGTCGACGAAGATGCCGAGGCGATCGTCACCGGCTACAACCCCGAGCTGCTGTGGAAGCACATCCTCCGCGCGGCCGTGCGGATCAAGGACGGGCTCTTCTGGGTCGCCAGCAACACCGACATGACCTTCCCAGCCGCCTACGGCATCGCGCCGGGCCACGGCGTCCTGGTCGACACGCTGCGCCGCTTCTCGGGGGTCGAGCCGGTCGTGGCGGGCAAACCGTCGCGGCCGCTGCTGGAGGAGACCATCCGACGCACCGAGGCCGAGCATCCGCTGATGGTCGGCGACCGGCTCGACACCGACATCGAAGGCGGCCACAACGCAGGCATCGACACGCTGCTCGTGCTCACCGGCGTCACTGGGCTCGAGGAGCTGGTCGCGGCCCAGCCACATCAGCGCCCGACCTTCATCGCCTCCGACCTGGGTGGTCTGCTGGTGGCGCACGAGGCACCAGAGTGCGAGGCCACGACCGCGCGACTGGGCGGCTGGACCGCAGAGGTGCGCGACGACGAGCTGCGTGTCTCGGGCCAGGGCAGCGCCGACGACTGGTGGCGAGCGGCCGCGGCCAGCGCCTGGGCGCACCTGGACGCGACCGGGGCGGCTGCCAGGATCGGTGCACAGGCCGTGCCGCCTGGCCCGAACGACGACGGCGGGACGGTAGTCTCGGCCTCATGAGCGAGCAGCACTTCGACGAGACTCCGGCCTCCGCCGGGCCGGGTGGCACCAGCACGGCCCCGCATACCGGTGTCGCCCGCGTCGACGCGGTCCTCGAGACGCTCGACCGGCTCGGGGAGCTGCCGCTTGCCGAGCACGTCGGCGTCTTCGAGGCAGCCCACACCGAGCTGCGCCGCGCCCTGGATCCCGACAGCCAGGCGCACGACGCGATGGCCCGGGTGGCCGCGGCGTCCAGCGCGCCCCGGCCGACCGACCAGCCCTGAGAGGCGAGCGCATGCCTCCACGCCGCCTGCGCCTCGACGCCGAGCTGGTCCGGCGCAAGCTGGCCCGATCCCGCGAGCACGCCAGCGAGCTGATCGCAGCCGGAAGGGTCACGGTCTCGGGCAATCGTGCGACCAAGCCGGCCACAGGTGTCACCACCGATGTGGCCATCGTGGTCACCGAGGACCCCGACCGGCCCGATTTCGTCTCCCGCGGTGGGCACAAGCTCGCGGGAGCGCTCGCGGCGTTCGAACCGCTGGGGCTCTCGGTCAAGGGCCGCCGCTGCCTGGACGCCGGCGCGTCGACGGGCGGATTCACCGACGTACTGCTGCGCAACGAAGCCAGGCAGGTGGTCGCCGTCGACGTCGGTTACGGCCAGCTCGCCTGGCGCCTGCAGCAGGACGAGCGGGTCGTCGTCCATGACCGCACCAACATCCGTGACCTCTCCCTCGACGTGGTCGGCGAACCGGTCGACGTCGTCGTCGGCGACCTCTCCTTCATCTCCCTCGAGCTGGTCCTGGACGCGCTCATCCGGGTCACCAGCCCCGACGGCGACCTGGCGCTGATGGTCAAGCCGCAGTTCGAGGTGGGCAAGGACCGGGTCGGCAAGGGCGGCGTGGTTCGCGACCCCGCCTTGCGCGCCGAGGCAGTCAACGCTGTCGCTGCGGCCGCCGCGAGGCGCGGCTGGGGAGCGCGTGCGGTCACCACCAGCCCTCTCCCGGGTCCGTCCGGCAACGTCGAGTTCTTCCTCTGGCTACGCCGCGGGGAGGCCACGGTCACCGAGGACGAGATCGAGGAGGCGGTGCGCGAGCAGCGCGGCCTGGAGAACCCCGCCACCGGGGTTGTGTCGGTGGCGTCTGAGAAGGTTGATCCGTGAGCGAGCGCCAGCGAGGGAACCATCCAGACACCACGCGACCGCGTCTCTGTTCGCGCGCTGGCGCTACGGAGGTAGTCGCGTGACGGACGCCGCTACCCCTGCTGTGGACCAGGCCGAGGTTCGGCGCGTCCTCATGCTCATCCACACCGGGCGCGAGGAGGCCCGCGAGGTCGGCCTCGCCTGTGCCAAGTCGCTCGCGGTCCACGGCATCGTGGTGAGGATGCTGGCCGACGAGGCGAGCGACCTGGGGATCGACCCAGCGGCGTACGAACCGGAGCTCGAGCTCGCCGTCGACGAGCAGGACGCGAGCCGCGACTGCGAGCTGGCGCTGGTCATCGGTGGGGACGGCACCATCCTGCGGGCCGCCGAGATCGTCCAGCCTCACCGCACTCCGGTGCTCGGGGTCAACCTCGGGCACGTCGGGTTCCTGGCGGAGGCGGAGTACGACGACGTCGAGTCGACGATCGAGGCGATCGTGCATCGTCGCTACACCTCCGAGGACCGCCTCGCGCTCGAGGTCAGCGTCTTCGAGGACGGGAACAAGGTCTTTCGTACGTTCGCGGTCAACGAGGCCAGCGTCGAGAAGGCCGCCCGCGAGCGGATGCTCGAGGTGGTCGTCGAGATCGATGGTCGGCCCTTGTCGAGATGGGGCTGCGACGGCGTCGTCTGCGCGACCCCGACCGGTTCGACGGCCTACAACTTCTCGGCCGGCGGTCCGGTCGTGTGGCCCGGCGTCGAGGCGCTGCTGCTGACCCCGATCAGCGCTCATGCGCTCTTCGCCAGGCCGATGGTGGTCGCGCCGACCTCGGTGCTGGCCGTCGAGGTCATCTCGCGGGCCGATGGTGTCGGTGTGCTCTGGTGCGACGGCCGGCGCTCCTACGACCTGGGTCCGGGAGCGCGGATCGAGGTCACTCGGGGGGTGGAGCCTGTCAGACTCGTCCGCCTGCACCAGGCGCCGTTCACGGACCGGCTGGTGCGGAAGTTCGGACTGTCCGTGGAGGGATGGCGAGGCGCCGCGGAACGGCGTCCGTTCAGGATGAACGGAGGCGAGCATGCTTGAGGAGATCAGGATCTCCGGGCTCGGGATCATCGAGTCCTCGACCCTGGAGCTCGGACCAGGACTGACCGTGGTGACCGGTGAGACCGGTGCGGGCAAGACGATGATCGTGACCGCGCTCGGGCTGCTGCTCGGCGGCCGGGGCGACGCCGGCTCGGTGCGCAAGGGCAAGAAGGCGGCGCGGGTCGAGGGCGTCATCGACGCCAGGTCGCTTCCCGGCGTCATCGACGCGACCGAGGAGGCCGGGGGAGAGGTCGAGGAGGGCCGGGTCCTGGTGGCCCGCACCGTCGCTGCCGAAGGACGAGCGAGGGCCTACGTCGGGGGAGCGACCGTCCCGGTCGCGACGCTCGGATCGGTGACCTCGCCGCTGGTCGCGGTGCATGGCCAGTCCGACCAGCACCGGCTGCTGCAGCCGCGTGCCCAGCGCGACTCGCTGGACCGCTTCGGCGGTGAGGCGGTCGCCAAGCTGCTCGCGGCCTACGCCGACATCCACGCCGAGCTGCAGAAGGTCGAGCGAGAGCTCGACGAGGTCACCACCCACGCCCGCGAGCGAGCACAGGAGGCCGACCTGCTCCGCTTCGGCCTCGGCGAGGTCGAGGAGGTCTCACCCGAGCCCGGTGAGGACCTCACCCTCGCCCAGGAGGAGGAGAAGCTCGGCTACGCCGACACACTGCGCACCGCCTCGGAGCAGGCCCGCGAGGCGCTCTCCTCCGAGGTCGACGCCCCGGACGCACTGGGGGCGATCTCCGCCGCGCGCCAAGCCCTCGACGGTGTGCGCGACCACGACCCCGACGCCGCCTCGCTGGCCGACCGCCTCGCGGAGGTCTCCTACCTGCTCACCGACCTTGCCGCCGACGTCGCCTCCTACGCGACCGCGATCGAGACCGACCCGGCGCGTCTGTCCGCGGTCTCCGAGCGGCGCGCCGCGCTGACCGCGCTGACCAGAAAATACGGCGAGACCATCGACGAGGTGCTCGCCTGGGCCGAGACCGGTGCGAAACGCCTGCTCGAGCTCGATTCCGACGACGACCGCATCGAGGAGCTCCGCGCGGAGCGCACCCGGCTCCGGGCCGCGCTGACCGAGGCCGGACTGGCGTTGTCGGCCGCACGCTCCGAGTCCGCCGGCGCCCTGGCCGAGGCGGTCAGCGAGGAGCTCACCGGACTGGCCATGCCCCACGCTCGGCTGGTGGTCGACGTCCGCCAGAAGGAGACCGACACGCCTTCCTCCGAGGACGAGCCGCACGCGCCGCTGAAGGTCGGATCCGGCAAGAACGTCCGGTGGCTGCGCTACGGCTCCAACGGTCTTGACGAGGTCGAGCTGCTGCTGGCCGCCAACACCGGCTCCGAGCCGCGCCCGCTCCACAAGGGCGCGTCCGGCGGTGAGCTGTCCCGGGTGATGCTGGCCATCGAGGTGGTCCTGGCGGCCACCAGTCCGGTCCCGACCTTCGTCTTCGACGAGGTCGATGCCGGTGTCGGTGGCACCGCAGCGGTTGAGATCGGCCGCCGCCTCGCGCATCTCGCCCGCACAGCCCAGGTCCTCGTCGTCACCCACCTGCCCCAGGTCGCCGCCTTCGCCGACCACCATGTCGCCGTCGAGAAGACCAGCGACGGGGTGGTGACCAGCTCCGGCCTCACCGTCCTCGACGACGAGTCCCGCGAGCGCGAGCTCTCTCGCATGCTGGCCGGCCTGACGGCCTCCGACACCGCCATCGCCCACGCCCGCGAGCTTCTCGAGGTCGCCCGCTCCGCCAAGGCCTGACCACCCCGCCGAGGCGCCAGGCGCGTCGACTGAGACGTCACCACGGTCGGCCGAGACGTCACCACGGTCGGCCGAGACGTCACCACGGTCGGCCGAGACGTCACCACGGTGACGCCTCGGCCGACGCGGGCGACTTCTCGGCGTGCGGGACTCGCCGGGGTGAGATCCGGGGACTCAGCGCGATACCAGGGGAGGATTGGTGGGCCATGAGATTGCCGACACGCCAGATTCCTTCCGTACTTCCCGGCATCCGCGGCACGCTCCGCGCGGGCCGGCCGACCAGGGCGCTGGTCCAGCGACTCAAAGAGGGCGATATCGCGGTCATCGACCACGTCGACCTCGACCGGAGCACCGCGCTGGCGATCGCGGCCACGGGCGTGATCGCGGTGGTCAACGCGCAGCCGATGGTGTCGGGGCGCTACCCGAACCGTGGTCCGAAGACGCTGGCCGACGCCGGGATCCAGCTGATCGACCAGATCGGCGAAGCGGGCCTGGCGAAGCTGATCGACGGCAAGAAGGCCCGGATCCTCGATGGTGACATCTTCGACGGCGAGCAGCTGCTGACCTCTGGTCGGGCTCTCGACGCGGAGGCGCTCGAGAGCGACCTCGAGAAGGCCAAGCAGGGCCTGAGCTCCCACCTGGAGCTCTTCACCCACAACAGCAGCGAGCTGCTGCGGCGGGAGGAGGAGGTGCTGCTGCACGGCAACGGCGTACCCCCGCTGGACACGCCGTTGGCCGGCCATCCCGTCGTGGTGATCGCCGAGCACCCGGACCTTGACCGGCACCTGACCGAGCTCAAGGGGTTCCTGCGCGACCAGCGCCCGGTGATCATCGCGGTGGGACGGGCGGCGAAGGCGCTCACCAAGAAACAGGTACGTCACGCCGTGCTCGTCCTGGGCCCCGACACCGACACCTACCCCGAACCGAAGGTGCTGACCGGCGCGGCCGAGGTGGTGCTCGCCCCCGGCGGCGCCGGGAGCGAGAACGCTACCGAGCTCCTCGACCGGGTCGGGGTGCAGCCGAAGCGGTTCGACTCGTCCCTGGCCCCCGAGGACGCCGCCCTGCTGGTCGCCTACACCCAGCACCCCTCGCTGGTCGTCGGGGCCGGGCTGAGCACCACGCTGACCGACTTCCTCGAAGACCAGCGCCCAGGTCTGGCCGGCACCTACCTGACTCGGCTCGCGCTCGGCCCGACGCTGATCGACGCCTCGGCCGTCCCGGCTGTGCGCCGCAAGGAGCCGCTGGCCCGGCGGCTCGTGCTGCCGGTCCTCTCCGCGGTGACGGCACTCGCGATCGGCGTACCTGCCGGCATCTGGGCCGCCGACCACGGCCTCACCGAGATCGGGACCGTCGTCGGGGCGAAGGCGGGCGATGGTGCCGCTGCCGACACCGCTGCCGCTCAGAGCGGCGGCGACGGCACCGAGAGCGACCCACGGCAGAGCGCCGAGGCGCAGCTCGTCGCCGAGGCCGGCGACACGCTCCTGGCGGGCAGGCTCGATGGGCAGAGGGTCGCGGTGATCAGCTTCCCGGGCGCGGACCAGAAGGTGGTCAAGGCGCTCACCGGCACCATCAAGGCCGCCGGCGGCGAGACGACCGGGTTGCTCGACGTACGGCCGAAGCTGCTGGACCCCGATCGCAAGCAGTACGTCGACAGCCTGGCCACCCAGCTGGTCGAGCAGCTCGGCCGCGGTGATGCGGACCAGGCCACCTACCAGCGGATGGGCCAGGTGATCGGGCAGACCTACGCGGGCATGAAGCCACCCACGGAGTTCGACCAGCCCGCCAAGACGGCCGCTGTGGCGTTGCTCACCGGAGACCTGGTCACGGCGCAGGGACGACCGGCAGGACCGGCCGACCTCGTCCTCGTCGTCCTCGGCGACGACAGCGACGACACCACCGCTACCGAAGGACTGGTCGAGGGTCTCGGGGCGACCACGAAAGGCCTGGTCGTAGGAGCAACCACCGGCTCCGGTGACCTCGAGGCGCTCCGCGCCAAGGACTGGCCGGGCTGGTTCGCGTCGGTCGACGGCATCGAGTCCGAGGCCGGTCAGATCGCCGCGCCGCTGGTCCTGGATCGGCAGACGAGGCAACAAGGTGGCGATTTCGGTGCGTCAGGTTTCGGTGGCCTGCTGAAGCGTTGATAGGATTGAGGTCCATGAAGTCGGCGAGCTTGACCAAGCACATTTTTGTCACCGGAGGCGTCGCCTCCTCCTTGGGAAAGGGTCTGACGGCATCGTCCCTCGGCCGCCTTCTCCGTTCGCGTGGTCTGAGTGTGACCATGCAGAAGCTGGACCCGTATCTCAACGTGGATCCCGGCACGATGAACCCGTTCCAGCACGGTGAGGTCTTCGTGACCAACGACGGTGCCGAGACCGATCTCGACATCGGTCACTACGAGCGGTTCCTCGACACCGACCTGGTCGGCCACGCCAACGTGACCACCGGGCAGGTCTACTCCAACGTCATCGCCAAGGAGCGCCGCGGCGACTACCTCGGTGAGACCGTCCAGGTGATCCCGCACATCACCGACGAGATCTCCGAGCGGGTCCTGGCGATGCACGGCCCCGAGATCGACGTCGTGATCACCGAGATCGGCGGCACCGTCGGCGACATCGAGTCGCTGCCGTTCCTCGAGGCCGCCCGCCAGGTGCGCCAGCGCCTCGGCCGCGACAACGTCTTCTTCGTGCACGTCTCCCTGGTGCCCTACATCGGGCCGTCCAAGGAGCTCAAGACGAAGCCGACCCAGCACTCGGTGATGGCGCTGCGCCAGATCGGCATCCAGCCCGACGCCATCGTCTGCCGCGCCGACCGCGAGCTGCCCGAGGGCATCAAGCGCAAGATCGCGCTCATGTGCGACGTCGACGAGGACGCCGTGGTGACCGCGGCCGACGCGCCGAGCATCTACGACATCCCGAAGGTGCTCCACCGCGAGGGCCTGGACGCCTACGTCGTCCGCAAGCTCGACCTGCCCTTCCGCGACGTCGACTGGACGCTGTGGGAGGACCTGCTCCGCCGGGTCCACCACCCCAAGGAAGAGCTCACCATCGGTCTGGTCGGGAAATACATCGACCTGCCCGACGCCTACCTGAGCGTCGGCGAGGCGCTGCGCGCCGGTGGGTTCGCCAACGAGGCCAAGGTCCACATCCGCTGGATCCCCTCCGATGAGTGCGAGACCCCCGAGGGCGCCGCGAAGAACCTCCACGACGTCGACGCCGTCTGCGTCCCCGGCGGCTTCGGCATCCGAGGCCTCGAGGGCAAGCTCGGCGCGCTGACCTACACCCGCACCCACCAGATCCCCACGCTCGGCCTGTGCCTGGGACTGCAGTGCATGGTCATCGAGTACGCCCGCAACATGCTCGGCCTCGAGAAGGCCGACTCCACCGAGTTCGACGCCGAGACGCCCGAGCCGGTCATCGCGACGATGGAGGAGCAGAAGGCGTACGTCGAGGGCGCGGGTGACCTCGGTGGCACCATGCGTCTGGGTCTCTATCCGGCCGAGCTCAAGAAGGGCTCGATCGCGGCCGAGGTCTATGGCGAGACCTCCATCGAGGAGCGTCACCGCCACCGCTACGAGGTCAACAACGCCTACCGTGACCAGCTCGAGAACGCCGGCCTGGTCTTCTCCGGGGTCTCGCCCGACAACCAGCTCGTCGAGTTCGTCGAGCTGCCCCGCGACGTACACCCCTACTACGTCTCCACCCAGGCACACCCCGAGCTCCGCTCCAGGCCGACCCGCCCGCACCCGCTCTTCGCCGGGCTGGTGAAGGCGGCCCTCGACCGGCAGAAGGAGCAGCGGTTCCCCATCGACGAGTCCAAGCTGCGCCGCGAGGTCAGCGATGTCGAGCTCCCGGAGGCCGAGCGGGTCGACGAGCCCGCCGAGGTCTGACACCGAGGTCTGAGACCGGCCTGAGCAACGACTGACGAGCCCCTGGGGCCGGCGTGTGCCGGACCCAGGGGCTCGTGACTTGGTGCCCCAGGACCTGTCCTGGGGGCAGGGTTCTAGGGGCGTACCTCGCCGGTCGGCTTGACCTCGCCGCGCCACGCACCGGTCTCGGTGCCGCGGTGCTCGATGAAGTCCTTGAACCGCTCGAGGTCACCCTTGACGCGCATGTCGACGATCTTGAGCAGGTCGCCGGTCTTCTCGACCGCGCCCTCCGGCTCGTACTCCAGACGCAGCGTCACGTTCGTCGCCTTGCCCATCTGGTCCGGGGAGAACGACACCGTCCCCTTGTTGGTGGTGCCTTCCACGGCGCGCCACGTGATGCGGTCGTCGGGGACCTGGTCGACGATCTCGGCGTCCCACTCGCGGGTGACGCCGCCGATCTCGGCCTTCCAGTGCAGACGCTTGTCGTCGAGCTGCTGGACCGACTCGACGCCCTCCATGAACTGCGGGAACGACTCGAACTGGGTCCACTGGTCATACGCTGTGCTGACCGGAACGTCGACCTGGACACTCTTCTGGATGGTGCTCATGTCTCGCGTCTCCTCTCGATTGCGTACGACACAGCGGGTACCCGACGACCGGTCGGGCCATACCTGCCGCATCTGCTCGAGATCACCCGCAGGTGAGGATCACCGGGCGCGGGCCGCCACCTGCCGCGAGTGCACGTCGGCGAGACGGATGACCGTCTGACGGACGAACGGGACCAGCGTGTCGCCCTCGCAGGCTGCCCGGGCACTGTCGGCGACCTCTTCGCCGGCCAGCGTCGGGTAGAACCTGAGCTGGAGCCCGTAGGCGAGCAGCCCGCCGCCCCGGATGGCGGCGACGGCGTCGAGATAGCGCTCGGCATAAGGCGCCAGGACCTCGTCCTGGCCGGGTCGCCAGAACGCCGAGGCCAGTCCGTAGGCGCTGTCGGTGCGCGGCAGCCGACGCTCGACCATGGTCACCTGCCAGGCCTCCTCCTTGGCCTCTGCGAGCGGTCGAGCGGTGCGTACGGCCAAAGCGCTGACCCAGGACTCGGGGTCCGGGTCGCGTGCCTCCAGCGCGGCGACCGCCTCCGCGTCGTAGTCGCCGAGCTCGGCGCGTCGTCCGAGGAGCCGCCAGGCGACCTGTGCGTCCTCGGCGGCGCCCGCCTCGGCGAGCGCGAGCTGCTCAGGAGTGGAGGCGTGCGAGGCGACGACGCGGAGCGCAGTGTCGCGGTTGCCCGGATCCTCGGCGAGAGCCGCAGCAGCGCCGGCGACCAGCGCGCGCTGCTCGGCGACCCGGCCCGGTGCCGTCCAGAGCTCGGCCGCGGTGACGGCCATCCTCAGGAACTCGCCGGTGACCTGCGGGTTCCGTTCGCGCTCGAGCACCGAGAGGACGCGGGAGACGACCTCCGGGCCGCCGATCTCGCCACGGAACAGCGCCGACCAGGCGCTGTTGACCGCGACGGCTCGCGCGACCGGGTCGGGGAGCGCGCCTGCGTGCTGGCCGAGCCAGGCCTCGCTGGCCTCGTCGGAGCGTGCCGCGGCGAAGGTCACGTCGGTCGCGTTCACCAGGTGCGCGGCGGCGCCGTAGGGGAGCGAGACCGCCACCGGCTCGCCTTCGACCGTGACCGGCGTGGTTGCGAGCAGGGCACCGGAGTCGTCGTAGGAGGCGATGTCGAGCCGGTGAGGACGTACGGTCCCGTCGGCGCCGGCGACGGACACCTTGCCGTCGGCGAGGGTGATCACGTCGGTGCCGGCGTGGTCGAGCCACGCGGTGGTCCAGGCGGAGAGGTCCTTGCCGGCGGCCGCACCGAAGGCACCCATCAGGTCGTCGAGGACCGTGTTGCCGTAGGCGTGCTCGGCGAAGTAGGTCTGCAGCCCGGCCAGGTAGGCCTCCTCGCCGATGTAGGCGTAGAGCTGCTGCAGGACCGCCTGGCCCTTCATGTAGGTGATCGCGTCGAAGTTGGCCATCGCCACGTCCACGCTCGGCACCACCCCGCGGATCGGGTGGGTGGCCGGTGTCGCATCGGTGTCGTAGGCCATCTTCTTCTCGGTCAGCGCGATCGAGGCCCACACGTCGGCGTAGTCGGGCAGCGCCGCCGAGGCCCAGACGGCCGCCCAGGAGGCGAACGCCTCGTTGAGCCACAGGTCGTCCCACCAGCGCATCGTGACCAGGTCGCCGAACCACATGTGGGCCATCTCGTGCAGCACCACGTTGGTGCGCTCGGTGCGGTCGGCTCGGGTCGGCGCCGTGCGGAAGAGGAACACGTCGCTGTGGGTGACCGCGCCCCAGTTCTCCATCGCACCGCCCATGTCGGGCACGAAGATCTGGTCGTAGCGGCGCTGCGGGAACGGCATCCCGAACTTCGTGCCGAACCAGGCGAGCCCGTGCTCGGTGATGTCGAGGATCTCCTCGCGGTCCCGCTCCAGCTGAGTCGCCAGCGACTGGCGGGCATAGAGCCCGAGGTCGTAGCCGCCGCGCTCCTCGCGGACCTCGACGAACGGGCCGGCGTTGACCACCACGACGTACGTCGAGAGCGGGGGAGTGTCCTCGAACAGCCACGTCCTCGCGCCGGCCGCGGGGTCCGAGACCTCGGCGGGCGCGGAGTTGGACAGCACGGTCCACTGCTCGGGCGCGGTGACGGTGAAGGCGTGCACCGCCTTGAGATCAGGCTGGTCGAAGCAGGCCCACAGTCGACGCGCGTCGTCGGGCTCGAACGAGGTCCATACGTAGACGTTCCCGTCGGAAGGGTCGACGGTGCGCAGGATGCCCTCAGAGGAGGCGGTGTTGGACTGGGAGGCGGTGACGACCAGGGTGTTGGTCTCGGCGAGACCTTCGAGCGGGATCCGTCCGGCCTCGATCGTGGCGAGGTCGAGATCGGTGCCGTTGAGCGTCGCGGCGGAGACCTCGGCCACGCAGTCGACGAACGTGCCCGTGCCGGGCGTGGCGGAGAAGGTGATCGTGGAGACGCTGGAGATCGTCTCGCCCTCGAGCAGGCCGGTCATGTCGAGCGCGATGTCATAGCGATCGACGGTGATCGTGGCGGCCCGCTCGGCCGCCTCCTCCTGGGTGAGGGATACGGGGGCGGCGGCAGAGGTCTCAGACATGAGCCGAGGGTAGCCTCGGCCCATGACATCGGACGCACGAATTTCCACCTCGGCTGTGCCGCTGGATCACGGTCCCCTCACCGAGTGGGACGCCCCCGAGAGCTGGCCGGTCGTCTCCAGCGAGGACCTCCACCGCGACGGCTGGGTGGTCGCGTTGCGTGCGGACCGCATCAATCGTCCCGGCCACGACGACGAGGAACCGTTCCGGCGCCTGGTCGTCGAGCACCCGGGTGCCGCGGTCGTGCTGGCGGTCGACGAGGACGACCGCGCTCTGGTCATCACCCAGTACCGCCATCCCGCCCGGCGACGCTTCGTCGAGCTGCCGGCCGGGTTGATCGACTATCCCGGCGAGGACCCGCTCGCCGTCGCCGTGCGCGAGCTGCGCGAGGAGGTCGCCTACGAGGCGAGCGAGTGGACGCCGCTGCTCTCGACGTACTCATCACCCGGGATCTCCGAGGAGATCCACCACATCTTCCTGGCCCGCGGGCTGACCGCGAGCGACCGCGACGGCTTCGAGCTCGAGCACGAGGAGGCCGAGATGAGCATCCACTGGGTGCCGTTCGAGGAGCTCCTGGAGGCCGTGCTGAGCGGCCGGGCGACCGACTCGCCGTTGGTCCAGGCCGTGCTTGCGTACGCCGCCCTCAAATCCCGTGGCAGAGTCTGATCAGGCGCCCCGTCGAGGACCGGAGAACGTGGTTTTGGTGACGTGCGCCACACCGGGTTAGAACTGCCGCATCAGGCGGCGAACATCCGGCTGACCGTAACCCACGGACCACCACATTCAGGGGCCATCACATGAAGGCAGGGCAATGAGAATCGGCGTACCGAAGGAAGTCAAGAACCACGAGTACCGGGTGGCGATCACGCCGTCAGGTGTCCACGAGCTGGTGGCCAACGGCCACGAGGTCTTCGTGCAGGCCGGTGCCGGGGTCGGCTCCTCGATCTCGGACGGAGAGTACGCCGCGGTCGGCGCCAAGATCCTCGGCGACGCCGACGAGACCTGGGGCAACGCCGACATGGTCCTCAAGGTCAAGGAGCCCGTCGCCGAGGAATACCACCGCCTGCGTGAGGGCCTGACCCTGTTCACCTACCTCCACCTGGCCGCCGACAAGCCGCTGACCGAGGAGCTGCTCGCCAAGAAGGTCACCGCGATCGCCTACGAGACCGTCGAGCTCCCCAACCGGTCGCTGCCGCTGCTCTACCCGATGTCGGAGGTCGCAGGCTGCCTGGCGCCGCAGGTCGGCGCCTACAACCTGCTCAAGGCCCAGGGCGGCCGCGGCACGCTGATGGGCGGCGTCGGCGGGGTCGCCAACGCCAAGGTGGTCATCATCGGCGCGGGTGTCTCCGGCCAGAACGCCGCCAACATCGCTTTGGGGATGGGCGCCGACGTCACGCTGCTCGACACCGACCTGGAGAAGCTGCGGATGTCGTTCTGGCGCTACTCCAACCAGGTCCACGGTCTCGCCTCCAACAAGCTCGCGCTCGAGGAGCAGGTGCTCCAGGCCGACCTGGTCATCGGCGCCGTCCTGATCCCCGGCGCGGCCGCGCCCAAGCTGGTCACCAACGAGCTGGTCTCGCGGATGAAGCCGGGCTCGGTGCTCGTCGACATCGCCATCGACCAGGGCGGCTGCTTCGAGGACTCCCACGCCACCACCCACGCCGACCCGACCTATCAGGTCCACAACTCGACGTTCTACTGCGTGGCCAACATGCCCGGTGCCGTCCCCAACACGAGCACCTACGCGCTGACCAACGCGACCATGCCGTACGCCGTCGCGCTGGCCAACAAGGGCTGGGCCCAGGCTCTCCGTGACGACGCAGCGCTCGCCAAGGGCCTCAACACCCACGCCGGCGACCTGACCAATGCCCCGGTCGGCGAGGCCGTCGGCATCGACGCGATCGCGCTCGAGTCGGTCCTGGCCTGAGGTCGACTCGGCGCGTCTGTCTCATGCCGTAGCGCCGAGTCGGCGCTTGTGTCTCACCTCAGACTGCCGACTCGGCGCTTGTGTCCCACCTCAGACTGCCGAGTCGGCGCCAATGTCCCAACAGAATGCTTGGTTGGGACAGATGCGCCGACTCGGGCGCTGTCTGCGGGATAGATGCGCCGACTCGGGCGCTGTCTGCGGGATAGATGCGCCGACTCGGGCGCTGTCTCCGGGACTGACGCGCCGGGTCGGCGGTTCGGCGTGGGACAGATGCGCCGACTCGGCGGGGCTGGTTGGATGGGGAGGGTGACGGCGGTGGAGCATGCGATGCGTACGTATCTCGACCATCTGACCGTCGAGCGAGGGCTCGCGGTGAACACGCTCTCGTCCTACCGGCGCGACCTGAGAAGGTACGCCGAGTTCCTGGCCCAGAACGACGTGGACACACTCTCCGGGGTCTCGGAGGCGACCGTGTCGGGGTTCCTGGCGCACCTGCGCGAGGGCAGCGAGGAGCACCCGGCGCTGAGCGCCACCTCCGCGGCGCGGACGGTGGTCGCGGTGCGCGGGTTCCACAAGTTCGCGGTGGCCGACGGGCTGGTCGAGGCCAACCCGGCCGGCCACGTGAAGCCACCGCGGTCGGAGAAGCGGCTGCCGAAGGCGCTCCCGCTGGCGGACGTCGAGGCGATCCTGGAGGCGGCCGGCGCACCCGGCACCCCGCTTGCGCTCCGCGACCGGGCTCTCCTCGAGGTTCTCTACGGCACCGGCTCACGCATCTCCGAGGCGGTCGGTCTCGACGTCGACGATCTCGACCGGGTCGACCATGTCGTCCTGCTGAGAGGCAAGGGCGGCAAGGAGCGGATCGTCCCGGTCGGCTCCTACGCGATCGAGGCCGTCGAGGCCTACCTGACCCGTGCCCGTCCCGATCTCGCCTCGGCCCGCTCCGGGGGAGCGCTCTTCCTCAACGCCCGCGGTGGCCGGCTCTCCCGACAGTCGGCCTGGACGGTGCTCACCCGCGCCGCCGAGCGTGCCGGGATCGACAAGGACGTCTCGCCCCACACCCTGCGCCACTCGTTCGCGACCCACCTGCTCGACGGTGGTGCCGACGTACGTGTCGTGCAGGAGCTGCTGGGCCATGCGTCGGTGACCACGACGCAGATCTACACTCTTGTCACCGTGGACAATCTCCGAGAGGTCTTCGCGACCGCACACCCGAGGGCCCTGTGACCGACACCAGCTGGATCCCCGAGGTCGGGGCGAGCCCCGACGAGGTCTACGAGGCGGTCGTGGAGTGGGCCGAGGGGAGCGGCCGCAGCCTCTATCCCCACCAGGACGAGGCGATCATGTCCATCCTCGCCGGGGACAACGTCATCCTGGCCACGCCGACCGGCTCGGGGAAGTCGCTGGTCGCGGCGGGTGCGCACGCGGCGGCGCTGGCCGAGGACAAGGTCTCCTTCTACACCGCGCCGATCAAGGCGCTGGTGAGCGAGAAGTTCTTCGACCTGGTCGAGACCTTCGGCGCGGAGAACGTCGGCATGCTCACCGGGGACGCGTCGGTCAACGCCGACGCCCCGATCATCTGCTGCACCGCCGAGGTGCTCGCCAACCTCGCCCTGCGCGAGGGCAAGCACGCCGACGTCGGGCTCGTGATCATGGACGAGTTCCACTACTACGGCGAGCCCGACCGCGGCTGGGCGTGGCAGGTGCCGCTGCTCGAGCTCCCGCAGGCCCAGTTCTTGTTGCTGAGCGCGACGCTCGGTGACACCAGCGCTCTCGCCAAGGACCTGACCAGGCGAAACGGCCGCGACACCGTCCTCGTGGACCAGGCGGAACGACCCGTTCCGCTGACCTTCGACTGGCGCCTGACGCCGCTCCAGGAGACCCTCGAGGAGCTCGTCACCACCGGACAGGCACCCGTCTACGTCGTCCACTTCACCCAGAAGGACGCCGTCACCCACGGCACCTCGCTGCTCAACGCCGGCTGGCTCAAGCTGTCCACCGAGGAGAAGGAGCAGATCGCGAAGCGGCTCGAGCCGGTCCGGTTCGCCGCCGGCTTCGGCAAGACGCTGTCCAAGCTGCTGCGCAAGGGCATCGGCGTGCACCACGCCGGCATGCTGCCCCGCTACCGGCGACTGGTGGAGCAGCTCGCCCAGGCCGGTCTGCTCAAGGTCATCGCCGGCACCGACACCCTCGGCGTCGGCATCAACGTCCCGATCCGCACGGTGCTCTTCACCGGGCTGGCCAAGTTCGACGGCCGCCGCCAGCGCATCCTGCGCACCCGCGAGTTCCTACAGATCGCGGGACGAGCCGGCCGGGCCGGCTTCGACACCCAGGGCTACGTCGTGGTCCAGGCCCCCGAGCACATCATCGAGAACGAGAAGGCGAAGGCGAAGTCCGAGGAGCGCCGCAAGGCCGGCAAGAAGAACTCCAAGGCACAGCTCAAGAAGCCGCGCGAGGGCACCGTCGTGTGGACCGAGGCCACCTTCACCAAGCTCGTCGACGGCGCTCCCGAGCCGCTGCAGAGCCGGATGAAGGTCGACAACTCGATGATCCTCAACGTCGTCGCCCGCGACGAGGACGCCTTCGCGGTGATGCGCCGGATCACGATGGACAACCACGAGGACCGGCGCACCCAGCTCAAGCTCGCCCGTCGCGCCCTGCGCCTGACCCGCTCCCTGGTCCACAGCGGGGTCCTGACGAGGCTGGCCGAGCCCGATGCGTACGGACGCCGTTATGTCCTCACCGAGGCCCTCCCGGCCGACTTCGCGCTCAACCAGCCGCTGGCCCACTTCGCCCTCGCCGCGCTGGACACGCTCGACCCCGAGTCGCCGGAGCACACCCTCGAGATCGTCTCGGTGATCGAGTCGGTCCTGGAGCCGCCGCGCCAGATCCTCTTCGCCCAGCAGCACGAGGCCCGCGGCAAGGCGATCGAGAACATGAAGGCCGACGGCGTCGAGTACGACGAGCGGATGGCGCTCATCGAGGAGATCACCTGGCCCAAGCCGATGGCCGAGCGGCTCGAGGCGCTCTTCGAGGTCTACCGCGGCACCCACCCGTGGCTGCCCGAGGACGCGCTGGACCCGAAGTCGATCCTGCGCGAGATGTACGAGCAGGGGATGAGCTTCACCGACGTCGTACGCCGCTACCAGCTCGCCCGCTCCGAGGGCCTGGTGCTGCGCTACCTGACCGATGCCTACCGCACCTTCCGCCACACCGTCCCGGAGACCTACAAGAGCCCCGAGGTCGAGGACCTGGTCGAGTGGCTGGGGGAGACGATCCGGCAGACCGACTCGAGCCTGCTGGACGAGTGGGAGGCGCTCTCCGACCCCGAGCACATCCCCTCGGCCGTGGCCCATCACGAGGCGCCGCCGCCCCCGAGGTCCCTGTCCCAACAGCTTCGGGCCTTCGAGATCATGGTCCGCAACGCGATGTGGGCGAGGGTGGACGCGGTCTCCCGCGACGATCTCGACGGCCTGATGCGCCTCGAGCGCGCGGCTGCCGACCGCTTCGAGCCCGCGCGCGAGGTGGTGATGACCAGGTCACGCTGGGACGACGCCCTGGAGGCCTACTTCGGCGAGCACGACGACGTCGGCATCTCCGCCGACTCGCGCTCGCCCAAGCTGCTCACCTGGACCGCCGAGCGCGGAGCTCCCGCGGGCGTGGACGAGGATGACGAGACGTACGACGAGACCCGCATCTGGCGGATCACCCAGACCATCGACGACCCGGCCGGCGACCACGACTGGGTCATCGAGGCGATCGCCGACCTGGATGCGAGCGACGAGGCCGGTGAGCTCGTCCTGGCGACGGTCGCGATGCGCCGGCTGTGAGGGTTGCGGCGGTCCGCTAGCGTTGCGCCGTGCGCAAGCTGATGAAGAACCCCATCGTCGTCGCGGCCGTCGCCAAGATCGCCAACGAGGCTCGCAAGCCCGAGAACCAGAAGAAGATCAAGGACGCTGCGACCAAGGCCTACGACCAGTTCCAGAAGCGCCGCAAGTCGCGCTGAGCCGGGCCGAGGCCCTGCTGAGGGCCACAGCAGCATCCAGAATGATCGCGACACGCCGAGCCTCGGCGTGTCGCGGCACCTTTTCGCCTGCTCCATGGCCGCCCGCTCGGATCGAGGAACGACGGTGTGGATCGGGCGCGACGAGGCCGGCGACGTGGTCTGCTTCGTCGCCGATATGCTGATTCTCGACGACCGATGACAGGATCGGGCAGGACGCCGCAGCGCGGGGAACTGGCGGATGGAATCGCCAGATCGACCGGCTGGGCCGCTGGCAGTTATCCACAGAGTTCTGCACCTCGTCGTTGCCACCTGTGGGGGCTGAGCGGGGCGGAATGCACAGGCCGTCAACAGATTTCCCTCCCGTAGCAGAATCATCAGGATTTGCCTTGTGACACGCCCGGCGCGGCTCCTACAGTCGCGCAGATCCGGGTCTTAGAGTCGCCGTGTCGACATATAGACCCGCTCGCCGTGATCGTCCCAGGGCCGCGGCAACTCAACCGGGGGTGGAGGAATGGAAGACAGCTATTTCGGAGCAGGTGGTGCGACCGCACCACAGATGCCTCCGCAGACGCCGGCAGCACCGCCGCCGGCCTATCCGCCCTCGGCCCGTCTGCGTGCCAACGCCCCTGAGCCCGACGCGGGTTCGTTCGACTACCCGGGCAAGAACAAGTTGGGGCCGACCGGTCGTCCCTGGCCGCACCTCCCCGAGCCCGGCCCCGCCACCGGCGGTCCGGCGCGTACGGTCGCGATGGTCAACCAGAAGGGTGGGGTCGGCAAGACCACGACCACCATCAACCTGGGTGCCGCGCTGGCCGAGCACGGCCGCAAGGTCCTCCTCGTCGACTTCGACCCGCAGGGGTCGCTCTCGGTCGGCCTCGGGCTGCAGCCCAACGAGATCGAGCTGACCGTCTACAACCTGCTCATGGAGCGTGACATCACGCTCGAGGACGTCGTCGTCCCCTCCGGCATCGACGGTGTCGACCTGCTTCCGGCCAACATCGACCTCTCGGCGGCCGAGGTGCAGCTGGTCCAGGAGGTCGCGCGCGAGCAGACCCTGGCCCGCGCCCTGGCTCCCGCCGTGGCCAACTACGACGTGATCCTCATCGACTGCCAGCCGAGCCTCGGTCTGCTGACCGTCAACGCGCTCACCGCTGCTGACTCGGTGGTCGTGCCGCTGGAGTGCGAATACTTCGCGCTGCGGGGCGTCGCCCTGCTCAAGGACACCATCGACAAGGTTCAGGAGCGGCTCAACCCGCGTCTGAAGATCGACGGAATACTGGGCACGATGTACGACAGCCGCACCATGCACAGCCGCGAGGTCATGGAGACGCTGGTCAACGGCTGGGGCGACCGCGTCTTCCACAGCGTCATCCGGCGCACCGTGAAGTTCGCCGACTCGACCGTGGTCGGCGAGCCGATCACGGAGTACGCCTCCACCTCCACCGGCGCCGACTCCTACCGGATGCTCGCCAAGGAGGTGCTGGCCCGATGGCAACGAGGCGAGTGAGGGTCCCGGCCGCCGACGACCTCTTCCGGCGTACGGCCGACAGCGCTGCTGAGGCGAAGGCCCGCCCGGTGCACGCCGTGCCCGAGCCGACCACGGAGGCTCCGGCCGCGAAGAAGCGGTCCAGCGGCCGCGTACGGCACGACGAGAAGATGACGGTCTACATCACCTCCGAGGAGCTCCTCGACCTCGAGCACGCTCGGCTCAACCTGCGGGCCAAGCACAGCATCGCGGTCGACCGCGGCCGGCTGGTGCGCGAAGCGCTCGCGATCGTGCTGGCCGACCTGGAGGAGTACGGGGACGACAGCGCCCTCGTGCACCGACTCGCCGAGTGACGGTCACGCAGATGCCGGCAGAGCCGACGACGGTTGGCCCTGCGGAGGGCGACGAGCAGGAGTCGAGCGGTGCCGGGGGTTTCGAGGTGCACCTCGGCAACTTCGAGGGTCCCTTCGACCTCCTGCTCAGCCTGATCGCCAAGCACAAGCTCGACATCACCGAGGTCTCCCTGGCCACGGTGACCGACGAGTTCATCGCCTACGTCAAGAAGGGCGCCGCGGAACGTTCCTCGGACGGGGGCACGGGTGCCTGGGACCTCGAGCAGACCTCCAACTTCCTGCTGGTCGCGAGCACGCTGCTCGACCTGAAGGCGGCCCGGCTGCTGCCTCAGGGTGACGTCGAGGACGAGGAGGACCTGGCCCTGCTCGAGGCCCGCGACCTCCTCTTCGCGAGGCTGCTGCAATACAAGGCGTTCAAGCAGGTCGCGGCCGTCTTCGGCGAACGGCTCGCGAAGGAGTCCAAGCGCCACCCGCGCTCGGTCCAGCTCGAGCCGCGCTATGCCGGTCTGCTGCCCGAGGTGCTGATCGGGATCGGGCTGGAGCAGTTCGCCCAGCTGGCTGCGGCCGCGATGGCGCCGAAACCAGGGCCGCCCGAGATCGGCCTGTCCCACATCCATGGCTCGAAGGTGTCGGTCAAGGAGCAGGCGGCACTGGTCATCGAGCGGCTCCGTGCCTCGGGACAGGTCACCTTCCGCAGCCTGTGCTCCGACTCGCCGGACACGCTGACCACGGTGGCCCGGTTCCTCTCGCTCCTCGAGCTGTTCCGGGAAGGTGCGGTCGCCTTCGACCAGGTCACCGCGCTGGGCGAGCTGACCGTACGCTGGACCGGCGACGAGGCGCTCGACGTCGATGAGCTGATCCAGGACGAGTTCGAGGGGCAGCCGCCTGCCGAGGGTGGCGCCGACGATGGGGAGAAGGACGATGACTGAGGCCTCCGAGGAGACGCTCGCGATCGAGCTGGCTGATCTGCGCCCGGCGCTCGAGGCCGTGCTGATGGTCGCCGACGAGCCGCTCGAGGCGGCCGCGCTGGCCTCGGCCGTGGCCCACCCGACGACTGCGGTGGTCGAGGCGCTGGAGGGTCTGTCGGCCGAATACACCGAGCAGGGTCGGGGCTTCGACCTGCGCAACGTGGCCGGCGGCTGGCGGTTCTACACCCGTGAGGCGTACGCCGATGTCGTCGGCGGCTTCGTGCTCGAGGGCCAGCAGGCCCGGCTGACCCAGGCGGCCCTGGAGACGCTCGCCGTGGTGGCCTACAAGCAGCCCGTCTCGCGCGCCCGGGTCTCCGCGATCCGAGGCGTCAACGTCGACGGCGTGATGCGCACCCTGCTCACCCGCGGCCTCGTCGAGGAGGCCGGCCAGGACCACGAGACCGGCGCCAACCTCTACCGCACCACCGGCTACTTCCTCGAGCGGATCGGCATCACCGATCTCGGCGAGCTGCCCGAGCTGGCGCCCTACCTGCCCGACCTCGCCGACATGGAGGAGGAGCTGACCGAGCAGGTCAGCCAGGAGGCGCTGGCCGCGCAGCCCGAGGAGGCTGCGGCGAATGGGTCCGGCTCCGAGGATGCGGGAGAATCGACACCGTGAGTGAGCGTCAGCGAGTGAACCAGACAATCATCACGCGGCCGCGTCCGTACACTGGCGCTTGCGCTACGGAGGTGGCCGCGTGAGTGACCTTCCTGAGCGAGACGATCTGCCGCTGGACGACGAGGGCCTGATCCGGCTCCAGAAGCTGCTGGCCCTGGCTGGCATCGCGTCGCGCCGCGGCAGCGAGATCCTGATGCTCAACGGCTCCGTCGAGGTCAACGGCGAGGTGGTCACCCGCCTCGGCACCAAGGTCGACCCCGCCAAGGACGTCGTACGCGTCGACGGCAAGCGCCTCCCGCCGATCTCCGGCAAGGTCTACCTCGTCCTCAACAAACCACGCGGCGTGGTCTCGACGATGAGCGACCCGGAGGGCCGGCGCAACCTGTCCGACCTGGTCGCCGACCGCCCGGAGCGGCTCTTCCACGTCGGCCGCCTCGACACCGACACCGAGGGCCTGATCATCCTCACGAACGACGGCGACTTCGCTCACCGGCTGGCCCACCCGAGCTATGAGGTCGACAAGACCTACGTCGCCGAGGTCAAGGGTGAGGTCTTCCCCAACGTGCGCAAGCGGCTCTTGGCCGGCGTCACCCTCGAGGACGGCCCGGTCACGGTGACCAAGGCCCGGATCATGGAGACCCGCAAGGACAAGTCGATCGTCGAGCTGGTCATCCATGAGGGACGCAACCGCATCGTGCGCCGCCTTCTCGACCACCTCGGGCACCCGGTCACCCGGCTGACCCGCACCCGGATCGGACCGGTGCGCCTGGGCACGATGAAACCAGGCGACATGCGCGACCTCTCGCGCGAGGAGCTCGGCGAGCTCCTCGACACCACCGAGCTCTGAGGCTCGGAATCTCGGATGCGTACGCGATCTCGGGCCGCTAAGGTGAAGGGCATGCAGCAGCGCGCGATGAGCACGACGACGCCGGACCCACTCCGGCGCTGACCTGCTGACCACTTTTTCGCAGACCGCCCCGGAGCAGTGCTCCGGGGCGGTCTCGCGTCTCTGGCGGCGGTGCTCCGGGCTTCACCCCAGGAGCACACCCATGAACCTCGACCCCGCTGACCGTCTCGGGCTTCGCCTCGACCATCGAGACCTCAACCGCGACCTCGACATCTTCGCCACCGATCCGCTGGCCGGGTCCGGGCTGCCGCTGTGGCTGCCCGACGGGGCGGTGGTCTTCGCCGAGCTGGAACGGCTGGCCGCCGAGCTGGCCGCGGCCGACGGCTGCGTACCCATCAAGACCCCGGTCCTCGGCAAACGGGCCCTGTTCGAGCGCTCGGGCCACTGGGCGAAGTTCGCCGACGACATGTTCCCGCCGATGGCCGTGGGGTCGGACGCAGCGGGGGAGGAGCTGGTGCTCCGCCCCGCGAACTGTCCTCACCATGCGCTGGTCTATCGCGCGCGCCCGCACTCCTACCGCGAGCTCCCGATCCGGCTCCATGAGCTCGCCCCGATGTTTCGTGCGGAACGTTCCGGGGTGCTGTCCGGACTGAGCCGGGTCCGTCAGATCAACCTCGACGACACCCACGTCTTCTGCCGCCCCGACCAGGTCGCCGATGAGGCGGCGAAAGCGCTGCGGTCGGCACTGAAGGCCCAGGAGATCCTCGGCCTGCGGGGCGACTACGTACGTCTCTCCCTGCGGGACTCCTCGCCGGCCTACCTGGGCTCCGCCGAGCAGTGGCGCGGCGCCGAGGAGGCACTGAGAAAGGCGGCCTCGGAGGCTGGTGTCGGGGTCGTCGAGGCGCCGGGCGAGGCCGCCTTCTACGGGCCGAAGCTCGACCTCCAGGTCATCGACCCGCGTGGCCACGAGGAGACCATCGCCACCGTCCAGGTCGACTTCAACCAGCCGGAGCGCTTCGACCTGACCTATGACGATGCCGACGGCTCGCGGAAGCGGGTCGTGATGGTCCACCGCGGCACCGTCGGCTCCATGGAGCGCGTCGCCGCTGCGGTGCTCGAGCGCTATCAGGGTCGGCTCCCGCTGTGGCTGGCCCCGACCCAGGTCGCCATCCTCCCGGTCTCTCCGGGCCAGGATGCGGCTGCGCAGGCGCTCGTCGACGCGCTTGTTGCCGAAGGCCTTCGCCCGCGCCTGGATCCAGATGGCTCTCTGGGCGCCCGGATCCGTGAGTCCCGGCGTCGGCGCGAGCCGCTGATCGCGGTCATCGGTCCTGCCGAGGCGGAAGCGGGTGAGGTGCAGGTACGCGACGTCGGAGCCGGTGTCGAGGGGCGGGTCCCTGTCGCTGGTCTGGTGGGGGCGGTGAAGGAGGCGTACGTGACTCGGGCTGCTTCTTTGGCATGGTGAGAGAACTGCACACCGCATGGCTCTATCGCACATCCGGTCAGCGTGCGGCGATAGCGCATAGGCAACCTGCAGCAACCGTGGCACCATCGAACGCATGACCGTGCCGGAGGTCCTGCGGCCCTACGTCACCTCGCTGGTCGCCTACGACGTCGACTTCGGGGCGCCGGGGGTGCACCGCGGGATGCCGTCGACCGAGATCACGTTCGTGCTGTCGGTCGACGACCCCTTGGTCACGTCCTGGGGGAGCGGGGCCGAGCCGGTGACGGCCTGGTCGATGGTCTCGGGGCTGCACACCCGGCCGGCGACGATCCATCACCAGGGCTATCAGCGCGGCGTACAGCTGGGGCTGACCACCGCCGGGGTGCGGGCGCTGTTCGGGATGCCGGCAGCGGCCTGGCACGGCGAGCTGCTGGACCTCGACGAGGTGGCGTGTCCTGGCGGCGTACGGCATCTTCCGGAGCAGCTGGCCGGTGCCGACCCGCGGCGGTGGGAATGGCTGGTCGTGAGGAGCCTGGTCGCGGCGTTGGCGCGACACGGCGAGCCCGGGCCGAGGGCGGAGGTGGGGCGGGCGCTGGCACTGCTGACCGGGGGCGCGGGGGTGCAGGAGGTGGCCGACGACGTCGGCTACAGCCGCCGGAGGATCAGCGACCTGGTCCGTGCCGAGACCGGGGTCGCGCCGAAGCAGTTCCAGCGGCTGGCGCGCTTCGACCGGTCCCGTGGCCTCATCGGCCGGATGCCGCTGGCGCGGGCGGCCACCGCCTGTGGCTATGCCGACCAGGCGCACCTGACCCGCGAGTGGCGGGAGTTCGCGGGGTGCACGCCGACGACCTGGCTGCGGGAGGAGTTCCCATTCGTTCAAGACCTCGCCGATGCGTCTGAGCAAGGCTGAGGTCATGAGTGAAGCAGCGAAGGTGAAGTACTGGCAGTGCATGGCGTTCCACGACGCCGAGGCGATGATGACGTGGCTGAGCGCGATCGGGTTCGTCGAGCACGCGACCTACCGCGAGGGCGGCGTCGTCCACCACGCGGAGTGGCTCTGGCCCGAGGGCGGTGGCCTGATGTTCGGGCAGGTCCGAGAGGGCGGCGGTGTCGGATCGCCTGGAGGCGCCAACGCCTACCTCGTCACCGAGGACCCCGACAGCGTCTTCGACAAGGCGCTCGCCGCCGGCGCCACCGTGGACCGGCCGATGGTCGACCAGGACTACGGTGGCCGCGGCGGGAGCGTCGTCGACCCGGAAGGCAACCACTGGTCCTTCGGGAGCTATCAGCCGTCCTGACGGCACGGGCTCGGCGTGCCGTTCGCCGTCATCGGTTCCGGGCCGATGCCTGGTCGGGGAGGCCGAGCTCGTCGAGCGCCCGCGAGAGCACGCCCATCAGCTCGACCGCGTCTCGAAGCCGCTCCTCGCCGAGGTTCTCGGCGAGGAGTCGGGCGTACGCAGCATGGCCGGGGCCGATCCTGGCGACGGCGTCGCGCCCGGCATCGGTGGCGGAGAGCAGCTTCGCCCGCTGGTGGGCCGGGTTCGGCTGATACTCGGCCAGCCCCTGGGCGACCAGGAGATCGGCGATGCGCTGGACGCTCTGCCGGGTGATGCCCATGGTCCGGGCGATCTCGGAGACCGTCGCAGGCGCGGAGAGCACCGCGCCGAGCACCTGCCAACGGGCAGCGGTCAGCCCGGAGGGTGCCGCCAGCTGCTCGGCGACCGCGAGGAACTGGCCGTTGAGGCGGAAGCTGGTGATCGCGGCGTTCGAGAGCAGCTCCTGCTCGGCGCTGCTCACTGGACCGCCATCAGCTCGTAGAAGCCCTGCGGGTCGTTGTCGCGATACAGCTTCAGCCAGGACTCGAGCACGCTCGGCTCGTAGAGGCCGAGCGTGCTGAAGATCTCGGCGGCGAAGTCGACCGGCCGGGTCGCGGTCGCGGTGATCAGGCCGCTGTCGGTGACGGCCGTCCGCTCGGTGTCGTAGCGTTCGGCGCCGCGGTAGCCGCTCATCGCGAGGTAGCGCGGATCGTTGCTGGTGTGCCTACGCTCGTCGAGCAGCCCGGCGGCAGCCAGCGCGTAGGTGGCACCGCAGATCGCGGCCACCGGCGTCCCTGCGTCGAGGAAACGCCGTGCCAGGTCGACGAACGGTGCGGTGGCGTCCGCGGAGTGCCAGATGTCGGAACCCGGCAGGATCAACATCGCGCTGTCGGCCGGGTCGACCTGGTCGACGGTGACATCCGGGGCGACGCGGAGGCCACCCATGGTGGTGACGGATTCGTCGGTGAGTCCGACCGTGACCACCTGGTAGCGACCCGGCTGGGCCTGCCAGTCGGGCTTGTTGATGTGTGCGGTGGCATGGCCGGTCTCCCAGTCGGACATGGATTCCGGAACGGCCAGGTGGACGGCGAGCGGTGTGGTCGAAAACATGACAGCAGTCTGTCATATTGACAGCATCCTGTCAAAGAATTGCTCGATGCTGCCTATGGTCCTGCATAGCGCTATCGCACACAAGGGTCGCCGACCGCGCCATCGCACAGCCCGCCGGGGACGAGGTGGTCCGTCTCACGGCGTCCGCGAGCGCGGCCTCGACCGGCCCGGTCTCGTAGCCTTGGACCCATGACCAACCCCCGAGCGCTGCACGGCCCCGTCGAGATCGTCGGGGTCGGCCTGCTCGGCACCTCCGTGGCGCTGGCCTGCGCGGCGGCAGGGCTCGAGGTGCTGCTGAGCGACTCGGTCGCCAGCCACGTTCGCACTGCCTCAGGCCTCGGGGCAGGCCGACGCCGCAAGCCCGGTGACGCGCCGCAGCTCGTCGTCGTCGCGGTCCCGCCGGCGCACCTCGGTGAGGTGATCACCCGCTCGCTGGCCGACAACCCGGATGCGGTCGTCACCGATGTCGGCAGCGTGAAGGCGTCGCCGCTGGCCTACGTGCGCGAGCACAGTCCCGCAGACGTACGCCGCTATGTCGGAGGGCACCCGATGGCCGGGAGCGAGCGCTCCGGTCCGTTGGCCGCGACCGCGACGCTCTTCGAAGGGCGTCCCTGGGCGGTCACCCCGCACGCGGAGGCCGATCCGAGCGCCACCGAGCTCGTCGAGCAGCTGGCCTCGCTGTGCGGTGCGGTCCCGCTGACCCTCACCCCCGACGACCATGACCAGGCCGTCGCCCGCACCTCCCACGTACCGCACCTGATGGCGGCCCTCGTGGCGGGCCGGCTCGCGGTGGCGCCGGAAGGGCACCTCGGCCTCAGCGGCCAGGGGGTGCGCGACGTGACCCGGGTGGCCGCCGGCGACCCGGGCCTCTACGGCCAGATCGTCGCCGGCAACGCGCGCGCGGTCACCGACCTGCTGACCGAGGTGCGCGCCCAGCTCGACGAGATGATCGCGGCCGTCGGCAGCGGCGACGCGGCCGCGCTCGACGTGCTCCTCAAGGAAGGGCAAGCCGGCACCCGGGCCATCCCCGGCAAGCACGGCCGACCGCAGACGGCCCAGGCGACCGTCTATGTCACGGTCCCCGACGAGCCCGGCAACCTGGCCCGGCTCTTCGCCGACGCGGGGGAGAGCGGCGTCAACATCGAGGACGTACGCATCGACCACGACCCGGGTCGTCCGGTCGGTGTCATGGAGCTGATCGTGGCGGCCGACGCGGCCGATCGGATGCAAGATGTTCTGGAGTCTCGGGGTTGGGTCGCTCACCGGTAGGCTCCCGCCCGTGAGCAGCAGCAACCCCACCACCGACCCCGCCCGCCTCGTCATCGCCGTCGACGGCACCTCCGGCTCCGGGAAGTCGAGCACCTCGCGCGGGGTCGCCGACCGCCTCGGGATGCGCTACCTCGACACCGGTGCGATGTATCGGGCGATGACCTGGTGGATGCTCAGCAACGACGTCGACGTGCACGACGCCGACGCGGTCGCGGCTGCGGCCGGCAAGCCGGTGATCACCTCCGGCACCGACCCGCTCGGTCCCACGATCGCCCTCGACGGGGCCGACGTCTCGGTCGAGATCCGCAGCGACCGCGTCAACGGCGCCGTCTCCCCGGTCGCGACGGTCCCCGAGGTCCGCGCGCGCCTGGTCGCGCTGCAGCAGCAGGAGATCCGGCAGGCGCTCGCCGCCGGGTCGGGCATCGTCGTCGAAGGCCGTGACATCGGCACCGCGGTGTGGCCCGAGGCCGAGCTGAAGCTGTACGTCACCGCCGACCCCGCCGCCCGCGCCGCGCGTCGCGCGGCCGAGGAGGGTGGCACCGACGCGGAGGCCGTCCGGGCGTCGTTGGAGAACCGCGACAAGATCGACTCCACCCAGGGCGGCGCGGCGGTTCCGGAAGGCGCCACCCACATCGACACCACGCCCTACACGCTGGAGGAGGTCATCGACCTCGTCGTCGACCTCGCCGAGAAGGCGGGGGAGTGAGCGCGAGTCCGCTCGCGGGCGCACCCCGCACCGACCTTCCGCGCACCGATGGGGTCCCGCACCCCACCCGGTGGCCGCTCAACCATCTCAACGGCCCGTCGCGCTGGCTGATCCGGCGCCGCTACGACGTACGGCTGCACGAGACCGGCAACATCCCGACGACCGGGCCGGTCGTCTTCGCCTCCAACCACATCGGCATCATCGACGGCCCGCTGCTGGCGATCTTCACGCCCCGGCCGGTGCACGCGCTGACCAAGCTGGAGATGTTCGAGCACTGGTTCCTCGGGCCGTTCCTGCGCTGGGCGGGACAGATCCCGCTCTACCGGTTCGGCAGCGACCCGGCGGCGGTGAAGATGGCGCTGAAGGTGCTGCGCGAGGGCAACGCCATGGGGATCTATCCCGAGGGCACCCGCGGCGCGGGCGACCTGGCTCATTTCAACCGCGGTGCTGCCTACCTCGCCCTCGCCTCGGGCGCTCCGGTGGTGCCGGTGACCATGATCGGCAGCCGCGACCCGGGGGGCGGGGTCTCGTCGCTGCCGCACAAAGGTGCCCGCATCGACATCGTCTATGGTGAGCCTTTCCCGGTCGAGCGCGTAGGCTGGCCGCGTACCAGGGAACAAGTCGGGCATGTCTCGGGTTTGATCCAGAAGCACATGCAGGTCCAGCTGGACCATGCCTTGGCGTTGACCGGTCGCGAGCTGCCCGGTCCGCTACCTACCGAGGAGAACAATGACTGACCCCGACGTTCCCGTGTCGATGTACACAGCCGAGGGCGTGCGAGACACCACCGAGTCCGACGAGACGGCCCCGCAGGGGCCTCTGCCGGTGCTGGCGGTCGTCGGCCGCCCGAACGTCGGGAAGTCGACCCTGGTCAACCGGATCATCGGCCGCCGCGAGGCGGTCGTCCAAGACGTCCCCGGTGTGACCCGCGACCGCGTCTCCTACGACGCCGACTGGAACGGCAAGGCCTTCACGCTGGTCGACACCGGCGGCTGGGACCCGGACGCCCAGGGTCTGGCCGAGCGGATCGCGGCCCAGGCCGAGATCGCGGTGTCCCTGGCCGACGCCGTCCTCTTCGTCGTCGACGCGACGGTGGGCATCACCGACGCCGACGAGGCGGTCGTGCGCATCCTGCGCAAGTCCGGCAAGCCGGTCGTCCTGGCCGCCAACAAGGTCGACGACCTGCGCACCGAGGCGGAGGCGGCCGCACTGTGGAACCTCGGGCTCGGTGAGCCCTGGCCGGTCTCCGCGCTGCACGGTCGCGGCTCGGGCGACATGCTCGACGCGATCCTCGAGGTGCTCCCCGACCCGCCTCCGCTCCCCGAGGGCACCGAGATCGGGGGCCCGCGCCGGATCGCCCTGGTCGGCAAGCCCAACGTCGGCAAGTCGAGCCTGCTCAACAAGCTGGCCAAGGAGGAGCGGGCGGTCGTCGACAACGTCGCCGGCACCACCGTCGACCCGGTCGACGAGCTGATCGAGCTCGGCGGCCGCGAGTGGCGCTTCATCGACACCGCGGGCATCCGCAAGCGGGTCAAGGAGTCGAGCGGCCACGAATACTACGCGTCGCTGCGCACCACCACCGCGATCGACCGGGCCGAGGTGGCCGTGCTGGTCCTCGACGGCGGGGAGAAGATCTCCGAGCAGGACATCCGCATCCTGCAGACCGTCCGCGAGGCCGGTCGCGCGCTGGTGATCGCCTTCAACAAGTGGGACCTCGTCGACGAGGACCGCCGCTGGCAGCTCGACCGTGAGATCGAGCGCGAGCTCGTCCAGGTGCAGTGGGCCCCGCGGATCAACATCACCGCGCGCACCGGCTGGCACGTCGACCGCCTGGTCCCGGCGCTCGACAAGGCGCTCGAGGGCTGGGAGACGCGGATCGGCACCGGGGCGCTCAACTCGTTCCTCGGCCGCCTCGTCGCCGAGCACCCGCACCCGGTCCGCTCCGGCAAGCAGCCGAAGATCCTCTTCGCCACCCAGCCCTCGACCGCTCCGCCGACGTTCATCCTGTTCACCAGCGGCAAGCTCGACCAGGGCTACGAGCGCTACATCGAGCGCCGGCTGCGCGAGGAGTTCGGTTTCGTCGGCACCCCGATCGTGCTGCAGCAGCGGGTGCGGGAGAAGCGCAAGCGCTAGTCCGTTTCCGGGGTGGAGGGCAGCTGGCCGTCCACCCCGGACTGCACCCAGCCGTTGTTCGCGGCGTGCCATCCCAGCTGCATCCGGGTCTCGACACCCGCCAGGTCCAGCAGGGCCCGCACCCGTCGCTGCACCGTACGCAGCGACATCCCGAGCTGCTTGGCGACGGCCTGGTCGGTGAGCCCGGCGAGCAGCAGTCCGAGGACCTGCGCGTCCTCGTCGTCGACCTTGTCAGCGACGTCCCCGGTGAGCCCGGAGGTCCCGACCAGCATCAGCGTCGCCTGGTCCCAGATGTTCTCGAAGAGGGCGATCAACGCGTCGAGCAGCGTGCTCTCCCGCACCAGCAGGGCTCCGACCACATCTCCCGACGACGTCAGCGGCATCAACGCGAGCCGACGGTCGACGATGACGAGCTTGAGCGGCACCTCGTCGGTGAACCGGACCTCCTCCCCGGCCTCGGTGGCCTCGATCGCCTCGTCGACGGTCACGTCGTGGCTCTCGAGCATGCTGCGCTCCACGACGACGCGATACTTCACGCCCCGCTCGACCGCCTTGTGCTCGGCCGAGTTCTCCTGGCTGGAGGTCACGATCACGGGCGGGCGGACGAAGGCGTCGACCCGTTCGCGGGCCCCGAGCTGGACCTGCTCGAACCGGTGCCGGACGGCGTCCTCGCCGTGGATGACGTCGACGACATCGGTGGGTCCGCGACCGGCGGCCGCCAGCCGGTAGGCCTCATCGAGGCGGCTGAGCTCGATCTCCGCTTGCCGCACGTCGTCCTGCTGCCGGGCGAGCAGCGCGCCGAGCGCGATCGCGGGCGGAGCGGCGGCGAAGCGCCGCTCGTCGCCGGTGATCCGCGCGGCCAGGCCGTGCTCCTCGAGCCGGCGCAGCAGCAGCTGGGCCTCTCCCGGCGAGGTCCCGAAGGCGCTGAGCGCGGCAGCGAACTCGGCCGCGGTGGCGGAGGGTATGGCGATGAGCTCGCTGTAGGCGAGAGTCTCATCAGGGGTCAGACCGAGCACGTTGCCGAGCATGGCACTTCTGCGACACGCAGTGGACTTCCTGGCGTTGACGGAGTCGCGCCATGCCGTAAAACCGCCACGACATCGCTCTTGTCGCCTGTCGCACCGCATTGACATGGTCCATCTCCATGAGACCCCCAACCAGATCCGGCTTATCCGCCGCAACCAAGGCCGTCGTGGCAGCTGCCGCGGCCACCGCTCTGGCCGCCACCGTGGCCAGCAGCGCCCACGCGACCCCAGGCGCCGACCCCACGCCTGAGGGCCCCCGGACCGACGCCGGCCGCACCACGGCCGGCACGGCACCACGTACGCCCGCCCTCGAGGACGGCCGGACCACGATCACCCTCGTGACCGGCGATGTCATCGACGTGACCGCCACCGACGACGGCGTCCTGACCCTCGGGCTCGACGCCGCTGCCACCGCGGTCGAGACCCAGCAGGTGGGTGGCCACGTCTACGCGACCCCGGCCTCCGCCAAGCCCTTCCTGGCCGCGGGGACCCTGGACCGTCGGCTGTTCGACGTCACCGCGCTCCTGGAGATGCGGTACGACGACGAGACCGTCGAGGCCACCCCGCTCATCCTGGAGCAGGCCACCACCCGCGCGAAGGCGGCGAAGCTGCCGGGGGCGGAGCGTACGCTCGACCTGCCGAGCATCGACGCCGATGCCGTGGCGCTGAGCAAGAAGAAGTCGACCGCGTTCTGGTCGGCCGTGACAGCCGCTGGCACGAGCGCGCACACCGCGAGGCCGGACGCCGGCAAGCTCGCAGGTGGCGTCGAGAAGATCTGGCTCGACGGCAAGGCCGAGACGACCCTGGACCGCAGCACCGCCCAGATCGGCGCGCCCGAGGCGTGGGCGGCGGGCTTCGACGGCAAGGGTGCGACGGTGGCGGTCCTCGACACCGGCATCGACGCCACTCACCCCGACGTCGCCGACCAGGTCGACGAGGCGAAGTCGTTCGTCCCGGGGGAGGAGGCCACCAGCGACGTGCACGGCCACGGTACGCACGTGGCCTCGACGGTCCTCGGCACCGGCTCCGCCAGCGACGGTCTCTACCAGGGCGTCGCCCCGGGTGCCGACCTGCTGGTCGGCAGGGTGCTCGACAACGCCGGCTACGGCCAGGACTCCTGGATCATCGCCGGCATGGAGTGGGGCGCGGCCAACGCCGACATCGTCTCGATGAGCCTCGGTGACTCCAGCCTCAACGACGGCACCGACCCGATGGCGCAGGCGCTCAACGCGCTGAGCGAGGAGACCGGCGCGCTGTTCGTCGTCGCGGCCGGCAACAGCTACGCCGAGGGTTCGCTCGGCAGCCCGGGGACCGCCGACGCCGCCCTCACCGTCGGAGCCGTCGACGACGACGACGTACGTGCCGACTTCTCCAGCTACGGCCCGCGGGTCGGCGACCACGCGATCAAGCCTGACCTGACCGCGCCCGGCGTCGGCATCCTCGCGGCCCGTTCCCAGCAGTCGTCGGGCGAGGGCTGGTACCGCTCGATGAACGGCACCTCGATGGCCACCCCGCACGTCGCGGGGGCCGCCGCCATCGTGAAGGGAGCCAAACCGGACCTCACCGGTGAGGAGCTCAAGAACGCGCTGGTCTCCTCGGCGGCGGACATCGACGCACCGGCGTACGAGGTCGGCACCGGTCGACTCGACGTGCCCGCCGCGCTCGACGGCGTGGACGGGTCCGGCGATGGGTTCCTCGGCTTCTACGGCTGGCCGCACGACGGCGACGAGCCGGCCGACGGCACCATCACCTACACCAACTCCACCGACGCCGACGTGACGCTCGCACTGAGCACGGACGTCGTCGGGCCGGACGGCAAGGCGAGCGATCTCGTCTCGCTCTCGACCGACAAGGTGGTCGTCCCGGCCGGCGGCAGCGCCGAGGTCACGATCTCGGCTGACGCCGACGACGCCCCGTCCGCAGGCAAGTACAGCGGCGCCGTCGTCGCGACCGATGCTTCCGGCGAGGTGACGGTGCGCACCGCGACTGCACTGGTCAAGGAGGAGGAGCGGTACGCGCTCGACATCTCCGCCCTGGACCGGTCCGGGAAGCCCACCGGCGGCTTCGTCGACTTCTACCGCTACGGCGACCAGTTCGTCAGCACCCTGCCGATCGACCCGGAGACGGGCACGGTGGCGACCCAGCGTCTGCAGCCCGGCACCTACTCGGCCACGGCGTTCCTCGACGTCGCCGGCTCCCAGGGCCCCGGCTCGACCGGCGTCGCTCTGGTCGGCGACCCGCAGGTCGTCATCACCGACCAGGACCGGTCACTCGTCCTCGACGCGCGCCAGGCCGACGAGCTCACCCTGAAGACGCCCAAGGACAGCGAGGTCACCTACCGCCGGTTCCAGTTCTTCAACGACTCCGGCATCGGCGGGCTCTACGCGACCTTCGGCGCCACCTACGCGGTCCCGGTCGACGTGGACTCGATCTACGCCGAGGCCACCGGCCCCGTCGAGAGCGCCGAGTTCGACTTCGCCGTACGCTGGCGGGCGACCGAGCCGGCACTGGACGTGACTGCGCGGAGCCCGCGGCCGGTCGGCTTCGACCCGGTCTACCAGCTCGGCTCGACCAAGCTCGACGGCCGGGTCGCGCTGCGGGCTGTCACCGCGGGCACGGGCACCACGGCTGACTACGAGGGCGTCGAGGCCAAGGGCCGGGCCGTCCTGGTGACCAGGGACGACGCGGTCACCGCCGAGGAGCGGGAGGCGGCCGCCCAGGCCGCCGGCGCTGCTCTGCTCGTCGTCGTCAACGACCGACCCGGCCCGCTGGTCGGCATCGCCACCCAGGACGATGTGCCAGTCGTGTCGGTCCGGTCCGAGCAGGGAGTGAAGCTCCTGGCGGCAGCGGACAAGGGTCGGCTGACCCTGGAGGGCAAGGCCGTGGAGTTCCCGTCCTACCTCTACGACGTCTCCAAGAGCTGGCCCGGTGAGATCCCGGCCGAGCTGGCACTGGCCCCGACCGCCAAGCAGCTCGCCACGGTGACGAGCCGTTACACCGACACCGAGAAGCGGCTCGCCGTCGACGACCGCGCCGACTGTCGCGACTACCAGTGGCCGCCGTGCCTCAGCGTCCCGGCGCTGCAGCCTACGGCCACCGAGCGGACCGACTACGTCTCGACCTACGACGACGTCACCTGGTACGAGGGTGTGGTCCACGAGAGCGGCTGGGAGCAGCGAGGCGTGCGCCAGGCGTACGAGCCGCGCAGCACCACGGTGCGCAACTGGTTCGCGCCGGTGGTTGCGCCCCGCACGGGCGACGGCTACTGGGGACCGCGGCACAGCGGCGACTGGTTCGCCGTGAACGTCCCCGACTCCAGCGGGCCGGGCGGCATCACCGGCGGGTTCCCGTGGGGCGAGACCCCGGTGACCTCCCGCCTCTTCCAGGGCGACACCCTGGTGCGTGAGAGCATCAGCCACGCGGTCCAGACAGCCGTTCCCGAGGTCGCGGGCCCGCAGACGTACCGGTTCGAGATCGACACCGACGCGGCCGACGACACCCACCGCTACTCGACCAGCACGCGTACGTCCTGGACGTTCGTCGCCGACCAGGCGGACCCCGTCCCGTCCGGCGAGCAGGGTGCGGCGTTGCCGCTGATCCAGCTCGACTACGACGTGGACACGGCGCTGGACGGAACGGTGCGCGCAGGATCCGAGGTCCCGTTCGCGGTGCTGCCCTACACCGTGCCCGGAGCGAAGCGTGCCGGCTCGGTGAGCGGTGCGACTCTCGAGGTCAGCTATGACGGCGGCTCGACCTGGGCTCCGGCGAAGCTGCGCAAGGACGGCGACCGTTGGGAGACGCGCCTGCGGATCCCGGCGCGGGGGGCCGCCCTGGTGTCGCTGCGGGCCACCGCCCGTGACGACGCCGGCAACTCGGTGACCCAGAAGATCGTCTCGGCGTTCGGCGTCGCGCGCTAGCAGACCGGACGGAACAGGCCCGCAGGTCACCGACGGGTGACCTGCGGGCCTGACGCACGTCCTAGGCTGCGGATCCGTCCGCGGCGGACTCGGCGGGCGAGGTCTCCAAGCGCTCGAGCACGCCCTGGTAGAGCTTGGTCAACGCGGCGACCTCCTCGGGCGTGAACGCGTCGAACATGACGTGGCGGATCAGCTTCACGTGCTCGGGGGCGGCAGCCTCGATCGCCTCGAGCCCGGCCGGGGTGAGGTCGACGAAGGCGCCGCGTCGGTCGTCGAGGCACTCGCGACGCTCCACGAGGCCACGTGCGGCCATCCGCATCACCTGACGCGAGAGCCGGCTCTTCTCCCACTGGAGCTTGTCACCGAGCTCGTACATCCGCAGCGAGCGGTCCGGGACGTCGGTCAGGTTGACCAGGACGTCGTAGTCGGCGAGGGAGAGCCCGTTCTTGGCCTGGAGGTCGCGATTCATCCGTGCGGTGAGCTGTGCGTTGACGGCGAGCCAGGCACGCCACGCGACCTGCTCGTCGTTGCTGAGCCACTTGACCTCGTCCATGAGGAATACCTTACCGACTCCCCGCCGCGGGTCGGTGCCTGCCGTGCTAAGCGGTTGATGTAGAAACTAGACTGGTCCCTGGCGTCATTCTTCGGGATCTGAAGAGTCAGGGCAGGGAGAGCACGATGAGCATCGACACGGACTCCATCACGAAGGATCGTGAGCGGATCAAGAAGGAATACCTCCGCGAGGAGGGAGCCAGACCGGCCAGCACGGCTCGCGGGATCCATCACACCGCGCTGCTCTCCTCGGACGTACGCCGCTCGATCGACTTCTACCAGGGGCTCCTGGAGTTCCCGCTGACGGAGATCTTCGAGAACCGCGACTACGCCGGTTCCGACCACTTCTTCTTCGACGTCGGCGCCGGCAACCTGCTCGCGTTCTTCACGCTCCCCGGGCTCGACCTCGGGGACTATGCGGAGGTCCTCGGCGGACTGCACCACATCGCGATCTCGGTGACCCGGGAGACGTGGGACTACCTGCGCGCCAAGCTCGACGACGCGGAGGTCGACTACATCGTCGAGTCGAAGTCGTCGATCTACTTCAAGGGCCCCGACGGGGAGCGGCTCGAGCTTCTCGCCGACCCGCTGGGTGAGATGTACGGCACCAAGGTGCTCTGAACGGTCCGCCGGGACGGGTCGTCGACCCGTCCCGCCGGCCATCACGGACGGTCGAACGGATCCTCGGGCACCTCGAGCTCGAGCTGCTCCTCATAGACCTGCTCCTCGGCCCGTCGGTCGGCCAGCCACGCCGTCAGCGCCACGACGACCAGCTGTGAGCGGGACTCCGCGGCCATCTCGTGGACCATGGCGTCCAGCACGTCGACGTTGGTCGCGAGCAGGCGCAGCGGCATCGTGACGTACGGGTCCTCGAGGCGCTTCGGCTTCGGGACGTTGCGCATGAAGGTGCCGTCGGAGACCGGCCTGGTCTTCTCCCGCAGAGCTGCCTGGTGGGCGCGCAGGAGGACCGGGAGCCGGGGACGGGTCGCCGCGACGGCGTCGAGCATCACATCGACGAGGGAGCGCGGGACCTCCTGGCTGTAGGTCTTCCACTGGGCCGCCAGGGATGCCGGCACGGAGAGGCTGATCGCCTGCACCGGCATCCCCTGGCGTCGCCCGGCACCTTCGCGCTTGGACTTGGTCCGGTGGGCCGGAGCGCCCTTGCGGGAGATCGGGTCGAGCTTGCTGGGCGGGACCGTGGTGGACGGGGCGGTGTTGGACGGGGCTGTGTTGGATGGGGAAGGTGTATCCGACACGGTGAGCTCCTGTGGTGGGTGTGATCCATGTGTCAGGAGTGATTGTGTCGGACGGCACCGACAGTTTCGCGACAGCCTGCGTCAGATGACCAGGCTCAGCGCCAGGACGAACGCCAGGCCGGACACGGAGAGCACCGTCTCCATCAGCGACCAGGACTTGATGGTCTGGCCGACGTCGAGGCCGAAGTACTCCTTGACCAGCCAGAACCCGGCGTCGTTGACGTGCGAGAAGAACACCGAGCCGGCGCCGACGGCGAGCACCACGAGCGAGACCTCGGCTGCCGGCATACCGGCCACGAGGTCGACGACCAGCGACGACGCCGTGATCGTGGCGACCGTGGCGGACCCGGTTGCGAGCCTGATGAGCACTGCGAGCACCCACGCCAGCAGGATGGCCGAGACGCCGGAGCCCTGCGCCCACTCGGCGAGCTGGGTCCCGATGCCGGTGTCGATCAGCGACTGCTTGAACCCGCCGCCCGCGGCGACGATGAGCACGATGCCTGCGATCGGCGGCAGCGACTGCTCGATGGTCTTGGCGATCCCGCGACGGTCCATCCCGGAGCCGCGCCCGAGGGTGAACATGGCGACGAGGACGGCGATGGTCAGCGCGACGAGCGGGTAGCCGATCACGTCGAAGACCTGCTGGACCTGGTTGGCGGGGTCGTTGATGACGATGTCGACGATCGCCTTGGCGAGCATCAGCACCAGCGGCAGCAGGACGCTGAAGAGGGTGATGCCGAACGAGGGGCGCCGGGCGTCGGTCGAGTCTGCCGTCACCGGAGCGGCGTCGAACGTGTGCGGCGCGTCGACGACGACCCAGCGGCCCGCGAGCTTTCCGAACAGCGGCCCGCTGACGATGATGACCGGGATGGAGACGAGTACGCCGAGCGCGAGCGTCGTGCCCAGGTCGGCCTCCAGCGCCCCGATCGCGGCGAGCGGGCCCGGGTGTGGCGGCACCAGGCCGTGCATGGCGGAGAGGCCCGCCAGGGTCGGGATCCCGACGGTGATCAGGGAGACCTGCGCGCGCCGGGCGACCAGGTAGATGACCGGCATCAGCAGCACCAGGCCGATCTCGAAGAACATCGGCAGGCCGATGATCGCGCCGACGAGCGCCATCGCCCAGGGGAGCGTACGCACCGAGGACCGCCCGACGATCGTGTCGACGATCTGGTCCGCACCGCCCGAGTCGGCCAGCAGCTTGGCGAACATCGCGCCCAGCGCGATCAGCAGGCCGACGCTGGTGGCGGTCGCCCCGAAGCCGTTGCCGAAGGACGTGATCACGTCCATCACGTTCCGGCCGGAGAGCACGCCGACGGCGACGCCCCCGAGCAGCAGCGCGAGGAACGGGTGCAGCTTCGCGTAGGTGATGAGGACGACGATCAGCGCGATCGAGGCCACTGCTGCGGCCAGGAGCACGCCTCCTGAAGCGACCGGTGCGACCGGCTCGGTCGCGGCGGCGAGGATGTTCATACGGATTCCTTGGTGAGGTTCGAAGTGGGGGTCACCGTGGCGAGGTAGCTGTCGACGATCGCGTCGACGTCCTGGTCGATGTCGATCGTGGTGCCCTGCTCATCGGGAGCGAGCGGCTCGAGGGTGGCGAACTGTGAGCGCAGCAGCGCCGGCGGCATGAAGTGCCCTGCCCGTGCGGCGAGGCGAGCCTCGATCACCTCGAGGCTGCCGCTCAGGTGGAGCAGGTGGAGGCCGTGGGCGCGGCTGTGGAGCAGGTCGCGGTAGCTGCGCTTGAGCGCCGAGCAGCTGAGTACGGCACCGGTGTCCTCGTGCTCGGCCAGCCAGTCACCGAGCGACTCCAGCCACGGGCGTCGGTCGTGGTCATCGAGCGGACGGCCCGATGACATCTTCGCGATGTTCTCCGGCGGGTGGAAGTCGTCGGCGTCGGCGAACGGGAGCCGCAGACGCTGGGCGATGACCGCGCCGACGGTGGACTTGCCGGAGCCGGAGACTCCCATGACGAGGAGGAGAGGGTTGTGTGCCACGCGTCACAGCGTGCATCAAAAGGCATCCGTTACGCAAGCGCAACGATCAAACGGATTCTGATTGCCGGGATCGTGAGATGTGGGACGATGCCGCCGTGACGACTTCCAGCGGTGATGGCGTACATCGTCTGCATCAGAGCGTCCGGGACGCCCTCGGCCGCAAGATCGTCTCCGGGGAGCTCGCGGCCGGAGCGGTTCTCACCCTGGAAGGGATCCAGGCGACGTACGACGTCTCGCGCCCCATCGCCCGCGAGTCCGTGCGCGTGCTCCAGGCCATGGGCATGGTCGCGACCCGCCGACGTGTCGGCATCACCGTCCTGCCCCGCCAGGAGTGGAACGTCTTCGACCCGCTCGTCATCCGCTGGCGGCTCGACGGCGAAGGCCGGCGCGAGCAGCTGCTGTCACTCTCCGAGCTGCGGCGCGGCTTCGAGCCGATCGCCGCCCGCCTGGCCGCCGAGCGCGCCGCCCCCGAACATCACGGCGCCCTCGCCCGGTCGGTCGCCGACATGGTCGTCCACGCGTCTGCCGGTGACCTCGAGGCCTACCTCGAGGCCGACACCACCTTCCACCGCGTCCTCCTCAACGCCTGCGGCAACGAGATGCTCGCCGCCTTCGGCGACCTCGTCGCCGAGCTCCTCGCCGGGCGTACGCACCACCACCTGATGCCCGCGACGCCCAACCCGACCGCGATCGAGCTGCACGAGAAAGTCGCTCTCTGCGTGCGCAGCGGCGATCCCGCCGGGGCCGAGGAAGCCATGCGCGCCATCATCGACGAGGCCGCCGAAGCCCTCGCGTCTGCCGGCGACCCGCCGTAGGGGTACCGATTGGAGGCCGCGCGGCACTGTGCGGTAATGTTCGGATCGCTTCGAGGGGAGTCATCCACTCGCAGTTTCGGGCTGTGGCGCAGCTTGGTAGCGCACTTGACTGGGGGTCAAGGGGCCGCAGGTTCAAATCCTGTCAGCCCGACAGATTCGCCCCTGACCTGCATCGCAGGTCAGGGGCGATTTTTGTGTCTGTCCGCGAGGGTCACCACGTTGCCCGTCGGAGTCGCGGTCCGTCCGGCTGTCTTCCGTCGAGTGCGGGTCTACGCGGGACTTCAGTCGCAGCAGCCGTCCTCACGTGGCGAACTCGTCGACCGCAGTCAGTACCCGGCGGTCAAAGACTCGGCGCTGACCGGCGAGTTCCTCCCCGGTTGGCGCTTCACCGACGACGAGGTTCCCCAGGTCGTCCACCGACTGAGGCTGGTCCTCGGCATCCGGAAGCACTGCGACGGCAGACTTCGCGAACCCGCAGTAGTAGGCGATGCCCTCGCTCAGCTGAGCCTCCAGAAGGTCGACCATGGGCGCGACGATCGGGTCCTCGGCTGTGGCGCCGGCGAGCCCGAGCCACAGAATGCGTTTCCCTGCCAGCCGCGGGGCGCTGCGACCGTAGGCGAACCCGTAGTTCCACACGCGGTCGATCCATCCTTTGAGGAGCGCCGGCGTGCTCTGCCAGTAGATGGGGAAGACCACGACCAGCAGGTCGGCGGCGAGGACTCGTTCCATGTGCTGCTGCACCTGCATCGAGTATGTCTTGTCCCGGTTGGCCCAGTCGGGCTCGTCCTCGACCGTCATCCTGGGGTCGAATCCCTCGGCGCGCAGGTCGAGGACATCAATCTCATGCTCGGCCGCGCGGAGTCGTACGGCGACCAGGTCGGCGACGTGCGCGGTTCGTGAGTCGGGTCGGTGATGCGCGAGGACGACGAGCGTTCGTGTGGAAGCCATGAGATCAGTACATCGCGATGTATGTAGACGATCCATGGGTTTAAGGCTCCGATCGATAGGGATTCGTCTACGTTTTGGCCATGGATCCATTGAGCTCGCTCCTGTCAGGCATCCGTGCTGAAGGCTCCGTCGTGACCTCGGCCGTGCTGAGCACGCCGTGGTCCATCCGTTTTGTGGACGAGGCGGTTCTGACGATGGTCACGGTGCTGCGTGGCGGCGGGGTGCTTCACCTCCCCGACGGAGACAAACGGAGGGTGAGGCCGGGCGAGACCGCTGTCGTACGCGGTCCTGCTCCGTTCCTGCTCGCCGACGGTGCCGACGTTGTCGATGACCCCGCAACGAGCTACGAGGTCGCCTGCTTCCTGTGCGAGGACGAGGACCACTACGCGGCGCCATCAACCCACGAGGACGCGACGACCCTCGTGGTCGGCGTATACCGAACGGTGGGTCATCGATCGCACAGGGTTCTCGACACGCTTCCGACAGTGCTGATCGTCCAGGAGGAGCCCGGTGTCTGCGACTGGATGGAATCGGTGGCCTGTGACGCCGCGAACCATCGACCTGGATCGCAGGCGCTCATGGACCGGATGCTCGACTGGGCCCTGGTGTGCACGCTGCGTACCTGGTTCGAACGGGTTGGCGCCGAGGCGCCGGCGTGGTACCGCGGGCTGGCGGACCCGGTGGTCGGACCAGCCCTCGATGCGGTCCACCGCCGACCGAACGAGGGATGGACGGTGGCTCGGATGGCGGCCGAGGCGGGCGTGTCTCGAGCGCTGTTCGCGCGCCGATTCCGCGAGGTCGTCGGCCGTCCTCCCCTGACGTACGTCACCGAGCATCGCCTCGACGAGGCATCCGACCTTCTGCTGAGTACGGACCTGGGCGTCGCGCAGATCGCCAAGGCGGTCGGGTACGCCGACTCGTTCGGGTTCAGCGCGGCATTCAAACGGGTCCGCGGCAGCAGTCCCACCGCGTTCAGACGCTCATTGTCAGCCTCGAAGCCCGTGTCCGCCTGAGCCGAGACATCACCTGACACCGATGGCCGCACTGGGGCCGAGGAAGCGTGAAGCGCATCATCCATCCCGGTCAGAACAGCGTGTGAATGCCTGTTCGTCGGCCCAAGGCCGTAGGTGAGCACAGCTAGAAGCTGAGCGACCGGGCACTTCCAGACCGCTGAATCACCCGACGTGGGTGAGAAGAGGCGGATCGGACGGCTCTAGGCTGCGAGCGATTCACGACTGGAAGAGGCGGAGCCTGCGATGGGAATCTTGCGCGCACGACGACACCACGACCCAGACATGCGTCGTCGGTTCCGGATGAGACAGCAAGCGGCATCGGTCGGCGACGACTCCTGGATCCGGGACCGACACGGTTGTCGCCCCCGAGCCGTGGACGGCCTGAAGGTCGTGACGGTCCGCGAGTCCGAACCGGCGAAGTCATGACCGAGGGTCGGCAGAGCAGCAAGAGGCTTCTCGGCCGAGTCGCCGGGGCGGTCACGGAAAGGGTCGTCGTCACCGTCGATCCCGATATCGTCCTGGAGCACGTCGACCTCAATGCGCTGCTCAGCCGGGTGGACCTCGACGCGGTCCTGGCGCGGGTCGATATGGATGCGTTGCTCGCGCGGGTCGATCTCAACACGCTTCTCGCCGACGTGGACCTGGACGCGCTGCTGAGGAATGTCGATCTCGAGGCGCTCGTACGCCGCTCCGGCATCCCCGACATCGTCGCGGAGAGCACCTACTCGATGGCTGGTTCAGCCCTCGACCTCGCGCGGCGACAATTGGTGGGACTCGATGTCATCGTCGATCGAATCGTGGACCGGCTGATGCGACGGAGCGCGGACGAGCGACGGGAAGGGCCGCTCAGTCTGGTTGCGGCCAGGGGAGAGGCGCACGACACCGGAACGGCAGCGCGATGACCCGCCGGATGCGCCGCTCAGTGTCCGGACACTATGCGGGAGCGATCAGCAGGGCAGCGGCCGCTGCCATCGACGGCCTTCTCATCGCCGGCCTCTACACCCTGGGCGTCGCCGGGCTCGGCTTCCTGCTGGAGACGTTCACGTCCCTATCGTTCACCGGCGACCGCTCGACCCTGCTCGGGCTCTCTGCCTTCGTGGCCTGGGCCTTCTTCTACGTCTTCATCAGCCTCGCCATCAGCGGACAGACGATCGGGAAGGGGCTGGCCGGACTGCGCGTCGTACGTGCCGACGGCACTGCGCCAGGGGTGCGAACCATGTTCGTCAGGACGCTCGTGTTCCCGCTCAGTGTGATGTTCTTCGGGATCGGCCTGCTCTTGATCGTGGTGCAGCGTGAACATCGTTCTCTCCACGACTTGATCGCCAAGACCTGCGTCGTCTACGACTGGGGTGACCGGAGCGCTGAGATGCCGGGGCCGCTCTCGGACTTCCTCAACCGCGCCGAATCCGGCCTTCCACAGCCCTGACGATGCTGCAGGTAGCAGGTGGCGACCGGTCGTGTCGTCGCTTGCCCCGCGGACCGCGCGAGCTGGTGCTTGACCATCGGCTCGAGCGCGTATTGAATCGGCTCTATACGGAGCAGAAGTGCGCGAAGCTGGCGAACGACGTGTTCGCCACGCTCCAAGGGAAGAAGCGCTGACGTCGGCGCCGTGGTGAGAGGGTAGCGATTCTTCAGTACCCGGTCTCTCGCATGACCTGCGCCCGCTCGGATGGATGGGTGCCGTCCTTCTCGTCCAGGGTCGCGCAGGCGTCGGCGAGGTCGCGGTTGAGCCGCTCGACCTGCTCGCGACTCATCGTCTCCTTGAGTGCAGGAGTTCATCAGCCGAGTAGGCGCTTCTTGGCCTGGTGAAACTCGTCGTCGGTCAGCAGGCCTTGTTTCTTGAGTGCCGCGAGCCGTTCGAGTTGATCGACGAGCAGGCCTCCGGCATTGGCATCGTCAGCCGCAGGCTGTGCCGGTGAAGGCGGTTCAGGGACTGGTTCGGGAGTCGGGGTTTCGACCTCGTCGGCTGGGATAGGCGCGTGCTTTCGGAAAGGAATGTCGACAGGCTGGGACGGCCTGCGCACGACGGTGCCGCGGTTCTTGGTCGCCTTGGCTGAGAACGGGGATGCGGCTGGCACCGCCGGTCGCGTCGCCGTTGCGGCTGTGGTCGTTGGCTCGCCGACAGTAGCTGGCCCGCTCCTGTCCGGCTGCGCGGGGTGAAGATCGGTCCAACGCGCCCGGTCGCCACGGCTGCAGTCGTATTGGACGAAGCGGTCTCGTTTGATCACGAGCACGTACCCACGGGCGCGCAGGACGAACGCTCCAGGAGTCTTCCTGCTCATCGCGTACGTGCCGCCTTCCAAAAGCGCCCGTAGGAGAACCTCCAGATCGAGCTTCGCGGTCTCGTCATTGACGATGGGGTGGATCCGTTTGTACTGGTCGATGACATGCTGCGTCACCGACACCTTGTCAGGGTCGACGTCGAGATGGAGGCGGTCGAGGTCGGGCTGCCCAGGCACTGGAGGTATGGAGGCTTGCTCCATGGTCTTGCGACGGTAGACGATCTTCGACGGGGCGAGGGCGCCGTCACGGACGGTGAGCGCCTGGACGTGGTCGGCATTTTCGACGATGAGGTCGAGGCAGCCCTCGGTGCCGTCGGTCTCGGTGAGGTCTTCCGCAGTGTTCATGGCATAGACGACGATGAACGTCGCTTTGCGCCCGTCGCGCTTGAGGCGTAGCACCCTGCCCATGCGTTGGATCATCTGGCGTCGAGACTTGGACCCTCCCGTGACGATGGCGAGATCGATGTCCGGGACGTCGATGCCTTCATCGAGCACGGTAGGAGCGACTAGGGCCTTCAGCCCGCCGGCCTTAAGGCGGAGGAGTCGCTCCTTGCGTTCGGTACGCGTGAGGTTGCTGTGGACCGCCGCAGCCCTTACGTCTTGCTCTGCCAGAACCGACGCGAGGTCTTCTGCCATGTCGACGCGACGGGTGAAGACAATCGCGCCCTTCGAGTCGCGGACTGTCGGCGTGAGCACTTCCATCGCGTTGAGCTTGTTCCACGCGCCAGTCATCACGTCGATTCGTTCCGAGAACGCCTTCAGGTAGCGGCGTGCCGCGTCGCAGAGGGTCGGGTCATCGTCATCATCGGCGGCCTGCTGAACCTCGTGCAGGAACATACCGAACGGCTCGGGGCACAGCCCTGCGGACAGCAGCTTGAGACGGGCATCCTTCAACGCATCGTCGGCCTCGTCGTATTGGTGGCGTTCGGCTGGGGTCAGTTCCACGCCAAGGAGCTTGACGTCGTAGCGCGCGACGATGCCGTCATCGATCGCGCGGCCGAAGCCAATCTTGAAGACCGGTTGCCCGCCGAAGTACGCCAACAGCGCGTCGAGACCGTCATCGTTGCGCTCCAAGGTCGCGGTCAGCCCGAGCCGCCGGCGGTACGACGAATGCAACGCCTTACCCCACTGGCCAGCGCCGTAGCGGTGACACTCGTCGGCAATGAGCAGCACCTTGCCGTCGGGGCGGGTCGGTGGTGCCAGGTAGAGCGACTGCACCGTGCCGACGATGACCTGGTTGGTGCTCAGCGTCGCGGTTCGGCCGTCTCCGATCGCCCCGACATCACGGATGCCGTGCTCACGCATCGTCTTGACCCACTGGTCGACCAGGTCGATGGTCGGCACCACCACGACGACGCTGTAGTCGTCGCCGATCGCCTCCCGCGCCGCTTCGACCCCCACGCGTGACTTGCCCGTGCCCGTGACCGCCTCGATAACTCCATGGCGTCCGTGATCGCTCCATGCATTGAGCGCCTCGCACTGCCACTTTCGCAGCAGGGAGCTCGCCTCAGGCGCGCATGCTTGCCAGTCAGGGGCGGGTCGCAGGGCTTCGACGAGCCAATCCGAGCCCTCGGCTGTCAGACGAACGCGGCCGTGACTGTCGACAGCGAGAAACTCGCCTCCAACCTCGCTTGCCTGGAATCCGTGCGCTGCCGCGCAGGTCGTCTGATCGATCTCGTGTTCAACCTGCGTCCAGAGGAGAGAGTGGTCTGCCTCCACTCGACTCAGCAACTGACGTAGTCGGCTTCGACATGTTCCAGAGAGAGAAGACGTGGGGGTGATGGTCGGTTCGTTACGTGAAGCGTCCGGGCCGCGCACAGCCGTTGTTCCTATCAAAAATGTGGCCGACAGTTCGCCCAGTCGTGGATGCGCCGGACTCGACCAAGGTGAAGCTCGCAACGGCACCGCGACTGGTTCTTTACTCTCGCTGCCCCGTGGGACACACGTGCATGGGACCGCTGCGCGATACCCAATTGTGAGGATGGCCCTCATGTTCTTGTCTGGCCGGGCGCACACTCCCGGAACGCTAAATGCCTGGCCACTCGGGCCAGAGCACGATTACTTCGGGCTGTACGTTCTCGATAGAAGCAGGGACCGGTTGGTGGAATGGCGCGATCCCCCACGAGCCGCCGCGGTTCCGCCGCCTGAACCGGCCATCGACAGGTGAGCATGCATCGGCGACGAGCCGACGTCTCGGTGAGTTGGTGGTTGAGTTGGTGATCGTGATCGTCGGCGGGGTCGCGGAGAGGAGCCGGTCGACCACGAGAGGGAGGACAGCACGTCGGTGGTGCGGACGGTGTCGTCCAGCGGGACGTCGATCGCACTGCGCTCCAGGAGTGTGAGCGGACGGTCGAGCACTGTCTCAGACCGCGCGCCGAGGAGATGGGACTGCTGCAGGATCTGGTGACAGATTGGGTCACGCAGCCTGAGTGGCTGGTGTGGTCATGATTGTCTCGTACTC
>NZ_JBBBNW010000009.1:0-114498 GCF_037137035.1 Nocardioides sp. CCNWLW239 | reverse complement strand
GAGTACGAGACAATCATGACCACACCAGCCACTCAGGCTGCGTGACCCAATCTGTCACCAGATCCTGCAGCAGTCCCCTACACCTACCAGCTGCGCCGCTGGTTCACGTGGTGCCAGACCAACGGGTTGGACCCTCTGAACGGGATCCAACGCGCCCACGTCGAGCTCTACATCCGCAACCTGGGCGAAGCCGGTCTCATGGCGTCCTCGATCAACACGATGATGCACGGACTCCGGGGCTACTTCCGCTTCGCTCACATCGACAGGCTAATTCCGGCCGACCCCGCCGTCTAAGCACGGCTACCAAAGGTCCACACAGACGAATCCCGAACCCAAGGCCTCGACCGACTCGAACTGATCCGCTTCCTTCCGATCGCCCAGACCATCACCGTCCACCACGGCGCCCTGGCCTACCTGTAGAGCATCAACGCACTACGCGCCTCCAAGGCCGCAGCGGTCCGGATCGAGGACTACGCCGAGACACTGCGGGGCCACCGAGTGCTCCACCTGGTCGGCAAGGGCGACAAGCCCGCGCCAATGCCACTGACCGTCCCGGTCCTCCGCGTCCTGGAGGCTTGCCGGGGCGCACGGAAGACCGGCCGGCTGATCCTGCGGCCGGTGTCGGGCAAGCGAACGACCATCGCGATGCCTACCGGATGGTCACGCTTGTCGCGAACGCCACGGGGATAGCGCGGCACATCAGCCCGCGTTCGTTGCGGCACGCAGCCATCACCAACGCCCTCGATGCGGGGCGTCCCGCTCCGTAACGCCCAGATCCTGGCCCGGCACACGGATCCCAGAACCACCGAGCACTACGACCGCGCCCGCGGGAACCTCGACCGCCACGGAGTCCACTTCCTCACCGCCTACGTCGCTGGCATCCGACCGCTGAGCAGGGGCACGTCAACTTCGCCCGGTCCGACGCGACCACTCCGTTTGAGTTCGACTCACGGACAGCGGGTGACGCGAGAAGCGGCTCGAGGGCGCAGACTGACCAAGAACAGCGACCTGTGTAACAAGTGGCCCTGGCCGAAGACTCCGATGCAGTGTCCGGCGAGCGGGTGAACGCTACTGGCCCGGCTCGTTCGAGATCATCGGATATGCCCACACAAGAACCAGGACCTCGATAAGGTCGACCTTGATCAGGAGACGACCGGTGGACCTGACGATCGAGACGAAGGTGTCCGTTGATCACCGTTACTCAGCCCATTTTCAATGGGCCGATGACATTCGACGAGACAGGAGTGACCCTCCACCGGCACTCAGGGACTCCCACCGAGGACGTTGTCTTGTTCACCCATGGTCTCGGCGGTTCGGGGAGCGGAACATGGCTCGATTTTCCGGCCCATGTCTTCGACGGGCCAGCGAAGCTGGACGTCGCAGCATTCGACTATCGAACTGCACGGCGGCGCCTCGACAGGTCGGGCCTAACGACCGCTGGCCTGTCGTTCTACAAGGAGCAACTCGTGGCCGGGATCCGCGAGCTCAGGGCATATCAGCGGATCCACCTCGTAGGGCACAGCCTAGGCGGAGTCATGAGCGATGCCGCACTGAAGAAGGTGGTGCAGGACCCCCAGCAAGAGGCTTTGCGCCCGCTACACCAACTCGCCTCAATCACTTACTTTGCATCCCCGCGTTCCGGCACCGGTCTGGCAATTCCCGGAGTCCGACACCTGCTTCCTGAACTTCGAGCGCTCAAGCGCTTCTCCAAGGAGGGCAATCGAGTTGCAGACTTCTTTACGAGGGAGATGACCAGCGACCTGCGCGATCCCCCGTCTGATCATCGGGTGTGGCTTCCGCGATTCGCATGCATCGCCGGTAGTGATGCCTTTGTCAGTGATTACAGTGCAACCTTTGCAATCCCGTATAACCAGCAGTTGCGCCTCAATGGCACCCACGCGTCGATCGTCAAGCCAGAATCGTCGTCGGCACCTCAAGTCTCCTGGTTGCTTGAAAATATCGGACAAGTCGTCGCCGCGCGACAGAGGATCAATGAGCAGCAGTATCGAGCACGGCGTGCGCCTCGTGCCGTGCGCGGTCGTTCGACGCTGGTCACCGAGTACTGGGGTCATCAGAGCGGCCGATGGGAGTCAGAGTACAACGATGCGCGACGGGAGAGCAGCACCGGCGCCATTGCCGTCGAGGACCACCGCGACATGCCACATGGCACAGCGATCGACCTGCTGATCGCCGTCTCCGACGCCGCCGAAGTTATCTCTGGAAGTCAGCGCGACGAGCAAAATGCCAGAGATGCGGCAAATCGTGCTCGGGCGGAATATGACCTGACTGTCGGGCTCGCGACGGTAGGCGACGTGCACGAACAGGCAGTACCGGTCATAGCCAAGTGGATCACTGCCGAGGGGCCGCGAACAGTCATGGTCCGAGGGGCCAAAGACAATCAAGAGTTGAAGTTCGCGCTGTCCGACTGGATACAAAGCGTCGTGCGACGCGACCCGCGCAGTCGGCCGTTAACTGACGCCTCGAGAACCGCATTGACCGTTCTGGAGCAGCCCGGTCAGATTGGAGATCAGAGTTGAGCCTCGCATGGGTAGCATCGGTATTGCGTCCTCAAGTGATGCTCGGAAGCACGCGCGCGGACGCGCACATGGAACCCTGGAACGAACTCGCCGAGGGCGTCCTAGGCAGATCCTGGCGTCGCCAGATGCGCGAGCAGAACCAACGTCGGGGGGACTCGACCGCTGATGGCTACGAGCGCGACCCGCTGCTTGCCGCGTTCGCCGACTCCATACAAGCAGAAACCGCCAATGCCGGCCTGTCCCAGCTCCGGCAAACCGTGCTCAACTATTCCCATTCCGATCACGGTCGGCTCGTCGCGGCCGCGCTCGTAACCTGTGCGGCAGCCGCGGAACTAGATGACTACGCGACCTGCGATGCCGTGTTGGACGCCAGCCTTGACCATTGCGAACGCGACAAGTCGCCGGATGCAAGCCTTATGCGAGCCGCCCTGTTCCAGCAGCGAGCCCTTCGGAATCGGGATGCCGGGCGCCCTTACGAGGGACTTGCCCAGGCCGCAATAGCAGAACTGGTGAACTTCCAGCCCGAGTTATGCGAGCCGTTCGAGACCACTGTGGTGTATGAGAATTTCGCCTTGACGCTGCAGAATATTCAACTGGCCCTCGAGGACGCCGCGCATAGTCTCCTTCCTTTCGAGACCCGGCCGCCGCGACCATCGCGCGGCCAGCCAGACCAGATTCGCTTCTTGAACGCGATGAAGGGTGAGGGTTACGCCGGAGTTCTCGCGCAAAACTTTGCGTTCCATGCCACGGGGACACCCTCTAACCAAACCAACATTCTCGGACCAACAGACCCGTTCTATGTCGTGCTTGGTCTTGAGTTGCTCGGACATCACGATGTGTACGCAGCCCGCAAGGAACTCGCCCAGACGCGCGTGGTTGACCTTCAGACCCAAGGCCGTGGGGACATCCGCGAGGTGCCCCGGCTCCTGCGTCACTCGGGTGCAAAGCGCGATCTCGAACTGATGCTGAGATGGTTGACGGCCAACGGTCCGCTCGAGGTTCTGCTCGCAGATACAAGGCAGATCCTGTCCCGCCGATCAGACGTCTATGCACTTCGAACGCTGGAACTCCGTGTCATCCGTGCTTCGGCTCCACTGCTCGCACCCGAGGAGAAGAAGTTCGGACGCGACGCAATCAAACGCGTTCTGGACGCCGGCGGACCGTTCGACTTACCCGGACAACACGAGCTCAGCTACCTACGGTCCGAACAAGCCTGGTTGACGTTCGCGTCGCTCGCCGACACGCCGCAGAGCATCGAAACCTTCAGCCAACTAATGCTGGTCGAGGTCCGCAACGCGGATCCCGAGGAACAACTGCTCGACCGAGCTCTCGCAACTGCACTGAACCAGCTTGACTGGAGCGTCCTCGGTCATGGCGACACAGCCGGATGGAATGATTGGCTGCAAGCTAGCAATGATCAACCCGGGCGAGAGGTTCGTAGAGTGGTCGAGCATGGCTTGGGTACCCTCAGCGAGGTTAACGAGCTACATCAGCTGAACACCGTCGCTGAACGCATTGATCGACTGATCCTGGGACTCACAGATGATGCCGAGTTCGGACCCTTGGAACTCGATGTCGTCCGCGAGGCCATGCGCAACACCCGTACGCAGGCGGCCCGCGGCATGTTCAGCATGGGCGGGATACCCGAATCGGACGTCGCCGCAGCCCTCATCACCCGCGCAGGAGTGACTGAACTTTGGACGGAGCTCACTGATTTCCTCACTGACCCTGCTGTGCTTAGCGAGCACAAAGGGGCGGCTTTCGATCGCCTCGCCTCGTCTCGTCAGCCCCTTCCGGAGTCGACGCGGGAGGCAATGTCCGCCCACGCTCAGGCATTGCTTTACCCGTCCGACGGCCACTCGATCATCAAGCCGTCGATCCGGCCATTCCCGCCAGCTTTGCGCCTGCTGGCAGCCAGCAATTGCATCCCCCGCTCAGACGTCGCCGCCGCGATCTCGACTCTAATGGAGGATCCAGAAGCCCCTGCGCGCAGAGAGGCTGCACGAACCGCCGGCCTTATCCTCGAGGCAAGTGAGGACCCTTGGCTTCTCGGGCTTGTCCTCCACATGAGCTACGACAGTGATGCCTGGGTTAGGGCGTATGCGGGCCACGGCTTGGTCTCCGGGCTTTCAACCACTTCAGCGTGGGACCAGTTCGCTACCGATAGAGTTCGTGCACTCCTGACAGCCGACGGAACCACGTCTGTCACCGCGATTCTCTCTGCGCTCAAGGATGCCAAATTCCGGGTACCGAAGGTGTTGCTGCCCAACATCGAAGAGCTCGCGTCCAACCACATCTCTGGCGCAGTTCGGCGCACCGCCCGAGCTCTTCTATCCCATCAAGCCTAGAACTGGCTACTGCGAAAGGCTTCGGCCGCGCCAGACGATGGGGCTGGGATCTGGGTCGAGTGGCTGTACGGAATCGGAGTGCGCAACGGCGCCCGGACCTTGACGTTCTTCATCAGCGGCTGGTCGCATACGGACTCCTGAGCAGAGCCGACGCTCACCGATCGCGGCTGCTCGTGATACCCGACATCGTCAGATTGCGCACGAGTGCAAGCGCGGGACGGCAATGGCTGGTCGGAGTCGCTGCGTCTGTGTGGCGGCGCGCCGTCCCGGTCGCATCTTATCGCCGCCTAGCGGCCATTGTGACCGGGTCAATCTCCAACACCATCCTGGATCCCTTCACGCCATGCCCCAGGTTGCGCTTGGACAACGGCTGGAGACGAACGTTCCCGTTCTGGTCCTCGCACAGGCGGAGGTTTCAGCGCCGAGGCCACGACTTTCGGATGTGGACAAATTTCGGTGACGACCGGGACGCGCCGCTGCGAGACTTGCTCCGTGAATCCACTCATGCTCAGCAATTGGTCGAGCTTTGTTCCGGACCTGATCGTAGGTGCCGTCACAGGTTCCCTCGTCGCTCTGGCGCTATACATCTTCGAACGCCGAGCTGCGACTGAGCGTCGCAAAGCTGAGGCCCGAGCAGTGAGCCGACGATTGGTACATCCACTGCTCATGGTCCTACAGCGCCCTCGCCTCCTTGAGGACTACACCTCCATCGTTCCAATACCGAAGAAATCCAAGCGCGCGCTTGAACTGATTGAAAGCGCCGACCTCGACCTCTGGCACGAAATAGCAGCCAGTGACCTGACCGCCAGCCTTTGGCGGTTCCGAAGCGCACTTTGGGATCTCGAAACCGACGCCGAGAACTTGCATGACGCGGTGCGGCGTTGGAGCGCCATACATTCGCAGAACTCAGACACTGCCAATTATGCAACTGCCAAACTTTTGGGCGCTCCAAGGCAGTATCTTGAGGAGAACTTCGCGGACCCGGCGACCCGACCATTGATCGAAGGCGAGGCACAGCGTCTTCTGGGCAGCAAGTTCGTCAAGAAGCACGCCGCCGCCTACCGAGGTGCTCGTGGCCGCGTCGAGCGGGCGCAGGAATCGCTCGTACAAGTACTGATCATCGAGATTCGCGCGAGAAGTTCAGACGTATGAGGCGGAACACAACGGGGCCGGAAAGCATGCCCACCTTAGGTCAAGCTGTGATCTGTCGCGAGCGCGCGAGGCGTGGCTTATCGCCGCCAGCGGCGCTGGCCCCAACGTCGTTAGCGTTGACCTGTCCGGGGGCCTCGCCGTGTTGGCGGCGAGCAAGGCCAGGTCTCGCTGTGGGCCGTCACGTGAGGTGTCGATTGTCCACCGCATCCAAGCTGCTGCCGTTCCAGCTACTGTCGATGACGGCCGCCGAGCTGGCCGCGGCATCGTTCCGAGCCCGCTACTCAGGACCCGTGTCTTTCCGGCTCCCTTCTGTTGTCAACCGGTCTGGCGTAGCGTCTTGTCCGCGGGTCCGGGAAGTGGCTGATCCGAAGTGTCGATGAGCAGGGGGAGGTCGGCCGCGCTGGATTCTTGAGACGCCCTGCAGTGCCCTCCCGGACCCGTGCCATCGCTCTCGAGCGCGACTTGCTGTGCGTCCTCAAGAAGCTGGCGGTAGATCGCGTCTGAGATCCTGCGCTTTAGGCACCTGATCGCCTCGAGGGACTTCTTGCCCTCGGCTCGTTTGCGTAGGTAGTAGGCGCGGCCCTCGGTGTTGAGCCGGATCTGGCTGATCGCGGCGATGTGGATCATGTGGTTCATCCGTCGGTTTCCGGCTCGGGACAATCTGTGTCGGTTCTGCTCACCGGAGGATGCATCGAGGGGCGCGGTGCCCGTCCAGGAGGCGAACCGGTTGCGGTCGGCGAAGCGAGTGACATCGCCGACGTCGGCCAGGACTCGGGCCGCGCCCACGGGGCCGACGCCGTGAAGGTCCATCAGTCGGGAGCCGCGGGCCAGCACGATGGCCTTGAGTTCGGCGGTGGCCTTCTTGATCTTCGCTTCGACTGCGATCAGCTCGATGAGCTCCTCGGCGGCGATCCGGCGACGGGTCTTGCCTGCGATGTCTCGGGGGCGAACCGTAGCCAGCATCGCCTTGGCCTAGCCGGTGGTGATATCGCGTTTCGCCTGGCCAGGCAGCAGTTCAGCCAGCAGCGCCTGAAGTCGATCGACGGTCTGCACCCGCCGCCGAGTCAGTGCTTCGCGGCGATCGGTGAGCATCCGGAGTGCTTCCAGCTCGCCACCGACCTGGAGTACGCGCAAAGTCTTGGTGCGGACCGCGACGATCGCGATCGAGTGCGCGTCACGAGCATCGGTCTTGCGGATGTGACCGGTGTCGAAGAGTCGGACCCGGGCGGCAAGCTTGGCCGGCACGTCGACGACATGCTCGCCGTCTTCGAGGAGTCGTTGCGCAACGGGACGCCCGACACCGTTGGCCCCCTCGACCGCCCAGATCCGTTTCGGCCAGCTCTTCGCGTACTTCCGCATCGCGGTGTAGCCGGCCTGGTCGGTGGTGAACCGGCCAGAGCCGAGCAGTTGCTCCTGCTGATCGACGGCCTCGATCGTGGCTGACAGCTTGTGGGGATCGACCCCGATGATCACGTGCTCGACGTCCTGACTCATGCGCTGCTCCGCCTGTGCTTGTTCCGATGTGGACGGCGAGGTGGGCATCGCTACTACGACTAGGGCAGTCCCTTCTGGAGCCACGCCTCGTCAGCGGCGTCCGGCGGGCTGCAGACCGATAGTGAGCCACACCAGCAAGCAGGTGGGCAGCCGCAAGGAGAGCTTCCCGCCGGACACCTGGACCGAGTCTGGCCAGACACCGGCCCTATGGGAATCCTCTAGTAGCCGCGAATGTCTCAATCGAGCCGGACGGCATCAACCCGTGAGGATGCGCAGGGCGGCTTGCCCTTCAGCCTGTCGATCTGCAGGGAGGGCCCTCCAGGCGCTCGCGTTGTTCGGCATGGCTTTCGCGAGCGCCGCCAGGCGCGCCTTGTCTGACCCGGCGAATTGCTGGCGCTCTGCGTAGGGATCTTCGATCACCGACAATAGGAGCGCCGCATCCTGGAGGTGACGCTCCTTGTCGCGTGAGTCGGTCTGGTACGCAGCAGCCTTGAGGATCAGCGCACCGAACGGGGAGGGCACGCTGATCGTCGTCGTTTGTCCCGGCGCGATCCGCAGACGGGCGTTGATCGTTCGCCGCAGCGCCTGAGTTCCACCCTCGATCGACATCATGTGCTTGCCACGCAGCTTCTCGATCACCCGGGGAGCGGCGTGGTCGGCCACCAGTACGTCGACGACATCCGTAGCGCTGGCAACGAGATCGACCCGCGAGGTTCCCCGAACGAAGCGGTGGGCAATTGTGTTTCGCGCATCGATCGACGGAGCGAACACGTACCCGATCGACTCCAAGGCGTACGCGGCTTCAGCAGCGACGCCGCGAGTGGTTTCGACGTGCAGCACGATGTCCACGTCGTTCGTCGGCCGGATGGTGTCGATGCCTCGATGGATGGCGTGGAGCTGTGCCATGAGGCCTCCGACGAGCGTCCACTTCGCGTGAGTCAACACAGTCTCGATCTCAGCGACGTTCGGCCACGGGTCACCCCATCCACCGACTGGACTCGACACCTCGATGGTGGAGCGTTCAATCACGAAAGGCCTCCAGCGCGCGCTCGATCGCCTCGAGGCCGGCTCGTCGTTCACGTACGTCCAGAGATTCGGCCAGATCCATTGCGGCGAGCACGACGCTCCTCTTCGATAGGTCGCGCACCCGATCGAGGTCCATCGTTGTCGCGCGGAGCGAGACGCGACCTTCCTCGTCAGGCGTCAACCCATGCCGCGACACGACTCCGGCAACCTCGTCGACCGCGAGGTATCCGTCGATGTTGGTCGTGTTTGCGAGTCCAAGCGAGGCGGCGGCCGCACCGACCGGATAGACCAACTCCGCCACGAGGTACTTGCCTGCGCTGGAATGAGCGCGGTAGCGAGTCACATCAGCTCTCCCGCGGGCCCGATCGACCAGGTCGATCGCGGACAGCTCGCGAAGTCGCGCCCTGACACGGGATCGCTGCCGCTCCCCCATCCAGTCGGCATCCGACCCCGACAGGATCGCCACCGCACCCCACGCCGTGGCTTCCGACCACGCGCGACGGTGCGAACCACCCCGAACCGCGATGAGGCGTTCGACCGAGGCTTCGTCCACGACACCACGCGCCACCCGACGAAGCTCTCCATTGGCGACGAGGTGTTGCACCTGTCGCGTGGAGACACCGAGGCGCTCGGCTGCCTCGGCTACACCCAGGAGACGCATGACAGATAGTTTCGCATACGCGAAGCTATCTGACCAGGTTGATGCCAGATGTCCTCGCGGCGAGGCCAACGAGCAACCGGTCGAGGTCGTCGATCGCCTCGATCCAAGTGGCCTCGGCCGAAGGCTCGCTGTGAGCGAAGCTGCCGGCTAGCTCGAGGGTGATGTAGCCGTGGATGAGGCTGGACATCAGGCGGACTGCGTACGTCTGGTTGGTCTCGGTTATGCCGTAACTACGGACCACGGCCAGGGCTAGGTCGGCGTTGCGGCGGCCGGCGGCGATTGCGGTGTCCACTGAGGGCGGGGCCGAGGTCGATTCCGCGGCGGGTGGGACGCGCTGGCGGGTGGTGGCGTCGTAGCGGCCGGGCGAGCGGCGGGCGAAGTCGCGGATGGCATCGGCGTACGCGACGAGGAGGTCGCGGCCCTCCCCTGCTGCCATGGCGGCGCTGGTGGCGTCGGCGAGCTCGTCGAGGACGTAGGCGGTGATGGCGGTGCGGAGGTCGGTGGCCCCGGTGATGTGGGAGTAGAGGGTCGGCGACTTGATGCCGAGGTGGCGGGCGAGGACCGAGATCGTGACGGCGTCGAAACCGATCTCGTCGGCCAGGTCGGCGGCGGCTGCGATCACAGCAGTCCGGTTCAGTCCTGGACGACCCATCCACACTCTCCCAGATAACGAGTTGCCTAACAGTTGTAGGAAATCCTAGCCTGATGCGTATGAAGCCGCTCACCGAGACCGACGTACGCTCCTCGTTCGTCAACCTCACCAAGGGTGCGACCAAGCGCCTCAATCTCCCCGCTGACCTGCCCGAAAGGCCGTGGGACGACCTCGACTACCTCGGTTGGCAGGACCCGAAGGCGCCGCAGAACCACTACCTCGTCACCGAGCACGACGGCCGGCTCTGCGGCGTTGCGCTGCGTGCCTCACGCGAGACGCGTGGGCCGCGGAAGACGATGTGCGCGCTGTGCACGACGGTCGGCGACGTCGCGCTGCTGGTCGCCTCCCGCGCCGGGCGCTCCGGGCAGGACGGCAACTCGGTCGGCACCTACATCTGCGCCGACCTCGACTGCTCCCTCAAAGCGCGCAACAAGCGCAGGCTCGACACCCCGGTGATCCACGAGACCCTCAGCATCGAGCAGAAGGTCGACCGGCTGCTCGGCAATCTCGACTCATTCGTCGCGAGGGTCCTCCGACCCGCGTGATCGCGACTGCCGGGCCGTCGCATAGGCGCGCGCTCGTAGCCGACGGTGCCATGCGTAGATCTCGAGGCCGGGTGGCGTCGAGCGGGTGGGGTCGAAGGAGAGCATCGGGTCGCGGTCGGACTCGACGGTGAGCTCGAGGGTCGCGAACGTCGTCCAGTCCGTCCCCGCCCGTGCCCACATCAGCTGCCACGTGCCTTCGCTGACGAGCTGCGCTCCGAGCCAGACCGGCCCGGTGGGCGTCCGGTATGGGAGCAGCGTGCTGAAGAAGCCGTCGGGCAGGCGAGTCCTGGGAGCCAGCAGGAACCGGGTCCATCGACCGTGACCGGTGGTGGCGAGCAGGAGGTCGGCGTGTTCGCCGCGGAGAGCGGGAACGCGCAGCGCAAGGCCGTTGATGTCGGGCACCGGCTCCGGCAGGCCCACGGCACGGGAGAGTCGTACGACCACCTCGTCCGTCCCACCTTGGTCGAGGAACGCAGCGCCCGTGGCGGCTCCCGGGTGTCGCCGCAGCACGGCCAGGTGCACCTCGCCGTGCGGGTGCAAGGGCTTGTCGGCGGGTCGCAGGTGGGCGAGCACACCGACGCCGGCCTGCAGCACACGGCCCGCAACATCAGCCGGATTCACGCGGTTCGCCTTCCTGAGGAGGGGCCGCCCCATCGAAAGCGGTCGTGCAGGATGGCGGCACGGGCCGCGTTGCTGCCGGCTGCGCCGTGCACGCCTCCGCCCGGGTGGGCGGAGGCGGACCCGAGGAACAGTCCGGTGATGCCGGTCTCCGCCCTCCCCATGCCCGGCACCGGTCGAAAGACCAGCTGCTGGTGGAGCTGAGACGTGCCGCCGCCGATCGCGCCGCCGATCAGGTTGGCGTCGAGGGCTTCGAACTCATGCGGCCCGAGGACACGTCGTGCGGCGACGGCGCTGCCGAAGCCGGGCGCCAGGCGCTCGATGCGCGCCTGCATGCGGTCGGCGAACCGTTCGCACTCCTCCTCGTCCCATCGCCCGCGCAGACCGTCAGGTCCCGCATCGCGCCGCACCGTCTGCGGCACGTGCGTGTAGGCCCACACCGACTCCGTCCCGGTCGGCGACCGGCTCGGGTCGGTGGTGGTCATCTGACCTGCCAGGAGGAACGGAGCATCGGGGATGACGCCGGCGGACACCTGCGACAACGATTGAGTCATCTGCTCGACCGAGTCGGCGACGTGGAAGGTGCCGGGCGCGTACGCAGGTTCGGCGAGCCACGGGATGGGCTTGTCCAGGGCCCAGTCGACCTTGACCGTGCCCGGGTCCAGCTGGAAGTTCTCCATGCCGGCTGCGACACGTCGCGGTACGTCTGCGGGGTCGAGGAGCCGACCGTACAGATGGGGTGCTGCGACGTCGGCGATCACGGCACGGACCGCTGCGATCCGATCGCCCTCACGGGTGCGCACCTCGGTGACGCGACCGCCCTCGACACCGAGGCGGGTGACCTCGGCACCGCACCGGACGTCGCCTCCACGCTCACGGAAGCGGCGCTCCAGCGCGGCGGCGAGTACGCCGGCACCGCCCTCCGGGACGGGGAAGCCGACGGTCTGGCCCAGCATGGCGAGCAGAAGCCCCATCATCCCGGAGCCCGGCGAGTCCAACGGGATGTCGGCATGTCCGGCGTTGCCGGCCAGGAGCAGACGTGCACCTTCACCGCCGAAGCGGTTGCGGGCGAGGTCTCCGGCCGGGGTGAGCAGCGTACGCACGGCCGCCAGGCCCCCTGCGCGACGTAGGGCGTTGAGCAGGTGAGCCCCCGGGCGCAGAGGCGGGAACGGGGTCAGCAGGGCGTGCACGAGAGGTTCACCGATGTGGTCCCACAGGCCGCACAGCTCCAGCCACGCGTCGCCGTCGCCGACATGCTGGGCATCGAGCAGCCCTGCGGTGACGTGTCGATCGCGGTGCAGCAGCGCCCAGCTGCCGTCCTGCAGGGGGTGACCCAGGACAGCGGGGGCATGCACCCATCGCAGCCCGTAGTCGTCCAGGCCGAGACCGCGGATGGTGGGCGAGGCGGCCGCGAGCGGATAGAACGCGCTGAAGGTGTCGTGGACGAAGCCCGGGTGGACGTCCTCGGAACTACGGACCGCTCCGCCCGTGGTGGCCTGGGCCTCGAGCACCAGCACCGACCAGCCCTTGTCGGCGAGCAGGTTGGCCGCGACCAGGCCGTTGGGTCCGGCCCCGACGACGACCGCGTCGTAGGCGGTCTCGCTCATGGGCGGCGTTCGACGATGAAGGCCAAGCGCCGCAGAGCCTCCACGTTTCGCCACGTGAGGAGCGGATCCTGCACCAGCCGTGGGACCAGTGCGCCCGGGCCCGCGACGGCCTGCTCCCGAATCGTGATCTCGGTGTCCTCTCCTGCCGGCTCCACCGTGATCTCGACGTGCGCGGCACCTACGGGCCAGCCGCGCGCACGGAGCAACAGCCTGCTCCCGGGATCGCACTCGAGCACCTCGGTGCTGTCGTCGAGCAGCAGCGGCCAGACGCCGACCGAGTGGTGCAGCTGAGAGCCGACGTTCGGCCAGTCCTTGTCGGCGTCACGCAGTCGAGACGCGCCGACCACCCAGAGCGGGTAGAGCCAACCGTCCGAGAGGACCTCCCACACGTGCTCGGGCGAAGCGTGGACCAGCCTGTGATTTGTGCTCATGGAGACGTCCTCGGCGGCTCGGGGTCACTGGCGGTAGCGGTACCCCTCCCCCGGCGCGTTATGCGGAGGACCAGGTTGCGCACGATCCCCAGGGCCGCATTCCCACGGTCGCCGCGCATCGCGCTCTCGCCGTCCATGGCGGCCAGGACGTTGCCCGGATGTGGGTCGACGGGACGGGTGAGGTCGGTGAGCAGGAAGCCGAGGATCGGCGCGACCACCCGCTCGTGGAGAAGGGGCACCGTGTGCTCCAGCCGTATCACCTCGTTGGCCACGCTCAGCTGCGGCCGGCCACGGCCGCGGTCGGCCCGGCGCAGGATCTGCCGCGCTGCTCGTTCAGGGCTGGAGACCGGCGGCGGGGGCCGGCCCTCATGACCGATGACACTCGCGGCATGGCGATAGATGGGGGTGTCGACACCACCCGGCGCGACGTACACGATCGCGACATCCGGTCGGTCGCGGTTCTCCAGGCGCAGCTGACGAGCCAGCGCTCGGACACCCCACTTGCTGATGACGTAGGCACTCATCGACGGTGCCGTGACGTGGCCGAGCACCGATCCGACCAGGACCAGCGTCCCGCTGCCCTGGCCGCGCAACACGGGCAGCACATGACGGGCCACATCGACCGACCCGAGGAGATTGGTACGCAGCACACCCTCGAAGAGTTCGGAGGGCAGGGACTCCGTGCGACCCAGCGCAACCACTCCCGCGCAGTGGATGACCGTGTCGAGCCGCCCGTCCCGGTCGAGCACCGCCCCGACACAGTCCCGGACCGCATCGTCGTCGCCCACATCGAGCGGCAGCACCATGGTCGATGCCGCCCCCAGCCCCACGCACGCACGCGCAGCGGCGTCCAGCGACTCACGACCTCGGGCGACCAGAACGAGGTGGTCTCCGCGGGTGGCGGCGAGACGCGCGACAGCCAGACCGATCCCGCTGGATGCCCCGGTGACAAGGGTGATCGCCATACTCGGAGGCGGTACCCGTGACCAGCGATTTCATGCGATGGCGGCGCGCGTCCACGCAGCCTCTCGGCTCAGCACTCGATGACGTTGACCGCGAGGCCGCCGCGGGAGGTCTCCTTGTATTTCACCTTCATGTCGGCGCCGGTCTCCCGCATCGTCTTCAGCGCCTTGTCGAGGCTGACCTTGTGGGAGCCGTTGCCGTTGAGGGCGAGGCGGGCGGCATTGATGGCCTTCACGCTGGCGATGGCGTTGCGCTCGATGCACGGGATCTGAACCAGGCCACCCACCGGGTCGCAGGTGAGCCCGAGGTTGTGCTCGATGCCGACCTCGGCAGCGTTCTCCACCTGCTCCGGGGTGCCGCCCAGCACCTCGCACAGCGCACCAGCGGCCATCGCGCAGGCCGAGCCGACCTCGCCCTGGCAGCCGACCTCGGCGCCGGAGATCGAGGCGTTCGTCTTGCACAGGATGCCGATGGCGGCAGCGGTGAGCAGGAACCGGACGATGCCGTCCTCGATCGCGGCCTCGTCCAGCCCGGCCTCGGGTGCCACGAAACGTACCCAGTAGTGCAGGACGGCGGGCACGATCCCGGCGGCGCCGTTGGTGGGAGCGGTGACGACGCGGCCGCCCGAGGCGTTCTCCTCGTTGACCGCCAGGGCGAACAGGTTGACCCAGTCCATGACCCGGAACGGGTCCTGGGCGCCGGCTCCGGAGGCCAGGTCGCGGTAGAGCAGCGGCGCCCGGCGCGGGACCCGCAGTCCACCGGGAAGTACGCCGTCCGTCACCGGATCGCGATCGCAGCCGGCCTGCACGCAGGCCGCCATCACCCGCCAGATCTCCAGCAGGCCGGCACGGATCTCCTCAGGCGTACGCCAGGTGAGCTCGTTCGCGAGCATGAGGTCGGAGACACGGAACCCCTCTCGCTCGCAGATGTCGAGCAGCTCGGCGCCGGTGGCGAACGGGAAGCGTACGGGCGAGCGGTCGGGCACCACCCGCGCGGCGCCCGACGCATGCTCGTCGACGACGAAGCCGCCGCCGACGGAGTAGTAGGTGCGCTCGCGCAGCACCTCCCCCGTGGCTGCGTACGCGGAGAACACCATGCCGTTGGGGTGGCCCGGCAGGCTCTTGCGCCGATGCATGACCAGGTCGGTGTCACCGGCGAAGCGGATCGCTCGGCGCCCGCCCAACCACAGCTCGCCGGTCTCGCGGATCGTCGTCACCCGCGCAGAGGACGCCCTCGTGTCGACGGTCTCCGGTTCCTCCCCGGCGAGCCCGAGCAGCACAGCACCCTCCGAGCCGTGGCCGTGACCGGTCGCACCGAGGGACCCGAAGAGCTCGGCCTTCACCCGCGTGGCCGCATCCAGAAGACCGTCCGCGACGAGACCGTCGACGAACGTCTTCGCGGCGCGCATCGGTCCGACGGTGTGCGAGGAGGACGGCCCGATGCCGATCGAGTACAGGTCGAAGGCGCTCAGGGCCGTCGCGACGACCGCGGAGCCGGCGACCTCGGCGGTCACGTCACTCCTCGATCAGGGCGTCGTAGGCCGCGGCGTCGAGCAGGTCGGCAGCACCCGAGATACGCATCTCGAAGAGCCAGCCGGTGCCGAACGGGTCGCTGTTGATCAGCGCGGGGTCCTCGACGACGGCCGCGTTGACCTCGAGCACCTCGCCGTCCGCGGGCGCGAAGAGATCGCTGACCGACTTCGTCGACTCCAGCTCACCGCAGCTCTCGCCCCCGGTGATCGTGGTGCCCACCTCGGGCAGCTCGACGAAGACGATGTCGCCCAGTGCCTCGGTGGCGAAGGCGGTGACCCCGACGCGCGCGACGTCGCCGCGGGTCTCGATCCACTCGTGCTCGGCGGTGTAGGACAGGTGGGTCGGGTTGGCCATGGCGGTGCTCATTTCGTGGAGTAGAACGGAAGGTCGACGATCTCGGCGTCCTCGCGGCTGCCGCGTACGTCGATCTGGACCTTGCTGCCGACGACCGCGAGGTCGGGGCGGACGTACGCCATCGCGATCGGATGGCCGAGGGTCGGTGACGGGGAGCCGCTGGTGACGACGCCGATCTCGTCGCCGGTGGCCGGGTCGACGACGGCGTAGCCCGCCCGCGGGGAGCGGCGCCCGGTGGCCACGAGCCCGACGAGCGTGCTGCGCGGGCCTTCCTCGCGGCGTACCGCCAGGGCAGCCTCCCCGACGAAGCCGTCAGCCTTGTCGAAGGAGACGAGCCGGCCGAGGCCGGCCTCGAACGGCGTCGTGTCGCGGTTCAGCTCGTGGCCGTAGAGCGGCATGCCCGCCTCGAGCCGCAGGGTGTCGCGGCAGGCGAGCCCGGCAGGGACCAGCCCGTGCGGCGTACCGGCCTCGGTGATGGCCTCCCAGACAGCAGCGGCCGACGCGGGCGCGCAGTAGATCTCGAAGCCGTCCTCGCCGGTGTAGCCGGTGCGGGCGAGCAGGACCTCGACCCCGGCGACCGTGCCGGCGTCGATGGCGTAGTAGCGCAGGGAGGGAACGTCCAGGTCGGTCAGGGCCGCGACGATCGCCGCCGAGGCGGGCCCCTGCACGGCGATCAGCGCGAACTCGGCCGAGGCGTCGTGGACCAGGACGTCGTACCCCTCCGCTCGCTCGGTCAGGGCCGGAGCGACGACGCCGACGTTGCTCGCGTTGGCGACGACCAGGTAGCGCTCCTCCGCGAGCCGGTAGACGACCAGGTCGTCGATGATGCCGCCGTCCTCGGCGCAGATCATCGAGTAGCGGGCACGGCCGATGCCGATCGCCGACGGGCGGCCGACCAGGGCATGGTCGAGGGCGCGTCCCGCCTCGGGTCCGGTCACCTCGATCTCGCCCATGTGGCTCAGGTCGAAGAGGCCCGCGGCGGTGCGTACGGCATGGTGTTCCGCCGTCTCCGAGCGATAGCGGACCGGCATGCTCCAGCCGGCGAAGTCGGTGAACGAGGCACCGAGCGCCTGGTGGATCTCGTGCAGAGGGGTAGGGACGGGTGAGGTCATGTGTGCGGGAGGCTCCCTGCTGGTGGGTGCCCGAAGGCACCCGTGGACGGGTGACCTCCCCGCTCTGTCATCGCTACCTGAGAGCTTCACCGCCCGAGAGCGGTTTGCACCGTGGGTGCAGGATCCTGCGGACCCTGTCTTTCCAGAGGTCGCCTCACCACAGCGGTCATGGGGCCTGAGAGATTCTGGGGAGGTTTGCTCCTTCGGCGCCTCACCCGGGATGGTGAGGACTCTCCCGCTGCGGTTCGAACGGCGGATGTGAAGTTGTGCGGCACAACCTAGGTCTGGCCATCCCGGCCGTCAAGATGGCGGCCCGTTATCGGGAACTGTTCTCACCGGTCCTAGGATGGGTCGATGCCAGCGACGAGGACCCGGGTTCCCGTGGTCATCCTCACCGGCCATCTCGGCTCGGGGAAGACCACGCTGCTCAACCATCTGCTGCGTCAGCCCGGTGCCCGGGTGGGTGTGGTCGTCAACGACTTCGGCGACATCAACGTCGACGCCGGGCTCGTCACGGGGCAGGTGGACGAGCCGGCCTCGATCGCGGGCGGGTGCCTGTGCTGCCTGCCCGACGCAGGCGGTCTCGACGACGCACTCGAGAAGCTGACCCACCCGCGGCTGGCGCTCGACGTGGTGATCGTCGAAGCCAGCGGTCTCGCCGAGCCCGGCACGCTGGCCAGGCTGGTCCGGTTCAGCGGCGTCGAACGGGTACGCCGCGGTGGGCTCATCGAGGTCGTCGACGCCGCCTCCTACTTCGACACCCTCGACGACGGCCGCGGCCCGGCGCCGGTCCGGTTCGCGGCTGCGTCCCTGGTCGTCGTCAACAAGACCGACCTGGTGCCCGCCGCCGAGCGCGACGAGGTCCTTCGGCAGATCGAGCTCCGGGTGCGGGAGCACAACCCCGAGGTCCAGATCGCGTACGCCGTGGGTGGCCGCATCGACCCGCGCCTCGTCTACGACGCCGCGGTCCCCGAGGACCCGCCCGACGAGCTGCCGATCGCCGCGCTGCTGCGCGAGGCGGCCTCCGACCACCAGTCGCATCAGCACGCGGGGTCGGTGACCGTGACGACGCCGGGCACCATCGAGCCGTCGCGGCTGCTCGACCTGCTCGAGGAGCCGCCGGCGACGGCGTACCGGATCAAGGGGACCGTCGCCGTCGCGACCGGGCAGGGCCCGCGCAGCTATCACGTCAACCTGGTCGGGCGCAGCGCCCACGTCGCCGCGGCCGCGCGGACGCCGGACACGGCGAGCGAGCTCGTCGCCATCGGCCTGGAGCTCGAGACCGACGCGGTCCGTGAACGCCTCGCCGATGCCCTCGCCCCGGCCGAGCGGCCGAGCGCCGCAGGGCTTCGCCGACTGCGTCAGCTGGTCCGCGTCAGCCTCTGACTCCGTCGCAGAGATCGGGCCGGCTCAGCCGGCGCGGCGGACGATCCGTTCCATGTCGGTGATGATCACCGAGCGCGACTCCAGCCTGACCCAGCCCTTGGCCGCGAAGTCCGCGAGCGCCTTGTTGACCGTCTCCCGGGCCGCACCCACGAGCTGGGCGAGCTCCTCCTGGGTGAGGTCGTGGCGTACGTGGACGCCTTCCTCGGTCTCCTGACCGAACCGCTCGGCGAGATCCAGCAGCGCCTTCGCGACCCGGCGGGGCGCATCGGCGAAGACCAGGTCACCGATCACGTCGTTGGCCCGGCGCAGCCGACCCGACAGCAGCGCGAGCAGCCCGCGGGTCACGCTCGGCCGTCCGTCGAGCCAGGTCAGCAGGTCGTCGTGTGACAACGAGGCGAGCTCGACCCGGTCGGTGACGGCCGTGACCGTCGAGGAACGCAGACCGGGATCGAAGAGCGACAGCTCCCCGAACACCTGGCCCGGCCCCAGGATCGCCAGCAGGCTGTCCTGTCCGCTGGCCGAGGAACGGCTCAGCTTCACCTTGCCGTCCACGACCGCGTAGAGCCGGTCGGCGGCATCCCCCTCGTGGAACAGCACCTCGCCTCGGCGGAGGCGGGTCTGACCCATCATCGCGAGCATCGCCGTCATCGACTCGTCGTCGAGCTCGCTGAAAAGCGGCGCGTGCCGAAGCACGTCTTGATCCATTACCCAGCCGCTCCTGTCGTCGTGTGGCTTGAGTGGATCAGCCTAACCAGAGCAAGACGCTGGACAACGGATGTGTGTCCGGCATCGCACGCTTGCCGGGTGCGTTCTTCGCCACACCCACAGGCTCGGGAAGCCTCAGCGGCCCAGCGCCGTTGCTCTGGTGTGAGGCTCTCCATGCTGGACCGTTCCCGTACGCGGACGGGCTATCCCGACGGCGCTGCACTGACCCACACGATCGAGCGGGCGGTGGCGGCCGAGCGGCTCGGCTACCACCGGTTCTGGGTCGCGGAGCACCATGCGGTGCCGGGGATCGCGTCGGGGTCGCCGCCGGTGCTGCTCGGTGCGCTCGGTGCGCACACCTCCACCATCCGGCTCGGGTCGGGCGGGGTGATGCTGCCGCACCATCAGCCGCTGGTCGTCGCCGAGCAGTTCTTGATGCTCGACGCGCTCTACCCCGGCCGACTCGACCTGGGGCTGGGACGCACGCTGGGTTTCACTGCTCCCGTACGTCGCGCGCTGCGGCACGAGCTGGACGAGCCGGACACGTTCGCCGAGGACATCGAGGAGCTCCGCGGCTACCTCGACCGCACCGAAGCGGTCACCGCTCGGCCCGTCGCCGCGCACCAGATCCCCCTGTTCGTGCTGGCGACCGGGCGCGGGGTCGCGCTCGCCTCGAGGCTCGGGCTGCCGGTGGTCGTGGGCGGGCCCGTGCTGTACAGCCCGCGGCTGGATGAGGTCCTCGGGGCGTACCGGAAGGACTTCCGACCCTCTTCGCGGGCGTCCGAACCGTCGGTGATCGTCTCCGTCGACGTGCTGGTCGCGGACACCGATGCGGAGGCTGCCGAGCTCGCGCTGCCGGAGGCGTGGGCGATGGCCAGGTCGCGGCAGACCGGCGAGTTCGGTCCCCTCGAGCCGGTCGCGTCGATCCGGTCGCAGACGTGGTCGGGCCAGGTGCGCGAGCGGGTCGAGGCGCATCTCGCACGGACCACCGCCGGCTCCCCCGAGACCGTCCGGCGCAGGCTCGAACGGCTGGCCGAGACCACCGGCGCCGACGAGCTCCTCGCCTTCACCTCGACCTACGACCGCGACGCCCAGCTCGCCTCCGACGCCGCGCTCGCCCAGATCATGACGACGCAGATCATGACGACGCAGATCATGACGACGGAGGTCAGGGCCGAGGTTCCGCCCCGGAGCTGAGCACGTGGGCCGCCTCCAGGAGGAGGCGGCCGAGCTCGGCCTGACGGGGTGGTGCGAGTCGGGCCTCGATGCCGGTGATGCTGAGCGCTCCGTACGGCTGTCCGTGGGCGTCGAAGACCGCGGCACCCAAACCCCAGCTGCCGACCACGAGCAGGCCCGGGTTGACCGCGAAGCCACGCTCGCGGGTCGCGGCGATGCGCTTCCGCAGAGCGGACGCGGCGTGCTCCTCGCCGAATGCGGGGACGAGGTCGATGCGGGCCAGATAGGCCTCGCGCCGCGACTCCGGCAGGAAGGCGAGGATCGCGAGACCGGCCGAGGCCACGCCCAGCGGGAAGCGGATGCCCTCGTGGAGCACGTGCGAGCGGATCGGGAAGCTGCCGTCCTCGCGCAGGACGCAGACGGTCTCGTCGCCGCGCCGGATCGAGAAGAAGGCGCTCTCCCCCGTCTCCCGGGCGATGCGCAGCACCGCCGCGCGGGCAGCCGGAGTGATGTCGTGGCGGGTGGTCGCGGCGGCGCCGAGCAGGAAGCACTCGGGGCCGAGGTGCCAGGCGCCGGTGCTGTTGTCGCGTTCGACCAGCCCCTCCTCCTGGAGCGCGCTGAGCAGCCGGTGGGCGGTGGGGCGCGGGATGGCGGCGTTCGTGGCCAGCTGGGTGGTCGTCGCCCCCTCCGGCTCGCCCGCGGCGAGCAGCCGCAGCAGGTGCGCGCTGCGACGGATCACGCTGGGCTGGGTCGCTGCGGGTTCCATGAGACGTACGATAGGCGACGTCCACTCAGTGAACGCTACTGCGCCACCGGGGCCGTTCATCGAAAGATCAAGCGTGAACTCGCGCTCATCTATTGACCGACGGACGCGCCGGCCCTTGACTGATCATCATGGACAAGGTCATCTCCTCAGCCGCCGAGGCGGTCGCGGACGTCCCGAACGGAGCGACCCTCACGGTCGGCGGTTTCGGGCTGTGCGGCATCCCCTCGGTGCTCATCAACGCTCTCCTCGAGGCCGGCGTGACCGACCTCGAGGTGGTCTCCAACAACGCCGGTGTCGACGACTGGGGCCTGGGTCTGCTGCTCGGCGCCGGGCGGCTGCGCCGGGTCGTGGCGTCGTACGTCGGCGAGAACAAGGAGTTCGCGCGGCAATACCTCTCCGGCGACCTCGAGGTCGAGCTGACCCCGCAGGGCACGCTCGCCGAGCGGATGCGCGCCGGCGGCTCCGGCATCGCCGCGTTCTACACGCGCACCGGCGTCGGCACCCAGGTCGCGCAGGGCGGTCTGCCGTGGAAGTACGACGACGCCGGCAACGTCATCAAGACGTCGCCCGAGAAGCCGGTGATGACCTTCGAGACCCGCGACGGCGAGCAGGAGTTCGTCCTGGAGGAGGCCATCGTCGCCGACTTCGGCATCGTCCGCGCCTGGAAGGGCGACCGCCACGGCAACCTCGTCTTCAAGGACTCCGCCCGCAACTTCAACCCGCTGGCCGCGATGGCCGGGCAGATCACGATCGCGGAGGTCGAGGAGCTCGTCGAGCCCGGCGAGCTCGCCCCGAACGACATCCATCTTCCGGGGGTCTACGTGCACCGCGTGGTGCCGTTGACGCCGGAGCAGGCCGCCGACAAGCGGATCGAGAAGAGGACGGTGCGCTGAGATGGCATGGACACGTGAAGAGATGGCCGCCCGGGCCGCCGCGGAGCTCTCCGACGGCGACTACGTCAACCTCGGCATCGGGCTGCCGACGCTGGTGCCCAACTACGTCCCCGACGACGTCGAGCTGGTGCTGCAGAGCGAGAACGGCATCCTCGGCACTGGCGCCTACCCCACCGAGGACGCCGTCGATCCGGACCTGATCAACGCCGGCAAGGAGACCGTCACCGTACGCAAGGGGGCCAGCTTCTTCGACTCCGCCATGAGCTTCGGGATGATCCGCTCCGGCAAGATCGACGCCGCGATCCTCGGCGCGATGCAGGTCTCCGCGGGCGGTGACCTGGCCAACTGGATGATCCCCGGCAAGATGGTCAAGGGCATGGGCGGCGCCATGGACCTCGTCCACGGCGCCAAGAAGGTCGTCGTGCTGATGGAGCACGTCGCCCGCGACGGCTCCTACAAGATCGTCGAGAAGTGCTCGCTCCCCTACACCGGTCTCGGCGTGGTCCAGCGCATCATCACCGACCTGTGCGTCCTCGACATCACCCCCGAGGGCCTGCGTCTCGTCGAGCTCGCTCCGGGCGTCACGATCGGCGAGGTCGAGGAGAAGACCGAGCCGCCGATCCTCCGCTGACACCGAGACGTCAGCCGCGTCGGCCGAGATGTCACATACGTGACGTCTCGGCCGACGTGCGTGACGCCTCGGCCGACGCGCGCGACTTCTCGGCATCTGCGAGAATGTCCGGCGTGGATCTGAGGGTGGTGCGGCCTACGCGTGGCAGCGTGTGGCTGGCGCTGCTCGCGGCCATCGAGATCACCACCGGGTCCAGTCTCGCTCACCTCGCCGGAGGCGGGGAGCTGCCGGACGCGTTGTGGCTGGTGGCGACCGGGTTCGCTGCCTTCGGCGCTGGTGTCGTCGTGTTGCAGCGCAGGGTCGGGATCGCTCTGGGAGCGGTGCTGGCCGGCGCGGCACAGCTGGGGATGCACGAGGCGTTCGAAGCGTACGCAGCACCGGCCGTCCACGCGCACGACGCCGGCGCGGGCGGCCCCTCGATGCTGGTCGCGCACACCGCGGCCGCGGTGCTGACCGTCGTCGTGTGGCTGCTGCACCGCCGGGCCTGGCAGGTCATCGCCCGGGCGCTGACGGCACCCCTGATCCCGATCCCGTTCCGCCTGCCGACGCAGGCGCAGCCGGTCGTGCCGCGCACCGGCCCGTGGACGTACGTCGCTGCTGGGCGGGGGCCGCCGGTCCTCGGCTGAGGACCCCGACCCCGACCACTGGGCCTCAGGCCCAGGACACTCCACAAGAAAGCACCAACATGTCTCGACGTACCCTCGCGCGCCTCGGCGCGCCCGCTGCCGCGGCCGTCACCTTCCTCGTCGCTGCTCCGGCCTCGGCGCACGTCACGGTCACCCCGACCGAGACGGCGGCCGGTGCCTACACCGTGCTGACCTTCAGCAACGGTCACGGCTGCGAAGGCTCCCCGACCAAGCAGATCACCATCCAGGTCCCCGAGGGGATCAACGACGTCACCCCGACCCGGCAGCCGTTCTACGACGTCAAGGTCGTCACCGAGAAGCTGGACCAGCCGATCGAGGACGCCCACGGCAACAAGCTGACGGAGCGCGACGCGCGCGTCGTCTACACCGCCAAGACGCCGCTGCCCGACGGTCAGCGCGACGCCTTCGAGGTCTCCCTGCAGCTGCCCGAGAAGGAGGGCATGCTCGCCTTCCCGGTCATCCAGACCTGCGAGAAGGGCGAGACCGCCTGGATCGAGGAGGCCCCTGAGGGTTCCACCGAGGAGCCCGAGAACCCGGCCCCGGCCTTCGAGGTCACCGCCGCGACCGCCGAGGACGGCCACGGCGCGGAGGAGTCCTCGGAGAAGGCCGAGCCGGTCGCCGCGGACGTCGACGAGGGCGGCGACAGCAACCTGTGGGCCGGCATCGGTGCCGGCGCCGGGATCCTCGGTCTGATCGCCGGCACGACCGCTCTCGCACTGGGGCGTCGTAAGGCGTGAGTGCTCCCCTGACGCGCCGGCCCGGTCTGGACCGTCCGGGCCGGCGCGCCCTGGGGCGGCTGCTGGTGGTGCTTGCTGCCGCTGCGTACGCGGTCCTGCTCAGCATCTCGCCCGCCCAGGCGCACGCGACGCTCATCGGCACCGACCCCGAGGAGGGTGCGGTGCTGGAGGCGGCTCCGGAGACGATCACCTTCACCTTCGACGAGGCGGTGACGCTGCCCCCGGACGGCGTGACGGTCTACGACGCGAAGGGCGAGGAGGTGACCTCCGAGGCGACCGCGAGCGGCACCGAGATGAAGGTCGAGCTCGCCGACGCGAGCAGCCTCGCCGACGGCACGTACGTCGTCGCCTGGCGAGCGGTCTCGGCCGACGGTCACCCGATCTCGGGCTCGCTGACCTTCGCGGTCGGCGCACCGAGCCTCAGCGTCGCTCCACCGCCATCATCGGAGCCGTCGAGAGCGACGGCGGTGATCCACGGGACGCTCCAGTTCATCCAGTACGCAGCACTGCTGCTGGTCGTGGGTCTGGTCTGGTTCCGCGCGATCATCCTGGGTGGGCACGGTGTCGGTGAGCGTCGCGTCCCGGACCGGGCGATCGCCCGGGTCGAGCGCGTCCAGATCGTTGCCGGGATGGTCGCGGTCCTCGCGCTGGTGTTCCTGGCCCCGGCCAGCGGTGCCCTGCAGAGCGAGAGCGGCCCAGGTGCGATCCTCACCTTCGATGCCTGGTCACCGGCCTCGGTCGGCAAGGAGTGGCTCAGCGCTCTGGTCGGCATCCTGGGCATCGTGGCGACCCTTGCGCTGCGTGCGCGACCCCGTCTCGCCGCGGCCGCCGGCCTGGTCGCGATCGCCTCACCGGCGCTGGTGGGGCACTCCCGCGCGGTCGTACCCGCCTGGCTGGTCACCGTCACCGATGTCATCCACCTGATCGCCGGAGCGCTCTGGCTCGGCGGTCTGGTCGGCCTCGCGCTGACCCTGCCGCTGATCACGCGCCGCGGCACGGTCGCGGCCGAGATCGTGACCCGCTTCTCCACCGTGGCCGCCGTCTCCCTGGCCACGCTCGCCGTCTCCGGCGTGCTCCTGGGCTGGCGGATCCTGGGCTCCTGGGACAACCTGCTCAACAGCACGTACGGGACCATGCTGATGACCAAGGTCGCCCTGGTCGTCGCGGTCGCGGTGATGGCGGCCGGCAACCGGTTGCTGGTCCTCCCCCGCGTCCGTCAGGCGGCCGGGCACGACGACACCGTCGAGGCCGGCTCGATGCTGCGCCGGGCGGTGCTGATGGAGGCCGGCGTGCTCGTCGTCGTCCTCGGCGTCACCGGCTTCCTGGTCGACCAGCCGCCGCAGGCGGATGCCGGCTCGGCCGGCGCGGGCACGGCCACGGTCGCGCAGACCAACACCCAGGCCGCCGAGCTGGGCGAGGACCATCGGGTCTACGGGACGCTGACCCCCGCTGGAGCGGGTCCGAATGTGCTCCGGCTGCAGATCCAGGACGTGGCCGGGGAGCCGGTGGAGGCCGCAGCGATCCCGACCGCCAAGCTGCGCTCCGGCGACCTGGACCTGGGCAGCCTGACGCTGACCTCGGTCGCGGCCGGCACCTGGGAGGCCGACGTCGTCCTGCCCAAGGGCGGCACCTGGGAGGCGACCGTCGGCCTGCGGCTGGGTGAGTTCGAGAGCCCGCTGGCGGTGCTGGAGTTCCCGGTCAGACAGTGACCGGGAGCCGAAGCGTGTGGATCATCCCGTCGACGCGCACCTGCACGAAGAAGACGTAGTCACCTGCCTTCGGCGGCTTCACATGGATGCCGAGGCGGGTGCCGTCCTCGGCGTTCTCGGGGCCGCCGAGCGGGTGCAGGTGGATCACCTCGCCGGTCTCCTGGCTGAACGCGGTCACATGGGCGTAGACCCCGAGGTAGGTCCCCATGTTGACCGGGTTCCCTGCCTCGTCGGAGATCAGCAGCCCGATCTCCTGGTCGATCCCGGGCTTCGGGGTCTCCTCCAGCGCCGCGATCACAGTGCCGTCGTCGGAGCCGGGTACAGCGACCTCGGTCGGCCCCGCCACCTTCGCCGACGCGCCGAGCATCGCCTGCTCACCCTTGTTGTCCGGGGTCCGCGCGGCGAACTCGACGATCACCCGGTAGGTCCCCCCTGCGGGAAGCGTCAGATCGCCGGACCACGTACCGGACTCGTCCTGTGTCGGGTGGAGGTGTCGGAAGACCTCCAGGTCGTCACGTACGACGTAGAGGTGGAGGTCCTTGGTCTGCTCCTCGATGTAATCGGTGACCGGGTCGCCACCCTTGGTGACCGTGAAGCTCACCTTTCCCGGGGTGCCCGCCTCGGCGGGCAGGCTGACGTCACCGAGCGTGTAGCCGCCCGCGGTCGGCGAGGTGCCGTCGGCACCCTTGACCTCGGTCACGACCGTCGCCACGCTGGCCGACGCACCGGGGTTCGACGACGGGGCCGCGGCCTCCGGTTCGCCACCGCAGGCGATCAGGGTGACCGCGAGACCGAGGGTCAGGACGACAGCAGCAATTCCGACACGCACGGATACAGGGTGTCATGTGCCTGGTTCCGGCCTCGATTCACCCGCGTTTGAGTGCTTCGTCCACCCACCCGATAGGCTCCTCCTCGAGGGGAGTACCTCACCAAGCTCATTCCGGTCAGTACGTCGGTGCCGACACCGTCCCGGATTGGCGCCCCGGTCTCGGGGTGAGGGAGACCTCAGACGTTTCATCGACACGCCTGAGGACCCTGCCTGATGCATTCCATCGCCACGCCCACCCTGTGGGCGGTCACCATCGCTGCCGTCGTGGTGCTGATCGCCCTCGACTTCATCCTGACCCGGCGTCCGCACGACGTCACCATGAAGGAGGCGATCGGCTGGTCGGCCTTCTACATCGCGCTCCCGCTCGCCTTCGGCGTCTGGGTGTGGAACGCCCACGGCAGCCAGACCGGATTCGAGTACTACACCGGCTACATCGTCGAGAAGTCGCTCAGCGTCGACAACCTGTTCGTCTTCATGCTGCTGCTCGCGGCCTTCGCGGTGCCCCGCCACCTGCAGCAGAAGGTGCTGCTCTTCGGCATCGTCGGCGCACTGGTGCTCCGCGGCATCTTCATCGCCCTGGGCGCCGCGGCGCTCTCGCAGTGGGACATCGTCTTCCTGCTCTTCGGCGCGATCCTGCTCGTCACCGCCGTGAAGCTCTTCGTCGAAGCGCTCCAGGGTCACGACCAGAAGGTTGACCCCGAGGAGATGCTGGCCGTGCGCATCGGCCGCAAGTTCGGCCTGAAGCCGATGGCCATCGTGGTGCTCGCCATCTTCGCGACCGACATCATCTTCGCCGTCGACTCGGTCCCGGCGGTCTACGGCATCACCGGCGACCCCTACCTCGTCTTCGCCACCAACGCGTTCGCGCTGCTCGGCCTGCGGGCCCTCTACTTCGTGCTCGAGGGCGCCCTGTCCAAGCTGGTCCACCTCTCCTACGGTCTGGCCGCGATCCTCGCCTTCATCGGCGTCAAGCTCGGCCTGCACTGGGCCCACGGCCACTGGGACGGCGTCCCGGTCGTGCCGACCTGGCTCTCCCTGGTGATCATCGTCGGGATCCTCGCCGTCACCGTGACCACCAGCCTGATCGCCTCCGCGCGCTCCACCGCTCCCGAGGAGGAGCAGCAGGAGCACGCGGAGGTCTGATCGAGCGGTCCGCTCCGGGTCAGTCCAGCGCGAGTCCTTCCGCTGGGCTGACCTTGGTGGCCCGCTTGGACGGCGCCACGCAGGAGACCAGGCCGGCGATGCCGGCGATGACGACCACCCCGATCAGCTGCAGCACCGGCGGGTCGAACCTGGCGTCGGGCAGCATGTCGCCGATCAGGACCTCGCTACCACCCCAGGCGAAGAAGACGCCGAGCGCCGTGCCGACGACGGCAGCCACCGCGGAGAGCAGCACCGCCTCGGCGGCGAGCGTCCGCCGCAGCTGACGCTTGGTCAGCCCCAGTGCGCGCAGCAGCGCGTGCTCCCGACCGCGCTCGAGCACGGAGAGGCCGAGCGTGTTGGCGATGCCGGCCAGTGCGATCAGCACCGAGATCGCCAGCAGCCCGATCACCGCCCAGGTGAACACGTCCAGCTGCAGCTCGACCCAGGCCCGCTGCCCCTTGCCGTTGATCAGCTCGGCGTCCGGGGCGAGCACCCCGACGGCTCCGGCCACGTCCTCCGGGTCGGCCCCGGCGTCGGCGCGGACCCAGACGGCGTACGTCTGCGGGTCGTCGGTCAGGTCGCGGAGCGTCTCCGCAGAGATCTGCGGGGCGCCGTCGATCTCGCGTACGTCCAGGGTCACCGTGGCCGTCCGGTCACCGACGACGAGCTCGACCTTCTCCCCCGACGCCTCGAAGGAGTCCTCGACGAAGGCGGAGGCCGCGACCGGTGAGATCACCATCGTGCCGGGCTTCACGCTGAGATCCTCGAGCGCGATGTCCCCCGCGGGCGGGGCGACGACCGGCAGCGGGACGGGCTTGCCCTCGGTCTCGGCCGAGGACACCGTGGCCAGCGCACCCGGCACGGCCGCCGCGTCCGCGACACCCGGGACCGCCTTCGCGTCACCGGCGACCGAGTCCGCCAACGGCTGGGACTCCGCCTGCAGCGCGATGTCGATCGGGTGCTGCTCGGCCATCTCGTCGAGCATCGCGGCGCGGATGGTGTTCATCCCGGTGAGCACGCCGGTGGTGAGCGTGACGCCCACGAGCAGGGATGCCGCGGTGGCGGCGGTGCGCTTCGGGTTGCGGCCGGCATTGGCCGCGGCCAGCTTCGCCGGCGAGCCGGCGACCTTCGCGAGGGCTGCGCCGGCCAGCCGCACGAGACCCGGCACCAGCGCCGGTCCGAGGAACAGCACCCCGAGGAACGTCGCCGCGCAGCCGGCCAGGACGATCAGCATCCCGGTCTGGGCGTCGTCCCAGGCGACGGCCACGAAGATGATCGCGATGCCGGCCAGCACGCCGAGCATGCCCAGGCCGAGCCGGAGCATCCCGGCGCCGCGTACGTCGAACCCCTCCTGGGGACGCAGCGCGGCCAGCGGGCTGAGCCGCATCAGCCGACGCGTCGGCAGCCAGGAGGCGACCAGCGTGGTGAGGGTGCCGAGGACGAAGGCGCTCACCAGCCACGGCCACTCCAGGGCGACCTCGCCCAGCGGCGCCGTCTCGGCGAACTGACGCACCAGCGCCACGATCCCCCAGCCGAGCAGGGTGCCCACGACCAGCCCGAGCGCGGACGCGATCAGGCCGAGGGCGAGCGCCTCGCGGCGTACGGACCTCAGGACCTGACGCTTCGTCGCACCCATCGCGCGCAGCAGCGCGAAGTCACGCATCCGCTGGGCGAACAGGATCGAGAAGGTGTTGGTGATGACCAGGACGGAGACGAACAGGGCGATGAAGGCGAAGATCAGGACCATGTACGCGACGACGTTGACCTCCTGGTTGAGCTGGGTCTGCAGCTCGGTGAGGTAGTCGTCGGTGTCGAGCCACGTGTCGGCCTCGTCGCCGGTGCCGGCGGTCATCACCGCCTGGACGTACTGGTCCTTCCAGCCCTGCATCTCGGGCCAGGTGACGTAGATCGGCGAGGACCACATCGCCGGAGCATCCACCAGGCCGACCACGGTCGTCTCGATCGCGGACGGGCCGCTGCCGACCTTCAGCGTGTCGCCGATGGCGACCTCGTTGGTCTTGGCAGCGTTGGCGTCCACGACCGACTCGCCGGCCTTCGTCGGGAACCGGCCCTTCTCGAGGTCCTGCCACTGCCAGCGCTTCTCGGTCGCGACCGCGCCGACCATGATGTCCTGGCCGAGCATGGTCGTGTCGGTGCGGACCGGCTGCATCGACATCGCCAGCACCCAGCCGCCCTCGTCGACGTACTTCTCGGTGACCTCGTCGGAGGGGAGGTCGACCGCGCCTGCGGCATTCCGGAACGGCGCGTCGATGCCCGCGAACAGGCCCGACTTCGTCGCCGAGGTGAGTGCGTTGGTGACCACGATCAGGGCGACCGCGGCGACGACCGCCACCACGGCCGCTGCGTATCGACGGGCGTAGGTTCGCAGGGATGCGAACAACACCGTCCGCATCAGCGCGTCACCCCTTCGATGATTCCGTCCTTCACGGTGACGACCTCGTCGGCGTACGCGGCGGCCGAGGCCTCGTGGGTCACCATGACCACGGTCTGGCCGAGCTCGCGGACGCTGCGACGGAGGTGGTCGAGCACCTCGGCCGAGGTCTCGGAGTCGAGGTTTCCGGTGGGCTCGTCGGCGAAGAGGATCGCCGGCTGGGTGACCAGCGCGCGGGCGATGGCCACCCGCTGCTGCTGGCCGCCGGAGAGCTCGGAGGGCTTGTGCCCGAGGCGCTGACCGATACCGAGGGTGTCGGCGATCATCTGGGCACGCGCACGGGTCTCGTCGGTCACCCGCTTGCCGGCCAGCTCCAGCGGGAGCTGGATGTTCTGCCCGGCGGTGAGCATCGGCAGCAGGTTGAACGCCTGGAAGACGAACCCGACGTTCTCGCGCCGGAAGATGGTCAGCTGGTCGTCGTTGAGGTTCTCCAACGGCTGCCCGGCGACCGCCACCTCGCCCGAGGTCGGGCGGTCGAGACCGGCCAGGCAGTGCATCAACGTCGACTTGCCCGAACCGCTCGGGCCCATGATCGCGGTGAACGCGCCCCGGCGGATCTCCAGATCGACGCCACGCAGCGCATGCACCTCGGTGGCACCCTTGCCGTAGGTCTTGGTCAGGCCCACCGCTCGGGCGGCGGCCGTCATCGTGGGAACAGAGGTCTGTGTCATGCCACCGAGCCTCTCTTCTGGAGGCATCAGCGCGCATCGGGCTGGGGGCTGATCCCGGCGTACGACCTGGGGTTGATCGGCAAGGGTCGGCTCAGGGTCTTCCCCGGGTCAGGGTCACCCCGTCAGCCAGGCGGTAGGGGTTGGTCGAGACCAGGGCGCCGATCGAGCGGCGCAGCCGGGAGACCTCGGCGCGCACGGTGACGATGTGCTCGGCGTCGCCGAAGACGGCCTCGCTGAGCCCGCGCGCGGTCAGGCCGGAGGGGCCGGCCGCGTGGACGAGGGAGAGGATCTCGACGTGGCGCCGGGTCAGCGTGGTGCGCCAGCTGCCCGAGCCCGAGACGACCTCAAGGGTGCCGTCGGGATCGAGTCGGGCGGTGAGGCTTCCCGAGCCCGACGAGGTCGGCCGGACCAGCCAGCCACGCTCGCCGACCCGCTCCGGCAGGCACAGGCCCAGGCCCGGGACGGTCAGCATCTTGTCCTGTCGCGGCGCCGCGATCCGGTCACGGGCGGCCATCCCGGCGTGGTGGGCGACCCAGCCGTCGTCGTCGACGACCAGGAGTGGGCCCTCGACACCGGAGACGACGTGATCGGTCTCGCGCCGCAGGCGCTCGAGCCACTCCAGGTGGTGGCGCCACAGGCTCATCTCGGCCAGGCGCACCGCGCTCTCGACCAGGGCACCGATCGCCGGATGAAGCGTCATGGCCGGCCCACTGACGTCGACGACGCCGAGGAGCGCTCCGGTGCGTGGGTCATGGATCGGGGCGGCCGTGCAGTACCAGGGATGCTGTGCCTGCTCGAAGTGCTCCGCGGAGAAGAGCTCGACCGGTGCCGCCTCGGCCAGCGCGGTGCCGATCGCGTTGGTGCCGACCGCGCGCTCGGTCCACAGCGCTCCCTCGACGAAGCCGAGCTGGTCGGCGATCCTGAGCACCCGCGCCGAGCCCTCGCGCCACAGCACCACGCCCTCGGCGTCGGTGACCACCATCAGGTACGTCGCGGCATCCGCCGCCGAGGTCAGCACCGCCCGCAGGTCGCCGATCACCGTCGCCAGCGGCGAGCGGGCTCTCCTGGCCGCGCACTCGGCGGCTGACGGCGTACGTCTGCCGTTGCTGCTGCCGGGCTCCAGGCCCATGCTCATCACGCGGCGCCAGGAGCGCTCGACCAGGATCCTGGGCGTGCTCGGCGGGCGGCTGCCGGACAGGACGGCGTCGTGCACGCGTACGAGGTCGCGGGCCAGACGCGGCAGATCTGCTCCCGCCGGCACTGCTCCGGTCACGGTCATCTGGCGTCCACCTCCGCCTCCGAGGGTAGGTGCTCGCTGTGACCTGCGCCACATGCAATCCGTTGCAACCCTTTCTCGAGCGCCCGCGCGACGGTGTGCTGGAGGCATGACGCAGACACTCGACTCCCCTCCCGTGGCCGCCCAGTCCGGCCCGGCGCAGATCTGGCTCGCCGACTTCGAGGCCGCCCTGAGGGCGCGCGACATCCCCCGGGCCGCCGGCCTGTTCGCCACCACGAGCTTCTGGCGTGACCTGGTCGCCTTCTCCTGGAACATCACCACGGTCGAGGACCCGACCGGGGTCGCCGACCTGCTCACGGCCACGCTGGACCGGGTCGATCCCTCCGGCTTCGCGCTCGAGGAGCCGGAGGCCACCGATGCGGGGGTGACGACGGCGTGGTTCACCTTCGAGACGGCCATCGGCCGTGGCCGTGGGCTGCTCCGTCTCAAGATCGAGGACGGCCAGCCCAAGGCGTGGACGTTCCTGACCACCCTCTACGAGCTCAAGGGACACGAGGAGCCTCGTGGCGAGCGGCGCCCGAAGGGTGCCGAGCACGGCGTCAACCGCGACCGGGTGACCTGGGCCGAGAAGCGCCAGGCCGAGGCGGAGACACTGGGCCTGACCGAGCAGCCGTACGTGCTGGTCATCGGTGGCGGGCAGGGCGGCATCGCGCTCGGTGCGCGCCTGCGCCAGCTCGGCGTACCGTCGCTCGTCATCGACCGCTACGAGCGGCCCGGTGACCAGTGGCGCGGCCGCTACAAGTCGCTGTGCCTGCACGACCCGGTCTGGTACGACCACCTGCCCTACCTGAAGTTCCCTGACAACTGGCCCGTCTTCGCGCCCAAGGACAAGATCGGCGACTGGCTGGAGTCCTACGTCAAGGTGATGGAGGTGCCCTACTGGTCCTCGACCACGGCCACCAGTGCCTCCTACTCCGATGAGGACGGTGAGTGGACGGTCGACGTCACGCGCGGCGGGGAGGAGATCACACTGCACCCGAAGCAGCTCATCCTGGCCACCGGGATGTCCGGCAAGCCGAACATCCCCGATCTGCCCGGCATGGACATCTTCCAGGGCGAGCAGCACCACTCCTCCCAGCACCCGGGCCCGGATGCGTACGAGGGCAAGCGGGTCGTCGTGATCGGGTCGAACAACTCCGCCTTCGACATCTGCGGGGCCCTGTTCGAGCACGGCGCCGACGTGACGATGGTGCAGCGCTCTTCGACCCACATCGTGAAGAGCGACACCCTAATGGACATCGGCCTCGGTGACCTCTACTCCGAGCGCGCGGTCGCCTCCGGGATGACCACGGAGAAGGCCGACCTGGTCTTCGCCTCCCTCCCCTACCGGATCATGCACGAGTTCCAGATCCCGCTCTACCAGCAGATGGCCGAGCGTGACGCCGACTTCTACGCCCGCCTGGAGAAGGCCGGCTTCCGGCACGACTGGGGCGACGACGGTTCGGGCCTGTTCATGAAGTACCTCCGCCGCGGCTCGGGCTACTACATCGACGTGGGCTCGGCCGAGCTGGTCGCCAACGGGGACGTGAAGCTGGCCCAGGGGCAGGTCTCCCACCTGACCGAGACGTCGGTCGTCCTCGAGGACGGCACCGAGCTGCCCGCCGACCTGGTCGTGTACGCCACCGGCTACGGCTCCATGAACGGCTGGGCCGCCGACCTGATCAGCCAGGAGGTCGCCGATCGCGTCGGCAAGTGCTGGGGCCTGGGCTCCGACACGACGAAGGACCCCGGGCCGTGGGAGGGCGAGCAGCGCAACATGTGGAAGCCGACCCAGCAGGAGGCGTTGTGGTTCCACGGCGGCAACCTGCACCAGTCGCGCCACTACTCGCTCTATCTGGCGCTGCAGCTCAAGGCCCGGTTCGAGGGGATCGAGACGCCGGTCTACAACCTGGCGCCGGTGCATCATCTCGCGTAGCGGACTGGACCGCGGGCGGTCGACGCGCGAACGAAGTTCGTTCGCCGTCAGGTCCCCAGCAGGGAGTCAGCGGCCGACCAGGCCGGTCTCGTAGGCCAGCACCACGAGCTGGACGCGGTCACGAGAACCGGTCTTGGCCAGCAACCGGCCGACGTGGGTCTTCACGGTGGCCTCGGCGACCACGAAGGTGTCGGCGATCTCGGTGTTGGACAGGCCGCGCCCGACGAGGGTGAGCACCTCACGCTCGCGCTCCGTCAGCATCGCCAGGCGCTGCTCGGCGGCGGCCGTCGCCGGGGTCAGCGGTGCGGCGGCGGCGAAGTGCTCCAGGAGTCGCCGGGTGGTGCTGGGCGCGACGACCGAGTCCCCGGAGTGCACGGTGCGGATGGCGCTGAGCAGGTCCTCGGGACGGGCATCCTTGAGCAGAAAGGCAGCGGCGCCGGCCCGGATGGCGGCGAAGGCGTACTCGTCGAGGTCGAAGGTGGTCAGCACGATCACCCGCGGCGCGCCCTCACGGCCGGCGATGAGGCCGGTCGCCTCGACGCCGTCCATGCGCGGCATGCGTACGTCCATCAGGACCACGTCGGCGTCGGTGCGGGCCAGTGCGGTGACCGCCTCCTGCCCGTCGCCGGCCTCGCCGACCACGCTCAGGTCGGGTTGGGAGTCGATGAGCATCCGGAACCCGGCGCGTACGAGGTCCTGGTCGTCGACGAGAAACACCCTGATGGGTTCGGCACTGAGCGTCATGGCGCCAGTCATATCAGCGCCAGTCATGTCACGGGGAGTTTCGCGTAGATGCGGAAGCCGCCGCCGGGGGCGGGGCCGGCCTCGAGGGTTCCGCCGTGGGCCGAGATCCGCTCCCGCATCCCGAGGAGCCCGAGGCCGCCGGACTCCGCGACGGTGTCCGCGGCGGCGCCTCGGCCGTCGTCGATGACCTCGATCTCGAGCACGTTCCCGTCGGCCTTCACCGAGACCGTGGCCGCGGCGCCGGGACCGGCATGCTTGCGTACGTTGCTGAGGGCCTCCTGCACCACCCGGAAGGAGGTCAGCGCAACGCCTTCGGGCACCGCGAGGCCGGGCTCGGGAAGCGTCGCGGTCAGCTCCATCCCACCCGCCCGGGTCTCCTCGACGAGGGTCGCGATGTCGCTCAGCCGGGGCTGGGGGCGGGTCAGCGTGTCCCCGTCACGCAGCAGGCCGAGCAGCTGACGCATCTCCGTCAGCGCCTCCCGTGCCGTCTGCGCGACGGTCTCCAACGCCTGCGGAGCCACGGTCGGGTCCTGCTCGGCCGCGAAACGCGCTCCGTCGGCCTGCACCACGATGACGCTCAGCCCGTGCGCCACCACATCGTGCATCTCCCGGGCGATCCGCGCCCGCTCCTGGGTCGCGCCGAGCTCGGCACGCTGCTCGGCCTCGCGGCGCAGCTGCTCGTTGCGCTGGATGAGCGAGTCGACGTACGCCGCTCTGGTGCGCGCCAGCGCACCCAGCGCCCACGCGGCGACCGGGAAGGTGGCGAGCGAGAGGACGACCGGGACGTACGTGCTCCAGTTGATGCCGTCCTGGGGCTCGCCGTTGGAGGAGGCGTCGACGGCCTGCATCCAGTCATGGGTGCCGAGGACGGAGCCGAACAGACCGACCGCGAGCGCGGCCAGGCCCCAGCGCGGGCTGGCGTAGCGCGCCACCGAGTAGACCGCGATCGGGTAGGAGACCTGCGAGACCAGCGGATAGTCGATGAGCAGCACCTGCAGACCACAGGCGCCGGCCACGATGGTGTAGACGATCAGCGGATGTCGGCGACGCCACAGCAGAGGTACGAGCTGGGTGATCACGAGGAGCAGGTCGACGACGTGGCTCGTGCTCGTGACGTCCTGGGCGGCGTTGCCGTCGACGAGCGCCTGGATCGCGTAGAACGGGATGATCAGGAACAGGGTGCCGGCGAGCAGTACGTCGAACCACCATCGCCCACGCGGGCCGAGCCGCCAGGGGCGTACCAACTCCTCCACGCACCCACCGTAGAGGAGCCGAGGCGGTCGCGACGTCAGCCTGGGGACGGATGTGCTCGTCAGACCCGAGGCGGACTAGAATCCAGAGGCTGGCGATGGATCCGGCATTGGATCGTTGGGGTTGGAGGACTCGTGGAGGCAGTGCGCTACGTCGCGATCGGTGACTCGTTCACGGAAGGTGTCGGCGACGAGATGCCCGACGGCCACGTACGCGGCTGGGCCGACCTCGTCGCCCAGGGCTGGGCGGCGTCGGGGACGCCGGTGGAGTACGCCAACCTCGCCATCCGCGGGCGCCTGATCCGCCCGATCGTCGAGGAGCAGCTTCCCGCCGCGCTGGCGCTGAAGCCGACCCACCTGTCCTTCAACGGCGGCGGCAACGACATGCTCCGCCCGAAGGCCGACGCCAACGCGATCGCCGACATGCTCAACCCGGTGCTGGAGGCCTGCGACGCCAACGGGATCACGCTGATCCTGCTCTCCGGCGCCAACCCGTCGGCCCGGCTGCCGCTCGGCAGGGTCTTCCAGCGTCGCGGCGACGAGCTCTGCGACCTCGTCGAGCGGCGCGTCGCCGACCGCGACGACATCGTGCGGGCCTACAACTGGCCCGACACCACGCTCATGGACGGTCGCTTCTGGTCCGAGGACCGGCTCCACATGAACGCCCGCGGCCACCACCGCGTCGCCGCCCGCGTCCTCGACTCGCTCGGCGTCGACGTCCCCGAGGGTTGGTGGGACCTGGACTTCGAGGCCGCGGTCGGCAAGAAGGGTCTGGCCTACTACCGCGAGTTCGTCGGCCCCTGGATCCACCGCCGCCTCACCGGACGGTCCTCGGGTGACGGTCGTTCCGCCAAGTTCCCCACCTGGACGCCGATCGCCGGCTGAGAGCCGAGGCGTCAGCCCCGTCGGCCGAGGCGTCACGCACGTCGGCCGAGGCGTCAGCGCTGCGCCCACTCGGCCGACGCCGGCGACGCCTCGGCCGACCGGAGCGACGTCTCGGCGAGGGTGAACGGTCAGGACCAGTGGCGGCGGATGACGGTCGTGAGGTCGAAGGGGTCGGCGCCGCGCTGGGCGGCCAGGATGCCGGCGCCTTCGGGCGAGGCGGTGTAGAGGAGTCCGGAGCCGCCGACCCAGTGCTCCCAGGCGTTCTGGAAGGCTCTCGCGTCGGCGGCACGGCGACCGAGCGCGGCGGGGACAGCGTGCCACGCCTCGGCCTGCGCGCGATGGTGGCCCGAGATCCCGAGCCGCAACCTCTCGAGTACGTCCAGGTCGCCGACGACGGGCCGCGAGACCAGGTAACGAGGAGCGGCGATCGGGGACAGCGCCTCCTCGAGCGAGGCCGCGAACAGTGCCGACTCCTCCTCGGGCACCCCGGCCAGGTGAAGGCGGTAGCTGCCGTCGGTGTCCACGGCGATCTCCAGCCCGTCGGCGCCGACCGAGGTCCGTCCGGTCGCGACCAGCGCGTCGGCGACAGCCGCTCCGACCGCTCCGACGCTGGGGCGGCGGCGCAGCTGGGAGGCGATCCTGGTGCCGTCGCGATAGACGTACGCGGCCCAGAGCGCCCACATCGCGGCGGCCAGGCCACCGAGCGCCGCGACGCCGCCACCGACGCCGACGGCCGTCACCACGACCACGGCGATGCTCAGCAGCGCTGCCGGCGCCAGGACGGCCTTCGCCGGCAGCCGCCACTCCGGCACCCGGCCCTCCAGCAGCCGGAAGCCCGGCGGCCTCGGCGCGAGCACCACTCCCGCCGGCGCACGTAGCGCTCCGGCGCGGCGCAGCCGGACCCGGACGGTGCGGCCGGCGACGTCGGCGTACGGCTCCCCGATCCGCCACCGCTCCCGGATCGCCGCGCGGTCCTCGGACCGGGCGACCATCCGGGCGTTGACCTCGTCGAACGTGGACTCCGGCGGCGCTGCGTACGGGGAGAAGGACTCGTCGATGTGGCCGACGCCGTCGACGATCGAGCCGTCCTCGTCGGCGCCGAAGAAGCCGTCGTGCTTGCGGACCAGCCGCTTCCAGTCGTTGTCGCCGCGCGGGTGCTCCTCCTCGACGCAGACGACCGTCCAGTTGACCGCGACCTTGTCAGGCCGCTCGGGATCCGTACGCAGCGACCGCCCGCGCAGCTGCACGACCGCTGTCGTGGTGGTGGCAGCGGTGAGGTCCACGATCCCGGTGACCGAGCGGGCGTCCCAGCCTTCGCCGAGCAGACCCCGCGTCCCGACCAGGACCCGGCAGCCGCCGGTCTCGAAGAACCGGGTCACGTGCGCGACCCACTGCCGGCTCGTCCAGCGCCCCACGAGCGTGGCGTACGCCTCCCCCGGCTCGACGACCAGCGCCCTCGCCAGCGCGGGGTCGGTCTCGGCGACGTGCGCGACCAGCGCGGTGAGGGTCGGCGCGGGCCCGGCGACGGTGGCGCCGGTGACCAGCAGCACGTCGTCGTGGGCGGCGCACAGCGTCGCGAGCACCGCCCGCGCCGAGCCCGCCTGCTCGGCGATCACGCCTCGTAGGTCGAGCGGCAGCGTGGCCGAGGCCCGCTCGTGGTCGGTGACGACGATGAGTCGCAGCGAGTCACCGTGCGCCAGCCGTTCGTGGTCGATGATGGCGGCGGTCGCCGTCGTCTTGGCCTCCGAACGCGCCAGCACCCGGTCGACCGGCGAACGCCCCGCGCGGATCCCGCGCCGCGTCAGCGAGTAACCGACCGCTGGCAGCGCCTTCTTGATCACGGCCAGGGCTTCCTGGTCGGCTTCCGCCTCGGACGACGTCAGGTGCCCCCGCACCCAGTCGCCGATCAGCGCCACCCAGTCCTCGGCGGACGGGTCGCGACGGTGCGCCTCGGTGAGGGTCGCCCCTTCGGGCAGCGCGATCAGACCGCGGTGGTGCGCCCGCAGGGCGGCGGTGGCGAGGTCGGGCGACGACCTCGCGAGCTCGGCCCAGGAGGGGGCGGGGGCTGATCGCATCACGAACCTGCGGTCCAGCCAGGTCAGGAACGGCACGCTGCCCAGATCGTCGGAGGTCAGCGCGGTGAGCAGCTCCTCGAAGCGCTCCGCGCTCCCCCGCAGCCACTCCCGTTCGTCCGGCGTCGGCGCGGTCAGCCACACCAGGTCGGCGAACGGCGCCAGGTCGCCCTCGCGCACCACGGCCGGGATCGAGGTCGCGAAGACGATCTCGCCGAACAGGGACCCGACCAGCGCGGACTCCTCCTTGGTCAGCGCCTCGGGCGGGGTCGCGGTCAGCCCGAGCACGCGCGCGTCCGGGAGCAGCTGGAGGATCTCGCCCAACAGCTCGCCCCAGACCTCGAGCAGGTGGTGGCACTCGTCCAGCACGAGCAGCAGCGGTCCGGCCGTACGCAGCGCCGAGACCAGTGCCCGCCCGTTGTCGTGCAGCCGGGCCAGGTGGCTCTCGCCGGTCTCCGCCTCGTCGTCGGGGTCACCGAAGACCGCGACCGACTGGTAGGTCAGCGACGTCAGCGGCGCCTCGAGCTCCCGCGACCCGGACGCCGCCACACCGGTCGCGGACGCCTGGCGCAGCCACTGCCCTTGGATCGCCGTGTTGGGGCTGAGCACGACGACCTTCGCGCCGTCCGCGATCGTCTCCCGCGCGGTCTCGAGCCCGACGAGCGTCTTCCCCGCCCCTGGTGGCAGCGCCACCCACGCGCGCCTGCGTCCCTCCTCCCAGGCCGCGCCCAGCGCGGAGAGTGCACGCTGCTGATGGACCCGGAGCTTCACGTCGCGAAGCCTAGTCAGCCGAGGCGTCACCCGCGTCGCCCGAGGCGTCGCGTACGTCGCCCGACTGGGCAGCACGGTGCCGCCTCGGCCGACGTACCTGACGCCTCGGCCGACCTGGCCGACGCCTCGGCAGGGCTAGCGGTCGATCCGCGCGATCGACCCCTGCGCGGCGGCGACGAGCACCTCGGAGCCGTCCGCGGCGACCGTGAAGACCTCGCAGCGGGTCAGCGCGTTGCGGCTGGTGTGGTTGATCACCTCGGCGTACGCCCGCAGGTGGTCGCCGTTGGACGGGCGCAGGAAGTCGATCGAGAAGCCTCGGGTGAGGACGTGCGGACCGAGGATCGTGCCGCCGGCGAACGCGAGTGCGTTGTCGGCGGCGTAGGAGAGTACGCCGCCATGGACCGTGCCGAACTGCTGCAGCAGCTCCTCCCGGAGCGGGATGCGCAGGGTGGCGTGCCCGTAGCCGACCTCACCGACCTCGACGCCGATCAGCCTGCTGAAGGGCTGGTTCGCCAGGATCTCCGCGGCCTCCGAGGCCGTCACCGCAGGTGTCTCCGCCATGGCGGCAAACCTACCGGTGCGGCCTTGAGGACCTCAGGCAGCCGTCGCGAAGACCGCCTCCGACTCCGGGTTGCGAGCGATCGAGCGCCGCGCGAAGGAGAACGCGACCGCGCCGAGGATCGAGGTGACCACCATGGTGATCGCCAGCGGCACCGCGGTGTGCTCACCGGCGACGGCGCCGAGCGGCGAGGCGAGCCCACCGCCGAGAAACATGATCCCGCCCATCAGCGCCGAGCCCGAGCCGACCGACGGCCGGGCCTGCTCGATGGCCAGGGCCCCGGTGTTGCCCATGATCAGCCCGACGCAGGTGGTGACGACCAGGATCGGCAGCAGGATGAGCGCCTTCGGCACCGGCAGGAGCGCGACGACGAGCACGAGCATCGCCGCCGCGGCGAGCACCGGCTGCGCCGACCGGACGATCCGCGCCGGATGCACCTGCCGCCTGGCCAGCCGCGCGGAGAACAGGCCGGCGACGGTCAGGAACGCAGCGTTGACCGCGAACCCGATGCCGTAGACCGCGGCCGACGTGCCGATCACCGACTGGTAGAGGAACGAGGACGAGGAGACGTACGTCATCAGGGTGGCGAACGTGAGCGACTGCGTCAGCGTGTAGCCGAGGAAGGCGGGCTTGGCGAGGAGACGGCCCAGGTCGGCGTACTCGACCCGGGGGCTGCGCCGTTCGGCCGGGAGCGACTCGCGGATCACCAGCAGCACGACGACGACCTGCGCGACGGCGATCGCGGCGACGATGCCGAGCACGCCGCGCCACGGCACGAACCCGGCGATGGCACCACCGACCACCGGGGCCACGATCGGCGCGATCCCGCTGATCGACATCATGATCGACATCGCTCGGGCCGCAGCGAAGCCGTGGAGCACGTCGGCCACGATCGCCCGCGCCATCACGATCCCGGCAGCGGCAGCGAGCGCCTGCAGGAAGCGCGCGGCGATCAGCAGCTCGACGGAGGGCGCCAGCGCGGCCAGCACGCCGGCCACCGCAGCCACGACCGACCCGATCAGCAGCGGCTTGAGCCGCCCGAACCGGTCGGAGATCGGCCCCCAGGCGATCTGGCCGAGCGCGAGGCCGATCAGGAAGGCGGTGAGGGTGAGCTGTACGTTGCTTGCCGCTGCTCCCAGATCGGACCCGATCTGGGGGAAGGACGGCAGGTAGAAGTCGATCGCCAGCGGCGCGGATGCCGAGAGCAGAGCGAGGGCGAGCAAGAGCCGCGGCGGGACTGACGTCACCGAGGAGACCTCCGGAGGGGTGGTTGAAGAAGACAACCAACCGAACGTCGTAGCCCCGCCGGGCATTCCTCACCAGAGCGTGACGGACCTCTCGAAGATCCCGGTCAGGTCCTCCGCCGACGGCTGCTTCGGGGCGGTGGCGAGCAGCCGCTGCTGCTTGAGCGCCCCCTCGACCAGGTCGGGGATGTCTGCGGCTCCGTAGCCGACCGAGCCGATCCCCGCCGGGATCCCGATGTCCCGCATCAGGTCGGTCAGCACCCGGGGCAGCAGGTCGCGCGGCTCCTCCTGGGACTCGTCGAAGCCGGGCGCCAGCAGACGGGCCGCGCGGAGGTGTCGCTCGGGGGCGGCGTCGAAGGTGTAGCGGAACGCCTCGGGAGCGGTCAGCGACACCGCCATCCCGTGCGGCACCAGCGCCTCGTCCCCCGGGTAGTCGGCCGGGTGGAAGTCCCGCACCCGGCCCGCGATCGGGTAGGCGCAGGCGTGCGGGATGTGCACGCCCGCATTTCCGAAGCCCAGGCCCGCGAAGGTCGCCGCGAACGCCATATCACCGCGCGCAAGGGTGTCGTCGCCGTGGGCGACCGCTTGCCGGAACGAGCCCGCCAGCAGCGACAGACCCTTCTCGGACCACATGTCGGAGATCGGGTTGGCGCCACAGTAGGGCACCCGCTGGGCCGGCTCCTTGCGGTCGTAGGAGGTGTAGGGGCGGGCCGTGTAGCTCTCCAGCGCGTGGCACAGGATGTCCATCCCGGACGCGGCCGTCACCCCGGCCGGCTGGGTCATCATCAGGTCCGGGTCGACGACGGCCAGCGTGGGTCGCAGGCGGGCGTGCGAGATCCCGGTCTTCACCTTGAGCGAGAGCACGTCGAGCACGCACACGGTCGTCGACTCCGCGCCGGTCCCGGTGGTGGTCGGCACCGCCACCAGCGGCAGCAGCGGGCGTGCCGGCGCGAGCCCGCGACCGACCGGCGCGTTGAGGTAGTCCATCAGGTCACCGTCGTTGGTGGTCAGCAGGTTGACCGCCTTCGCGGTGTCGATGCTCGACCCACCCCCGACAGCCACGATCGCGTCGAACGGCCCGTTCTCGCGGGCGAACTCCACCGCGGCCCGCATGCTCTCGTCGGTCGGCTCGACATGGACGCCGTCGAAGACGACGGCCTCGACGTCGTACGCCTTCATCTGCTCGCCCACCCGCTGCGGCAGCCCGGTCGCGGAGATGCCGGGATCGGTCACCACGAGGGCGCGGCGGGCGCCCAGCGAGGCCAGGTCGTAGCCGATCTCGGCCGATGCGCCGGTGCCGAACTTGAGCTGCGGGGAGCCATAGGTGAACACGGTCTCGGGGGTGGCATGCGTCATGAGCGCACGATATCCACCGGCCCGCACGAGGATCATCGGCCGGAGTGCACAAACGTCTCGTGAGACACCCGTAGTCTTAAGTCAGGTAATTCACTAGACTTTATTTAGATCAAGTCCGATGCCGTCCCAGAGGAGACCACGAATGACCGTCACCGAAGCATCCCCCACCCGCGACCTCGACGAGCTCACCGTCCGCAAGGTCGGCGGCCGGATCGGCGCCCGTATCGACGGCGTGACCCTCTCCGGCGACCTCCCCGCCGAGACGGTCGCCGAGATCAGGGCCGCGATCCTGAAGCACAAGGTCGTGTTCTTCCGCGGCCAGGACCACCTCGACGACCGTGCACAGATCGCCTTCGGCGAGCGCCTGGGTCCGCTGACGACCGCGCACCCGACCGTCAACACCGGCAGCGCCCGGGTGCTGACGCTCAAGGCCAACCGCGGCATGGCCGCCAACTCCTGGCACACCGACGTCACCTTCGTCGACCGGCCTCCGGCGTTCTCGATCCTGCGCGGCGCGGAGATCCCGGAGTACGGCGGCAACACCGTCTGGGCCAACACCGTCACCGCCTACGAGCGACTCCACCCGCAGCTCAAGGCGCTGGTCGACAACCTGTGGGCGGTCCACTCCAACGACTACGACTACGTACGCCCCGACCAGGCCGAGGCCACCGACGACGTCGCCGCGCGTCGGCGCGAGGAGTTCGTCTCGACGATCTACCGGACCGAGCACCCTGTGGTGCGGATCCACCCGGAGACCGGCGAGCGCGCGCTCGTCCTGGGCCACTTCGTCAAGCACTTCTCCGGCCTGAACCAGAAGGAGAGCGCGACGCTGTTCAACCTTCTCCAGGACCGGGTCACCGCCCTGGAGAACACCGTCCGCTGGCACTGGCAGCAGGGCGACGTCGCGATCTGGGACAACCGCGCCACCCAGCACTACGCCGTCGCCGACTTCGACGAGCTGCCGCGCGAGGTGCGGCGCATCACCGTCCAGGGCGACGTCCCCGTCTCCATCGAGGGCGAGCACAGCCGGGTGATCGAAGGCTCCGCCGAGGTCTACAACCGCCTCGACGACCTGATCTCCTGAAGCTCGGCCGACGTACGCCCGGGAGGTCAGGCGATGGTGAAGCCGACCTTCCGGGCGACGACGTCGGCCGACTCCAGCCGCACCTGGACCTCCTCACCCAGCGGGAGGGCCTCGGTGCTCGTCACCCGGGCCTCGATGGCCGGTTCCTCGACCGTGATCGAACCCTTCGTCTTGTCCTCGTCGTCGACCTCGACGACCACCGCCGCGAAGGTGTCCCCGACCCGTTTGGACAGCAGTCCGGCCTCGACCAGATCCACGACACCGCGCTCGTAGGCACCGCTGGTGCGCGAGGAGGCCTTCATCGTCTCGGGGAGCGTGGCGAACGCGCTCGTCACCCAGTCGGGGACCGGCTCGTCGGCGCAGAGCGCGAGGCAGACCTCACCGGCGTAGCGGTCGATCAACCGGCGCAGCGGAGCGGTGACGTGCATGTATTCGTTGGCGAGCGCCGAGTGCTCGGTCAGCTCCGGCAGCTCGCCGTCGAAGGAGGCGTACCCGCTCCCGCGCAGCAGCCGGGTGCAGGCGATCGCCATCGCGGCGTGCTTGCCGTTCTTGCCGTCCAGGGAGCGGATGAAGTCGGGGTAGGGCATCTCCGCAGGCCACTCCAGCCCGAGCGCGCGGGCCGTGCGGTGCAGGCGCTGTACGTCGCGAGGATCGGGATCGGGGAGGGTCCTCAGCAGTCCGACGCGGGCGCGGACCATCAGGTCGGCCGCGGCGAAACCGGTCAGCAGCGAGATCTGCGCGTTCCACTCCTCCACGGGCAGCAGGTCGCGATACTCGAGCGACCACTGATCACCCTCGACCGAGATCTCCTGGTCGCGCAGGGGCAGGTTCACACCGCCGCGGGAGGCCTCGAGAGCGATCCGCTTCTCGCCGATCTCCTTCAGCAGCTGGAGCGACTCGGCGTAGTCGGTGTCGTCGAACCCGTCGCCGTCGAACATCTTCTGTACGCCGTCGTAGGAGAGCTTCGCCCGCGACCGCACCAGCGCCCGCTCGACGACGGTCTCGGTCCCCTCACCGGTGGCGTCGAGCCTGTGGGTCCACAGCAGCGCGGGTCGCACCTGGTCCGGGAGCAGCGAGGCGGCGTCCTCGGAGAGCACCTTGGGGTGCAGCGGGATCTTCGCGTCGGCGGCGTAGAGGGTCTCGCCGCGCTTGTTGGCCTCGAGGTCGACCGGGTCGCCGGGCGCCACGAAGGCGGCCACGTCGGCGATCGCGTAGTGCACCACGTAACCGTCACCGTCGCGCTCCAGATGGAGCGCCTGGTCGAGGTCCATCGACGTCTCGGGATCGATCGTGACGAACGGCAGGTCGGTGCGGTCCAGCTCCGGGAGCCTCGGGGCGGCCGCAGCGGCGGCCGCAGCCTCCTCGACCTCGGGCGGGAACTCGGCGGTCACTCCCAGCTCCGCCTGGAGCGCGGCGATCCCGTCGCGGAGCGTGGTGGCGGCGACACCGCTGTCGGCGCGCGCCACCCGGATGATGCGGGCTGATGACATACGAGGCACGATATTCGACGTGCTGATCCTGTTGCCGCCGTCCGAAGGTAAAACCGCTCCGAGTCGTGGCAAGTCGCTCTCGTCGGACGAGCTCTCGCTCCCGGTCCTCAACCCGGCACGCGCCAAGGTCGTCGACGCGCTGGTCGAGCTGTGCACCACCCGCCCGGACGCCGCCGTCGAGATCCTGGGCATCCCGAAGACCCAGCCCGAGCTGGTGACCCTCAACGCCCGCCTGACGGAGGCACCGACCGCGCGCGCCGACCGGATCTACACCGGCGTCCTCTACGACGCCCTCTCCCCCACGACCCTGTCGCCCGCCGCCAAGCGTCGCGCGACGAGCCGGGTCATGGTCACCAGCTCGCTGTTCGGCCTCGTCGGGCTGGCCGACCGCATCCCTGCGTACCGTCTCTCGGGGGACACCACGCTTCCCGGTATCGGCGGCATCCAGGCCCACTGGCGTGCCCACCTCGGCCCCGGCATGACCGAGGCACTCGGCGACGGCCTGCTCGTGGACCTCCGGTCCGGGACGTACGCCGCTTTCTGGCGCCCCGGTGCCGACGGCTCCAGCACGGTGCCGGCCCGCACCGCCACCGTCCGCGTGCTCCACGAGCACAACGGCCAGCGCAAGGTGGTCAGCCACTTCAACAAGGCCACCAAGGGCCGCCTCGTCCGAGCGCTCCTCGAGTCCGGTTCGAACCCCCGCACCCCGGCCGCGCTCGCCGAGGCTCTCCGCGACCTCGGCTGGACGGTCGAGGTGGGCGCCCCGACCACCAAGGGCACCCAGCTCGACGTGGTCGTCACCGAGATCTGACCATCTCGCGCCGAGCCGGGCCGACTCGGCCTCAGAAAGTGGTGGCGGCGAAGTGGTCGCGGGCGGGAGGGAGCCCGTTGAACAGGCGCATCGAGGCGCGGCCGTCGGAGAAGAACGAGACCACGGTGGCGGATGCGGGCGAGAGCTCCATATTGAAGACGCCACCGATCGGGGTGCCGAGCGCGTGCGCGACGAGCAGCTTGATCGGCGAGACGTGCGAGGTGACCACGACGGTCTCCCCGGTGTGAGCCTCGAGCACCCGCTCGAGGCCGTCGAGGACGCGGACCTGCGCGGAGTCGAAGGACTCCCCGCCCGGCGGTGCGACCTCGGTCGCACCCATCCATTCCTTCATCTCCTCCGGGTGCCGCTGGGCGACCTCGCCGAAGGTGAGGCCCTCCCACTCGCCGAACTCGATCTCCGCGAACCCCGGCTCCTCGACCAGCTGCGCACCGAGCGCGCCGGCGACGATCTCGCCGGTCTCGAAGGCCCGCAGGACCGGTGAGGTCACCACGGTCGAGACCGAGGGCGCCAGCGGCTCGAGCCACTTCGCGGTGAGCAGGGCCTGCTCACGCCCCTCCTGGGTCAGCGGCGGGTTGTCGCCGCCGAGCCCGCCGGAGAACGCCTTCGCAGCCGTGTGCTTGGTGACTCCGTGGCGCACCAGCACGAGCGTGGTGGCGGCGACGTCGCCGCCCCAGCCACGCGACGTGGACGTCCGGCTCACAGCCCCGACTCGGCAGTCCGGACGAGGATGCGGGAGCACTCCTCACAGCGCACGACCTCGTCGGCAGCGAGACCGCGGATGCGGGAGATCTCGGCCGGGTCGAGCTGGAGGTTGCAGCCGCCGCAGCGGCGGGCGCGCAGCTCGGCCGCACCGACACCCATCTTGTCGCTGAGCCGCGTGTAGAGGGCGAGCAGGTCATCGGGGATGCCCTCGAGCGCAGGCGTACGCTCCTCGAGAACCCCGGCGAGCTCGGTGTCGATCTTCGCGGTCTCGACGTCGACGGAGTCGACCGCGACCGCGAGCTTCTCGTCGATCTCGGCGAGCTCGGCCTCGAGCCGGGTGACCTTGGCCTGGGCCTCCTCGAGCTGCTCCATGACCTCGAGCTCCTCGTCCTCGAGCACCGCGATCCGGCGGTCGAGGGTGGCCAGCTCGTGCTGCATGCGCTCGAGGTCCTTGGCGCTGCTGATCGCCCCGGAGTCCATCCGCTCCTGGTCACGCCGGCGGCGGGTCTTGACGGCCTCGACGTCAGCGTCGGCCTTCTTCTGCACCCGCTCGAGGTCGTCGCGGGTGACCCGGGCGTCGCGCACGGCATCGTCGGTGGTCTTCTTCGATGCCTGCAGCTCTGCCACGACGGCGGCCTGCGGCAGATGCGCACGGCGGTGGCGCAGCTGGAGCGCACGCGAGTCGAGCTCACAGACGTCGAGCAGCTTCACCTGGGCGAACGGGTCGGCTTTCAGCGGATTCTCCTCAGCTATTCACAAACGCAGCATTCACAGACGCTTGGTCCACGGGTCGGTGACGATCTCCGAGACCCGGGTGTCCACCGTATCTCCGAATGCCTCCCGAAGTCGCCTCGCCAGCACAGGCAGCCAGGTCCACTCGGCGGCCCAGTGCGGGATGTCGATCAGCGCACCGCCCTTCTCGAGAAACTCCGAGGCCGGATGGTGCCGCAGATCGCTGGTCACATAGACGTCGTACGCAGCCACCTGGTCGAGCAGGAAGTCGCCTGCACCGCCGCACAGCGCGACCGAGGAGACCGGCCGGTCGAGGTCGCCGGCGACCCGGATCCCGGACGCGGTGGCCGGGAGAGCCGCGGCCACGGTCTCGGCGAACGCGCCCAGCGTCGTCGGCTCCACCGTCCCGGCGCGCCCGGTGCCGACCTCGGGGGTCAGCCCCGGCACCAGCGGCCGCAGGGAGCTCAGCCCGAGCGCGAGCGCCAACGACTCCGAGACACCGCCGAGGGCCTGGTCGGCATTGGTGTGCGCGGTGAGCAGGGCACACTGCGCGGAGACCAGCGTCGAGAGCGTACGTCCCTTCGGCGTCGTCGCCGCGAACCCGTGCACGCCCTTGAGGAAGAGCGGATGATGGACCACCACCAGGTCCGCTCCCCACGCAGCCGCCTCCTCGGCGACCGGCAGGGTCGGGTCGACGGCGAGCAAGATCTTCGAGACCGGCGACGACGGGTCGCCCCAGACCAGCCCGACAGCATCCCAGTCGTCGGCGGTCTCGGGCGGGTACCACTCGTCCAGCAACGAGGTGACGGCAGACAGGGTCGGCATGGTGTAACCCTAGGGCCAGCCTCTGCCGATGACTCCACCGACGACGCCGAGCACGGAATCCAGTTCGTAACCGTTCCTTTACAACCGATTCCGTACTTTTCTCCGAATCCTGTGGTGGAATGCAGCGCTAAGTGAACAATCGACTGGAGCAGCGATGACCACGACAGCTTCCCCGGAACCCCCACCCTCCGGCTCAGTGTCCATCAGCGGCCTGACCAAGACCTATGGCCAGGCCACGGCGGTCGACGGCCTGGACCTGGAGATCCGGGCCGGCGAGTTCATCTCGCTGCTCGGCCCCTCGGGCTGCGGCAAGACGACGACGCTGCGGATGATCGCCGGCTTCGAGAAGCCCGACTCGGGCAGCATCATGATCGGCGGCAAGGACGTGGTCCGGCTCGCGCCCTACCAGCGCGACGTGAACACGGTCTTCCAGGCCTACGCGCTGTTCCCGCACAAGTCCGTCGCCGAGAACGTCGCCTACGGCCTCCAGCAGCGCAGGACGCCCAAGGCCGAGATCCGCGAACGGGTGGTCGAGGCGTTGCGGATGGTGCGGATGCTCGACTTCGCCGACCGCCGCCCGACCCAGCTCTCCGGCGGCCAGCAGCAGCGGGTCGCGCTCGCCCGGGCGCTCGTCAACCGGCCCGGCGTCCTCCTCCTCGACGAGCCGCTGGGCGCCCTGGACCGCCAGCTGCGCGAGGAGATGCAGCTCGAGCTCAAGCTGCTCCAGTCCCGCCTCGGGATCACCTTCGTCTTCGTCACCCACGACCAGCACGAGGCACTCGCGATGAGCGACCGGATCGCGATCATGCGCGCCGGGCGGATCGAGCAGCTCGCCGACGCCGACACCGTCTACAACCAGCCCGCCAGCGCGTACGTCGCCGGCTTCGTCGGTCAGCAGAACTTCCTGCACGGCGAGATCAGCGCCGACGGCACCACCGTCGAGACCCCCGTCGTCGTGATCGAGGGTCCCGCGAAGCCCGACGGAAGACCCGGCGAGCCGCATCAGGCCGCCATCCGCCCCGAGCTGATCTCGATCGAGCCTGCGCTCGAGAACAAGGCAGCGGCCGAGGGTCTCAACACCGTGGCCGGCGAGGTCCTCCAGGTCTCCCTGCTGGGCGAGGTGATCCAGTACCTCGTCAAGGTCACCGACGAGACCAGCCTGCTGATCCGCCGCCCGACCCACGGAGCCACCCGGCTCTCCCCCGGCGACCAGGTCCTCTGCGGCTGGGCCGCCGAGGACGTACGTCTCTTCCCTCTCGACACCCCGTCCGCCCCGACCACCGCTAGGAGCCCCCAGTGAGCAACCCCGGAGACACGAACAGGAACGTACGCATCCTGGCCAGCCATGCGGGTGCGCGAGCGATCCGTCAGGAGCTCTCGCGGCGCCACTTCCTGAGCCTGGCGGCCCTCGCCGGCGCGGGTGCCGCGCTCAGCGCCTGCGGCACGGGCGGAGGCGGTGGTGGCGAGGCGGCGGTCGAGCCGGGTGCCGGTGCGACCGGCGGGCCGGTGGAGAAGTCGCTCTCGATCTACACCTGGGGCGACTACGACTCCCCCGAGGTGATCGACGCCTTCGGCAAGACCGGCCCGAAGGTGACCCTCGACTCCTACGGCTCGAACGAGGAGCTGATCTCCAAGCTGGTCGCGGCCAAGGGCACCAGCGGCTACGACATCGTCGTTCCGACAGGCGTCTACATCCCCCAGCTGATCGAGAACGAGATCATCGTCCCGCTCAACAAGGACCTGATCCCCAACCTCGCCAAGGTCGACCCGAAGTTCCTCGGCCAGGACTGGGACCCGGAGAACGAATACTCGGTCTGCAAGTGCTGGGGCACCACCGGGTTCGTCTACGACACCACGGTGATCAAGCGCGACCTGGCGACCTGGGACGACTTCATCGACGCGATGCAGAACGAGGCCTCGGGCAAGACCTCGCTGCTCGACGACCCGCAGGGTGTCGCCGGCCTCTACTTCTGGGCCAACGACATCGACTGGAACACCGAGGACATGGCCGACTACGACGCCTACGAGGCCGAGGCGGTCGAGAAGTGGGCACCGCACATCGCCGGCTTCGACTCCTACCCGGCCACCGGAGCGATGCAGCAGAACACCTTCGCGCTGATGCAGAACTGGAACGGCGACTCCCGGCTCGGCATCCTCGAGCACAAGCAGCCCGACCGCTGGAAGTGGGTCCTGCCCGGTCCGACGACGGAGCTGTGGATGGACAACTGGTGCATCCCCACCGGCGCGCCCCACCCCGAGGCTGCGCACGCGTTCCTCGACTACGTGCTGGAGCCGGAGAACTCGTTCCTGGAGATGGACTACATCGGCTACAACACCGGCGCGCTCGGCATCGAGGAGATGGCCAAGGAGCGCAAGGTCGAGCTGCCCGAGATGATCTTCTTCACCGACGAGCAGCTCGCCACGATGAAGAACGGCGCCGTCAACAAGGCCCAGGACCGGCGTACGGAGGTCTACGACAAGCTGAAGGCCGCCGCCAGTGCCTAGGAACGGGTCCAGCAGGCTCCCCGGGTTCGTCCTCGCCGTCCCGGCGTGGCTGTGGCTGACCGTCTTCTTCGTCGTCCCGTTCCTGCAGATCGCCTGGTTCAGCTTCGGTGAGAAGCCGGGGATGTTCGGCACCCACAGCAACGCGGTGATGTCGCTGGACCGCTATGCGGAGGCGTTCAGCCCGACCTTCTTCACGATCTTCCGGGCAACCCTGTGGATGAGCGTGCTGGGGACGGTCGCGTGCCTGCTGATCGCGCTGCCCGCCGCGTACTTCATGGCGGTGAAGGTCCCGGCCCACCGGCGCGGGCTGCTGGTCGCGCTGGTGATGGTCCCCTACTGGACCTCGTTCCTGATCCGCACGATCGGCTGGAAGGTGATCCTCTCCTCCGAAGGTGCCCTGGCCGGGTTCCTGACCGACGTCGGCCTGGTCGGCGACCCGCACGACCTGCTCAACACCCGCGGCGCGGTGCTGCTGGGCCTGATCTACAACTATCTCCCGCTGATGATCCTGCCGCTGTACGTCGCCTTCGACCGCGTCGACGGCGCGCTCGGCGAGGCGTCCAAGGACCTCGGCGCGGACCGGGTGCGCACGTTCTTCCAGGTCACGCTGCCGTTGGCGCGGCCCGGGATGATCGCCGGCGTGATCCTGGTCTTCATCCCGATGACGGGCGACTACGTCACCCCGGCCGTGCTCGGTGGCGCCAAGGGCACCATGGTCGGCTCCCTGATCGCCAGCCAGTTCCTGACCGCTCAGAACTGGGCGCTGGGCTCGGCGATGGCGGTCGTCCTCATCCTGCTCACCATGCTCGTCGTCGTCCTCGCCGTCGCGCTGCTGTGGGGGGTGGGCTGGCTCGTCGGGCGACGGAGTCGGCTGGTCATCGGCACGAAGACCTCCGGAAGGAAGGAGTTGGCAACGACATGAGCAAGCCGTCCGGGACCAACCTCGCGCTCGGGGCATGGACCACGCTGGTCTTCCTCTTCCTGTTCGCCCCGATCATCGTGATCGGCATCTACTCCTTCAACGGCGGTCGCCTGCTCACCGCCTGGGACGGCTTCAGTCTGGAGCCGTTCACGGCGATCATCGAGCGGCCGACCGTACGCCACACCGTCGCCGTCTCGCTCCAGACCGCCGTCATCGCCGCGCTCCTGGCGAGTGCGCTCGGCACCCTGGCCGGGATGGCGATGGCCAGGTTCCCGGGCCGGTGGACGGGCCCGTTCACGCTGCTGTTGCTGCTGGTCTCGGTGACACCCGAGATCGTCGACGGCATCGCGCTGCTGCCCTGGTTCGTGACGCTCGGTCAGGACTGGTCGTTGCTGCCGTTCAACAACGGCTACGTACGTCTCGTGATCGGTCACTCGCTCTTCGCGACCGCGGTCGTCACCTACATCGTCCGGGCCCGGCTGGTCGGGCTGGACGCGTCGCTGGAGGAGGCTTCGGCCGACCTCTATGCGCGCCCGGTCCCGACGTTCTTCAAGGTCACGCTCCCCCTGGTCGGGCCGGCGGTCCTGGCCGGCGGGCTGCTCGCCTTCACACTGAGCCTCGACAACACGGTGATCTCCTCGTTCATCAACGTCTCCGGCACGACCTCGTGGCCGGTCTACGTGCTCTCCTCGGTCCGATCGGGGCTCAAGCCCGAGATCGCCGCGGTCTCCACGATCCTGCTGGTCTTCACGCTCCTTGTGCTCGGGTTCGTGGCGTGGGTGCTCAGGCGTTCGGGTTCCTCGGTGACCGACACGATGGCCGTGAACTGAATGGACGCGCGCCCGGTGGACCTGCTGGTGCGTGGTGGCCGGGTGCTGCGCTCGGGCCGCTGGGAGGACAGGGATCTCGCGGTCCAGGACGGACGGATCACGGCGATCGGCGCAGACCTGTCGGCCCTGGCCGGCCCGCAGACGCTGGTCGAGGATCTCGACGGCCGGTGGGTGCTGCCTGCCTTCCACGACTCGCACGTCCATCCGGTCCAGGCCGGGCTGGAGATGAACCAGTGCGACCTGACCGGCCTGTCCACGCTCGACGAATACCTGGACGCCATCGGGTCCTACGCCGCCGCGAACCCGGAGCGTGCCTGGGTCACCGGCGGCGGCTGGTCGATGGACTCGTTCCCGGGAGGGGTGCCGAGCGCTTCGCCTCTTGATCGCCTGCTGCCCGACCGGCCCGTCTTCCTGCCCAACCGCGATCACCACTCGGCCTGGGTGAACAGCCGCGCGCTCGAGATCGCCGGCATCTCCGCGCAGACGCCGGACCCCGCCGACGGGCGGATCGAACGCGACGGGTCCGGCCGCCCGACCGGGGCGCTGCACGAAGGGGCGATGGCGCTGGTCGGGTCACTCGTGCCGGCCCCGACCACCGGCGACCTGAGGGCGGCGCTGCTGACCGCGCAGCGGCACCTCCACTCGGTCGGCATCGTGGGCTGGCAGGACGCTCTGGTCGGTGACGGCCTCGGCATGCCCGACTCGCTGCCGACCTATATCGCTGCCCGGGAGGCCGGCGAGCTCACCGCGAAGGTCGTCCTCGCCCAGTGGTGGGACCGCGACCGCGGCCTGGAGCAGCTGCCCGAGCTGATCTCGCGCCGCGCGCTGGCCGCGCGGTCGGGGCTGGACGCTGCCAGCGTCAAGCTGATGCAGGACGGTGTCTGCGAGACGCACACGGCCGCGATGCTCTCCCCCTACCTCGACTCCCACGGCCACCTCACCGACAACCGCGGGCTCTCCTTCATCCCGGCGGACTCTCTGGCCACCTACGTCGCGGCGCTGGATGCGGCCGGGTTCCAGGCGCACATCCACGCGCTCGGCGACCGGGCGGTACGCGACAGCCTGGACGCGATCGAGCACGCCCGTGCGGTCAACGGGGCCAGCGGGCTGCGGCACCATCTGGCCCACGTGCAGGTCGTCGATCCCGCCGACGTCCCGCGGTTCGCCGCGCTGGAGGTCACCGCCAACATCCAGCCGCTGTGGGCCTGTCTCGACGAGGCGGTGGAGGTGCTGACCCTGCCGTTCCTGGCGCCGGCCGCACGCGAGCAGCAGTACGTGTTCGGGTCGCTGCTGCGTACGGGTGCTCGGATCGCCTGCGGTAGCGACTGGCCCGTCTCCGACCCGGCGCCGTTGCTCGGTATGCACGTCGCGGTCAACCGCCGCTCCCCCGACCAGTCTCCCGACGCCGCTGCGCTGCTCCCCGAGGAGGCGCTGTCGGTGGCCGACGCCCTTGCCGGTTACACCACCGGGACCGTCTCCCTGAACCGCCTGGAGGGCTCGACGGGCCGGATCGAGACCGGGTACGCGGCCGACCTGGTCGTCGTCGACCAGGACATCCTCGGCGACGACACCGTCCTCGGCCGCACCCAGGTCACCCACACGTACGTTGACGGCCGGGAGGTCCATCGACGGGGCTAGGCGACGGGGTTAGACGACAGGGTTAGGCGACCGGCTCCGGTTCCGGGTCCGACTCGTGGTGCGTCGGCACCCAGCGCGTCGCGGTCAGGACGGCGCCGAGGACGAGCAGCCCGGCGGTCAACCAGAACGGATACGTACGGTCGATCCCCGAGAGCCAACCGGAGATCCAGCCGAACGGTGCCGCGGCCAGCATGACCGACATCCGCTGCAGCGCCATCACCCGGGAACGTTCGGCCGCATCGACGTGCAGCGCGACCAGAGACTCCGAGAGCATGAACAGCATCCCCGCTCCGAAGCTGTCCAGCAGCAGACAGATGCCCAGGAGTGCGTACGTGGCAAGGTCGGCGTCGCCCCGCGACGCCGGGATCAGGACCAGGAGGAGCTGGCCGGCGAGGTAGGTCCCGAAGCCCCACAGCGTCGCCCTCTTGAGGTCCATCCCGCCGGTCAGCCGGGAGATGACGGTGAAGAGGAAGAGCACCGACATCAGCGAGCGCACCATGGGGAAGAACGGCAGCAGCGGGTCCGGCACGTGCAGATGCTGGCTGACCACGACCTGCCAGAACGTGGCGTTGATCAGCGTCACCGCGGCGAACAGCGCTGCGATCGCGAGCGCCAGGACCGAGCCGCGCGAGCGCACCAGCAGCGTCAGCGCCCCGCGGTATCCGGCCAGGAGCTGCCAGAGGCTGTGCCCGTCCGTCTCTGCCATCCGGATCCGGCCCTGCTTGGTCTCGGAGGACCACAGGTAGAGCCAGATGATCTTCGCCGTCATCACCACCGCGGCGTTGATGAAGAGCAACCGGACCGCGGGCTCCAGCCCGAATCGCGCCACCAGGATCGCCGCGATCGGGGCGAAGAGGGCCGAACAGTCCGCAGCCACCCGCACCAGCGAGTAGATCCGGGTGATCTGCCCGCGCTCGGCGTCCTCGACCATCAGACAGTCCCAGGAGTTCTGGGTCACCTGCAGTGCGCCGTTGACCACCGACGCCGCGAGGAAACCCCAGAAGCTCTGCGTGAACGCCCAGATCAGGCACGGGATCACCCAGGCGACCACATCGAACAGAGCCGTCGTCGCCCGCCGCCCGAGCCGATCGGTGATGATCCCACCAGCGAGGCCGAAGAAGACCTGGGAGACCATGCCCGCGCTCGCGATCAGGCCGATCTGCGCGTCGTGCACGCCCAGCGCCAGCATGAACACCGAGAGGTACGGCAGCACGAGCGCCATCGACAGACCCCACATCGGCTCGGTCCAGACGCACGCGCGCGGGTTGCCGCGAAGGTGGATGAGGGTGTGCCAGAGGGGGTTGGGGGTACGTACCACCGGGCAAGTAAATCAGCCCCTCGCGTGCAAGACTCACGACATGATCATCTTCGGGGTCAAGACCTACACGCGCCTGCTCGCGACCCTCTCCTTGGTGTGCCCTCACTGCGGTCAGCGTGCCGCGCAGCGGCTGTTCGAGAACGTCAACAAGTTCACTCTCTTCTTCATCCCGCTCTTCCCCGTCGGTACGTCCCGCCGCATGGACTGCACCTACTGCGGCTACGCCTCGAAGGTGTCCAAGGAACAGGCCCAGCAGCTCGTCACGTCAGCTCCGCGGCCGGCCGCCGGCTGACGCGCTGTCTTCCTGTGCGCATGACAGCCCGAGGCCGACGCTCACAGAGACATCACAGTCGAGACCGAAGGTGCTGAAGGATTGCCTCGCCAGAGTCAGGTCACGAACGACCGACTGCAAGGAGATCCAGTGAGCCGCGTACCCGAACCCGACCTCACCCCCGACGGCCCCGCCTATGAAGGCCGTCTGCTGGCCCGCCCACGCGAGGAGGTGGTCGACCAAGGCGCCGGCTTCGACGTCACGACGCTGCTGACGCGCCGCCGGATCTTCGGGCTCCTCGGAGCCGGGGTCGGGGCCGCAGCCTTGGCGGCCTGCGGTGCCGGCTCGTCGAGCTCGTCCGGATCATCGGGCGGCGCTGCGGCGAGCACGACGAGCGACGGGGAGATCCCGCAGGAGACCAACGGGCCCTATCCGGCCGACGGCACGAACGGCACGAACGTGCTGACCGAGTCCGGGATCGTACGCAGCGACATCACGTCCAGTCTCGACGGCGGCACCACGGTCGAAGGGGTGCCGCTCGAGTTCACCTTCACCGTGACCGACATGGCCGACGACGACGTGCCCTTCGAGGGGGTCGCGGTCTATCTGTGGCAGTGCGACGCGCTCGGCCGCTACTCGATGTACTCCGAGGGGGTCGAGGACGAGACGTACCTCCGCGGTGTCCAGGTCGCCGACGCCGAGGGTCAGGTGACCTTCAAGACCATCGTCCCGGGCTGTTACGACGGCCGCTGGACGCACCTGCACTTCGAGGTCTACCCCGACGCCGAGTCGGCCACGAGCGGCGAGAACGCCATCGCCACCTCGCAGGTCGCCTTCCCCGAGAAGATGCTGACCAAGGTCTACGAGAACGATGCCTACACGGGCTCGGCCGAGAACCTGGCCAAGGTCAGCCTCGAGAGCGACAACGTCTTCAGCGACGGCTACGACCTCGAGATGGGCACCTTCACGGGGAGCACGAGTGCCGGCTACCAGGGCTCACTCTCCGTCGCCGTCGACACCACCACGACGGCCACCATGGGCGGCGCGCCGGGCGGCAGCGGTCCGGCCGGGGGCCCGGGAGGCACCCCACCCGAACCCCCGACGCGGTGAGCGACCGTCAGTTGACCTTGCGCTCGCGGTCGCCCCAGTAGGGCTCGCGGAGCTTGAACTTCTGCAGCTTGCCGGTGGCGGTGCGAGCGAGCGAGTCGCGGAACTCGACGACGGTCGGGGCCTTGTATCCCGCGGCTCGCTCCTTGCACCAGGCGATCAGCTCCTCCTGGGTCGCCGAGGCGCCCTCGGCGAGGACGACGAGCGCCAGGATGGTCTCGCCCCACTTCTCGCTGGGGATGCCGATGACGGCGACCTCGGCGACCGCGGGGTGCAGGAAGAGGACGTCCTCCACCTCGGCGGAGCTGACGTTCTCGCCGCCGGTGATGATGACGTCCTTGATGCGGTCGGAGATGGTGAGGTAGCCGTCGTCGCCGATGCTGCCACCGTCGCCGGTGTGGAACCAGCCGTCGGCCAGCGCCTTCTCGGTCTCCTCCGGCTTCTCCCAGTAGCCCTCGAGCACCACGTTGGAGCGGGCCAGGACCTCCTTGTCGGGCGAGATGTCGAGGCTCACGCCGATCGCGGGCGCGCCGGCGCGGGTCAGCTTCGCGGCGCGCTCCATCGGGTCGAGGTCGTCCCACTCGGCACGGGTGCGGTTGATGGTCAGCAGCGGCGAGGTCTCGGTGAGGCCGTAGATCTGGATGAACTCCCAGCCGAGCTCCTCCTGGACGCGTACGACGGTCTTCGTCGGCGGCGGAGCACCGGCCATGATGATCCGCACCTTGTCGCGGCCGGGGATCTCCCCCTCGGTCTCCTGCCACTGCGGGAGCGCGTCGAGCACGGCGGCCGCCACCGCGGGGGCGGCGCACATGTAGGTGACCCCGTGGTCACGTACGCGGCGCAGGATCTCCATCCCGTCGACCTTGCGCAGCACGATGTGCTTGATGCCGAGACCCGTCGCGGCGAACGGCATCCCCCAGCCGTTGGCGTGGAACATCGGCAGCGTGTGCAGGTAGACGTCGCGGTCGCTGCACCCGGCGTGGAGCGCGAAGGTCAGCGCGTTGGTCCAGATGTTGCGGTGGGTGATCTGCACGCCCTTGGGCCGGGCGGTGGTGCCGGAGGTGTAGTTGATCGCCGCGGTCGCGTTCTCGTCCGGCTCCCACGGGACCGGCTCGACGCCTTCCGCGGCGTAGAGGTTGGCGTCGTCGCCGAGCACGAAGCGGTGCTTCGCGGTGACGTCCTTCAGCGCTTCGTCGACCTCGGGGTCGACCCACAGCACGGAGGCGCCCGACTGCTCCACGATGTAGGAGACCTCGTCGGGACGGAGACGGAAGTTGACGGGCACCAAGATGCGGCCGTAGCCGGAGACTCCGTAGAAGGCGGTCAGCAGCCGTGCGGAGTTGTGGGAGACGATCGCGACCCGCTCCCCCACGCCGATGCCGAGCTCATCGAGCCGTGCGGCCATCCGCTTGGCGAGCACCTTCATCTCGGCGTACGTCACCTCCCCGAGCGGGGCCGCCGGCTGGTCGGGCTCGTCGACGATGCCGACCCGCTCGCCGTAGACGGATGCGGCACGGTCGATGAAGTCGTTGACGCTGAACGGAACGAACACGGGCTACCTCCAGGTGCAAGTCGTGACCCGCATCACTGTATCGATGAGAGCTCTCTCATGGATCCCCGCTGCTGCCACGTGGTCAGGCACTATCGAAGGGTCATGTCCCGCACTCTGAAGATCCTCCTCCCCCTGGCGGTCCTCGCCGTCGTGGGCATCTACCTGGCCGGCTCCTTCGCCGGAGCCTCGGAGAACGACCCGCCACCGCGCGAACCCGTCGTGCTGCCCTCGGAGTCCGTCTCGCCCTCCGCGCCCGGTTCTTCGGGCCCGGGATCGTCCCCGAGCACGGATCCTTCGGGTGTCCCGGTCGTCACCCCTGGTCCCGTCGACGATGATGATGACGACGACGATGACCACGACGACCGCCATGACGACGACTGACCCTCAGCCGCCCGAGACCACACCGCCACCGCTGCGCCGGGGGCTCTCCGTGCGCGCCCGGCTCACGGCCTCGGTCGCACTGCTCGTCACCCTCGCCCTGGCCGGGGCCGGTCTCATCGTCTACGCCGTCGAGCTCAACCGGGTCGATGCCGCGACCACGCGGGAGACGGAGCAGGAGCTCGACGAGTTCTCGAGGCTGCGCACCGAGGGCATCGACCCCGAGACCCGGGCGCCGTACGACGTAGAGGGTCTGCTGCTCACGTTCCTCCGCCGCAACGTCCCCGACGACGACGAGCTCCTGGTCGCCTGGGTCGACGGCCGGCCGCGCGCACAGTTTCCCGAGGATCCGCTGGTCACCTCCGCCCGGTTCCGCAACGCCGTCCGCGACTTGGCCGTCAGTGGCGGGACGACGTATCTCGAGACCCCCGAGGGCGAGGTACGCATCACCAGCCAGCCGGTGCGGCAGGACACCGCCACGGGCACCACCGAGGGCGCCCTCCTGGTCGTCTCCTACCTCGACGAGGACCGTGCCGAGCTGCGCAGCACGATGCGCACCTACACGATCGTGGCCGGTCTCCTCGCACTCCTCGTCACCGTGGTCGCGGCCTGGCAGTCCGGTCGCCTGCTGGCCCCGCTGACCCGGCTGCGACAGGCGACCGGATCGATCAGCGCGACCGATCTCTCCGCCCGCCTGCCCGAGTCCGGAAACGACGACATCTCGGCTCTGACCAGGAACTTCAACGACATGCTGGACCGGCTGGAGCGGGCGTTCTCCGACCAACGCCAGTTCCTCGACGATGCCGGTCACGAGCTGCGTACGCCGCTGACGATCATCGGCGGCCACCTCGAGCTCCTCGACGAGTCCGACCCGGCAGAGGTCGAGCAGACCCGGCGGCTGGCGCTCGACGAGATCGACCGGATGAGCCGTCTGGTCGGCGACCTGATCCTGCTGGCCAAGCACGACCGGCCCGACTTCCTCACCCTGGAGGAGGTCGACGTCGACACCCTCACCGAGGACATCCTCGCCAAGGCCAGCGCGCTCGCCGACCGCGACTGGCATCTCGACGCGGCCACCCCCGGCACCTGGCGCCTCGACCCGCAACGGGTCACCCAGGCGATGCTGCAGCTGTGCGACAACGCCGTCGGTCACACCGCACCTGGCGACCGGATCGCCGTCGGCTCGGCGACGGTCGACGGCACTCTGCGGCTGTGGGTGCGCGACACCGGCCCCGGGGTTCCGGCCGAGGACCGGGAGCGGATCTTCGAGCGGTTCGCGCGCGGCACCGAGACGGGGTCGGGCGACCGGCCGGGACTCGGGCTCGGGCTGGCCATCGTCTCCGCCATCGCCACCGCCCATGGAGGCGCCGTGGCCGTCGAGGACGCCAGGCCCGGCGCCCGCTTCACCATCACTCTGCCCGCACGCACCGAAGGAGAGGCATGGCCCGCATCCTGATCGTCGAGGACGAGGACCGCATCGCGGCGTTTCTGGCCAAGGGCCTGAGCGCCGACGGCCATCAGACGACCACCGTCGCCGACGGCCTCGAAGGGCTCGAGGAGGCGCTCAGCGGCGCCTTCGACCTGATGGTGCTCGACATCGGGCTCCCCACCATCGACGGCTTCGAGGTGCTCGACCAGCTGCGCGCCCAGGGGTCCCGGATGCCGGTGGTGGTGCTGACCGCCCGCGACTCGGTGCACGACACCGTTTCCGCGCTCGAGGGCGGCGCCGACGACTATCTCGCCAAGCCGTTCCGCTTCGCCGAGCTGCGGGCCCGGATCAACGTACGTCTGCGGCAGCAGGACAACACCGACGCCGAGGTGGGCGAGCTCCGCTCCGGCTCGGTGGCGCTGGACCTGCGTACGCGACGGCTGCGGGTCGACGGGCGCGAGACCGACCTCTCTGCGCGCGAGTTCGCGCTGGCGGAGGTGCTGCTGCGGCATCCGGGGCAGGTGCTCTCTCGTGCGCAGCTGCTCGACCTGGCCTGGGGCATGGACTTCGACCCCGGCTCCAACGTCGTCGACGTCTACGTCGGCTACCTGCGCAAGAAGCTGGGGTCGGCCCGGGTCGAGACCGTCCGCGGCATGGGCTACCGCTTCCAGCCCTGACTCCCCGTCATATCAGCCGATCCGCAGGCCACCCAGCGAGGCGCGCGGGAGGCGCTCCACCGCGGGGGAGACCGTCTCGGCGATCTCCGCCGGGGCGGGACGGTCGCCGGGGGCCGGCGCCAGGCACGCCTCGATGACCTTGGCGATCTCGGGCGGCGTACGTCGGGGGAGGGCGCCGGGGCGGGAGACGAGCTGCGGGTAGCGCTCCGTGCGGTCCGCGGCAGAAGGGTCGCCATGGGGGAACGGCCGTTCGCCGGTGACCGCGTGGAAGAGGGTCGCTCCCAGGGCCCAGACGTCGCTGGCCGGGCCGACCTCGCCACGCTCGCCGGGCAGGCACTGCTCGGGCGCCATGTAGGCGTCGGTGCCGATCTCGTGGCGCAGCACGGCCGCCGCGGCGACGGGTCGGGCCACCGAGAGATCGATCAGCCGGGCCGGTGAACCCATGATCAGGTTGCTCGGCTTGATGTCGAGATGCACCCAGCCGGAGCGGCGCAGGTAGTGCAGCACCGAGGCGAGGTCGAGCGCCAGCGGCAGATACTGCTGCTCCGGGAGGCGCCCGTGACGACGGATCAGGGTCGAGAGCCGCGGGCCCTCGACGTGCTCCATCACCACGTACGGCCGCTCGCCGTCGAGGTCCTCGCGCAGGGCGCGGACGAGGACCGGATGCTTCAGGATCGTCAGCGCATCGGTCTCGCGCCGCAGCGCGTTGCGGCTGGTCTCGCTGTCGATCAGGTTCGGTCGCAGGACCTTGGCGACGACCGGGCCGTAGGTGATCTCGTCGAAGGCCAGGAAGGCCTCGTACGACGAGCCGCCCCCGAGCAGCCGCATCGCGGTCAGCTCGGGGGTGATCGCGTCACCCTGGTCCAGGCCCCAGGTGTCGGTCATCGGCGGGCTCAGTCCTCGGACTTGTCGTCGGCCTGGTCCCGGGTGTTGTCGTCCCGGGTGTTGTCCTTGGTGTCGCCGTCCTTGGTGTCGCCGTCCTTGGTGGTGTCGTCGTTCGTGTTGTCCCGCGTGTTGTCCCGCGTGTTGTCGCGGGTGGCGTCCTTGGTCGCCCGGGTCACGCCGGTCCCGTTGGTCACGTCGTCGGCGCCGTCGCGGGTGACGTCGTCGACGTCGTTGTCGTCGTCGTCCACGTCGTCGACAGTGGTCACCTGGGTGTTCGACTTCTCCTCGCGCTTGGCGTAGTCGTCGTCAGCGGCGGCGCTCTGGAACGTGACCGCACCGGCCGCGACCACACCGACCAGCCCGGTCGCCAGCAGCATCGGGAGCTTCTTCATGGTTCGTCCTCTCGGTTCTGGCCCGGGTGTTCCCGGCCCTGTGGAAGAACCATCTCTGCCCGCGGTGAGGTGACCGTGAGACGACCATGAGAGGTCTCTCATCCGCGAGCCGGTTCGGGTCAGGTGGCCGGTGCTGGTAGGAACGTGCCGTGGAGAGCAAGGAGAAGCGCGAGATCGCGCTCAAGGTCGGCGTACTGGTGCTCGTCGGGGTGCTGATCTCGGTGGCCGGCTACGGCTACTCGCGCTCACGCTTTCGCGAGCACGCGACCGAGCAGGCCGAGACGGCCGCCAGCAGGTTCGCGAAGGCGACGAGCTGGACCAGCATCGATGCCGACGCCGACCTGGTCGAGCAGTGGGGGAACGCCTGCTCGTCGGTCCAGACGCCGCCCACTGAGAAGACCGCCGACGCGCGCGGCCACCTGGAGAAGGTACGCATCATCTCGACCGAGCTCACCGAGACCGGCGCCACGGTGGAGCTGACCCCCGACGGCGGCCAGTCGGTCTTCACCCTCGCGGTCGACCGCTCCGGGAAGGGCAAGGACGAGAAGTGGCACGTCACAGGGGTGACCTGCGAAGCAGGGTGAACAGACCCGTGTGGCAGCCCCCGACTCTGGGTACCACACCGATATGGACACCGCTGGATTCACCAACCTGTTGACCCGCCCAGGGCCGTACGCCACCGTGCTGGCCGACGTCAGCCAGGACTCGGAGAACGCGGCCCACGCCAAGGAGCTGCGCGTACGCGCGGCCTGCGAGGAGCTCTCCGCGCAGGGTGCTCCGCCGGAGGTCGTAGCCCAGGTCGCCGAGCGCCTGGAGGCGAACCCGCACCAGCCCGCGCCCCTGGCCCACGTCGTCGTCGCGACCCCCGAGGGGATCGCCTACGACCAGGTGGCCGTCGCGGAGGTGACGAACCAGGTCGCGACCTGGGACCCGCTCCCCGACCTCGGCTCCTGGATCGCCGCCCGCGACGCCTCGATGCCGTTCGTGCTGGTCCTCGTCGACCACACCGGTGGCGAGATCTCGCTGTGGGACTCCGGACTGCCCCAGCCGACGGCGACCACCACCGTCGAGGGTGACGAGCTCGAGCACGTGCACAAGGTCCAGGACAACGTCGGCTGGGCGGCCTTCCGCATGCAGCAGACCACCGACAACGTGTGGCGCAACAACGCCGACAAGGTGGCCGAGGAGGTCATCCGGCTGATCCGGGCTCATGGCCACGACCTCGTGCTCGTCGGCGGCGACCCGGCCTCGGTCGGCAGGCTGCGCGACGACCTCGCCGACCAGCCTGTCGAGGTGGTCGAGCTGACGAGCGGACAGCGCGCCACCGACGGCGGCGACCAGGCTCGCGACGACGCCATCCGCAGCGCGCTGATGGACCGAGTCGTACGCCGTCGCACGGCCCTCGTCCGACGGCTCGAGGAGGCCTGGGGCCGCGGCGACCGCGCGGCCACCGGCGTACGCGACGTCGCCGATGCCTTCGTCACCGGCCGCGTCGAGACCCTGCTGATCGACCCCGGCGCGCTCGCCGGGCGCATGCTCGACCCGGCCGACCACCCTGGTCTCACCTTCGGCGAGGCTCCGGTCACCGGCCCGGTCGAGGCCGGCGAGGCGCTCATCGCCGCGGCGGTCCTCACCGACGCCGAGGTGTGCGTCCTGCCCGCCAGCGTGCTCGGCGACGCGCCCGTGGCCGCGCTGCTGCGCTGGTCCTGACCCGGCTCAGCGGCGCCAGGCCCGGATCTTGTCCGGCTCGGTGTCGGGAGACTCCGTGGCCGCCCAGACCTTGCGCCACTCGGCGATCTCCTCGCCGGCCGGGTCGGGCGTGCTGCGCTCGGCGGCGCGGCGCATCGAGGCGTACCAGTCCGTCTCGTCCTCATCGAGCAGCCTCGCCACGGCTGCCCGGATCCGGGGCGCGAGCTCGCGGACCGACTCGCCCTCGGCGGCGCGGAGCGGCTCCCCGAAACGTACGGTCAGCTGCCGCCGGCCACCGGAGGTGTCCTTCCCCGGCCAGCTCACGCCGCGCGGCATCGCCGCGTAGGTGCCCCGGTGGGCGATCGGCACGATCGGAACTCCGTACTCGATCGCCAGGTAGGCCGCACCCGACCGGAACCGGCCGACGGTGCCGTCCTTGGAGCGCGTGCCCTCGGGGAAGACGACCAGCGACCAGCCCTCGGCGAGCACTTCCCCCGGCTGGGTCGACAACGCTCCCCCGCGGCGGTCGATCGGCAGCGTGTTGAAGACCAGCGAGGATCCCACCGCCCGCCACCAGGTGTCGAAGAAGTAGTCGGCGGCGGCCGCCACCGCCGTACGCCGCCGCCACTGGTCCGGAAGACTCAGCAAGATCAGCGGGGTGTCGAGGTGAGAGGCGTGGTTGGCCACGAAGATCACCGGGCCCTCGAGCCGGTCGAGCACGTCGAGGCCCTCGACCCGGGTCTTCACCTGGGACCTGAAGACCGCCTCGAGCCCGGCCTGCGCGACCTCCCGGACGGCTCGCGCCGCCGGCTTCCGCGACCACTCGTTGTCGAAGACAGTCGTCGTGGCCGGTGGTACGAACGGCTCCGCCGACCTCGGCACCTGCGCCCGGTGCCCCCACCGCCAGCCCCGCTTCATGAGGCGTACGTCGCGGGCGGTGTCCTTCCAGAAGCTGCTCATCGAGGCGCCTCCTCGCCGTGTAACACGTCGTTCGTAGTACTACTCGCCCTATCTGAACGACCGGATAGTGCTCCGAACAGCGTGTTACACGTGCCCCACGATCCGCCGACCCCCCTCATCGCACGTCCGCCAGGAGGTGCGGGGGGTTGCGCAGGTAGGTGATCGACGGCGACGGGCCGACGGTCGAGCTCGCCATCTCCAGGGCGTCGCGCAGGGTGGTCGCGGACCGGAAGCCCATCCGGGCGGCGGCCTTCGGGTTCCCGCCGACCCAGATCACGTCGCCGAGGTGGTCGAGGGCGTGCGCGATCCAGTACCACATGTAGAACGGGTGGACGCCGTGGTAGGCGTTGGAGGTGCGGTAGAGGTGGACGTACCAGGGGTCCGTGGCGAACTGCTCCTCGAACTTCGGCCCGATCAAGGCCGGGTCGGTCGTGTCGGCGAGCACCTCCTCGTAGAAGTCGACGTAGGAGGGGTGGGTGAGGGTGTTGAAGCCCTCGTCGAGCGGGTGGTAGAGGATCGCGACGCCACCCTCGCGCACGACCGGCTGGCGCAGGTAGGAGTTGAAGTAGTAGCCCAGGCCCATGCAGGCGGCCAGGATCGGGTTCATGGTCGAGTTGACGTTGTAGGGGCCGAGGTAGGGCACCCCCATCACCATCACGTCCGACTGCCCCTCGACCTTCACCCGCTGCTGCTGGTGGACACGCTGCACGGTGAGCTCGTGAACCGGCTCGACGGCACCGGCGGTGATCCCGGTCAGCCCGTAGTTGGAGCGCAGGTCGTGGAACATCTTGTGGCGCATCTTCTGCGGCGCGACCGCCAGCCCTCGGCGCAGGCCGAGCACGGTCGCCTGGTCGCGCAGCGACCACTCCCACTCGCGCTTCAGGAGCGTGTCGTAGGGGCGACCGAACACCTCGTTGTCGAGCGTCGTCTCGATCTGGAACACCTTGACGTGCTCCCCGATCAGCCGGCCCATCCGCCAGGCTGAGGAGTGCATCTCGGAGTGCTTGTGGTCCATGAAGGAGCGCGAGTGGACCATCGTCTTGGCGTTGTGGTGGTGCTTGATCGACTTGTAGGACGCCAGCCCGATGCCGACCGACTTGTGGCCGCCGTCCATTGCGACCAGGTTGACGTTGACGTAGATCAGCAGGTCGGAGGTGGCCGCCCGCTTGTTGATCTCGACGTCCTCGCCCTTCTCGGTGACGCCCATGTGCTCGAGGTTGGCGCGGTCCTCGGCGTCGTGGTTGTAGAGCTTCCCGGAGGGCGCGAAAGAGCGGAAGACGCGCTCGCCGACGATGTGCTTCATCTCCGCGTCGGTCATCCGTCGGTGCAGCGCGAGCGCGGCGATGATCTCGACGTCGTCGACGCCCTTCTCGGCGGCGATCGTGAGCACCTGCTCGATGATTCGGCCCCGGATGTCGGGCGCCTTCATCGTGGGCAGCGGCAGGGAGAGGTCGTCGAAGGCGATCGTCAGCCGCATCCCCGGAAACATCAGCTCCCGCAGCGGCTCGGAGTCGACCGGGTTCTCCAACGACTCCCGGATCGCCGCGTCCACGTCCGGCACCGTCGGCAGCGACTCGGGCGGGTAGACCACCCGGGTGCCCTGCGGGAACTCCTCCAGCCGGAACCCGAGCCCCTCGTGGACGAGCAGAGGCGGCGTACGGTCGTCGACCTCCAGAACGAATCCTGGGCGTGTCATCGATGACTCTCCTTCGATTTCAAGACGGCTCTGCTCAATTCGTTCGGCGGGGGTCGAACGCCACCTTGACGGTGCCGAGCCGACCGGCTGAGTGGGCATGGTCGAGGGCCTCGCGCCAGCGGTGGAGCGGGTAGGGCGCGACGGTCTTGGCGAGGCGGCACATGGCGTCGTGGCCGACCAGGTCGAGAGCGGTGGCGAAGTCGCCGGAGCCCCGCGAGGAGGCGTACGTCCCGACCACCTCGAGCTCCCGGAACCAGGCCGCGGACAGATCGGCGGAGGCGGGCATCCCGGAGAGCACCACCCGGCCGCCGGCACGGGTGGCATGCAGGCAGGTCTGCAGCGACTCCTTGGAACCGACCGCGTCGACGGTCACGTCCACGCCGCCGAGCAGGTAGGGAGACGCCATCATCTCCGGTTCGATCATGAAAGCGCTGGTCGCACGCCGAATTCTCCGCAGCGTCTCGCTCGGCGCGACGACCTCGGTGGCGCCGAACTCCAGCGCCAGCTCCCGTTGATGAGCGTGCTTGGCGACGACCACGATCTCACCGGCGTCGGTGAGCTCGCGCAGCGCGAGCGTGGCCAGCAGCCCCACCGCACCGGCGCCCGAGACGAGCACGCGGTCTCCCGGCCGGACCGCGGCACGTCGGGCCGTGTGCACCGCGCACGCAACCGGCTCGGCGAGCAGCGCCTGCTCGTCGGAGTATCCCTCCGGCACCACGTGGAGCTGTGAGCGGTGCACCGAGAGCTGCTGCGACCAGCCGCCGCCGGTGTCGTGGCAGAACCCGGTCTGCAGGCCGGAGGAGATGTCGCCGACGGTGATCCGGGAGCACCGGTTGGTCTCTCCGCGCGCACACGCCTCGCACGCCTCCAGCCCTCGTGCGGCACAGGTGAGGACCGGGTCGACGACCACGCGGGTGCCGGCCGCCAGGTCGCCGCACGGATCGATCAGCTCACCGACGATCTCGTGGCCGGGGACGAACGGCAGGCTCACCAGCGGCTGGAAGTAGAGGGACGTCTTCCCCGACAGCATCCCGAGGTCGGACCCGCAGATCCCGGAGAGCGAGACCCGCAGCCGCGCCCACCCGTCGTGGACGACCTTCGGCGGGTCGAGCGTCACCATCCGCAGCGGCGCCGCGGCCCCGGTCAGGAGCAGCGGCATCCGGCCGCCGGCGACCTTCCCCAGCGCCGTCTTCGCGACGCTGCGGTACATCTCGAGCGCGAGCATTCAGCCCCTCCTCATCGGTTCAGCCCAGCCGGGTCGAGCGTGCGGCTCGCGTGGCCCGGAGATTCCCAGTCGACGATCGTCCAGTGCGACTTCTTGGCATGCCGGAAGAGAGGTACGTCGGGCCGGACCGCGACCGGATGACCGACCGCGGCGAGCAGCGGGAGATCCGAGTGGGAGTCGGCGTAGGCGAAGCAGTCGGACGGCGAGATGCCCTCGCGGCGGGACCACTCGCGGACGAACGCGCCGCGCGACTCCCCCACCAGCGGCGAGGCCGACAGATGGCCGGTGCAGATCCCCCGATCGTCGACGGCCAGGTCGGCCGCCTCGACGTGGTCGAACAGCGGGAGCAGCGGCCGGGTCAGCGGCCGGATCGCGCCGGTGACCAGCACCGTCACGTGCCCGGCGGCACGGTGCTCGCGGATCCGCCGGACCGCGTCCGGGGCCAGGCGGCCGAGGATATGGGTGGTCAGGTGCTGGTCGACGATCTCGTCGAGCTCGGCGAGCCGCGCACCGGCGTACTCCTTGTAGACCGTACGCAGCAGCGAGCTGCGCTCGGCACGGTCGGCCCACACGTAGCTGGGCACCTTGCCCGCCATCCGGGCGATCTCGGCTGCCTTCTGGGTGCCCGACAGCTCGCCGAGACGCAGCCAGAGGTAGGTCTCGATCACGTTGGAGGACATCAGGGTGCCGTCGAGGTCGAAGAACGCCGCGACCCGCTTCTCCTCGGTGGGCGAGGGCGCCGAGATCCGTGGCATCCGTCCGGGAACCGGCTTCTTCCGCAGCTTGCGCAGCTCGTCGAGCTCGCGGACCGGCTTGGTCACCGAAGGCACGTGGATGCCATAGAGATACTCGTGCCAGTCGATCACGCCGGTGTCGAAGGCGAAGGTCTCCTGGTCGGCGGGCGACAGCGACCGGTAGAGCGCGAGCGTGTTGGCGTCGACGAAGCGCAGATCGGCCTGGGCGTACTCCTTGTAGAGGTCCAGGTAGCGCCGCAGGAACTTCAGCCGCCGGCCCTGCCGGTCGAGGTCGCGCGCCCAGCCGCGGGTGCGGTCGCTGCGCGGCGCCAGCCCGAGAAGGGTGTCGGCGATCTTGTGCACCTTCTCCCCGGTCGTCATCAGCCGCTCGACCGACGCTCCACCGGGGAAGGTCCACTCGGGCAGCCGCACGGCCCCGCGGTCGCCGGCCGCGAAGGGCTCCTTCGCGAAGTAGGCGCGCACGTTCTCGTAGAGCATCTCGAAGGTCACCGGGTTGCGGTCGCCCGAGGCGAGGTGGAAATAGGCCGGCTCACCGTGCTGAGGCGGGTGGGCGAGGCAGGCGACGATGGAGGCGACCACGTGGTCGACGGGCACGATGTCGATGGCGGTGTCCGCGGCCGCCGGGAAGAGCGGCAGCTCGCCGCGCCCGTAGGCGAGGATCAGCGGCTCGGCCATCTTGAACCCCTCGATCCATCCCGGATGCGGGCGGGCAAGAGCCGACTCGATGATCGCCGGGCGGTAGATCGTCGCTCGGTTCCCCTGCGCGGCGTACGCCTCGACGACCCGCTCCCCCAACGCCTTGGTGAAGGTGTAGCAGTCGGTCCAGCCCAGCGAGCGCGCGCGCTCGGCACCGAGGCGTACGAGCTCGTCCTTGACCCACTTCTTCCGTGCCTCCTCGGTGGCGGCAGCGGCGGTCATCAGGCCGGCACGACCGTGCTCCCGCTCGGCCTGCTTGCGCAGCTTGGAGATGACCTCGACGCTGCGCGAGCGCTCCTCGACGGCGGCGCGCTGGGCCAGGCCCCAGGCGAGCTCGGCATCGACGTCGACCGCATGGTCCACCGGCCCCTCGGGGATGTGCCCGCGGCGGCGGCCGGACACGTAGGCGGTCGAGACGTGCAGATAGTGGATGTCGCGCCCGGTCTCCTCGATCCGCCTGAGCAGCTCCCGGACCCCGACGACGTTGCTCATGAACCCCTCGTCGACCGGCGGGTCGAACGAGACGTCACCCGCGGAGTGCACCACCGCATCGAGATCGCTCGGCAGCGCGGGCGGGTCGGAGAGATCGCCCTCGACGACGTTCACCTCCGCGTCCGCGACCGCCTCGAAGATCGGCTTGGCAAGCAGCTTCGATATCCGGTCGGCCCCCGAGATCGACCCCTTCCGTCGGACCAGGACGCTGAGGCGTACGTCCGGCACCTCTGTCAGCAGCAGATGGAGCAGCGCCTCCCCCACGAACCCGGTCACTCCTGTGAGCAGGACGTGCTGCCCCGCGAGCCGTTCTCTGATCTCAGAGGTCACGCCCGCGATTCTGCCCAATCCGGGCAAGCCAGTGTGGGACTTCTGTTCAAATCAGCACCCAACCTTCCGCGAGGCTCGCTACGTATAAGCCATCGGACGACGATCTGGAGACCGATGTGTGGTCGGGCGCGTCTCCGCACCGTGGTCCCCGATCTCGCCGCATCGGATGGATCCTCGGTTGCGGGCTTCGGAGGCTGACCTGCGAAACTGGCGGGACCCCCGCAAACCCGAGGAGACGTACGTGTCGAGGAAGCTGCTCAGCATCGCAGCCGTCCTCTTCGCGACCCCTCTGGCGGGCTGCGGGTCCGGCGATCCGACGACCAGCAGCCCTGGCCCGAGCCCGTCGACCTCCGCTCCTACCGGGGCCGCCGGCCCGTGCCTGTTCGAGCCCGGTCAGGTCGCCAGCGCCATCCCCGGCACCTGGGAGCACAGCGCCGACGCGGACGTGTGCACCTACACCAGCGACCGCGGCGCCATCTTCGTGACGACCCTGGTCGACACCTCCGTCGAGGCCGGGCTCGACGCCAGCCGTGCCGACTGCATCACCTCCCCCGCACCCGTCGAGATCGGCGAGCGCGCCTTCGTGTGCGTCGAGAAGCACTCCGACGGCGACCTCGTCGTCGGCAACGTCGCCGTCGACAGCCGCCTCTGGTCCCTGGTCATCGTCCCCGACGACGGTCTCCACGACGCCGAGCTCCGCGCGATGGGCCGGCTGGTCGAGATGATCGCCGCCCCCTGACCCTCCCCGCGCCGAAGAGTCAGTTCTTGCCGGCGAGAAGTCAGTTTCCGGGCACTCCCGAGGCTGCCTTCTCGGCGTCGAAAAGTGCCGTCTCGGCGCCAATTTCTGACTTCTCGGCGTCGATTTTCGGGTCGGTGCTTGACCTTGACGCAGCGTCAGGGCTGCACGCTTCTTGCACGGCCCCAGACAGGGAGCCGACACCGAAAGCACCGAACCGAAGGAGCACCGTCATGAACAACATCCTCAGCCGCCTCGTCGGGGACAAGAAGGACTGGAAGCGCATGGAGGCCCGTGCGGCCGAGCTGCCGGCCGACTACCGGGCCGTCTACGCCGAGATGAAGAGCTACATGTGGCGGTTCACCGCCGGCGACGGCATGGACATCGTCGAGATCCTCCGCGAGGTCCTGGACCTGTTCGAGACCGAGGCGGCCGCCGGTCGCAGCGTCGTCGAGGTCACCGGGAACGATCTGGCTGCGTTCTGCGACGCCCGGCTGCCCGAGCAGCAGGACGTCTACCGCGACAAGCTGCGGGCCACGCTCAACGAGGTCGCCCGGAAGCTGGCGTGAGCCGGTGGGTCAGGGCAGGTCGAGGAAGGCGTACTGGGCGACCTTGTGCGGGAGCTGCACGACCGGGCCCCGTTTGAATCCGTAGTCGTCGAGCCGGGCGAGGGAGGCCTCGTTGGTGGCGTCCGGCTCGACGACGATACGGCGGGCGCCGGACGGGGTGATGACCTCCTCGATGAAGAAGGCGAGGACGGTCTCGGTCCGGCCCTGGCGGGTCGGGGTGTCGGCCAGGAAGAGGTGGGCACCGATGTCGCCGGGGCGGCGGTCGTAGAAGGTGCCGAGCTCGTCGACCTCGGGGTCCCAGGTCTGGAACAGGGCGACCGGCTCGCCGTCGATCTCGACGATGTACGCCGCCAGATGAGGTTGTTCCTGCAGCCAGGTGTAGATCTCCTCGATCTCCTCGCGCGGCTTCTCGACCATGCCCCAGAACTTGGCGCGATCGTCCTGCAGCCAGCCGCACAGCAGGTCGATGTCGGCCGAAGGCTCCAGGTCGCGGATCGTCAGGACCGGTTTCGTCAGGGGCATGTCGTCTCCTCGGTGAGCAGGGACCAGTCGGTGACGACACGTATGGCGCCACCGGCGGCCCACGCGTCGTGCTGGTCGATGTGGTGGGGGCTGTCCGGGTCTCCGCTGGCGCCCAGCGGTACGACCCATCGGCTGTTGTCGGGTTCGGCCAGGTCCCAGGCGTAGCGGGCGACCGAGCCACGCACGGTCACCGTGGTGCCCGGGATCCAGGCGTTGCAGCGGACCGTGTCGGTGTCGCCGGGCAGAGGGGTGGCGGGCGCGGTCCGGGGGTGCGGGAGCTCGAACTGCTCCAGCGCGTGCAGCGGCCAGAACCGGTGGTTCTCCGGCCACGGGGCCGATGCCGAACCCGGCTCGAGCACGGCTGTGGCCGCCTCCGCGACCAGCTCACGCAGGTCCAGCCCGAAGGGCTTCTCGGCGGCCAGGATGACGTGCAGCGCGCCGCCCACCCGAGCCGGCAGGCTGAACCACGGCTCGTAGAGCGGCCCGTGGTCCGAGGGCTCCCGCAGCGGCGCGAGCGTCGGTGCCGCGCAGATCCGGTCGACCACCTCGGCGCGCAGCGCGGCGTACCAGGCCGCGCCCGGCGATCCGTCCATCGCCCCGTCCCACTCGGCGAGCACCGGCGGCCGCAGGTCGGCCGGGACCAGCGCCAGCAGCGGCCCGCCGGCACGCTGCACGGTGTCGGCGAGCACCGCGACCGCCTGCTCCGCGTCGAGCGTTCCGGCGGCGTCGAGGAGCTGTCCGATCCGCTGCGCCCGGAACGGCGGCGCGAACCCGGTCGCCAGCACGTCGAACTCCGGCATGCACCGGTCGTTGGCGGTCACCACGGCGCCGCCAGCGGAAGCCGTACGCCGCGGGAGCGGGTCGACCCAGCCCGTCCACTCCCCTGCCTCGTCACGGGTGGGCACCCGGCCGCCGACACGGTGAACGACGTGACCGGCCTCGTCGGCGATCACCCAGTTGTTCACCGGCTCGACCCAGCGCTCCACCGCCGCCTCCACGTCGGCGACGGAACGCGCCCGCAGCAGCGGCAGCAGCGCGCCGAAGCCGAGGTCCCCCAGCTCGTGGCCAGGCGTACGCAGCCCCTGGCCCCAGCCCTCCTCCGGATCGTCGAGGACCACCGGCCCGCGCTTGGTCTCGAGGATCTCGACCTCGACCGGCTCCTCGCCGCGGACGAGCACCGTCTCCGTGCTCCGCCGCACCACGTCGCCGCCCCCTCGCAGGTCGACGCGGTAGAGGTCCTGGTAGTCGGCCATCGCGTTGGTGATCCCCCACGCGACCCGGCCGGCGTGCGCGAAGTGCTGCACGCCCGGGACGCCGGGGAAGGTCATCCCGACCACGTCGAAGGTGTCGTCGGGATCGGTGCACGCCAGCCGGACCTGGAGGTAGACGTTGGGCGCCTCGAAGACCCGGTGCGGGTCACCGGCCACCAGCGGCAGACCCGAGCGGGTGCGGCGGCCGCCGACGGCGTACGCGTTGGATCCGCCGGACAGGCCTTCGGTGCGGAACAGCTCCGCCTCGGCACCGAGCACCCGCGAGGCCCGGGCTCCGAAGAGCTTCGAGGGGAACGAGCCGAAGAGGATCTGCTGCACCCAGAACACCGCGAGCGGCGTCCACGGCTGCCAGGTGCCCGGTGCCGGGCCGAGCCCGTCGGGCCCGTCGAGCTCGACGCAGGAGGTCTCCGCGAGCCCGGCGCGGACGCCGTCGACGTACGCCGTCAGGAACTCCTGCGTCTCCTCGTCGAGTCCGGCGTAGGCCGAGCGCGCGACCGCCGCGATCCGGGCGCGGCGCGCGAAGGTGTCCCACTCGAGCCCGGCCGGGCCGAGCAGCTCGGCGGTCCGGCCCTCACCGCGCAGCCGCTCGATCTCGAGCTGCCAGGCGCGGTCCCGCGCGGTGGCCCGGCCCTGGAGCCGGGCCACCTCGGTCAGCGAGGCACCCCGCACGTGCGGGATGCCCCACTCGTCGCGAAGCAGTGTCATGCGACCGGGTTGGCGAGCGTGCCCGCGAAGATGAGCGACTCGGCCTGGTCGGTGATGTCGACCATCTGCAGCGTGTTGCGCAGCTGCAGGCGGTTGAGGCACGAGTGGCGGAAGCGCGGGCGCAGGAAGTCGTAGCGCGCGACCGCGTCGGCCAGCTCGGGGTGGTCGGCGGCGTGATCGACGATGCACGCCCGGGCCTCGGCCCAGAACTCGGTCTCCGGCAGCACGCCCTCATCATCGAGGATCGCGGCGACGTAGCGCAGCACTCCGTCGAAGACGTCGGTGTGGATGGCCAGCGCCTTCACATCGTCGGGGAAGGAGCCGCGGATGCGGGAGACCTCCTCCGGCAGCGGCAGGTCGCCCATCACCGCCACCTCCTCGCCGATGTCCTTCATGAACATCCGCACCGGGACGTGGTCCCGCAGCACCATCACCAGGTTCTCGCCGTGCGGCATGAAGGCCAGGTCGTACGCCAGCAGGCAGTGCACCAGCGGCCGCAGGTAGGCGTCGAGGTAGCTGCGCACCCACTCCCGGGCGGGCAGGCCGGAGGCACGGACCAGCTCGGCCGCGTACGAGGCACCCGAAGCGTCGCGGTGGAGCAGCGCCGCCATGGTCGCGCACCGCTCGCCCGCGGAGAGCCGCGGCACCGGCGACTCGCGCCACAGCGCGGCGATCATCTTCCGGTAGGGCGACGGGTTCGGCAGGGCGTGGAAGATGTCGCCGGTCCAGCCGATCGAGGCCAGCTCGCGCAGCACTCCGAACCCGCGCTCCTTCAGCTCCGCGTCGCTCTCGACGAGGTCGGCGACCCAGTCGTTGATGACCGGCGTCGCGGCCATGTAGGCCGGCGAGAGCCCGCGCATGAAGCCCATGTTCTGGATCGACAGCGCGGTCTTCACGTAGTGCCGCTCCGGGCGGCTGGTGTTGAAGTAGGTCCGGATCGACTGCTGCGGACGGTGAACGTCCTCCCCCGACCCGACCAGCACGATCCGGCGCGCCGCGACGTCGGCCGCGAAGGTGACCGCCAGCTTGTGGCGCCACTGCCACGGGTGCACCGGCAGGTAGCGGAACCCCTCCGGGTCGAGGCCCAGCCCGCGCAGCTTCGCCGCGAACCGGGCCAGCGTGGCCTCACCGAGCTCGGCCGCGTAGAGGCTGTCCTCATCCTCGCCGCGCCCCAACGCCAGGTGGGACTGCTCCCGGGAGACAGCCACCCACAGCAGGCTCAGGTCGTTGCTCGTCTCCGGCGCCCAGCGGGCGTGGTCGTCGATGTCGAAGCCGATCCGGCCGTTGTTGGCGACGAAGGCAGGGTGGCCCTCGCTCATCGCGCCCTCGACGCTCTGGTGGTCGGCGTCGACCAGGTCGGCCGCGGTCAGCGTCTGGTGCTCGAGCTTCCAGCAGGCCGAGGCGATCGTGGCCGCCAGCTCCTCCAGGTAGGTCGGCAGCAGCGTGTCCGGGATCCCGAGGTCTGGCGCGAACTCGGCGACGAACGCCTGCGCGTCGACCTCGGCCTCCTCGCCGCCGGTCGTACGGACGATCGAGTCCGCGTCCACCACCCAGTGCTCGAGCTGGAAGCGGCGCGCGGTGAACGCGTAGGTCGAGGTCGGCCCCTGGAGCTCCCAGCCATTGTCGGTAGCCACAGGTGCGAGCATCCGCTCGTGGCTGAACTCCGCGATCGCCTTGGCGACCAGGTGGCGGTGGGCGACCCGCAGGTTCTCCGGTCGCAGGTGGGCGGCGGCGTACATCTCCCGGGTGCAGACCGAGAGCATCGCGGTCTTCTCACCGATGTTGATCTCGCGCAGCTCGACGAAGCCCGCCTCGGTGTTCTTGCGGCGGATCGGCTCGTTGCGTACGTCGGGCTCGACCACCACACGACGCACCCCGGGGTCGGCGAAGCAGTGCCGCATGACCGCCCGGAAGACCCGGGTCGTGTAGCCGGAGACGGGCTCGCCGACTGTGTCACCGGTTGGCGGCGCGACCAGGATGTGCATGCCCAGGTCGCCGTCGGCCAGATCGGGCAGGTGGGTGATCCCGGCGAGCTCGCTGTGGGCCGGGTCGTAGGTCTCGACCAGGAACGCCGGCACGCCGTCGACCCGGCCGAGCCAGGCGTCGTGGTGCGGGTGAACGGCGATTCGCGCATACTCCGCGGCGACGTCCTCCAGCGTGGCGTCGAGCATCATCCAGTACGCCGAGCGCGGGTGGGTCACCCAGGAGTGGACGGTGGCGAGGTGGGCCTCGATCTCGAGCGGTTCGATCGTGATCCTCATCGGTTCTCCTCCGTCGTCTGGCCAGGCTGAATCTTGAATCGGTCGGGCACACCGAACTCCTGGAAGGCGACCCGCTTCTCGACCGGGTAGGGCTCGCGGCCGAGGATGGCGGCGAGGATCACGGAGCTGCGGTACGCCCCCATGCCGAGGTCGGGGGCGACGAAGCCGTGGGTGTGCTCTTCACCGTTCTGCACCCAGATCTCGCGGTCGGCGGTGTCGACCGAGAAGGTCGGGCTGGCCGCGTAGCGACCCTGCGAGTCGAGACGGATGCGGTCGCGGACGGGCTCGAGGAAGGACGGGATGCCGGCCCGATAGCCGGTCGCGAGGACCAGCGCCTCGGTCGCCATCTCGTAGTCCTCCTCCTGCTCCACGTGGTGGAGGGCGAGGTGGTAGCCGTCGTCGGTGCGGGTCACGCCGCGCACCTCGGTGTTGCTGAGCAGCGTCGTCTCGGCGGGAGCACCGATCGACCGGGTGTAGAGCGCCTCGTGGATCGCGTCGATCGTGTCGCCCGAGATGCCCTTGTAGAGGCTCTGCTGCGACTTGAGCAGCCGGTCGCGCTTCTCGGACGGAAGTGCCTGGAAGTAGGCGGAGTACTCCGGTGAGGTCAGCTCGAGGGTGAGCTTGGTGTATTCCATCGAGAAGAACCGCGGGCTGCGGGTCAGCCAGGCCAGCTGGTAGTCGTGGTCGGGCTGGGCGGTCAGCAGGTCGAGGTAGACCTCGGCGGCCGACTGGCCGCTGCCGACCACGGTGATGCTGCGCCGGGACACGAGCTCGTCGCGACGGGCCAGATACTCGGAGCTGTGCAGCGCCGGCCCCGCGGCCGCCACGGCCTCGGCCGCGCACTCCGGGACACGAGGGCTGGTCCCGGTCCCGAGCACCAGCCGCCGGGTCCGGTGCCGCTGCGTTTGATCGCCTTGGCTGGAGGCGGTGGTGACGACGTACGTCTCGCCGTCGTGCTCCACGGAGGTGACCTGCTGCCCGAAGCGAACGGAGCCGAGCTGCGAGGCGACCCACTGGCAGTACTGGTTGTACTCACGCCGGTGGGGCAGGAAGTTCTCGCGGATGTAGAACGGGTAGATCCGGCCGGTCTGCTTGAGGAAGTTGAGGAAGCTGAACCGCGAGGTCGGGTCGGCCATGGTCACCAGGTCCGCGAGGAACGGCACCTGCAGGGTGGCCTCGTCGAGCATCATGCCCGGGTGCCAGTCGAACTGGTCACGGCCCTCGAGGAAGAGGCAGTCGAGCTCGTCGATCGGGTCGGCGAGAGCGGCCAGGCCCAGGTTGAACGGGCCGAGGCCGATGCCGATCAGGTCATGGATGCGGGCCGATCGGTCGGTGAACACAGTGGTGGGTTCGGTCATCGGACGACCTCCGGAACGGCACGGCCCAGGGAAAGACCCAGCGCACGAACCTGCTCGATGATGTCGAGCACGTCGGTGACGGTGGCCTTGGGGTTGAGCAGGGTGAGCTTGAGGAACTGACGGCCGTCGACCTTGGTCGCGGCCACGACCCCGCGGCCGCCGCTCCACATCTCGGCGCGGATGCGGCGGTTGAGGTCGCCGACGGCGTCCTCGTCGAGGCGTGGGTCGGCGTAGCGGAAGACGACCGTGGAGAGCTGCGAGGGCGTGATGACTTCGATGTCCGGCTGCACGCTGAGGATGTCGTAGACCTCGCGAGCCAGGTCGATCACGGTCTCCAGGTAGGCACCGATCTGGTCGGCACCCATCGTGCGCAGGGTCAGCCACAGCTTGAGCGCGTCGAAGCGGCGGGTGGTCTGCAGGGACTTGTCGACCTGGTTGGGGCTCGTAGACTCCCGCGGGTTGAGGTAGTCGGCGTACCAGGACGCGTGCTGCATGGTGGCCAGGTCGCGGACCAGCAGGGCGCTGGAGGAGACCGGCTGGAACCAGGTCTTGTGGTAGTCGATCGTGATCGAGTTCGACCGCTCGATGCCGTCGAGCAGATGGCGATACCTCGGCGAGGCGAGCAGGCCACCGCCGTACGCCGCGTCGACATGGAACCACACGTTGAAGTCCTGGCAGGCGTCGGCGATGGCGTGGAGCGGGTCGATGATCCCGAAGTCGGTGGTGCCCGCGGTGGCGACGACCGCGGCCGGCACCAGACCGTCGACGATGCACTCGTCGAGCGCGGCGCGCAGCGCGACCACGTCCATCCGGTGCTCGGCATCGGTCGGGATCGCGATCGCGGCCGCGTCGCCCATGCCGAGCAGACGGGCCGACTTGGCGATGGAGAAGTGGCTGTCCGCGGAGGTCAGGAAGCGCAGCCGGTCCAGAGGTACGCCGCGGCGCTCCGCCTCTCCCCGGGCCAGGAGCAGCGCCTGCAGGTTGGACTGGCTGCCGCCGCTGGTGAAGACGCCGTCGCGGGTCGCCTCGGGGTAGCCGGCACGAGCGGCGGTCCAGTCGATGAGACGACGCTCCATGAACGTGCCGCCGACGGACTGGTCGAAGGTGTCCATCGAGGTGTTGACGGCCGCGATCAGCAGCTCCCCGACGAGGGAGGGGATCACGACCGGGCAGTTCAGGTGCGCAGCATAGGAGGGATCGTGGAACCAGACCGCGTCCTCGAGCCACAGCCGGCTGACCTCGGCCAGCGCCGCGGCGCTGTCGACGAGGGGACTGTCCAGGTCGACCTCGGCGACCGGCTCGGCGGCGGCCGCTGGCGAGATCCCGGTGGTGGGGCCCTCGAGGGTGGCGAGCCGGTCGACGAGCAGCCTGATCGCTTCGGTGATTCCGCTGGTGTACTCACGAGCATTGTCGGGGTGGAACAGATGCTCCAGGTGCGGTGCGCTCACTGGTCTCCTTCGACACGGGGGTGGTTAGGTAAGGCGAACCTAAGTGAGGCTACCCTAATCGTATTCCCGTCAGACAGGCGGATCAGAGAGAGGACGATCACACCCGTGCCGCACTCCCCCACCCAGGCCGCTCGCGTGCTCGTGGGCTTTGCCTTCGCCTCGCTCGGCAACGGCCTCACCCTGCCGTTCCTGTACGTCTACATGGCCCAGGTCCAGGACCTCGGGTCATCGACGGCGGGCTGGATGTTCGCCTGGATGGGAGTGGTCGGTCTGCTCGCCGCCCCCGGGGTCGGAGCTCTTCTCGACCGCTTCGGCCCTCGACTCGTCCTGATCGGCGCACTGGTCGTGGAGTCGGTCTCGATCGGGTCGCTCGGCTTCGTCGACGGCACCGTGCCGACGATGGCGGTGCTCGCCGGCGTGGTCGTGGGCGCCTCCCCGCTGTGGCCCGGCACCACGACCATGCTGGCCGGGATGGTCCCGGCCGCCGACCGCGAGCGCGCCTACGGCTTCGCCTTCCTGGGGCTGAACGCGGGCATCGGCCTGGGCGGCCTGGTGAGCGCGTTCCTCATCGACGTCGAGCGACCGGAGACCTTCCAGGTGCTCTACCTGTGCGACGCCGCCGCCTACCTCATGTACGCCGCGGTCCTGGCGCTGCTGGTCCGCTCGCCCGCCCGCCCCACCCAGGACGACGCGGACGATGCGACCGCCGGCTCCTGGGGCGAGGTGCTCCGGGACCGGCGGGCGGTGGCCCTGGTCGGCTGCGGGGTGCTCGCGGTGACCTTCGGCTACGGGCAGCTCGAGGCCGGCGCGACCGCCTATGCCGTGGACGTAGCCGGTGTCCCGGCCACCGCTCTCGGCTGGGCCTTCGCCGCCAACGCCGCCGTGATCGTCTGCGGGCAGTTCGTCCTGCTGCGGCTCACGTCCGGGTGGCGGCGTACGACCGCGCTGGCGTGCGCCGTGCTGACCTGGTCGCTCGCGTGGAGCGTGCTGGCGGCCGCGGACCTGATGCCGGTCGCGGGCGCGGTGGCCGCCGTCGTGATCGGTCTGGCGATCTTCGGCCTCGGCGAGACGCTGTGGGCACCGGTCGTGACCGGGCTGGCGAACACCATCGCCCCCGACCACCTGCGGGGCCGCTACAACGCCTCCCTCGGGCTCACCCTGACCCTCGGCCAGATCCTCGGACCCGCGCTGGCCGGCTCCCTCATCGGCAGCGGCCTCGGTCATCTGTGGGCCTTCGTCGTGATCGGCGGCACCCTCACCGCTGGTCTGGTGCTGACCAGGCTCCGGTTCCTGCTCACCGACGCCGAGGACCGCACCCAGGAACCCGAGACCGCCGGGGAGCCGGTCGGCGTCGAGTAGCGGCGTCAGATCAGGCCGGTCTCCTGCGCGACATGGATGGCACGCGACCGGCTGTCGACGTCGAGCTTGGTGAAGATGTGGGCGAGGTGGCTCTTCACGGTGGCCTCGGTGACGAAGAGCGTGCGAGCGATCTCGCGGTTCGTGGCGCCTCGGGCGAGGTGGCGCAGCACCTCGGTCTCTCGGTCGGTGAGCCGTGGCCGCAGGCTCCGCATGCCCTTCAGCACCCGCGCGGCCAGGTCCGGGGCGAGAACCGTCTCGCCGGCGGCCGCACGGCGGATCCCCTCGACGATGACCTCCGGGTCGACGTCCTTGAGGAGATAGCCGGCCGCCCCGGCCTCGATCGCCCCGAGCACCTCGGCGTCGCGGTCGAAGGTGGTCAGGATCAGCACGGCCGGGGCCGGGTCGAGGGCCCGCAGCGCGCTCGTGGTCCGGATCCCGTCGATCCCGCTGCCGAGGCGCAGGTCGCACAGCACGACGTCCGGGCTGAGCTCGGCGGCGAGCGCGATCGCCTCCTCGCCCGTCGCCGCCTCGCCGACCACCCGCACCGCGTCGCCGGCGTCGATGACCGCCCGCAGCCCGCTGCGGACCACGGGGTGGTCATCGACGAGGAGCACCGTGGTCATCGCACCCGCTCCTCGCTGTGGATCGGCAGGTGAGCGGAGACCGCCGTGCCCTCGCCGGGCGTGCTCTCCACGTCGAGGCCGCCGCCGAGCTCACGCAGGCGGTCCCGCATGAACCGCAGTCCATAGCTGGACGACCCGGCGCCCGACTCCTGCTCCCAGCGGGCGACGTCGAAGCCGGCACCGTCGTCGCTGATGTCCAGGCGCACGGCGTCGTGGTCGTCGGTCAGCGTGAGCACGGCCCGGGACGCACCCGCATGGAGACGTACGTTGGCGAGCGCGGACTGGGCGGTGCGCAGCAGCGCGACCTCGACGTCGGTGCGCAGGATCGGCAGCGTGTCGTCGACATGGAGCTCGACGAGCAGCCCGGTCTCGTCGTGCACGCGGTCGAGCATCCGCCGCAACGCCGAGGCGAGCGCGGAGTCCTCGAGCTCGGCGGGTGCCAGCGCCGCCACGATCCGGCGTACGTCGGCCAGGCTGTCACCCGCCAGCGCCTCGACCTGCGCGAACGTCCGCGACGACTCCGGGTCTGTCGTGCGGCCGCCGCCGGCATGGCTGAGCAGCCGGATCGAGGAGAGCGCCTGGGCGATCGTGTCGTGGATGTCGCGCGAGATCCGGGTGCGCTCGGCGATCACGCCCGAGTGTCGCTGGGCGAGGGCGAGCTCGTCCTGCAGGTCTGCCATCTCCCGCTGTGCGGTGGTCAGCGAGGCCACGAGCCGCTCCCGCTCGTCCGCGTCGCGGAGGAGCTGGAGATAGCCCCGGGAGATGCCGAAGGCGAAGACGCCGCCGATGAGCGGGCCGAAGACCTCGGCGTACCTGATGTCTCCGCCGTGGACGATCGGGGCGACGACCACGACCCCGAGCACCAGCGCCGAGAGGAGCAGGCCCCACCGCAGCGGCAGGAGGTGGCCGGCGAGCAGCCACAGCATGAAGGCGAGCCAGACGAACTCGACCGAGACCGCGACGGCGCCGACCCAGACGGCGGCGAAGCCGATCAGCCAGCACACCTGAACCCGGTGCGATCGGGTGCGGGTGGCCAGGACCGTGCCGGCGGCGTCCCAGGCGATGATCAGGAGCCCCGTGGGGACGGCGACGGAAGGCGCGACACCGTCGCCGATCGCCCGGCTGACGCCGATCGAGGTCAGCACGACGGCCATCACGTGCTGGCCGGCCGCCATCGCTCGCCTGGTCGACCGGGCGGACGTCGACCCCGAGCCGGCCGACCGCCCCCACGGCATGTGCACGACGCTCATGTCGTCGATTCTCTCCCGAGACGCCCGTTCGAACCGCGCGGCCACCAGATCCGGTCGCCGACGAGGCCGAAGAGCGCCGGCACGATCACGGTGCGCACCACCAGCGTGTCGACGAGCACGCCCACCCCGACGATCAGCCCGAGCTGCCCCAGGACCACCAGCGGGAGCACCCCGAGCGCGGCGAAGACCGCGGCGAGCACGATGCCCGCACTGGTGATGACGCTGCCGGTGTGGGCGACCGCCTCGACCATGCCGGCCCGGGTGCCGACCTTCGCCGACTCCGCGCGCGCCCGGTGGACGAGGAAGATCGTGTAGTCGACACCCAGCGCGACCAGGAACAGGAACGCCAGGATCGGCACCTGCAGGTCCAGCGCCCGCTGGTCGAAGATCACCCGGCTCAACCAGGCGCCCGCCCCGATCGCGGCGGCGGCGCTGGCGAGGTTGACGCCGAGCAGCAGCACCGGTGCCACCAGCGAGCGCAGCAGCACCAGGAGCACCAGGAAGCTCACGGCGAGCACGAGCGGTGCGACCAGCAACAGGTCCCGCTCGCTTCCCTCGCGGGCGTCCAGCTCCGTCGCGACCGCCCCACCGACGAGCGCGTCCGCGCCTGGGACAGGGTGGACGGCTTCGCGCAGCTCGGCGATCTGGTCGAGGCTCCTCGCCGTGCCCGGCGAGTAGGCGCTGGTCACGGCGATCTCGGTGAGCGACCCGTCATCGTTCGTCCCGACCGGGTGGGCGCGTACGACGCCCTCGACCTCGCCCGCGACGGCGACCACCTCGTCGGCGGCCGCACTGGTCGCGACGACCTGGATCGGCTGCGCCTCGCCCGCCGGAAAGTGCGCGGCGAGCGTCTCCAGACCGGCGGCCGACTCGGACTGCACCCGGAACTTCTCGACCTGGTCGAGCCCGACCGAGGTGCCGAACAGGCCGGTGGCCATCACCGCGAGGAGCGCCAGGCCACCGAGGAGGCTCGCCGCCGGCCGCTTCGCGACCCTCGAGGCGACCGCACGCCACCAGCGCCCCTGGACGCGGGAATCACCTGGCCGCGGGATGAACGGCCAGAACAGCCGGCGGCCGCACACCGCGAGGAACGGTGGCAGCACGAACAGCACCGCGACGACGGCGACGAGCAGGCCGATCGCCGCCGGGACGCCGAGGCCGCGCGTCGTCGGGATCACCGCGAAGGCCAGGGCCAGCAGGGCGAGCACGACCGTCACGTTCGACGCGACCACCGCGGCGACGGTCTTCCGCCAGGCGAGGCTCAGCGCCGCTCGGTCGTCGTCGGTCTCCTGCAGCTCCTCGCGGTAGCGGGAGATCAGCAGCAGCGCATAGTTCGTGCCCGCTCCGAACACCAGCACGCTGATGATGCCGGCGTCGAACTCGAGACCCCACAGCGCGCCCGCGGCGGCCGTGAGCCGGGCGGCGAGGCCGTCCGCGAGCGCGACCACGATCAGCGGGACCAGCCACAGCACCGGTGACCGGTAGGTGATGACCAGCAGGAGCGCGACGATCAGCACGGTCACCAGCAGCAGCGTGACGTCCGCGCCGTCGAACGCGGAGGCCATGTCGGCGCCGAACGCGGGCCCACCGGTGACCTCCAGGGTGATCCCGTCGGGAGCCTCTCCGTCGATGTCGGTACGCAGCGCCGCGATCGCCGGCGCCGTCTCGGCGTCGTCGGCACCGACCGTGATCGGCGCCGACATCACCGCTGCCCTCCCGTCCGCGCTGACCACCGGCTCGGACGCGCCGGCGGCCTCGCCGACCGGGAGGAGCCCGTCGAGATCGGCCGCGGTGAGCTCACCGCCGTCGGCACGCGTGGCGACGACGAGCGCGGCCTGACGATCCGCGCCGGGGAACCCCTCCACCAGTTCGCTCACCTGCGTCGACTCCGATCCGGCCGGCGCCTGCCCTCCTCGCTCCGGCGCCTGCGCGCCGCCGAGGAGCCCGAAGAGCGCGACCATCACGACCACCGCGACCCCGAGCGCCACCCACGCTCCTCGCCGTGAGGTCAACCTGTCTGAGAAGCGTGGAGGGGTGTCCGTCCGTGTGCGAACCAGGGAATCTGCCATGCCACCAACCTCACCAGCGGTGGCGTCGCCGATCATCGCGAACAAGGCTGAGACGGGAATCAGCCGAATGGCCGATGTCCTGCGCCGTGGCCCGGCGTCGCCCGCCGTGGATCAGGTGCCGACCACCGCTTTCGAATCAGGTGTTCAAGGGGCGCAGACCGATCTCGGTCAGCCGCCGGCCGCGACGTCGGAGCAGGTCCTGGAAAGCGGCCGCGAGCGTCGAGGGCTTGCGGTCGAGCCAGCAGGCGCCGATGTGACGTACTGCCTCGGGGTCGGTCAGCGGCACCTCGACACAGCCCGCGGCCCCGTGCGGGTCGCGGGGTGCCAGGCTGACGCCGAGACCGGCCGATACGAGCCCTCGGAGGGTGGCGAGGTCGTCGCCCTCGAAGCCGATGGCCGGCGTGACTCCACTGGCCAGGGCGAGGTCCTCGAGCAACGTACGCATCCCGTAGCCGCGCTTCATGCAGATGAACGTCTCCTCGGCGGCCTCCGCGAAGCTCACCCGGGCACGGGTCGACAGCCGGTGGCCCGTGGGTACGACCAGGACCAGCGGCTCGGTGTGCAGCCGCCACCGGCGTAGGCCGGGCTCCTCCTCGAGCGGCGAGATCAGCGCGATCTCGGCGGTGCCGTCGGTGACGGCCGCCAGGCATCGCGGGCGCGAGGTCTGGATCAGGTCGACGGAGGCACCCGGGTGCTCCTGGAGGAAAGCCTTGACCAGCGCCGGCACGACCCGTTCCCCGAGAGTGCTCTGGAACGCGAGGGCGATCCGCCCACGGGCACCGGACTCCTGGGCCTGCACCGCCTCGATGCCCGCCGTGGCGGCCGCGACCGCCGCGGCGGCGTGCGGTGCGAGCGCCTGCCCCGCCCTGGTGAGGCGCAGCCCCCGTCCGTGCCGCTCGACCACGTCGACCCCGAGCTCTCGACCCAGGCGCGCAAGCATGCGGCTCACCGTGGGCTGCGGCATCTGCAGCAGGTCGGCGGCGGCGAGGGTCTGTCCCGTCTCGGCCAGAGCAGCGAGAGCGGGGAGCATCGGCAGGATGTTTCGAGCGGCGGCATCCACACCCGCATCCTATGCATAGACGCATTCTTGATGAAGCATTCATGCATTGGACGCATGATCCGGTGCTCCCTAGCGTGATCTGGGTGAACGAGCAGGCAGCGACCGGAGCGGCACCGAGGCGTGTGCTGGTCGCGCTCGTCGCGATCGGGATGACGACGTTCGTGCAGCTCTACTTCCCTCAGGCCCTGATCCCGGCGATCAGCCGCGACTTCGCGGTCGATGCCTCCCAGGCCGCCCTGACCGTCTCCGGCGCGACGATCGGGCTCGCCGTAGCCGCGCTCGCGTGGTCGTGGGTCGCCGACCGGATCGGCCGCGCCAAGGCGATGACGATCGCCATCGTCTCAGCGGCGGTGATCGGGCTGGCGCTGCCGTTCGCACCGTCGTTCCCCGTGCTCGTCGTCCTCCGCGTCGCTCAGGGCATCGCGCTGGGCGGCACCCCGGCACTGGCTCTCGCCTACCTGAACGAGCAGGTCGGTCGCCGGGAGGTCATGGCTGCCGGCGCGACGTACATCTCCGGTACGGTCGTCGGCGGCCTGGTCGGTCGACTGATCGCCGCTCCCGTCGCCGACGTGAGCGACTGGCGCGTGGCGGCGCTGGTGGCCGGCGGGGTCAGCGCGATCGGCGCCGTCGTCGCAGTCACCGCTCTTCCCCGCAAACGCCCGGCGACGACGATGGCGGCGACTCCACCACGCGGGGTGTGGCCGGGGATGATCGTCAACCTCACCGACCCTCGCCAGCTGGCGCTCTACGCGCAGGCCTTCTTCCTCATGGGCGCACAGGTGGCGGTCTTCAACTACCTCGGCTACCGGCTCGAGCGGGAGCCGTTCGGCCTGCCACCGGCGCTGACCGCGGTGATCTTCCTCGCCGGGCTCTCCGGTGCGGTCTCGGCCCGGTTGGCGGCCACGCTCGCCGAACGCTTCGGCCGCCGCCGCGTCCTCCTCGCTTCGTCGGCAGCCATGGTCGCCGGAGCGGTGCTGACGATCCCCGACCGGCTGGCGTCGGTGCTGATCGGCCTGCTGGTGTTCGCCACGGCCTACTTCTGCGCACACTCGATCGCCTCCGGCTGGGTGGGCCCGATGGCGACCAGCGGCATCGCGCAGGCCACGTCGCTCTACACGCTGTTCTACTACACGGGCTCGAGCCTCTTCGGCTGGCTCGGCGGCCTCGCCTTCGCGGCCGGGTGGGCCGGCACCGCGAGCATGGTCATCGCGATCGTGCTGGTCGCGTACGTCGCCGCCCGCATGCTTCTTCCCGGCAGCGCCGACGAGGTCGGCGGGCGAACCGGCTGCCCCTCAGGTCGACGAGCGACCGGCCTCAGCGGGTCCGCGACACGAACCCCGTCCGAGCGACCGGGTCACGGATGAGGTTCCCACGACGCTCAGGCTCCCGCGGAATCCAGATCGTCCTGCGCGGTGTCGCTCAGCAGACCACGGAGTCGGGCAGCACGGATCGCGTCGGCCCGGTTCGAGACGCCCAGCTTGCGGTAGAGGGTGCGCAGCTGGGTCTTCACCGTGTTGGGTGAGACATGGAGGCCGGTCGCGATGCTGCGTACGCTCTGGTGGTCTGCGAGACGTTCGAGGACGATCATCTCCCGATCGCTCAGATCCACCGGCTCGTCGAACGCGAACAGGGATTCCCACACCGTCTCCAGATGCGCCAGATGAGCTGACGATGCCGCGTCCAACGTCATCCCGGTGGCCCGGTCGAGCACGTATCTCAGATCGTCGGACCCGACCCGCACGTACGGCCAGACGAGGCGATTGCGCGCACCGGTCACGATCGCGGTCTCGATGCACCGGTCGGCGGTCTCCTGGTCACCTAGGCCCCGATGGGCAAGCGCGAGGATCAGATGCGCGATGACAGCGAACCGGCCGCGGTCACCGGCAACGGGCTCGAGCCTCGCCGGTAGCTGAGTGATCACGTCCTCGAACCGACCGAGCCCGAGCAGCACCCGTGCGCGAGAGAGCGCGTCGCTGATCGGATCCGCACGTGGCGGCGCCGCGTCGAGAAGCGCGAGAGCACCATGAGGGTCGCCCTCGTCGAGGAGCAGCTCAGCGCGAGCCTGGATGATCACGTGCTGCTCTGCCACGCTCAGCGGGTGGCCGCGGAGTGCGATCTCGGCGAGGTCGAGCTCTTGGAGGGCGACCTTCGGCCTGCGCAGGGCTTGGAGGGCGATGACGCGTGACTCCAGCTCGACCAGGGACACCACCAGCGGATCGTCGAGCACCATCGGCGACTCGGAGAGCAACTGCCGGAGCGCCTCGACGTCGAGGGAATGCAGTGCGCGAGCGAACTGGAGCGGCCGCGAGATCGCCGACCCCCGTTCCGGCAGAGCCTCCCGGCTGGCGCCGATGTGGCGCCACCAGAGACCCGGGTCGTCGACGTACCAATGAACCAGCTCTTCGCAGTCGGCAGCGAGTGCAGCGAGCCGGGGCCCGCCGCCGACCGTGGCAGCCGCGCCGGCCTCGGCGAACAAGGCCAGCGCCTCTTCGAGTCGGTCCGAGGTGGTGGCGGTGATGCCGGCGTGGATGCGGAGCACGGCGTTGGCCAGATCGCTCGCGGGTGGATCGGCGAGGCACTGCTGGAGCTTGGCCTCGGCCTCGTGATGCCGGCCCGCTGAGCGGTCCTCGACGGCACGCAGGACCGCGATCATGGTGCGACAGTCGTCGGCGTGAGGGTCGCTCGACGCAACCGGCTCAGGTCCGTCCGCCTCGACCTTCTCGGCCAGGCGTTTCTCGGCGCGGTCGAGATATCGCTGCGCCAGCTGCCGGTCGCGTGCCGCGACCGGGATCGCGCGGTCGCGCTGAGCCATGTCGATCAACGCACGTGCCCGAGCGATCCAGAGCTCGGCGGACACATCGACCTCGCGCACCCGGGCGAACAGGTCATGGATCATCCCCGCGGGGACGTCGTCCAGACGGAGCCATTCCTCCGTCAAGACCTCCAGCAGCTCGGCCCGGAAAGGATCTCCCTCCGCGACGGAGATCGCGTCACCGAGCAACCCCCGGTCGCGCATCGCCACCATCGCGGCTCGCACCAGGTCCACCTGGCGACCGATGGTGAGATCCGCCGAGAATCGCCTGCGCATCGCAGCACGTATCGCGGGCGGAAAACCGACGGTGTCGGGTCCGGATCCTGGGGTCAGGAGCTCAGCGTCCTGCATCGCTCGAAGTGAGAAGGGACTGTAGGAGTCGCTCCCACCCACGACATCCAAGGCAGATGTGGTGAGCTCCCCCGCGTGACCCATCACCAGGAGCCTCTCCCACATGCTCCAGTAGGCGCTGTCGGCCGAAGCAACGGCTGACAGGTCGGAGGCGGCCCGGTCGCAACCTTCGGCAAGCACCGACGAGTCGCAGCGTCCGCGCTCTGCGAGCACCTGGATCACCGCATCGACGAACACGGGATAACCGGCGGTCGCCTCCACGACAGCGGCCGCGTCACCGTCCGAGATCCCGACTCCGTTCTCCGCCGCCCATTCCCGCAGCTCCGCATGCGTGAAGCGGAGGGCGCGGCCGGCGACCACGGCGTCCGGACTGATCGCGGCCGAGCGCAGACCCGCCGGCCACCCGACCCCGGTCATCACCACCATCCGGGCGCGTGGCCAGGTTCGCCGGCACTCCACCGCGACGTCGACCGCCGCTTCGGCGTCGTAGTCGAGCACGATGACGTCGGGGGCGAACGACGAGCTCGTCGTCGACCGCTCGACCCGTGTCGTGCTGTCGACCCACGTCGCGTGCTGTCCCGTCGCGTCGAGCCACTGCTGGATCATGGTCCTTCGGCCGCTGCCGTGCGGTCCGTACACCAGGGCGACACCGCCCGGGTCGAGACTGACCAGTGGCTCGAGCAGACGCTGTCGCGTCAGTGTCTCATCGGATTTGGTCGTGCCGTCGTGCATCAATGCGCAGAGCCCCCACTTGCGTCGTCGCGGCACTGAGCGCCGCGAGCCCATCGTACGGTCAACCGGACGAGACGCTGTTCATCCTCAGAACTCCCCGAGATCGACGTCGACTGCGCGATAGTCGTCGAAGGCGACCCTCACGTCTCGCCCCCAGGAATGAGTAGTGAGAACTGGTCCGTGCCGACGAGCGCCGGCGTCGTCCCTCATGAATGGTCTCCCTTTTCGGCAGGCGTCGGGCACATGACATGCAGGTGAGGGGCCGGGAGCCTGCGTCCCTACCTCGCTCTCCATCGCCGATCACTCAAAACGCGCGAGCTGCCAGCGTTGGCCGGGGTTCCGATGCGTTCGCCGCAGTCTGCGACGAATCCAGCGTCTAATGACGGAATCGCTGACTTCAGTCTCATGACGATGGACGGCTACCCCCACCTGATCGATGACACCATCTGAGACTCAGCCAAGCGGTTCGGGGGCATCCTGGGGCATCTGAGCCCGAAGTGGAGCCCGGATAGGATGCGGACGATGACGAAACAGGGTCCTGACCTGGCGAAACAAGGTGGTGGACGCAAAGGGACTCGAACCCCTGACATCCTCCTTGTAAGGGAGGCGCTCTACCAACTGAGCTATGCGTCCGAAGCGCCCCAAGACTACGCGATCAGGGGCTGACCCGACGAACCGGGCCGTAAATGGAAGTTGAGCCGCTGACGTCTCGGGTCATCAGCGGCTCAACACTTAAAGAGTAGATCCCACCCAGGGCATCAGAAAAGGGGTGTAACCACCCTGTTAACACAAGTTGGATGATCCGTAAACCATCAGGTCACACGACAGCGTGGAGCTGCCGGAGATGCTCATCCAGGTCTCGGCCGTCGGCGTTGGCGTTGTGCACCGCCCACCGCACCACACCCGACTTGTCGATGATGTAGGAGGAGCGGAGCGGGGCGCCGGTGCGGTCGTTGAACACGTCGAAGGACTTCGCGACCTCGCCGTGCGGCCAGAAGTCGGAGAGCACCGGGAAGTTGAGCCGGTCGGTGTCGGCGAACTGCCGCATCGCGTACACCGGGTCGCACGAGATCGCCAGGACCTCGGTGTCGAAGGTGACGAACTCGTCGAGCCGGTCGCGCAGACCGCTCATCTCACCGGTGCAGACCCCGGAGAAGGCGAACGGGAAGAAGAAGATCGCCACTGCCTTCTTGCCCTGGAAGTCCGAGAGGGTGACGTCGGCCCCGAACTGATCGCGCAGGGTGAAGTCGGGCGCCGGCACGCCGGTCTGTAGTCCGTTCACTGCCCTGCCGCCCTCTCGCTGTTCGGTCCTGCTGCCTCGATGTCCCAGGTCACCAGCTCGCGCCGGAGGACCTTGCCGGTCGCGTTGCGCGGCAGAGCGTCGGTCACGACGATCTCTCGCGGAACCTTGAAGCGTGCAAGATTCTCCTTCACCCAGTCCTTCAGAGCCACATCGACGTCGCCGTCGAGGTCGGCCTCGGCGCCGGATACCAGGACCACGAACCCGCGCAGCCGCTTGCCGAAGTCGGCGTCGTCGACCCCGACACAGGCTGCGTCGGCGACCAGCGGATGCCGCATCAGGCAGTCCTCGACCTCCTGCGGGAAGACGTTCTCCCCGCCGGAGACGATCATGTCGTCGTCGCGGCCCTCGACGTAGAGCCGGCCATCCGGCCCGAACCGTCCCACGTCACCGGTCGCCATCAGCCCGTCGATGACCTCCTTGCCGCCGCCGCTGGTGTAGCCCTCGAAGAGGAGCCCGTTGCCGACGAAGATGCGGCCGGCCTCACCGTCGGGCACGGGTACGCCGTCGCCGTCGAGGATCTGCATCCGGGTGCCCCACGGGACCTTGCCGGCCGAGGTCGGTGCCTCGCGCAGGTCGACGGGGTCGGCGATGGAGGCATAGGAGACCTCGGTCGAGCCGTAGACGTTGTAGAGGTTGTCGCCGAACCTGTCCATCCACTCCAGGGCCAGGTCGCCGGGCAGCGCCGAGCCGGAGGAGGCGACGGCCTTCAGCCGGGAGGCGATCCCCTCCAGATCGTACGCAGCCAGCGTCTCCTCCGGCAGCGACAGGATCCGCTGCATCATGACCGGGATGACCACGAAGGAGTCCGCGCGCGTCTCGGAGAGGGTCGCCAGCGCGTCCTCCGGGTCGAACCGGCGGCGCAGGATCATGGTGGTGCCGAGCAGTTCGGCGAAGAGCAGGTGGGCGAGCCCCCAGGTGTGGAAGAGCGGCGCGGCGATGAAGCACCGCCACCCGTCCTTCATCGGCATCCGCGACATCAGCGCGACGGCCGCGTCGAACCCGGCCTCCGGGCGCGGCGCCGACTTGGGCGCCCCGGTCGTGCCGGAGGTCAGGATCACGATCCGCCCGTGCCGCTTCGGCGGCGGCACCGGCCGCGCATCGCCGTGAACCAGCGACTCCAGAGTGGTCGCCCCGGGGTCGGCGGAGTCGACCCATGCGATCAGCCGCTGTGCGGTGGTCGCCGAGGAAAGCAGCTCGGTGAACTCCTCGTCGTGGATGACCACGGCGGGCTTGTCACGCTCCAGCACCCCGACCAGCTGCGGACCGGCGAAGGCGGTGTTGAGGTAGAGCACGTCGGCGCCCAGCTTCGCCACCGCCAAGGTCGCATCGACGAACCCGCGATGGTTGCGACACATGATCGCGACCCCGTCGCCCTCGCCGACACCACGGGCAGCCAGCGCCCGGGCGATCGCGTTGGAACGCCGGTCGAGGTCGGCGTACGTCAGCGAGCCCAGCTCGTCGATGACCGCCGTGCGGCGTGGGTAGCGGCGGGCGAGGCCGATGAACCCACCGGCCGGCCCGGTGCCCCAGCGCGCCAGCGCCAGACCGGTCCGGGCGAGCCCGATCGGGTTGACCGGCCGGACGATGCCGGAGCCGGCCAGGATCCTCGCCGCGGATCCGGCGGTGCGTGCCTTGGCAGCCGTAGTCGAGAACACCGTCGGAAGTCTAGCCACGTGGGGATGCCGCCCCCGTAGAAAAGGAACCAGAATGCGGACACTGCGTCGCACTAATTCCGTGGATCGCTCCCCCATGCTCACTCACACGGGGCCTCCGAGGATGCCTGCGATCCCGAGAATCGCGGTCATCAGGCAGGAGTCTTCGGCGCCAGCAGACGCGTGGCGGCCCAGTCCTTGCTCACAGATGCGGTGGTGGTCTGGGACAGTCCGGCGATGGGCGCCGCCTCGGCGATGTCGGCCGCGTCGACCGCACCAGGGCGGCCCACCTTCGGCGTCAGCAGCCAGATGACGCCGCCACCGACGAGGTCGGTCAGCGCGTCGACGAGACCGTCGACGAGGTCGCCGTCGTCGTCGCGCCACCACAGCAGCACCGCGTCGACCACGTTGCCGTAGTCGCCGTCGACCAGATCTGCGTCGACGGAGTCTTCGATGGCGACCCGCAGCTCGTCATCAGTGTCGTTGTCCCAGCCCAGTTCCTGGATGACCATGCCGGACTTGAGGCCCAGCCGGTCCGCAGGCCCTGTGGCTGCGGTCGAGCTCACGTGTCGTTCCTCCAAAGCTTGATGTCCACGCCGCTTGCACGGACTTCGTTGGTGGTAGTCCAGCGGAGAACGCTGGTCCACGCAACCCCAACCGCCTGTCGTGCGCTAGATAACGGCGTGTCGCACCTGTTTTCAGGCCCTCGGATCGAGCAGATGGAGCAGTACGTTGCGATCCTGAGCCGTCCCGGCCCACGGGTGCTCGGCGAGAGGAACCTGCGGTCCCTGCCAGTCGTTGGCGGCCAGCTCGCGGGAGAGCGAGGCGAGATGGCCGACCTCATCGATCGAGCCGCTCCACCGGGCGGGACCGGCATGGTCGAGCATGGTGGTGGCGATGGTGAGTACGTCTCCGTCGGAGATGAGCTCGACGACACGGCCCTGCTGCGGCCAGTCGATCAGGGACGGCGCGGTGACCTCCCACCAGGAGCCACGAGGCTTCACCGCCGTACGGTGCGTGTGCCCGTTGAGCCAGAGGACCGCGCTCTCATGCCTCGAGACGGTCTGCTCGATCTCGTCGCCGAGCACCCGCCGGCCCCCTCCGGAGCCGCTCATGTCGTTGACCAGCGAGGCCACGTCGTGGTGGCTGGCGATCACCGCGAGCCGCTCGTCGTAGTCGGTGGAGGCGAGCACGGCATCGAGCCACTCGAGCTGCTCGGCGTCGATCGACCCCTCGAAGCCACCGGCCGGGTTGACCGTGTCGAGGACGACGAAGGTGACCTCGTCGTTGACGTCGTAGCGGTAGTAGGGCTCGCCCCCGGCCTTGAAACCGTGCCCGGCCGGCTTGGCCTCGTCGTGCACGTGGGAGTCGATGAACTCCTGCAGCGTGGTCTGGCGCCGGCGGCGGTCGGCGGTCACCTCGTACGGCTCCAGCTCGGCCAGCATCCCGAACGCCGCGGGATCGCCGGAGATCAGGCCGGTGATGAGTTTCGCCTTGGCCTCGTCGGTCCAGTGCTCGGGCATCGCGATCGCCTTCAGCTCACCGACCGCGACCTCGCCGATGGCGGTGCTGCCCGGCACGGTGCCCTGCAGCAGCGCATCGTGGTTGCCGTTGACGGCCAGCCACGGCACCTCCAGCCCGGGTGAGTCGATGGCGCGACGTACGGCCTTCAGCAGCCCGGGGACGAGCGGGAAGCCGAGGTCACCGCGGCGCATGTCGTACGTCTCGCCCTGCGGGTGCCAGAAGCGCTTGTCGGGCAGGGTGGCGACGCCCTCGTAGTGCAGCATGTCGCCGGAGTCGGGAGTCAGCCGGCCGCCGTCGAGCAGGGTCAGATACCAGTCGAGCTCGTTGTACTGCCCGTTGTCGGTGTTGTCGCCGGTCGCGATCGCCAGGTCGAGCGGACCACCACCGACGGGGCCCTCGGTGATCTCGTTCACCGCCTCGACCATCGCCGCGCCGACCTGGGCGGTCAGCAGCTCCTGCGCGCGGTAGGTCCCGACCTGCTCGATCAGGTCCCGGGTCGTGCTGTCGGGGTCCTTCAGCCGGTCCAGGACCTCGACCCGGGCCGGCGACTGGTGGTCGCAGACGTGCATGTCGGACAGGTGCGCGACGGTGAGGATCGGGTCACCCAGCTTCTCCGGCTTCCGGGCCAGCTCGGTGCGCGAGACGTGGCGTTCCTGCGGGCCTTCGGCCAGACGTACGTAGGGGCCCTTCCGGCCTCCCGCGACGATCCGTCCGCTCTCGCTCGTGACACCCATCTACGCCGCCTCTTCTCCTCGGGACCGGCCGCCGCGGTCGAGGGCGAACGATACTCCCCGACACCAGGTCCTCGCGGCCCCGACCTACAACACCTCCTCGACCCGGACCGGTCGCTGGAGCTTGTCGCTGGCGATCGACCCGGCGAGACTGATCAGTGCCACCAGCGCCAGGAGCCCGGCGGGCGCCCACGACCTGTCGCCGGCAGCAGCGAAGGCCCAGGTGGCGATGAAGGGCATGAAACCGGCCAGCACGTTGGAGAAGTTCGCCGACAGCGCGACACCGCTGTACTGGAGGTGTGCCGGGAAGAGGCTGGACAGGGCCGGTCCGATCGCGGAGTACGGGATCGAGATGCAGGCGATGCCGAGGGTCACGCCGAGAAGGACCAGGGCCGGGACCCTGGTGTCGACCAGCCAGAACACCGGGAAGGCCGCGACCACCGTGACCGCAGAACCCAGGATGTTGACCTTGGCCGCACCGATGCGGTCCGCCAGCCGGCCGAAGTAGACGAGGACGGCCATCTGCGCGAAGGCGCCCACGATCGTGCTGGCGAGCGCGAGCGACTTGGGCAGGCCCAGGCTCGAGGTGATGTAGCTGATCATGAAGGTGGTCATGATGAAGAACGCCGCGGTGCCGATGAAATACATCGCCGCACCCACGAAGAGGCGTCCGGAGGCCGTACGGAAGGTCTCGACGACCGGGAGCTTCTCCCGCTGCTCGGCGGCGACGAGCTGCTTGAACAGCGGGGTCTCCTCGACCTTCATCCGAAGGTAGAGGGCCAGGGCGAGGAGCGAGAACGCCACCAGGAACGGGACCCGCCATCCCCACGACAGGAAGGCGTCCTCAGGCAGCATCGAGGCCAAGATGAACGCCGCGGAGGACAGCACGGTTCCCGTGGGCGAGCCGAGCTGCACCATCGACGCGTAGCGGGCGCGCTTCTCCTCCGGCGCATACTCCAGCGCCATGAGCGTCGCGCCGCCCCATTCGCCACCAGCCGAGAGCCCCTGCAGCACCCGCATCAGGGTGAGCAGGACGGGTGCCGCGATACCGATGGCGGCGTACGTCGGCAGCAGGCCGATGGCCCCGGTGGCAACGCCCATGACGACGATCGTGCCGATCAGTGCTGCGCGCCGGCCGTAGCGGTCGCCGATGTGGGAGAAGAGCACGGCGCCCAGCGGGCGGACGACGAACCCGATGCCGAAGCTGAGCAGCGCCACCATGGCTGCGGTCGCGGCGTTCTCGGTCGGGAAGAACAGCCCGGCGAAGACGATCGCGGCGGCGGTTCCGTAGAGGAAGTAGTCGTACCACTCGAGGGCAGTGCCGACGTACGCCGCGGCGACGATCCTGCGTACATCGTTCTCCGTGGGCGGAGCCGGCGTCGTGCCGAAGGTGGAGGTGGTGGTCATGGGGGATCCTTGTCTGTCGTTCCGTCGTGGCGATGGACGCGTCACCGAAGGGGCAGCACCTTGGTGGGGTTGAGGATGTTGCGCGGATCGAGCGTGCTCTTGATCGACCGTTGCGTCGCGAGCGCGACGTCTCCGAGCTCGGTCGCCAGCCACGACCGCTTGAGGAGTCCGACCCCGTGCTCGCCCGTGATCGTGCCGCCGAGGTCGAGGCCGAGCTGCATGATGGCGCCGAATGCATCCCAGGCACGCTCGGCGGCAGCCTTGTCGGTGGGGTCGAAGACGACGCCGGGATGCATGTTGCCGTCGCCCGCGTGGCCGGCACAGGTCACCAGGACCTCGTACGTGGCACCGATCTCCTCCACGCCGCGCAGCAGGTCGGCCAGCCGGGCCCGCGGGACGCAGACGTCGTCGACGAGGCAGACGCCCAACGGCTCGTGGGCGGGGCCGACGAGCCGGCGGGCGGCGATGAGGAGCTCGCCTTCAGCGGGGTCGTCCGCGACGACCACCTCCTCGGCGCCGTGGCTGCGGCAGACCTCGGCGAAGACCTCCAGATCGGCCGCAGCCCGGTCGGGGTCGTCGGACTGCGCGATGAGCACTCCCCCGGTCTTCTCGGGGAAGCCCAGGTCCCGGTAGGCGGAGACGACCTTGATCGTCGGGCCGTCCATCAGCTCGAGCAGGGACGGCCGTACGCCGGTGGCCATGAAGTCGCTGACGGCGTCGCACGTCGCGGCGATGTCGGTGAAGATCGCGACCGCCGTCAGCGGCGGCACCGGTGCGGGTCTCAGCGCGACGACGACCTCGGTGATGACACCCAGCGTCCCCTCGGAGCCGACGAAGAGACTGGTGAGGTCGTATCCGGCGACGCCCTTGGCGGTGGTCCGCCCGGTGCGCATGACCGAGCCGTCGGCCAGCACCACCTCGAGGGCCCGGACCGAGTCACCGGTGACGCCGTACTTGACGCAGCACAGGCCGCCGGCATTCGTGGCGACGTTGCCCCCGATGGTCGAGCTCTCCCAGGACGCTGGGTCCGGGGCGTAGAACAGGCCATGCTCGCCGACCGCACGGGAGAGGTCCGCGTTGACGACCCCGGGCTGGACCACGGCGATCTGCTCACCGGTGTCGATGCGCAGGATGCGGTTCATCCGCTCCAGGTTGAGCAGGATGCAGCCGTCGACGGCGTTCGCGCCGCCCGCGAGACCCGTACGCGCGCCCTGGGGGACGACCGGGATCCCGGCCGCGTGAGCCAGTCGCAGGGTCGCCGAGACGTCCTCGGTCGAGCGAGCCCGGACCAACGCTGCCGGGACGCCTGCCTCACAGAACCGTGCCTGGTCGTGGGAGAAGGTCGCGAGCACGTCGGGGTCGGTGGTCACGACACCGTCGCCGAGCTCGGCGACCAGCTGCGAACCGATCTCGACGGCGGCGACGTGGGGTTCCTGTACGGCGCTTGGCATGTGACCAGCGTCTCGGTGGGCAACAGGTGTCAGCAATCACGAAATGCCGCATCTTCCCGACGCGGAACGGTGCAGTTGCACAACGCCGGGCCGGCCCGGCTCCATGCCCTCAGCTCCGCCGGAACCTCAGCGTCCGCACCTCGAACGCCCCCAGACGGAGCGCGACCGTCCCTCCCGCCGTCTCGACCGGGTCACCCGAGTCCTCCAGGAGCGAGACCGAGGCAACCCGACCGACGCTGCCCGCGACCCGCACCTCCCCCATCGTGCGCGCCCCGTGAGACTCGTAGACCCGCACCACGAGGTCGCCGGAACGGTCGGCGGCGAGCTTCACACTGGAGAGCACCAGACCCTCACCGGAGACGGTCACCAGCGGCTCGACCGCGTGAGCGCCCGTGACCTGGCGAGGAGGCGTGTTGAGGGCCGTGCCCGCTTCGGTCGCAGACGCGACGTCAGCACCGACCACCAGTCCGTAACGGTGGGTCTGCACCCCTTGGTCGGTCTCCGGGTCGGGGAAGCGCGGCGCTCTCAGCAGCGAGAGCCGCACCTCGGTGGTGACCGCCGTCGGCCGCGTCACGTCGAAGCCGTACGTCGAGTCGTTGACCAGCGCCACCCCGAACCCAGGCTCCTGGGCCAGGACCCAGCGGTGCATCGAGGTCTCGAACTTGGCCGCCTCCCAGGACGTGTTGGTATGGGTCGGGCGGCGCTGGTAGCCGAACTGGGTCTCGGCGAGCGTCTGCTCGGCCTTGACGTCGAGCGGGAAGGCGACCTTGAGGAACTTCTCGGTCTCGTGCCACTCGGTGCTCTGCGCGATGTCCAGCACCCGCGAGCCGGGGGCCAGCGAGAGGGTCTGGGTGGTGGACGACTCGGACGAGATCGGCCGTTCGACGACCAGGCCGTCGGCGGTGATCTCGATCGAGGTGACCTCGCGCAGATCGGTGACCCGGTTCCGGTAGAACCGGTCGACGTCCCAGGCGTCCCACATGTTCGGGAAGTCCTGATGGAGCTGCAGCAGGTTGGCCTCGGCGCCGGCCGGGATCGCGTCGCGCCCGGTCGCCAGGTCGATCGCCGAGGTGACCAGACCCGCCGCGGAGACGGTGATCTCGATGACGCCGTTCTCCAGGACGTACGTCCCGTTCTTCTCGACCACGGAGACCGCCGCCACAGGCTCGGCCGGCACGACAGACCCGGCGCGCCCGTCGGCGCGCAGCGCGACCGTCCCCTCGCCGGTGAGCGCCGCGAGCGCGCGCTCGATGAGTGCCTCGGCGGCCTCGGCGACCCGGGCGTACTGCGCGGCCGCTTCGCGGTGGACCCAGGCGATCGACGTACCCGGCAGGATGTCGTGGAACTGCTGGAGCAGGACCTGCTTCCACAGGGCGTCCAGCTCGTCGTAGGGGTAGTCGAGCAGACCGCGAACCGAGGCGGTGGCCGACCACAGCTCGGCCTCGACGAGCAGGTGCTCGCAGCGCCGGTTGCCCTGCTTGGTCAGGTGCTGGGAGGTGAGGGTGGCGCGGTGGAGCTCGAGGTAGAGCTCGCCGACCCATACGGGCGGCTCGGCCAGCTCCTCCCGCGCCTCGGCGAAGAAGTCGTCGGGATGGCGCCAGGCCACTTGGGCGGAGCCTTCCAGATCGCGCAGACGCCGAGCCTTGCCGGCCATCTCGCGGGTCGTGCCGCCACCGCCGTCGCCCCAGCCCACGGGCGCGATCGACCCGGTGGCGACTCGGTTCTCGCGGAACTGCCGGGCGGCCTTGGCCACCTCCGAGCCGGAGAGCCGGGAGTTGTAGGTGTCCATCGGCGGGAAGTGGCTCAGGATCCGGGACCCGTCGATGCCCTCCCACTCGAAGGTGTGATGGGGGAACCGGTTGACCTGGTTCCAGGAGATCTTCTGGGTGAAGAACCACTCGAACCCGGCCCGCTTCATCAGCTGCGGCAGCGCCGGGCTGTAGCCGAAGGAGTCCGGGAGCCACACCCCTCGACAGCGGATCCCGAACTCGCTCTCGAAGAACCGCTGGCCGTAGAGGAACTGCCGCACCAGCGACTCCCCCGACGGCATCGTGGTGTCGGACTCGACCCACATGCCGCCGAGCGGGATGAAGCGGCCCTCGGCGACCGCGGCCTTGACCTTGGCGTAGACCTCGGGACGGTGCTCCTCGAGCCACGCGTACTGCTGAGCGCTCGACATCCCGTAGCGGAAGTCGGGGTCCTCGGCGAGCAGCTCGGTCATCGACGAGGTCGTGCGGGCGACCTTGCGGATCGTCTCGCGGACCGGCCACAGCCAGGCGGAGTCGATGTGGGCGTGACCGATCGCGGCGATCTGATGGGCGGAGTCGTGGGCGGTGGCCTCGAGGACTCCGGTGAGAGCCGCGCGTGCCGCTGCCGCCGTCTCCGGGATCCGCTGCAGGTCGACCCGGTCGAGTGCGTCGTCGATCGCCTGCAGGATCCGAGACTTCCGCGGCCCCTCCGGCAGCTCGACCTGCAGCTCGTGGAGGGTCTCCAGATCGAGGCAGAGCTCGAAGACCTCGTGCTCGAAGACGGCCAGCTCGATCCTGCGGGTCCTGTAGAGCTTCGTCGGTGACGAGGTCTCGATGTCGCCCTCCCGCGTCGGCAGGAACGGGTGGTGCTCGAGCAGCAGCGGGTTCGCCGCCGCCTCCACGAAGAGCTCGACCTCCTCACCCCCGGTCGCCTCCTCGGCCACCAGCACCCATTGGTTGCGCGGGTTGAGGCTCTTGACCGGCTCTCCGGCGGGTGTGTAGACGAGCCCCTCGCACTGGAAACCGGGCCGGCTGACGTCGAAGCCGAGGTCGCAGACGAGCTCGACTCGACGCCCTGACCACTCCGTCGGCACGCTCCCGGTGATGTGGAACCAGGTCGTCCTCCAGGCCGGGCCCCAGTCGGTGCCGACGTCGACAGGGACGAAGTCCAGCGCGAGTCCTTCCGCCGGAGGGATCGGCTCCCCGGGGAGCTCGTGCCACTCGACGTCGACGGGCGCCGAGAGCGAATGCACGGCCGGCCACAAGCGCTCCGCGAGCACCCGGCTCACCCGGCCTTCGGTGAGATTTACGTCGTCGTGCATGCGCGGCCGTCCCGTCCCTCGAGGTCACCTCCGGAGAACCGTACGGGCATCGGGTGGGTACGACAACGGACGTCAGCGGGCGTACGCGACCTGGCGATCGACCGACTGCGTGCGCTTCCACGTACGGAAGCTGTCCTCGTTGTTCCCACGGCGCCAGTAGCCGGAGATCGACACGTCACCGCGCGGCACCCCACGCTCGCGCAGCAGGTAGGGACGGATCCGCTGCATCGTCATCTCGGCCTCGCCGTGCACGAACGCATGCACCCGGCCGACCAGCCAGGGCAGCTCGCGCACGACGGCGTCGAGGGGCGGGTCGACGGTGGCGTCCAGCCAGCGCACGACGACCCCGGCCGGAGCCTGGACCTGCTGGACATGCTCGGCGGAGGGGACCTCGATCACCGCGTAGCCCACCGCGTCGGGAGGCAGCACCGCCAGCGCCGCCCGGATCGCGGGCAGACCGGACTCGTCTCCGACGAGCAGGTGCCAGTCGGCAGTCGGGTCCGGAGCGTACGTCCCGCCCGGCCCCCGCACCGTGAGCACATCACCCGGGCCCGCCGTCGCCGCCCAGCGCCCGGCGACACCCTCGTCCCCGTGGTGCACGAAGTCGACCGCCAGGGTCCCGTCGGCGACCGACGGCTCCAGCGCGGTGTAGGTGCGGCAGGCCGTCGAGCCGTCACCGACCGGGATCTCCAGTCGCAGGAACCGGTCGGTGCACACGCTGCCGACGAATGCGGCCATGTCCTCGGCCCGGAAGTAGACCCGGGTCATCCCCGCACTGAGGCGTCGGGTCGCGGTGACCACGACCCGCGTGTCCGGCTTTGTCTCCGGCTTGACCGCGCGAAACATGAGGGGAGCCTAACCTAATTCTCGAGAAATGCCGCTGAAGGTGGACAAACGGTGGTCGAGCTTGTCGAGACCCCCCTAGAGTTGCGTCGTGCTCTACTCCACCGGGTTCGAGTTCGAGTACGCCCTGGTCGACCGTGACGGCACCTTCCACGACTTCACCGACCTCGACTTCGCAGCTCTCCAGAGCGCGCTCGCCGACGGCTCCGGCACCTCCGACGAGAACCTCGTACGCGGTGACCTCGGCATCAAGAGCGGCTACTGGTATCTCGAGGGCGACGAACGGTTCAGCACCGACGGCACCTTCACCACGATGCTGGTCAAGGGCGTCGAGATCCGCACCCCCGTCTGCACCGGCACCGCCGAGGCCGCCGACCGGCTGATCGACCTGCAGGGCGATCTCACCGCACGTCTCGACCCCCTCGGCCTGCGCCTGGGCATCGTCGGCTTCAACCCGGTCCGGGAGGCGTACGTCCTCGACCCACCGCTCAACGCGTGGGAGCAGCAGATGCGGGCCGAGCACCGGGAGTACGACCACGCGGAGGTCTCCAACCTGAGCTACGGCCCCGACATCAACCTCTCGTTCCCGGAGCTCTCCGCGAGCGAGGTCGTCGAGGTGACCCGGCGGCTGACCTACTACAGCCCGTTCATGGTGCCGTTCAGCTTCAGCTCGCCCTTCCACGCCGGAGGTCCGTGGCGAGGCCCCAGCAAGCGCACCTACGAGCGCACCTGGAGGCGGGTCGCGGCGCGCTGCTTCGTGGACGCTCCCCTGGGCGATCCGACGATGGTGCACAAGCCTCGGATCCCACGAGAGGAGGGACGCATCGAGTTCAAGGCCTTCGACGCCTTCCTCTCCCGCGACCTCCTGCTCGCCGGCGCGGCGCTCACGCTGGGGGTCTGTCTCACCGACGAGCTCCCCGGGATTGCCGACGCTCCCAGCCGTGACCTGCACCAACGTGCCGCCACTGCGGCGCTGGCGGACCCGGAGATCGCAAGCGGCGCGCGCGAGGTGCTCACCGCCGCCCGCCGGGCGCTCGCCGGGATGCCCGAGGCCGGGCACCTGGACTGTCTGGACCAGTTCCTGAGCGAGGGACGCACACCGGCCGATAACCTGCTGGACGCACATTCGCGCACCGGCCTGATGTACCTCCCGGAAGGACTTCGTTGACCGATCAGCCCGCCGACCTGCCCGACGACATGAAGGCTGACCAACTCGTGACTCAGCTCGCACAGGCCGATGTGGTGATCTGCGGAGCCGGCCCGATCGGCGCCGCGACGGCCTACTTCCTGGCCAGGCCGGACCTGCGGGTGGTGGTGCTCGACCTCGACCCCGAGGACGACCCGGCCAACCTCGCGACCTACCGCTACTCCGGCGGCAGCATCCGCTGGACCTGGCCGGATCCGGTCAAGCGCGAGATGACGACCGAGACGGAGAAGTTCATCCGCGGGGTCACATCCGACGCGGATCTGGCGATGCTCGAGAACCCCTACCACCTGCTCCACACCGGCGAGCTCATTCCCGCGATCAACGTCTCCGCGACGCGTCTGGTCGGGCTGCTGCGCGATCAGGCCCAGGAACTGGGGGTGCAGTTCATCGATGGCGCAGCCGTCACCGGCGTACGTCCTGACGGGCCCGGCCACGTCGTCGAGACCGCTCGCGGCACCATCCGCGCCGCACGGGTCCTCGGTGCGATGGGCGCGGCGAACGCATCGGTCTTCCCGCAGACCAGTGCGACGCCGGAGAAGCGCCAGCTCTTCGTCCTGGATCTCCCGGTGCCGCCCGAGCGCGAGCAGATGCCGCACACGATCGTGCCGGTCGGCGACGGCTTCGGCTACGTCTTCGTCAAGCTCGTCGACGGTCGCCTCAGGGTCCTGGTCGGCCAGGAGGACATCGTGGAGGACGACGACACCTCGGGACCGGTCGACCACTGGACGACGATCCTCGACCGTGGGCTCGCCGCGACGCTTCCCTGGCTCCGCGATGCCCGCGTCGACGACATCCTCTGGGGCGTCGACACCGCGCAGAAGACCCTCGTGGTCGACGAACCCACCCCTGGTCTCCTCATCGCCAACTGCGGCAGCGCCATCCGCTCCGCGGCCTGGTTGGGACGTACGCTCGCCGAGCGGCTGGCTCCCTAGGACCCGAGCTCGGCCCGGGTCGGCGGGTTGGCTCCGGCACGGGAGACGGTGACGGCAGCCGCCCTGACTCCATGAGCGAGCACCTCGCGCCGGTCGCGGTCGAAGTCCTCCCAGAGCGCGTCGACCAGGCCCGCGGAGAAGGTGTCCCCGGCGCCGATGGTGTCCACGACCGTCACCTTCTCGGCCGAGACGTCGATCCGCTCGGAGGTGGTGATCCAGCTGGCGCCGTCACCGCCGCGGGTCACCGCGACCGCTCCGGCTCCGAGCCCGAGCAGCCGAGCCGCCGCGTCGTCGAGCCCGAGACCGGGGTAGAGCGTCTCCAGGTCCTCGTCGCTCGCCTTGACCACGTCGGCGTACGCCGCGGCCCGCTCGATCCGCGAGACGATCTCCGGGCCCGTTCCGGTCAGCGTGGGCCGCATGTTGATGTCGTAGAGGACCCGGACGGATTCGGGGAGCCCGTCGAGCAGCGCGAAGACCGTCTCGGCTCCCGGCGAGAGCACCGGCGCGAGCGAGCCGATGTGGACGAACCGTGGCGTCCCGACCGTGACCTCGCCAAGCCTCCACTCCAGGTCGAAGACGTACGTCGCCGAGCCGTCGTCCGTGATCGTGGCCTGAGCGGTCGAGGTGCGGGCCAGCACGTGCGGGTCGCACGCCATCCGCACCCCGGATCCGGCCAGGTGGGCGGCCAGCGCCTGGCCGCGGGCGTCGTCGGCGAAGGAGGCCGCGTAGCGCACCGGACGGCCCAGCCGGCCCAGCGCGACGGCGACGTTGGCGCCGCTTCCGCCGGGATGTTCCTGGGTCACGCCGTCGGCCGTGGTGACCACGTCGACCAGGGCCTCGCCTACCACCAAAACGTCGGCAACGGCATTGTCACGATCCAGGCTGGTCACGGCGGCAGAGTAGCAACTCGGCGTACCCAGGAATTTTCGGGGTTGACCAGCAGAAATCGCCTACTGTCCAGTAACCCACCGCGGGTGAGCAACCGCTCTCGACCGCGTGCGACCATTGAGGATGTGACCGAAGAATCCACCGAGACGACTGGTGGTCCGCAGGGCCCGACCCCCGCCCAGCCGACCGTAATCCACGAGGGTCTACCGACCCAGCTTCCGGACATCGATCCCGAGGAGACCAGTGAGTGGCTGGGCTCGTTCGATGCGATGATCGAGTCGAACGGGCGCGAGCGGGCCCGCTACGTCATGCTGCGCCTGCTGGAGCGCGCCCGCGAGCAGTCCGTCGGTGTCCCGGCGCTGCGGAGCACCGACTACATCAACACCATCCCCTCCGACCGCGAGCCGTGGTTCCCGGGCGATGAGGACATCGAGCGACGCATCCGCGCCTTCATCCGCTGGAACGCCGCCGTCATGGTCTCCTCCGCCAACCGCAAGGGCCTCGAGGTGGGCGGCCACATCGCCACCTACCAGTCCTCCGCGAGCCTCTACGAGGTCGGCTTCAACCACTTCTTCCGCGGCAAGGACCACCCCGGCGGCGGCGACCAGGTCTTCATCCAGGGCCACGCCTCCCCCGGCATCTACGCGCGTGCCTTCCTCGAGGGCCGGCTCAACGAGGAGCAGCTGTTCCGCTTCCGCCAGGAGGTGCAGCACGGCGTCGGTCAGGGCATCTCGTCCTACCCGCACCCCCGTCTGATGCCCGACTTCTGGGAGTTCCCGACGGTCTCGATGGGTCTGACCGGGATCAACTCGATCTACCAGGCGCGGTTCAACCGCTACCTGCAGAACCGCGGCATCAAGGACACCTCCGACCAGCGCGTGTGGGCCTTCCTCGGCGACGGCGAGATGGGTGAGCCCGAGTCGCTCGGCGCGATCCGCGTCGCCGCCCGCGAGGAGCTCGACAACCTCGTCTGGGTGGTCAACTGCAACCTGCAGCAGCTCGACGGCCCGGTGACCGGCAACGGCAAGGTCATCCAGGAGCTGGAGTCCAACTTCCGCGGTGCCGGCTGGAACGTCATCAAGGTCATCTGGGGCCGCGAGTGGGACCAGCTGCTCGCCAAGGACGTCGACGGCGTCCTGGTCAACAAGATGAACTCCACCCCCGACGGCCAGTTCCAGACCTACTCGGTCGAGACCGGTGCCTACGTCCGGGAGAACTTCTTCGGCTCCGACCCGCGCCTGCGCAAGATGGTCGAGCAGATGAGCGACGAGCAGATCCGCAAGCTGCCCCGCGGCGGCCACGACTACCGCAAGGTCTACGCGGCCTTCGACGCGGCCACCAAGACCGTCGGGCAGCCGACCGTCATCCTGGCCCACACCATCAAGGGCTGGACGATCGACGCTCTGGAGGGCAAGAACGCCACCCACCAGATGAAGAAGCTGACCATGGCGGACCTGAAGAAGTTCCGCGACCGTCTGCTCCTGCCGATCTCCGACAAGGAGCTCGAGGCGACCTACGAGCAGACCGGCGCGGCACCGTTCTTCAACCCGGGTCCGGAGTCGGCCGAGATCGAATACATGATGGAGCGCCGCAAGCAGCTCGGCGGCCCGCTCCCCCAGCGTCGGGTCGAGTTCAAGCCCCTCACCCTCCCGGGCGACAAGGTCTACTCCGAGCTCAAGCAGGGTTCCGGCAAGAACAAGATCGCCTCCACGATGGCCACCGTCCGGCTCCTCAAGGACTGGATGCGTGACCCGGAGATCGGCAAGCGCATCGTCCCGATCGCGCCGGACGAATACCGCACCTTCGGCATGGACGCGATGTTCCCCAGCGCGAAGGTCTACAACCCGGGCGGCCAGCAGTACGAGTCGGTCGACCGGAAGTTGTTGCTCTCCTACAAGGAGTCCGCGCAGGGCCAGCTGCTCCACGAGGGCATCTCCGAGGCGGGGGCGCTGGCGTCGGCGACCGCTGCCGGCACGGCGTACGCAACCCACGGCGAGCCGATGATCCCGTTCTACATCTTCTACTCGATGTTCGGGTTCCAGCGCACCGGCGACTCCATCTGGGCGATGGCCGACATGATGGGCCGCGGCTTCCTGATCGGCGCCACCGCCGGTCGCACCACGCTGACCGGTGAGGGCCTCCAGCACGCCGACGGTCACTCCCCGCTGCTGGCGGCGACCAACCCGGCGGTCGTGCACTACGACCCCGCCTTCGCCTACGAGGTCTCGCACATCATGCAGAGCGGCCTCGAGCGGATGTACGGCACCTCGGAGAAGCACCCGAACGGCGAGGACGTCATCTTCTACCTGACCGTCTACAACGAGCCGGTCAGCCAGCCCAAGGAGCCCGAGGGCGTCGACGTCGAGGGCATCCTGAAGGGCATCCACCAGGTCTCGACCGCTTCGGGCGAGGGCCCCCGGGTCCGCCTGCTCGCCTCGGGCGTCGGCTACCCGTGGATCGAGGAGGCGGCCCGCCTCCTCGAGGAGGAGTGGGGCGTCAAGGCCGACACCTGGTCGGTCACCTCGTGGAACGAGCTCGCTCGCGACGCCATCGACGCCGAGCAGTGGAGCCTCAACCACCCGGGCGAGACCCCGCGCACGCCTTACGTCACCGAGAAGCTCTCGGCGTCCAACGGCCCCGTCATCGCGGTCTCCGACTACATGCGAGCCGTCCCGCTGCAGATCGCCCGCTGGGTGCCCGACGACTACCGCGTCCTGGGTGCCGACGGGTTCGGCTTCGCCGACACCCGCCCGGCCGCGCGTCGCTTCTTCCAGATCGACGCCCAGTCGGTCGTCGTCCAGGCCCTCCAGGCCCTGGCCGAGGCCGGCGAGATCGACGGTTCCCTGGTGAAGAAGGCCTTCGACGCCTACCGCATCGACGACCCGACCGCCGCGAGGGGCATCATGCAGGAGGGCGGGGACGCCTGAAATCGTGGCGCCGAGTCGGCGCATCTGACCCCGTGTCTGGCGAAGCGACGCGAGCCAGAGGGGTCGGATGCGCCGACTCGGCATGTCATCAGATGTACTAAGCGCAAGAATGGACAACGTGACCGCAGTGATCCCTCCCACCCGTCAGCGCACCGCGCAGGCGCTGCGGCGCGCTACCGGCCGGCTGGCAACGGCCGCGACGTCACGCATGGACGACGCGATGCCCTGGTTCAAGGACCTTTCCGCGAAGAACCGCTCGTTGGTCGGCCTGATCGTCCAGGCGGGCATCAAGGAGTTCGTCGGCTGGTACGCCGGCGGCGCCTCCGCCGACACCGCCAAACCCGACCTGGCCGCGTCGATGTTCGGGGTCGCGCCCCGTGCGCTGACCGGCATCATCACCCTCCAGCAGACCGTCGACCTGGTGCGGCTCTCGATCGAGGTCGTCGAGGCCAACATCGATCACCTCCTGGGCCCGGAGGACGCCGCAGACGTGCACGAGGCGATCGGCCGCTACGCCCGCGAGGTCGCCTTCGCCACCGCCGAGGTCTACGCCCGCGCAGCCGAGCAGCGGGGCGCCTGGGACGCTCGACTCGAGGCGCTCGTGGTCGACGCCGTCCTGCGCGCCGAGACCGACGAGGTCGTCCTCTCCCGTGCCAGCGCGCTCGGCTGGGACGCCGACCTGCAGCTGTGCGCGGTGCTGGGTCACGCCCCTGAGGGGATCGGCCTCGACGCCGCCATGGAGGAGGTACGCCGCCGCGCCCGCGTCCACGACCTCCACAGCCTGTGCGCGGTCCAGGGTGACCGGCTCGTCGCGCTGCTCGGTGGCGTCGACGATCCGCTGGAGGCCGCCGGCCGGATCGCCGACCTCTTCGCCGACGGCCCCGTCGTGGTGGGGCCGGTGGCGTCCGGGCTGGCGACCGCTGCCGACTCCGCCCGGGCCGCGCTCTCGGCCTATCGAGCGGCGCCGGGGTGGCCCGATGCGCCCCGCCCGGCGATGAGCCAGGCCTTCCTGCCCGAGCGTGCCCTGGCCGGCGACGCGTGGGCCCATCGCTACCTGATCGAGCATCTCTACCGGCCGCTGGTGGAGGCTCGCAGCACCCTGATCGAGACGCTGGCTGCCTACTTCGCCGCCGGCGGCGGCCTGGAGGCCACCGGCCGCACGCTGTTCGTGCACCCCAACACCGTGCGCTACCGGCTCAAGCAGGTCGCCGAGCTCACCGGGTTCCTCCCCACCGACTCCCGCGACGCCCTCGCCCTGCAGGTCGCGCTGATCCTCGGCCGGCAACAGGACCACTGAGAGTGAGCGCGCACACACGTTTCGCGAATCTTGTAGGACACCTACAAGATTGCGGGACAGATATTCGTCGTCGCTGAAGGTGCTCCGACACCCCTCCAGACGGGACTATCGTTCCGTGCTCGTCATTGTCGCCCCAGGACAAGGTGCTCAGACACCAGGATTCCTCACCCCGTGGTTGGAGGACCCCGCTTTCGCCGCTCGTATGGAGTGGCTCTCGACCGTCGCAGGCATCGACCTGATCGACTACGGCACCAATGCCGACGCAGAGACCATCCGCGCCACCGAGATCGCCCAGCCGCTGCTGGTCGCCACCGGCCTGGTCGCGGCTCTCCAGCTCTGCCCGCAGCCCTCGGACGCCTTCGCGAAGATCGGCGCCGTCGCCGGCCACAGCGTCGGGGAGATCACCGCTGCTGCAGGTGCTCGCGCGATCAGCGCCGAGCAGGCGATGGTGCTCGTCCGCGAGCGCGGCAAGGCGATGGCGGAGGCCGCCGCGAAGACGCCGACCGGCATGACCGCGGTCCTCGGTGGCGTACGCGACGAGGTGCTCGCCGCGATCCAGAAGCACGGCCTCACCCCCGCCAACGACAACGGTCCCGGCCAGATCGTCGCCGCGGGCACGCTCGAGCAGCTCGAGGCGTTCGCGGCCGAGCCGCCCGCCAAGGCCCGGCTCATGCCGCTCAGCGTCGCCGGTGCCTTCCACACCAGCCACATGGAGCCCGCCGTCGGCCACCTCGCCCGGCTGGCCCAGAGCGTCTCGACCCACGACCCGCGTACGCGCCTGATCAGCAACAAGGATGGCCAGATCGTGCAGGACGGCGCCGAGGCGCTGGACCGCATCGTCGGCCAGATCGCCAACCCGGTGCGCTGGGACCTCTGCCTCGACACCATGGCCGACATGGGCGTCACCGGCATCCTGGAGATGCCGCCCGCCGGCACCCTGACCGGCATCGCCAAGCGTGCCCTGAAGGGCGTCGAGACGTTCGCTCTCAAGACCCCCGACCAGCTCGATGACGCCCGCGCCTTCGTGGAGAAGCACGGGGAGACAGGAGCACAGCACTCGTGATCTCAGCCCCGACCGGTTCGCCGTACGCCCGCATCCTCGGCGTCGGCGGCTACCGCCCGAGCCGGGTGGTCCCCAACAGCGAGATCGTCGACCTGATCGACTCCTCCGACGAGTGGATCCGGACGCGTTCCGGCATCACCGAGCGTCGCTGGGCGACCGAGGAGGAGACGGTTCAGGCGATGTCGGTCGCCGCCTCACGCAAGGCGCTCGAGCATGCCGGGATCGGCATCGACCAGATCGACTGCGTGATCGTCGCGACCGTCAGCCACATGCGTCAGACCCCCGCGGTCGCCGCGCTGATCGCCGACGAGCTGGGCGCCGACCACCCGGCCGCGTTCGACGTCTCCGCGGCCTGTGCCGGCTTCTGCCACGGCATCGCGATGGCCAACGACTTCGTACGCGGCGGCAGCGCCCGCCACGTGCTCGTCATCGGCGTCGAGCGGCTCTCCGACATCACCGACCCGCACGACCGAGGCACCGCCTTCATCTTCGCCGACGGTGCCGGTGCGGCGGTCGTCGGTCCGAGCGACGAGCCCGGCATCGGCCCGGTCGTATGGGGCTCCTCCGGTGACAAGGCCGACCACATCCAGACCGCTGACTGGTTCGACGCGACCGCGGCCAAGGAGACTCCGTGGCTGCGGATGCTCGGCAACCCGGTCTTCCGCTGGGCCTCCTACGCGATGGCCGAGGTCGGCCGGGAGGCGCTCGAGAAGGCGGGGATCACCGCTGACGAGCTCGACTGCTTCGTACCGCACCAGGCCAACATGCGCATCGTCGACGCCCTGGCGCGTTCGATGAAGCTTCCTCCGACGGTCAAGATCGCACGCGACATCGCCACGGCAGGCAACACCTCAGCCGCCTCGGTCCCGCTCGCCCTCGAGCGGATGATCGACGAGGGCCAGGCGCAGTCGGGCGACACCGCGCTGCTGATCGCCTTCGGCGCAGGCCTGGTGTACGCCGCCCAGGTCGTCGTGATCCCCTAGTCCTGCATCACCACCACAGTTTCAGCACACAGAAATCCGAGAGGAACCACCACACATGCCCACCACCGAAGAGATCCGCTCCGACCTCGCCGAGATCGTCAACGAGGTCGCCGGCATCGACGTCGACGACGTTCAGCTGGACAAGTCCTTCGTCGATGACCTCGACGTCGACTCGCTGTCCATGGTCGAGGTCGTCGTTGCTGCCGAGGAGAAGTTCGGCGTTTCCATCCCCGACGAGGAGGTCAAGAACCTCAAGACCGTCGGCGACGCGGTGAGCTTCATCGAGAAGGCTTCCGCGAGCGCCTGACGCGCCCCGGCGGCTCGGCCAACCCTCCCAGGCCGGGCCGCCGGACCCTTCATCACCTGATCCCAACGCGCCAACCACCCCACCACGGAGACCACATGAGCAGCCGCACCCGAGTCGTTGTCACCGGATTGGGCACCACCAACCCGGTCGGCGGAGACGTAGCCACCACCTGGGATGCCTTGATCGCCGGCCGCTCCGGCATCCGCGAGCTCACCGAGGAGTGGGCCCAGGACCTTCCCGTACGCATCGCCGGCCGTGTCGCCGTCGAGCCGTCCGAGGTTCTGGAGAGGGTCAAGGCCCGGCGCTTGGACCGCTCCGCGCAGTTCGCTGTGGTCGCTGCGGCCGAGGCCTGGAAGGACGCCGGCTTCGAGGGCACGGCGACCGAGGCAGGCCTCGACGGGGAGCGCCTCGGCGTCGCCGTCGCTACCGGTATCGGTGGTGTGACCACCCTGCTCGACAACTACGACACGCTGCTCGCCAAGGGCCCGCGTCGGGTCAGCCCGCTGGCCGTCCCGATGCTGATGGCCAACGCCTCGGCAGCCAACATCTCGTTGGCCTACGGCGCTCGCGCCGCGGCTCAGACCCCGATCTCTGCCTGTGCTTCCGGCTCCGAGGCGATCGCCCTGGCCGCCGACCAGATCCGCCTCGGCCGCGCCGACGTCGTCATCGCCGGTGGCACCGAGGCCGCGATCCACCCGCTGCCGATGGCCGCCTTCGCCAACATGATGGCCCTGTCCAAGACCGCCTCCGGACCCGACGGTGGCGACCCGACCGCGGTCAGCCGCCCCTGGGACACCGGTCGCGACGGCTTCGTCCTCGGTGAAGGTGCGGGCATCGTCGTCCTCGAGACGCTCGAGCACGCCCAGGCCCGCGGCGCCCGGATCTACGCCGAGGTGCTCGGCGCCGGCGTGACCGCCGACGCCCACGACATCGCCCAGCCCGACCCGGAGGGTCGCGGCGGCAGCCGCGCCATCAAGCGGGCGCTCGAGGACGGCGACATCGACCCGAGCACGATCGTCCACGTCAACGCCCACGCGACCTCCACCCCGCAGGGCGACATCGCCGAGGGCCTCATGCTCCACGCCACGCTCGGCAAGCACGTCGAGAACGTCGTGGTCACCTCGACCAAGTCCATGACCGGGCACCTGCTCGGTGGTGCCGGCGCCCTCGAGACCGTCGCGACCGTGCTGGCCATCCACCACCGCCAGTCGCCGCCGACGATCAACCTCGACAACCTCGACCCCGCGGTCGAGCTCGACATCGCCACCAAGGCCCGCGACCTTCCGGTCGGCGACATCGCCGCTCTCAACAACTCCTTCGGTTTCGGTGGAGCAAACGTCGCGGTCGTCTACGGAAGCATCTGATGACCCAGCGCCGAGTCGGCGCATCTTGACCTAAACAACGCCGAGTCGGCGCGTCATGACGCGCCGACTCGGCGTTGTTGTCGACCGTGCTCTGCGGCCGACGGGTCGCTCAGACGACCTGGTGCAGCCAGCGCACGGGGGCACCCTCGCCCGCGTGGCGGAACGTCTCCAGCTCGTCGTCCCACGGCTTGCCGAGGAGCTTGTCGACCTCGAGCTCGAGCGTGGTGTCTCCGAGGGCAGCCTTCACGACCGCGGCCTTGAGACGGTCTTCGGGGATCACGATGTCGCCGTGCAACCCGGTCATGGCGTGGAAGACACCGAGGTCCGGGGTGAAGGAGTAACGCGCCCCCTCAGAGGTCGGTGTGCCGTCCTCGGTGACCTCGAAGCGCAGATGCGTCCAGCCCTTCAGCGCCGAAGCGATCGCCGCCGCAGAACCGATCGCACCGGACCAGAAGAGCTCGGCGCGGTAGGTGCCCGCCTGAGCCGGCTGCGGCGTCCAGTCGAAGTTCACCGGCACGCCGAGAACCCCCGCGACGGCCCATTCGATGTGAGGGCAGAGCGCGGAGGGAGCCGAATGCACGAACACAACGCCTCGGGCGATGCCACGCGAGGCGCTCGGGTCCTTGATCTGAGTGGTCACCGAATATCTCCTTCGTTGCGGCGCGAGCTACGCCTTCCCCAGCGGGCTCGATCATGCGTGAAGGAAACACTTCGGTGGATCACATGGATGTAGTTGTACGATCCATTCTTACCTACCCGGCCCAGGATCTCCAGTACCGGGCAAAAACGGCCAGTGGCGCCCGACACATGTGCCGGGCGCCACCGCCTGCGTGCTTCGAGGGGTTCAGTCCCTCTCGACCGTCTTCTCGAGCGCCTCCGCCCGCGCCGCGGCGTCGGTGATCTCGTCGGCGTCGATCGCGTAGGTGCGGTGGAACCAGGTCAGGGCGTCCTTGTCGCGCCCGGCGTCCTGGAGCGTGTCAGCGTAGGCGTAGCGCAACCGCACCACCCAGGCCTCGCGGCTCTTGTTGTTGAGCGGCGACTGCTCGAGGATCCGCAGGGCTGCGTCGTACTGCCCCATGTCCCGGCGGGCACCGGCCTCGACGATCGTCATCTCTGCCTTCGCCGGCGCCTCGAAGTTCGCCACGGACGGGCTGTGGGCGAGCTTGATCGCCTGCTCCGGCTGACCGAGCGCGCGGTGGCAGTCGGCCATGATCGGGAGGTATGCCGTCGCGCCGTTCATCCGCTTCGCGGCCCGCAGCTCGGCGAGCGCCTCGGAGTAGTGGCCAGCCGCGTAGGCGGCCTCTCCCAGCGCCTCGCGAATCACTGCGATCCGCTGCGTACGCGACTTCGCCGCCTTCGCGTGCTGATAGGCCAGCTCCGGGTCGGAGTCGATGAACATGTCCGCTGCGACCAGGTGACGGGCGATGCGCGCCGCGAGCTTCTCGGGCAGACCGCGCAGCTGAGCCGCGATCGCTCGGTCCAGCTCCTTGCCGGTCACCTCCTCCGGCAGCACCGGGCCGTCATAGGCACGCTGGTCGGCGGTACGCTCCTCGCGCGGCTCGTCGAAACGACGCTGCGGCTTGCCACCGGGCTTGCCGCCGCGGTCCTTGGAGTAGCCGCCCTTGCGGTCACCGCTGCCACCGCGCTTCGTAGCGTCAGAGCGGCCACCGGCACGGGGGCCACCGCGCCCGGTCGACGGCTTGCCGTCGCGGCGCTCGTCGCCGCCCCGGCCACCATCACGGCGCTGGTCTCCGCCGCGAGCGCCGTCGCGACGCTGCTCGCCTCCGCGGCCGCCACCATCGCGACGGTCGCTGCTGCGGCCTGCGCCGGTCCCCGGCCGGCCGCCGCCCGATCGGCCTCCGCGGCCGCCGGCGGACGAACCTGATGAGCTCTTCGGACGCCCCGGGCGTCCGGCGGGCTTACCGCCTCTGTTGCTACGGCGCTCGTCAGCCATAGCTGCCATCCTCACTGCTGCCTCTGGCAGCCGACTTCGAACGATCCCCAGATCATTCGCTGGTAAAAGCAGTAGAGGCCGCCCAAATGGGCGGCCTCTACCTGAAATTTTGTCCGGCGGCGTCCTACTCTCCCACAGCCTCTCGGTTGCAGTACCATCGGCGCTGAAGGGCTTGACTTCCGGGTTC
>NZ_JBBBNW010000008.1:94729-245852 GCF_037137035.1 Nocardioides sp. CCNWLW239 | reverse complement strand
GCTTTCGCAATTCCGCGCCTATCGCGCTTTCCTGCTCAAACTCGAAGCTTTATCCGCCTCAGTCCTGGAGGACTTTATCGGATCTCGCTTTCACCACCAACTCGGCGAATTCACGCCGCATTACGATGAATGCAAAACCCTCACCAACACAGCACAAGACAATCTTGCTTGGATTCGTCGTGCGTCTGTCGTCCGGTCCGAGGACCTGACAGAGACTCTGAACCGAGCTGAATCTCGAGAATGTTGGCGGCCGACTCAGGGGCCGGAAGCCCGCTCGAAGACTCGCGCTTGCTTCCCGCCGCACCCCGGCGACCAGATGAACATTACGCCTCCATGCGGCGCTTGCCAAATCGAGGAACGCCCCAGGGAAGGCGGTCACCTTCCCCGGGGCGTTCTCGCAGGTCAGCGCCTACTTGATGCGCACGCCGGCGAACTTCTTCTTGCCCCTGCGCAGGACAACCCAGCCGTCGCCGAGCAACTCTTTTTCGTCGAGCGCCGCCTCAGCGTCCTCCACACGGACGTTGTTGACGTAGGCACCGCCCTCGGAGATCGTCCGACGGGCCTCCCCCTTGGAGGACACGAGGCCGGCGGCGACGAAGAGGGCGACGTAGGTCGGCAGCTCCTCACCACGCTCCAGCTCGACGGCACCGGCTTCCGTGATCGCCGCGGCCAGCGTCGTACCGCTCAGGGTTGCCAGATCGCCGCCACCGAAGAGCGCGGCCGCGGCCTGCTTGGCCTGCTCGGTCTCCCCTGCCCCGTGGACCAGGGTCGTCATGTGGTCGGCGAGCGCCTTCTGGGCTACCCGGAGGAACGGCTTCTCTGCGTGCTGCGCCTCCAGGGTCTCGATCTCCTCGTGGGAGAGGAAGGTGAAGACGCGCAGCATCTCCCCGACCTTGGCGTCCTCGACGTTGAGCCAGAACTGGTGGAAGGCGTAGGGCGACATCATCGTCGGGTCGAGCCAGAGGGCGCCGCCCTCGGTCTTGCCGTACTTGGTGCCGTCGGCCTTGGTGATCAGCGGCGTGGTGAAGGCGTGGACGGTCTCGCCGGTGACCCGGCGGACCAGCTCGACACCGCCGGTGATGTTCCCCCACTGGTCCGAACCGCCGAACTGGAGGCTGACCCCGTGCGTACGGAAGAGGTTCAGGTAGTCCATCGACTGCAGGAGGATGTAGGAGAACTCGGTGTAGGAGATGCCGTCCTCGAGACGCTTCTTCACCGTGTCACGCGCAAGCATCCGGTTGACCGGGAAGTGCTTGCCGATGTCGCGGAGGAAGTCGATCACCGACAGCGACGCCGTCCAGTCGGCGTTGTTGACCATCGTCGCAGCGGTCTCGCCCTCGAAGGAGACGAAGCGCTCGATCTGGCTGCGCACCTTCCCGACCCACTCGTTGACCGTCTCGGGTGAGTTGAGGGTGCGCTCGCCCGAGTCGCGGGGGTCACCGATCATGCCGGTGGCGCCGCCGACGAGTACGTAGGGAGTGTGGCCGGCCTGCTGGAGCCGCATCGCCATCGTGATCTGGAGAAGGTTGCCCATGTGCAGGCTCGGCGCGGTGGGGTCGAACCCGATATAGAACTTCACACTCCCGCCGGACAGCGCGTCTCGGAGCGCGTCGCGGTCCGTCGAGTCGGCGATGAGGCCTCGCCACTCGAGGTCGTCGAGAAGTGTGGGATCGATGGACACGTGGTGCCTTTCTCAGGTCGTTCTCAGATGGTGTTTCCGGGGCCCGGAGCGGGTTGTCCCGGAAGCAAGAGTAGTAGGCGATACCCCCTAGAGTTGACCACTGGCGTCGCGACGAGATTTGAGGGGACCTGGGTGATCGCAGGGAGGTACCGGCTCGAGAGGGAGCTCGGCCGGGGAGCGATGGGGGCCGTCTGGCTCGCCACCGACGAAGTTCTGGGGCGCTCGGTGGCGCTCAAGCAACTGATCGCGCTCGACGGCGTGTCGGACGCCGCCGTCGAACGCGAAGCACAGCTCGCCGCACGACTGGTCCACCCGAACGTGGTCGCCGTCTTCGACCTGGTCCGTGACGACGACAAGCCGTGGCTGGTGATGGAGTACGTCGAGGGGAAGACCCTCGCTCACATGGTGCGCGACGACGGCCCCATGGACGTCGAGGAAGCCGCGAGGCTGATCGGTCAGATCGCCTCCGCCCTCCGCTCCGCGCACGCCGCCGGCATCGTCCATCGCGACGTGAAGCCCGCCAACATCGTGGTCGGCCGTGCCGACCGCGCCAAGCTGACCGACTTCGGGATCGCTCGTGGCGTCGACTCCCAGACCACCCAGACCGGGCAGGTCACCGGCTCACCGGCGTACCTGGCCCCGGAGATCGCCACCGGCGGGCGGGCCACGCCTGCCAGCGACATGTGGTCGCTGGGAGCCACGCTCTTCCAGGCGCTGACCGGCGAGCCGCCCTACGGGATCGGCGACAACGCGCTGGCGACGCTGTATCGCGTGGTGCACGAGGACCCGCCGCGTACGCCGCTGGCAGGACGGCTCGCGCCGCTGCTGGAGCACACGATGGCCTATGACCCCGCCGAGCGGTGGTCGGCCGAGGACGTCGTCGACTTCCTCGCCGGGCGGTTGCCGGCCGAGAAGCTGGAGCCGGTGTCACCGCGTACGCAGACGCTGGTCGCCGCCGCGCCCGGTGCAGCGACGACACCGACGCCGGCGCCTGCCATCGCGTCGCAGCCGGCCGCGGCCCGCCGTCGCACGAAGTGGCCCGTTGCCCTGGCCGTCCTGGCCGGGGTGCTGGTGCTGCTGATCGGTGGAGCGTTGTGGGCCAACCGCGGCGACGAGCCGACCGCGAACCCGAGCTCGGCGCCGTCCGCCTCACCGCTCGCCGAGAACGACGAGAAGGCCGAGGAACCCGACGAGGAGGCGTCCGAGGCGCCCACCGAGCCTTCGGAGACCCCCACGGAGAAACCCACTCCTAGCGAGACCCCGAGCGAGAGCCCGACGGCGACCGAGACGGCCGGCGCGACCGCGGAGGGCATCGACGCCTTCATCCGCAACTATCTGGCCACCGCCCCGCAGAACCCGGACGGCGCCTACAACACGATGCTGACCCCGGCCTTCCAGGCCAGCAGCGGCGGGCTCGACGGTTATCGCGACTGGTGGGGCTCCGTCGCGAGCACCAGCGTCGTCTCCGTCTCCCCCAGCATCGACCCGCTCAAGGTGACCTACACCTACGACTACACGATGAAGGACGGCCGCCAGTACGGCGGCACCGTGACGCTGGGGCTCGTCTTCTCCGACGGGCGCTACCTCATCAACAGCGAGGGCTGAGCGCGAGAGCCTGTCGGGTCCCGATAGGCTCCCTCCGGGCCGTTAGCTCAGTCGGTTAGAGCAGAGGACTCATAATGCCGAATGCGCCTTCTGCCGCAGATGGCGTCCTTACGCGATAGACCTCGCCTGATCAGTGTTTCTCCAGGTCAGAGGTCGATTGATTCTGTCCAGATCGAACGAATGTTCGGCAAACGTCGCGACACGGCTACGTACGATTTGCGTACGAGGCGCGCGACCATCACTTGCTCGCCAGACGGTCCTACCGTCGGTGTCGATCCATTGATTGACGCCTAGGAGTCAAGCCGCTTGGACGCTAGTGCGCTGGTCGCAGCGCTGGAGGCGACCTGGTCCGCCATCCAGCGCTGCGACACCCTGATGTGCCCGATGTCGTCGTCACCCTCGGCGCGGGCAGCATCGGCGTGCCCACCGGCGCCCTCAAGCTCGGCCACTTCGCCGCCGAACGCTGGGTCTCCAACGAGAGCAAGGACCCCGTCGGCCTCGCCGAGCTCTTCGTCGGCGGCGAAGGTCTCCGCCGCGGTGCTGAACCGGTGCTTGCCACCCTTCTGCACGAAGCTGCGCACGGTGTCGCCCACGTGAGCGGCATCAAGGACACAATCCGGCAGGGTCGCTACCACAACACCCGCTTCAAGCTTCTGGGCGAGGAACTCGGACTCACAATCACGCAGGCTCCGACGATCGGCTGGTCCAGCACCGAGCTCGCGCCTGGAACGGCGATTGGGTACGGCGAGGCGATCGAAGCACTTGCAACGGCGATCGTAGCGTTCCGGAACAGCGAGGATGCGGTGCCTGTAGGGCCAACGGGCGGCGGTAAGGGTGGCACAGCCGCCGGCGGTAGATCTGGCGGTAGGTCGAGGAGACCGAAGAACGGCCTCGTGTTGGTCTGCAAGTGTTCCCCCGGCCGTCGGATCCGAGCGTCGGCCGGTGTGTTCGAGCGCGGGCCGATCGTCTGTGGGGTCTGCAGGGGTGACTTCTCGGACGTCTCAGCCGCCTAGGGCTGTCGGTGCTCGACGCCATGATGGACCTCATGAGCGACTACATCATCGACGCATCGATCGATCACGAGACGAACAAGGTGTACTCCGTGCGGATCTCGACTCAGGACGGTCAGTACGTCAGTCGCTGGGAGGAGCCGTATCCCGGCCCGACGGTCGCCGATCTCGGCGACAAGGACGAGGTTCGCCGGATCGTCAACGTTATCCGCGCGACCCGGTTCCGCTGAACGACCACCATCAGCCCCACCCGCATAGACACTGGAGCGCACAATGCCCAAGAAGCGCAAGAAGCCCCGCAAGCACCAGACGCAGCACGACGTCCGCTTTGCTGCCGAACGCCGGGAGGAGCACGCCCGGCTCGTCGTCGAACGGCAGGGCGACCCGAACTATGTTCAGCAGACCCGGAATCCCGATGGCTCACGTACGGTTCAGCTCGATGAGGAGACGGCCGGCGCCAGGCGACAGCGGGAACACTTTGTAGAGAAGTTTGGTCGAGAGCCGACGGATGACGATCCGATCTTCTTCGACCCTAACGCCGACGAGCCCCGACCGATGGGCGAACCTGACTGGGATGAAATCCTCGCTGCCTTCGATGCGGCCGGCATCGACGGCGCCATGGGCGAGGCGTACCGCGAACTGGGGTTCATCGTCACTGAGATGAACCAACACACGTTCACCGCCCACGAAGTCGAACTCTGGAACGAGACGGTCGGGAAGTACATGAGGAAACGGGGTTGACCTCGGTGGCACGCGACGCCGCGGGAGGCCCAAACGATGGCCACGAGCCCGATGACCGGATCAAACTTACGCCTGAGCAGAAGGCGAACCTCCGTCGTGCGATGTCGAACTTGTCAACGACCAAGGTCACGTTTCCAGAGTCGATGTTTAGGAACATCGCCGCCTCTCTGAGGCCGGTGATCGACGCTCACACGTTGTGGCAGAAGCAGCTCAGCAAGAACCTCAGCGAGAACATCGACTTCAGCGGCATCGCCCGCTCCCTTGAAGTTGTCAAACAGGTCAGCACAACCTTTGCCGCGCAACAAGCCGCGCTGTTTAAAGACCTCGGCCCGGCACTTGAGGCCATGCGCGCTGGCTTCTACCCGCCGAACTTGCGTGGAATCGAGGGCCTTAAGTTTCAGGACGTGGACACGGTCGTCATGACCGACGGCATCCCGCTCTACGGCGTGCCCCGCACGAGCACCGCCGAGGCGTTGATCCGGGCCGACAGCGCGAGCAGGCGGCGCGAGATCGTTGGGCGACGCTGGAAGTCGATTTCGGCGGACTGCCGTGAAGCGCTCCTCGGCTGCTCGTCTAACGCCGTCGCACCATATCTGCCCTTCGCGACGGCCGCCGTCGACGCCTTGGAGGCGGGGCATTTCGCGGCAGCTCAGGCTCTTGCTGGGTCGCTGATCGACACGATCGTGACCGCATACTTCGGTAGTGACCGCCACAAGTACACCCCGAACAAGAAAAACACGACGGCAGACGCGTACCGCAAGTTGACCATCCGCCGGTACATCGCCTTCGCCCCAATGTGGCAGACGTATCAGCAGTTCTTCGTCACCAACGGCGACAAGGTACCCACTCAGTTCAGTCGCCACGCGACGGTCCATGCGGTGGGGGCCCGCCAATACAGCCGGCGCAATGCCGTGCAGGCACTGATGGTCGTCTGCAGCCTGATCTACCGATTCGATGAAGAGGCCATCGCACTCGAATCATCGGTGTGATCGCAACGTCCAACTCTGGGCCCGATCGCCGTCGATCGGGCCCGTGTTGTTACCTCGTCATCGGAGCATTCCGACGAGGGCTTACTCCGGGTTCGTCACAACGAGCAACCCGGCCCAAGACCCCGCGGCGTGCCTAATGTGTGTTTCGGTCGCGAAGATATAGCGCCAAGTGCCGAACTGCCCGTCGTCGCGAACAGAACGTGCCCACTGCTCGGCGGCCGCGCGCTTACGCAGAACGTCCGCGTCGTTCGCGTTCTTGTCTGACTTGCCTTCGATGAGCCAGTAGGTGCCATCTGTGTCGACCGCAATGAAGTCCGGGAAGTATGAGCCGTCGATGGTCGGGATGTAGGCAGGCCCATTGGTGTAGACCCGCAGCCACCACACGACGGTTGGATCACGATCAAGCAGGTGCGCAAGCGCCCATTCGGTGGTGCCCGCATCGAAGGATGCGACCGGCATGACGTTGTGCTGCCAGCCGACGAACTGGAGATGCTTCACGAACGAGTCGTTATAGGCGTCCCGCGTGTGTGGATCCACCAGCACCGGCTCAACAGGCAAGGTGATCGGCACGAGCTCGTACTTCATCTGAGTCTTCCGCCCGGCGTAGGCGTCCTTGATCATTGTTTCCATTCCTGCGACAGCCTGCTGGCGGCGGATCTCGCCCCATTCGGCCGTTTCGGTTTGCGTCGTGACGCCCGCGCCCTTTAGAAACGCCTTAACCAGGCGACGTGCGGCATTCTTCTCTGCCCGCTCTTGCACGACGCCGGGATGCCGAAAGATCGCTGCGGCGAGATCGTCCCTGATGGTGTCGATCCCGGTGAGCGCCTGCTGGGCTTCGGCATGCGCCTGCGGGGTGACCTCAATCGTTACTTCCCCGCCATCACGAGACGCGACCAGCGCATCGCGGACAAGGAAGGTCGGCACTTCGGTGATGAACCGAGCTCCCGCGGCCTCGGCATCTCCGTCAGCGATGTCGGAGAGGCTGAACGCGGCATACACCATGCGCGCCTCGCGGCGGGGGAATGTTATCTGGGGAGCACCCGCAACCTCCGCACCGGCGGCGACATGGCCTCGCGCTCAGTCTGGGTGCGTCTCGACCCCGATTGCCCACACCCCGAGGAACGCACCGGCTTCTCCATCCCCAACCTCGACACCTGGATCCTCGACCCTGCCAACCAGGCGGTCGTCCTACGGCACCTGCTCATCCTGATCCTCGACTGGACCCGCGCCGGAGCTCCGCGCGCCTACGACGTTCCCGCGATGCGGCAGTTCACCACCTGGGCGCAGACGCTCGGCGGATTCCTCCGCCACCACGAGGTCACCGGCTTCCTCGACAACCTCAACGACGCCCGCGAGCTCGACGACGACCACGCCGAATGGCGCGCCTTCCTCCTTCAGTGGAACCGCGTGTACGGCGACCGGCACGTCGGCGGAGCTGAGCTGCGTAGGAGCGCTGAACCAGAGCCGGGGATGCCTGACCGCTGGGACGGCACCTTTCCTACCACCAACAGCGGGAAGTCGCTCTCGGTCAAGAGCCTCGGCCGGCGCCTCACCGGACAGGCCGGCCGATGGCGCGGCGACATCGTCCTCCGCTGCGAGATCGACCCCGTCACCAACTGCAAGGCGTACTGGATCGAGCACGCGCCCAAACCCGAGGAATCTCCTCCGCTCGCCGCGACTCCGGAAACAAACCCGGAAACCCGGAAACCCGGAAACCCGGCGAAGTGCCACCTGACCTGGGACTTCTGCCACCGGGTTTCGAGAGCGGGAGAACGTCGTGAAACCCGGAAACCCGCAGATCACCGGGTTCACCGGGTTCACCGGGTATTGCTCTCGGCTCGGCCGCCACAAACCCGGAGCCTCTCACCCCAGGTCAGAGCACGAATCACCGGGTTTCCGGCTTACCGGGCTACCTCGCGCCCTCCGCCTACACACCACTGGTCCAGCCGATCCGCATCATCACCGTTAAGGAGCACCAACCACATGTCTCTGCACCGCTCTCAGAGCACCGCAGCACACCTGACGGTGCGCGACTTCTGCAACGAGCTCGGGATCACTCGAGCGACCTTCTACAACTGGCGCGCGAAGGGCGTCGGCCCACGCTGCATCAAGCTCCCCGGCGGCGAGATCCGCGTGCGCCGCGTCGAGCTCGACAACTGGCTGGCCAAGCTCGAGGACGAAGCATCATGAGCACGAGCTACGACGTACGGATCTGGAACATCGAGACACTCACCGGCAAGCGGGGCACGACCTACCGCGTCCGCAGGGTCGTTGGCAAGCAAGACCCGTTTCAGCGAACCTTCAGTACGAAGCGCCTCGCCGAGTCTTTCCGTTCCGACCTCATCTCAGCCGCCCGCAAGGGCGAGGCGTTCGACATCGCGTCTGGGCTGCCCCAGTCGATGATGCCGCGAGCAGCAAGCCCGGACTGGCTGACCTTCGCGATGAGCTACATCGACATCAAGTGGCCGGACTTCTCGCCAACCACCGCAAGAGCACAGCTGACGGCCTGGTCACCATCACGTTGGCGATGGTGAAGGACGACGAAACACCACCGAACGAGGCCGTCCTACGGAAGGCGCTGAGGACATGGGCCTTCAACACTCGAGCCCGCGCCACGAACCCTGAGCCGCCCGAACAGTTCCGGGAGGCGATCGCGTGGATCTCCAAGCGGGTCCGTCGGGTTGAGGAACTTGCCGAAACGGCGACGACTCGCCAGGTCCTCCTGGCAATCTCGCTGAAGCTTGACGGTCGACCGGCGGCCGCCAAGACGACCAACCGCAAGCGCGCCGCCCTGTCTAGCGCGATCGGCTACGCCGTGGAGCTCGGGCATCTCGATTCCAACCCACTCCAGCGAGTCAAGGTGAAGCGCGCCCGCGAAGTCGAGGAGCTCGACACGCGCGTAGTTGTGAATCACCGCCAGGCGAAGCGGATCCTCGCGGCAGTTCGAGCGTCCGAGCCCGAGCTCGAGGCGTTCATCGGGTGCATCTACTACGGCGCGATGCGCCCTGCCGAGGTGCGCGACCTGCGCCGCCAGGACCTCACGTTGCCGGAGACCGGCTGGGGCGAGGCGCTCCTCGCCGGCTCGTTCCAAGACCCGGCAAGGACTGGACCGACGACGGCGAGCTCGGCGAGGAGCGCGGCCTGAAGCACCGCGCCCGCAAATCCACCCGGCCTGTACCTCTCCCTCCGCCGCTGGTTGAGATGCTGCGCCGGCACCTGGACACGTACGAGACCGGCCCGGACGGCCGGCTGTTCGTCACGCGCGTGGGCAAGTGGGGCCACACGCTGCCCAAGTCGCTCTCGCGCCCGGTTCCACTTTCTGCTGTCGGCCGGGTGATGAAGAACGCTCGAGCCGAAGCGTTCACCGAGGACGAGCAGAAGTCGCCGCTCGCGCGCCGGGCGTACGACCTCCGGCACGCTGCGGTCTCGACCAGGCTCGCGGCGGGCACCCCACCGCCTCTCGTGGCGAAGTGGGCCGGCCACAGCGTGTCGGTCCTCCTCACGGTCTACGCCCACGCCGTCGACGGCCAGGAGGAGGCAACACGCAAGCGGATCGAGCAGGCACTCGCCGATGACGACGACGCCGCGTAGCGCCTGCGTACCCCGGCTTGCCGCCCGCTAGGATCTGCCCGGGCCGTTAGCTCAGTTGGTTAGAGCAGGGAACTCATAATTCTCCAGTCGCGGGTTCAAGTCCCGCACGGCCTACGACCAGTAACGACACGCCAACCCCCACAGACCGGACATGCCGTCGCTCCGATGCTGCCGCGCAGCGCGTGGCGGCAGCATCGGGCGGCGGATCGGTGCCTTCGTAGGCCGCCGATTACCGACCGGAGGCGGCCGCAAGCCTGCTGAGCACGCCCGGGGGGCAACCAAGTAGCCGAAGCGCATGCGCACGGACGACGCGGTCAAGGATCTCGTTGACCTCGTGGAGCTCGTCCGGATCGTAGCCTCGCGTTCCATGCGCAAGACCGTTTCGCGCGATGCGGAGCGCATCTAACGGCTCCACCTTACTGTTGCACTCGGCGACAACGTTGCTGACAAGAGCTGACTTCTCCAGCGTTTCCCGCGTCTGAGTGAACTCTGGAGGGAGTCGATCGAAGGCTGCTTTAAGGGCATCTGACAGGCTGCGGGCAGGTTCCTTGCTCAGCGCCTTCTTCAGGAACCGCTTCTGTCTGCCGGAAAGGTGCTCGTCGACGGCCGCAATCAACTTCTCCCTCTTATCCAGATGATCAGTTTTCTGCTTCTCATACGCATCGCGGGTCTCGTGCCCATGCATTCCTTCTAGAGATTGAATAAGCAGCAGAAAACGTGACCGCGGGTGACTGTCCTTTACATGGAGCATGCCGGCATACGTGTCGATCACTGGATGCTGTTCGGCTTCAAGCCGCCACCAGGCTCTTACCAAGTCCAAGAGGCTGATGCCATCGGCGCCACACAAGATCACGGAACCTTCGCGCCGCACCCGGTCTGCACTAGACTCGTACGGCTCTTGGGTCAGTTCGGTGCCGAAAACCTGCGCCCAGGTCGTAGGCCCGATGCCTTCCTCTTTTGGTTGCCGCAGTCGGAGCGTGTGGACGGGCTGGCTTCGGCCGGTTGCTATGGAAGCTATGCCACGGATTGGGTCGATCCATCGATCAATGATGTCTTGCAAGGAAAGATGGTCCTCAAAGCTAATCTCGATGAGGGGCGCGAAGCGAATGTTGACGTTGTAGTAGTCAGCGGCGTTGATCTTGGATGGATACCAAGCCGTGAATGAGTTTCCTTCTTCATCGCCCCATGTGAGTCGGGCTTCGGGATTGGTCACTGATGTCCATGTCAGCTTGCCGTCGGCGAATGCCTTCCGAGGGTCGGTTTTCTCCCCAATGGGCGCGACACCCATGAGCGCATCGAGAGCACCGACCTGGGCCTGCGCAGCACCGTACAACTGAACGTCGTCGTGCCCTGCAGCTTCGACCGACTCCTCCCGCATGAACAGTCCATACCCTTGCGCAAGGATTGCCGCTGCCCCGATCACGAAGCCTTGTCCGGGCATCCAGTCGATGTGCGCGTCTAGCACAACACCGTTGCCGCCATTGGCCAGCGTCAGTTTCAAGACCTTGTATCGGCGATACTGAGGAAGTGTGATGGCGCCATTCAGTGACTCAAGCGGCACCTCACCATGGATTACTCCTCGAGGCGAGCGGTCTGGACGAACCTCAATGCTTCCCGGAAGGTGAAGAGTGGTCCCGTCCAGCGCTTGGATGTGCCAGGTGCAGAGATACTCGTCCGGCGCAAACTTGAGCTCCACGACAGCCTTCGATGACGACATGTCCGAACCCTAGGTGCTCCGCCCGCCGGCCCGGAGCGTTTTGGTGCGTCGACGGATCTGGCAGCGACCAGCTCCACGCGACGCACACAGCCGCGCTGTCAACGTACGAGGAGCGTCACTGCGCTGCACGGCTGCGACAAAGGCCGAGGTCAGGACCACGGACCTAAAGGACTCATAATCCTTGGGTCGCGGGTTCGAGCCCCGCACGGCCTACGCAGACCTCCGAGTTGAGTCCTTATCCAAGTTGGCTCGGATCTGGCGAGATCGACTCGCTCGATCGCGCCGATCTCGGAACTGGATACGTCTTGCAGCTCTGGGCGTTGGTGAGGGTGTGCTTTCGCAGGACGTCGGAGTCCGCTGTTTCCGGCTTGACCGTCGCCTCGCCGCTGGCCGGAATTGCCACCGATGTGGTGATCGGCAGGACGACTTTCGCCTGCTGGGACCGCTCGGGTGGTGGGTTGTCCCAGATTAGGCAGATCAACCCCACCGTCGCCGGTACGTCGTTGGGGTTCTCCAACACGAAAGCCACGGCTTCACCGGGAACGACTTCCTTTCCGGAGTCGTCCACCGCGATCGCTTCGACGTACTCCGGTGCCAACGGATCGCTCACCGGGATCACGGACTTGACGGTGACGCGCAGGTCCTCAACCTGTACGTCGCGGCCGGTGAAACGTACGACATCGATCGATTCACCCGGCCAGATCGTCATCTGGCGACGTTCCGAGCCGAAGTTGCCTACCGCATCGACGCCGTTGATCGGTCGACCATCTGCATCGAGCGGGTCGAACTCGGCATCCATGACGACGGCACGGCCGCCGGCGTTGCTGATCTCGAGCAGCTGGGACATCGACCCGACCTCGGTCGTAGCCGTGTATTCAAAGGAGAGATCCTCCGGGTGGACCTCCGTGCTTCGTGATGTCGCTGCACAACCCGATGCGCAGACGAGGAGAAACGTCACCAGGATCGTTGCGCATCGGCGGAGCATGTGCGGAGGGTACTGAGGGCGCGCCCTACTGCGCCGGGCGGTATCCCTGTCTACCAACGATCGGTGCGCTGGACCTCGTGCATGAGCTCGATCTTGCGGAAGCCGAACTGCTTGTTGATCCGCTGCATGACGTCGTTGGACGGGTCGGTCCAGGTGTGGATGCTGGTGCGCTCGGGGTGGTCGCGCTGGACGGCGGCGAGGGTGGCGACCTTGAGAGCCAGGCCGAGCTTGTGGCCGCGGTGGGCGGACTTGACGAAGGTGTCGTCCTGGATGGCCTCGTCGCTGCCGTGGGCCAGGAAGATGACGGAGTAGCCGACCAGCTCGCCGGTGAGGATCTCGCGGGCGGCGGCGGTGATGCGGTCGTAGGAGCGGGCGGTGCTCTTCTCCGCGGAGCGGATGCGGTCGGCGGTGTGAGCGACCGCGTCCTGCTCGGACTTGCCGGGCATCTCCTTGCCCATCTGGTTGCGCAGGCCGACGAACTGCGCCAAGAGGTCTTCGGGGGTCCGGTCCTCCCACATCAGGATCTCGTAGCCGAGCACGTTGAAGGGCTTGTGGGGCAGCGGGAGGTCGGCGGCGAGGTGGTCCTCGCGGCGTACGGACTTGAAGCCGAGCGCACGGGCGAAGGCCAGCGACGACTTCGGGGGGATGGTCACCTCGGAGGTCGTCAGGGTGCGGCCGTTGGTGCGGCGTACGTCATCGGCGGCACGCCACAGCTCGGTGCCGACTCCGCGCCAGCGGTGCACAGGGAGGACGTGGATGCCGAGCTCGACGACGTGGCTGCGCTCCTCCTCGGGGAGATCGAGCTCCGCGATGCCGATCGTCTCGCCCTGCTCCTTCGCGGCGAGGAGCACCCGGCGGCCGTGGTCGTGCGGCGTACGCACAGAGTTGGCGAGCGCCTCGAAGGTGCGATGCGACGCATAGGGTCGATCGAAGGCCATCGATGCCGCCTCCACGGCGTACCAAGCCTTCAGAGCGGTGTCATCGTGGACGTCGACGGGGGCGATCACAGACACGGCACTATCTAACCGTGTCGGGCAAGACGGCGGGAAATGAGGTCCCCCCACCGTCGTCGCGACCGCTATCGGCGAGCCTCGTCGAGGATCAGCCGCCTCAGCGGGGCCCCGGCGGGTTCGGAGGCCCCTCGGTGTCCTCCGGTTCGGAGGGCCCGCCCGTCGGCAGCTGCGGGTCGGCAGGGTCGGACTGCGTCGGGGGCGGTGTCGGCGTCGGCGTGGGAGTCGGCGTGGGGGTCGGGACCGGCTCTCGGGACGGCGACGGCTTCTTCGTCGGCTTCGGCTCCTCGACCGGGTCCGGTTCGGCCGGCGGGACGTAGGGGGCGTGCCCCTCCTCAGGCGCGTCGCCGTCCATCCAGGCCGGCTCCGGGAACTTCTCGAGGTCGAGCTCGTCGGTCAGCGGGCCCATGATCTCGACCCAGGTGTCGGCCGGGTAGTCGGCGCCGAAGAAGGTGTCGAGCCAGCCGTCGAGGGCGTCGTCGCCGTCGCCGCGGGTGTAGGCGACGGCAGTCGACAGCTGGGGCGTGTAGCCGACGAACCAGGCCGAGGAGACGTCGTCCTTGTCATTCGTCGCGGTGCCGGTCTTGCCGGCGGCAGGCTGGACGACGGCGCTGGCCGCCTGACCGGTGCCGCTGGAGACGACCTGCTGCAGGGAGTAGGACGTGTCGGCCGCGACGTCCTCGTCCATGGCCCGCTTGCTGCTGCCCTTGTCATCCCGCTCGTAGATGACGGTGCCGTCGGCGTCGACGACCTTGGAGACGACGTGGACGTCGTTGTGCACACCGCCGTTGGCGATCGTGGCGTAGGCGTTCGCCATGTTGATCGGGCTGACCCGGTTCTTGCCCAGGGTGAGCAGGAAGTCCTCAGGGCTGAAGTCGCGCGTCGTCATCCCGATCCCGGGGTGCTCGGCGTCGGCCTTCTCCGGCGGGATGCCCGCGGCGAGCGCCATGTCGTAGACGTCCTCGCTGCCGTTGGGCAGCGAGTCGGACATCTCGACGAAGGCGGTGTTGATCGAGTCTTCCATCGCCTGGAGGCCGCTGACGCTGGAGCCGTAGCTGTGCCCGTACGGGTCGGCCGCGCTCTGGCCCGAGTTGCGTATCGTCACGCCCGGGAACTCCATCGGTGAGTTGCCGTTCCAGGAGTCCTTGAGGGAGTAGCCCGACTTCAGTGCGGCAGCCATCGTGAAGGCCTTCATCGCCGACCCGGCCATCGCACCGGTCGAGGCCCAGTTGATCTGCGAGTCGAGGTAGTCCTGACCGCCGTAGAAACCACGCAGCGCGCCGGTCTTCACGTCGACGGTGGCAGCCCCGACGTGGAGCTCGTCCTTCTCGTTGCCGGGGTCGTAGGCCTTCTTGTCCTCCGGACGTACGTCTCGGACCGCTTCCTCGGCGGTCCGCATCGTCTTCTTGGTCAGCGTGGTGGTGATCCGCAGCCCGCCACCGTTGATCTCGTCCTCGGTCACCAGCGGGTTGCCCTGCTCGTCCTTGAGGCGGAGGAGCTCGTCGCGGACCATCTTGAGCGCGTGACCCTTCTGGCCGCCGTAGCGGCTGTCGGAGCGCGGCTTCTTGAACTTCGGCAGCGACTCCTTGGCCTTCTCGCCCTCGGCCGCGTCGACCATGTCCATCTTGACCATCGAGTTGATCACGTAGCGGTAGCGACCCTCCAGCTCGGCGATCGACTCCTCCCCGTTGCTCGGGTCGAGGTCGTTGGGGTCGTTCAGGATCGCGGCCAGCGCGGCGGCTTCGCGGAGGTTGATGTCCGCGGCCGGCTTGCCGAAGTAGGCGTTCGACGCGGCCTCGACGCCGTAGGCACCGCGCCCGAAGTAGATGGTGTTGAGGTAGCCGGCGAGGATGTCCTCCTTGGAGCGCTGCCGGTTGATCTTCAGCGAGATGATCGCCTCCTTCACCTTGCGGGTGTAGGTGCGCTCCTGGGTGAGGTAGAGGTTCTTGACGTACTGCTGGGTGATCGTCGAGGCCCCGGACTGGGTGCCGCCGGTGTTGTTGTTCACCACCGCGCGCAGGATTCCCTTGACGTCGATGCCGCTGTTGTCCCAGAAGGTGCGGTCCTCGGCGGCGACCGCGGCGTCCTTCATGAGCTGCGGGATCTCCTCGTAGGGCAGCGAGTCGCGGTCCTGCGAGTCGGCGATGTAGCGCCCGATCTCGTCCTTGCCGCCGCGGTAGTAGACGAAGGAGGTCTCCTTCTCGTAGGCGGCGTTGGCGTTGGGGATCGGGATGGCGTTGTAGGCCACGATCACACCCAGGGTGCCGATGAGCGCGCCGACCAGAATCACGACGAAGAAGGTCTTCAGGACCTTCCTCCCCCGCTTCTTCTTCGGTGTCGGCCTAGGTGTGTAAGGCGGATTGCCTTGCCAGCTCACGATGCTCCCTCCCCGCGGTCACAAACGTCCCTAGAGTACGGCGGGCTCCCAGGCACGTCGCGATCCTCGAGCCCGTTTCCGCGATGTCCTGGACCCGTTTCAGGCACGATTCAGCGACGCCTCAGCCCGTCCTCAGGCTGCGCCACGAGCAGGAACGGGCCTCCGACCTGGGCAGGCTTTGCCGCGTCTGCCCAGGTCAGAAGCCCATTGCCAGCTGCACTCAGACCAGGAAGTAGAAGGTGCTGTAGTGATCGGGGGTGAAGTAGACGTCGCCCGTTGTGGTATCGACCACGAGCCGGTAGGACTGGCGCTGCGCACCGCATTCGCGCGGCGTCACGTCGAACTCGAGGTAGGAGTGGCCCGAGGGCAGCTCGCCCTCGTAGTTGTTGTAGGTGCCACCGGAGAAGTTGCAGGTGCCGGTCGGCGGCCAGTCGTGCCAGCCACGGTTGGACGGGTAACCCATCGAGGCCCAGACCTCGTTGGAGTCGAGGGCCTCGGCGCAGCCCTTGTGGGTGCAGCTCTCGTACCAGTCGGCCTGGGCTGCGGGCGCGAGCGCGACGCTCCCGCCGAGCAGGCCGGTGGTGGCGACGAGGGCTGCGAGGAGCAGCTTGATCATCGTGAGCACGGAGCGGTTCTTCCCGGACATGAATCCTCCTGAGTGTGCGTTACGGACGGTTGGTAATTCTGCTACCTGACGCGTCCGGATGGGGGCTCTGGAGGTCACGAACCGGTGAACTCTGGGCGGTGAGCGCGCCTTCAGACGAGGCCCGCCTCCCGGGCGGCGATCGCCGCCTGGACCCGCGAGGCGACCCCGAGCTTCGCCAGGACGCGGGAGACGTGGGTCTTCGTGGTCGCCTCGGAGATCACCAGCCGCTGGGCGATCTCGGCGTTGGACAGGCCCTGTCCCAGCGCGGAGAGAACGTCCCTCTCCCGGGGTGTCAGCTCCGTGGGCAGAGGTGCGCCGCGAGTGGCCGCCGGGTCGGTTCGGTCCGGTGCGCCGGCCAACTCTGCGAGCACCCGGCGGGTCACCTCCGGTGCCACCACGCCGTCACCGGCCGCGACGTGCCGGACCGCGTCGACCAGGTCGTCCGCCTCCGCCGACTTGAGCAGGAAGCCGGCCGCGCCGGCGCGTAGGGCACCGAAGACGTACTCGTCCAGGTCGAAGGTCGTGAGCACGAGTACGTCGGCGAGCCCCTCCTCCACGACCTGCCGGGTCGCGGCGACGCCGTCGGTGCCCGGCATGCGTACGTCCATCAGCACGACGTCGGGGCGCAGGGCACGAGCGTTGGCGACCGCGGTCGCACCGTCGGCGGCCTCCCCCACCACCTCGATGTCGCCGGCGGTGGCCAGCAGCATGCGCAGGCCAGCGCGGATGGCGGCGTGGTCGTCGGCGAGCAGGACGCGGATCATGGGCTCGCTCCTCCTGAGGGGGTGCCATCCGTGGTGTACGCCGGCAGTGGCAGGACCGCTCGGACCCGCCAGCCGGTGCCGTGCGGGCCGGCCTCGAACGTGCCGCCGAGCGCTTCGGCGCGTTCGCGCATCGAGACCAGCCCGGTGCCGGTGCCGGCTTCGGGCTCCTTCGCGGCGCCGGCGTCGGTCACCTCGATCTCAAGGGTGTCTTCGGGGGCCAGGCGCAGCTGGGTCTGGCCGCCGCCGTGCTTGAGCACGTTGGTCAGTGACTCCCGCACGATCCGGTAGACAGCGTGGTCGACCGCGACCGGCAGCGCGAGATCGGCACCGTCCAGAAGCCCGCCGGGGTCCTCGACCCGCAGCGGCAGGCCGGCCAACCGCGCCTGTTCCAGGACGGGGCCGAGGTTGGCAGCACGGGAGGCGGCGGTGAGGTCCTCGGCGTCTCCGGGATCGCCGTCGGAGCGCAGGACGCGGATCATCGCGCGCATGTCGTCCAGCGAGGCCAGGCTCTCCGCCCGCACTGCTCGCAGGGCTGCCCGGTCCCGTTCCGGGTCCTGCTCGCCGGCCAGCGCCGCACCCGAGGTCAGAGCGATGGCCGAGAGGTGGGAGGCGACGACGTCGTGCAGGTCCCGGGCCACCGCGGAGCGCTCGGCCCGGACCGCGTCGTGCCGTTCCGCATCGGCCAGGCGCAGCAGCGCGGTGCTGCGTTCCCGCTCGAGCCGGGCCCGGTCGTCGGCGGCATCGGCGAGCGCACTGCCCTGACGTACGTTGCTGCCCCACCACATCGGGGTGACGACGATCGCGAAGAGTGTGAGCGCGAGCACGACAGGGGTGCGCGGGTCGGAGGTAGCCGCGGCGGAGGCGATGACCGCGGACGCGATGGCCACCGCGACGGCGACGGCGGCGATGCGTCGCGCCAACGGCGATCCGTGCAGCTGGCCGGCGAAGAGCGCGTCCCAGAGCACCACCACCATCGCGATGCTGCCCCCGAGCAGCAGGTCCGCCCCGAAGCAGAGGGCGACGACGGTCTGCACCGCAAGCGGCCGGCGCCGTTTGAGCACGAGCGCCGCGGCCGCGAGGGCGAGCGGGACGAGATGCCACCAGGTCGGCACGGTGTCCAGGTCGATGCCGAACGGGTGCAGGCCGCGTACGCCGCCGACCTGTCCCAGCGCGTGCAGCGCGAGACCGGCGGCGAGGACGACCACGGCATCGAGCCAGGCCAGCCGGCGGTCCCCGGCGCGCAGGCTCGTGCCACCGCCGAGAAGCGCCGCGGGCAGCTGCTGCAGCAGGGTTGGGCGGTCCACGACACCATCTCAGCACGTACGCCGCCTCCCCGGGATCATCCGAAGGATGTATCCCCGCGCCGACGGATCACCGCTTCGGCCGACGCGGGAGAGGCCGGCCGCACGCGAGCCTCGGGGCATGGACATCGACCTCGGCCCACTGACCGGCGACCTCGGTGGCACGGCGACCTACCTGGCACTGGCCGTGCTGGCACTGATCGACTCGACCAGCTTCGGCACCCTGCTGATCCCGGTGTGGCTGCTGATGGCGCCCGGCCGGGTGCGACCCGGACGGATCCTGGTCTATCTGGGCTCGCTCGCCGGCTTCTACGCGTTGCTCGGCATCGGGATCCTGCTGGGCGGTTCCGCGGTCGCGGACACGCTCGCGGGACTGAGCGACACACGCCCGTTCCTGTGGGCACAGCTGTTCGTGGGGGTCGGACTGTTCGCGTTGAGCTTCAAGCTGGATCCGCCGGAATCGAGGAAGGAGCGAGCCGACGCCCCGGAGCCTCCGGGGCGCCTGCTCCGCTGGCGCGAGCGGGCGGTCGCCTCCGAGTCCGGCTCGGCCTCGGCGCTCGCCGCGCTCGCGGTGCTCGCCGGGCTGGTCGAGGCCGCATCGATGCTTCCCTACCTGGCCGCGATCGGGGTGATCGGCACCCAGGGGCCCGGCTGGCCGATGTCGGGGCTGTGGGTGCTCGGCTACTGCGTCGTGATGATCGCACCGGCGCTGCTGCTCACCGCCGCGCGCGTCTTCGCCGCTCCCCTGGTGGCGCGGCCGCTCTCGCTCCTCGACGGCTGGCTGGTCAAGCACGCTGGGAGCGCGACCGCCTGGGCCGTGGGCATTGTCGGGTTCCTGCTCGCCCGGGCCGCGCTCGGGCCGCTCTTCGGCTGAGCCTCACTCCCAGCCGCAGTGGCCGGGAAGGAAGTCGTAGAGGGCGCGCTTCTGCGCTTGGCTGAGCGGGAGGAAGTAGCTGGCCCCGTCAGGGACCTCGGGGCCGCCGACGTGGACACGGAAGAGGCTGCCGACCTTGTCGTCGGCCAAGGCGTGCGGGTCGCACCGCGCGGGCAGCGCTCGGAGCTCCAGCGTGGTGGGCTCGCCCGTCATCGGGTGCGGGGCCGAGCGCGGCCAGGTGGGTGTCCCGGCGGCGAGCTGGAAGAGCACCGTGCCCTCCCATCCGTCGAAGGTGACGTCCGGGAGCGCCTGGGTCGGGGCGAAGGTGACCGGGAGCACGAAGACGCTCTGCCTGCCCTCGCCCTCGACGCGGGGCTCGCCCACGGCGATGTCGGCGGCCTCGGTCAGGGTCCGCTCGGCGCAGTCGCGGTCGAGGAGGCGGTCGATGTTGGCGTACCTGTCCTCGGCCTTGCCGGTGCTGGTGCGCCACTCCCCTGCCTCGTCCCCGGCCTCGCCCGCCGATCGCCAGGTGATGGTCAGGTCGGCGTCGCCGCCCTCGCCGCACTTGCCGCGGGGCATGTCGAAGTCGAAGTCCATCTCGGGGTCGACCGGTTCCGAGCCCGTCCAGCGGGCCCGGAACCGATCGCTGCTCACCTCGAGGCGCGAAACCTCGATCGAGGCGCCGGTGTCGTTGACGAGGCGTACGAACGCCTCACCGGTGTTGCGCTGCAGCCGGGTCTGGTCGAGGTAGGCCGTCAGCTCGTCGGGCCAGGCCGTCTCCTGCGGCTCGCTCGAGCCGCAGGCGGCCAGGGTCGACCCGATCAGCAGACCCGCGGCGAGCACGGCGATTCGGCGCACTGCCGCAGATTAGCGGAGTCATGGCACCTCTTCATGCCCCTTTCGTGAAGGTCCAGGCGGAGGCGACCCAGCCACGCTGAGTGGTCACGGAACCCTTGGCATGGGTCGGGCCGGTGGCCCGCACTCCGATCTCGACCGCCGCGGCACCCGGGATGCGGTGCGGATGCCGAGCACCGACTCGGTGACGTCGACCATGCTCCGCGAGTTGGTACGTTGCCGTGGCCGGGTCCGGTCACAGCCTTCGGGTTCAGCAGACGGCGCGCAGCCGTTCGACCTCCGGGCTCTCGCCCGCGCTCGTGCGGATCACGTGGCAGCCGGACGGCACGCCGTGGATCACCAGGTACTCGCCCTCGCGGGTCGCGGGCACCGGGTGTCCGTCGAGGAACACCTCGTCTCCAGACTGCGACGGCACGAATACCTCGGCCCGGGAGTTGCCCGGGACGCTCACGCCGACGTCGATGCCGCGCGCGGTCGTGGCGTACGCCGCACCGATGCGTCCGCGGAGGGTGGGGAGCGTGACGTGTGCCCAGGAGACCCCGCCGGGCTGCGGCCGGACACGGAACTCCTCGTAGCCCGGCACCAGCGGCTCGATGCCGAACATGCCCTGCGGCACGTTGTAGGCCGGTGAGGCCGCCCAGGGGTGCGACCACGTCATGTTGGGCTTCAGCGAGGTGTCCCAGGCCTCGGCGGTGGCGCCGGCTCCCTTCGCGATCATGTTGAGCCAGCTGCGCAGGCCCGTGCTCGTCAGCATCTGGTGCGCGACGTCTCCGCGGTCCCCGTCGTAGAGGGCCTCGAGGACGAAGGCGGCGCAGTAGACGCTGCAGGCCATGCCACGGGTGCCGATGTAGTCGGCAGCCTGCTGAGCGATCTCGCCTCGGGCGAGCCCGAACGCCGTGGCGAAGACGCTCGCCTGGAACGCCCAGTGCTGGATCGGGGTGCCATCGGCGTCGAGGCCGTCACGGAAGGCGCCCTTGGCCGGGTCCCACAACCTGTCCTCGGCAGCGTTCCGGAGCCGGTCGGCAATGGCGGTGTACGTCGCCGCGTCACCCTCGTGGCCCAGCGCCGCCGCGATCTCCGCCATGTCGCGGAACGAGCGGTGGCCGATCGCGTTGATGACCGTGTTGTAGGGACGGAAGACGTAACCGTCACGCTCCGAGGCCGGCCAGTCGACGATGTCGCAGTCGGTGCACGTGCCACCGGTCAGGCCGGTGTCCTTCCGGATGAGGCCCGTCGACTGCTCGACCCACTCCAGCGGCAGCTTCTCCTGGAGCGCGGTGTAGTTGCGGGCCAGCGCCTCGGTGTCGCCGGTCTGCTGCCAGGAGTCGTGGAAGGCCAGGATCGTGTACATCGGCCACTCGGTCGGCCACGTCCTGCGGGTCAGCAGGAACTCCAACGAGTAGTTGCCCAGGGTCGGGTCGCTGGAGACGAAGAAGTTGGCCATCATCTGCAGGTAGCTGTCGGCCTCGTAGGCTCCGCGCTCGCGGCTCCAGGAGTCGACGTAGAGGTCGTGGTTGGTGGCCTCGATCGTGTTGCGCGACAGCGTCCACACGCGGTCGAGATCGTCGTCGGCCGAGTCGAAGACCGCCTCGTCGGTGTCGAAGGGGTAGATCTGGGCGAGGGCGGGAAAGTCGTCGGCTCCCAGCCCTGTCGGGGCACCGATGACCTCGGCGTAGCGGAAGACCCGCATCCCCCAGGTCTCCAGGTGCTGCTCGCCGTCGCGCAACGTCCACCTGTCCTGGTAGGTGTTGCCGGTGCGCATGGCGTACCGCACCGTCTGGGGCGCGGAGAGCTCTTCACCGAACCGGAGGTCGAGCACCTGTCCCGCCCTGCCGTCGAGGTCCAGGGAGAGACCGCCGATCCAAGTACGCCCGTAGTCGATGAAGTAGTGGCCGGGCGCCTTCTCCACCACGGTGACCGGCTCCTTCAACTGCTGCTCCACCTTGGCCGTGGGGGCCGCACGCAGGTCGCCGAAGGCCGGTCGCACCGCCGCGTCGCTCCAGCCGGAGTCGTCGAAGCCCGGCTCGGCGAAGCCCTCCGGCCACTGGGCCGACTGCAGGTTCTCCTTCGGCGCCGAGAAGAACGAGGTCCCGATGCTGCCGGCCGCGGGGAAGACCTTCGCACCCGCGAGGGCACGCCACCGGGGGCCGCTCACGACCACGTCGCGGGTGCCGTCGGCGTACTCCACGACCAGCCGGCCGAGGAAGCGCCGGTCGCTGCTCGTCCAGCCGAGCACGCCGATCGCGTTGGCGGTCCCAGGCCGCAGCGCGGCGGTCACGTCGAAGCCGTCGTAGCGGGCCTCGCCGCGGATCGGCTGCGTCGGGCCGAGGCCGACGAAGCGGCCGTTGAGCCAGGCCTTGTAGACGTACTGCCGGCCCGGCGCGGTCGAGGATGCGGTCGCGTAGAGGGTGGCGGACGCGATCGGCTTGTCAGGGAGCGTGAACTCGTGGCGGAGGAAGGCCCAGTCCTGCGACTCGACGCCGTAGACGCAGTTGGCGTTGGTGCCGACCTCGAGCCAGCCGCCGGTCACCGCGCCGCAGGCGAAGTCGCTGCCGTCCGAGAAGTCGGTGGCGTAGAGGACCTCGCCGGAGGCGGAGGTGACGCTCAGGTCGTCCCAGGCGTTGCGCTCGGAGCCGCCCGTGCGGAAGCCGACCGTACCGGTGGCGAAGTCGGTGAGGGTGCGGGTGTCGATGAGGGTGTCGTCGAGCCAGGTGCGGATGGTGGTCCCCGCTGCCTCGATCCTCAGCCGGTAGGACGTCCCGCGGACGAGCGGCTCGGCCAGCGGCACCGAGTCGAGTTGGGTGAAGGTGCCGCCGACGCGCTTGTGGGGAGCGAAGGTGTTCACCCCGTCGCCGCGGAACTGCCACATGTAGTAGTTGTTCGTGTCTCGGGCCCGGAAGGCGATGGTGGCGTTCTGCGTCACGATCCGGAAGGTGGTCTCGATCGTGGCGTCACCCCAGGCGGTCGCGCGGGGCGGCGTGAGCCAGATGGGCTGGGCCTGGCCCCACTCCTGACCGGGACCGGTGGTGAAGGTGGAGACCTTCGACCAGTCCGAGCCCTTGCCGCGTCCGTCCCACGTGCGTACGCGCCACCGGTAGGTCTGCTCGGGCTCGAGCGCCGGGCCGGCATAGGGGACGTTGGTGCTCGCCGAGGAGGTGACGCGGCCGGAGTCCCAGACCCCGGCGGCCCCGATGCCCTCACTGATCCGGGAGACCTGCACGCGATAGGCACTCTGCTCGGCGAAGGGAACCTGCCAGGCCAGCAGCGGTGAGGCGAGATCCTCCACGTCACGCGGTGAGGACAACTGCGAGACGGTGAGGTGCGTGGCTGCCGCGCCGTCCACCGCGGCTGCCGGGACGGGGACCGAGACGGCGAGCACGCCGATGACGATCGCGGCCAGACGGAGCTTCATGGGGGGCCTCCGGAGCGTGATTGATACGTTTCACTGCACCCCGCAGACTATGACCCCCATCACACGCACGGGAAGGCCTGTGTCCGGATCCGGTCAATCCGGCGAGGCGTCGGTTTCTGACGCCGAAGCGTCGATGATCGAGCGCGAGGGGTCGATTTCCGGTGGCGTCCTCCTGCCCAGAAATTGACTCCTCGACGTCATGAATCGACGTGTCGCGGCCAATAACTGACGCTTCGGCGTCAGGAAGTGACCTCTCGGGGTGCGACCACCAGGACGTGGAGGGTGCGGGGGCCGTGGACGCCTTCTACTCGGTCCAGCTCGATGTCGCTGGTGGCCGAGGGGCCGCTGATCCACGTCAGCGGGCGGGCGGGGTCGAGGAGTGCGACGGCGTCGGGGACGTCGGGGACCACCTGGTCCTCGCGGACGATGCAGACGTGGGTGTCCGGGACGAGCGAGATCGCTCGACGGCCCTGGTTCGGGGCATGGTCGAGGACGATCGTGCCGGTCTCGGCGATGCCGACGCGGGCCTCGGTGACGACGGCCGCGATCCGGTCGAGCTCGGCGGCGGTGAGGGTTCCGTCGTCGACGACGGCGTCGGCGACCCGGATCGAGAGGCCGGGAGGTACGACCGCCTGTCCGGGCGGGAGGGCGGCAGCGACCCGCTCCTCGACCTGATCCAACCCACAGCGCTCCACGACGGCGCGGTAGTCAGCGACCCGCTCGGCGAAGAGGTCGATGACCTCGGGGGTCACCACGGGCGCGAGGTCCCTCGGCGTCGGGGGCTCGGGGACATCGATCGCCGAGCCGGCCAGCGCCTCGCGGACCCGGGCGAGGATCTCGGTGCGTGCCTCGTTCATGCGTCGTCCTTCCGTCCGCCGTTCGTCCGCTGCCACCAGGCCCGGAAGCTCTCCCCCGGTGCCTCGGGCAGGTCGCGGGCTCCGATCCAGGCGCTGGGCCCGAAGCGACGGGCGAAGCTCATCCCGAGACCGGTGAGGCGCTCGAGGGCCGAGAGGCGGCGCGAGCGCCCCAGGACGTACGCCGCGCCCTTCATCGCCACGGCCTCCGGCTTCGGCACACCTCCTCGGTGGGCGTCGACCACCTGGGCGCGCTGGTCGACCAGGACGGAGGGGATGTCGATGCGTACCGGACAGACCTCGAAACAGGCCCCGCACAGCGAGGAGGCGTAGGGCAGCGAGTCGATCTGGTCGTCGTGCCCGACCCCCTTCAGCAGGGGGTTGAGGATCGCGCCGATCGGGCCGGGATAGACCGAGCCGTACGCATGGCCACCGGTGCGCTCGTAGACCGGGCAGACGTTGAGGCAGGCCGAGCAGCGAATGCAGCGCAGCGCCTGCCGGCCGACCTCGTCGGCCAGGGCACGGGTGCGGCCGTTGTCGAGCAGCACCACGTGCACCTCCTGGGGGCCGTCGTTCGGCCCTTCCTCTTGGGCATGTATCCCGCTCCAGGTCGAGGTGTAGGGGTTCATCCGCTCGCCGGTCGAGGAACGCGGCAGCAGTCTCAGCAGAGGGTCGAGGTCCTCCCAGCGGGAGACGACCTTCTCGATGCCGACCACCGACACGAGCACCTCGGGCAGGGTCAGGCACATCCGGCCGTTGCCTTCGGACTCGACCACGACGAGAGTGCCGGTCTCGGCCACCGCGAAGTTGGCACCCGAGACGCCGACCTTGGCGCGCAGGAACTTCTCCCGCAGGTGCGCACGGGCCGCAGCCGCGAGCACGACCGGCTCATCGGTGAGGTCGGCGGGCGCGGGACGGCCTGCGGCGGCCATCTTGGTGCGGAAGATCTCGCGGATCTCTGCCCGGTTGCGATGGATCGCGGGCACGAGGATGTGTGAGGGCAAGTCGTCGCCGAGCTGCACGATCAGCTCGGCCAGGTCGGTCTCCCAGGCCGCGATGCCCTCGGCGGCCAGCGCCTCGTTGAGCCCGATCTCCTGGGTCACCATCGACTTGACCTTGATCACCTCCTCCGCAGCGTGCGCCTTGGCGATCGAGGCGACGATCGCGTTGGCCTCGGCGGCGTCGCGGGCCCAGTGGACGGTCGCGCCGTTGGCGGTGAGGGTCTCCTCGAGGCGTACGAGCTGGGTGTCGAGGTCGAGCAGCGCGCGCTCCTTCGCCGCGGCACCGGCCAGACGCAGACCTTCCCAGTCCTCGACCTCGGCGACGACCTTGGCCCGCTTGGCGCGGATCGTCCCGGTCGCGTGGGCGAGGTTGTGGCGCAGCTGGGAGTCGGCCAGGGCCTCGCGCGCGGCCGTCGGGAAGGCCGGCATGCCGACGAAGGTGCCACTCATCGAAGCGTCTCCTCGATCGAGCCCGCCTCGGTCGAGGCGAGGATCTCGGCGAGGTGGACGGTGCGTACGCCCGAGCGCTGCCGGGAGAGCATCCCGCCGATGTGGGTCAGGCAGGAGTTGTCGCCGGCGACCACGATCTCGGCGCCGGTCTCACGGATGTGACGCGCCTTGTCGGCCCCCATCGCGACCGAGGTGTCGGCGTTCTTGACCGCGAAGGTGCCGCCGAAACCGCAGCACTGGTCGGCACCAGGCAGGTCGACGAGACGGATCCCATGGACCGCCTCCAGCAGCCGCCGAGGCCGGTCCCCCACGCCCAGCATCCGCAACGAGTGACAGGTCGGGTGGTAGGTCACCCGGTGGGGGAAGTAGGCGCCGACGTCGGTCACACCGAGCACGTCGACGAGGAACTCGGAGAGCTCGTAGACCTTCGGGGCGACCTCCGCGACGGCATTCTCGAGAGCCTGATCGCCGGAGCGACGGGCCACGATCGAGTGCTGGTGCCGCGCCGAGCCCGCGCACGACCCGGACGGCGTCACGACGGCGTCGTAGCCGGCGAACGCGTCCACGAACGTACGCACCACCGGCACCGCCTCGTCCAGATAGCCGGTGTTGACCATCGGTTGCCCGCAGCAGGTCTGGGCCTGCGGGAAATCGACCTCGACGCCGAGCCGGCGCAGGAGACGCACGACGGCCTGGCCTGTGCTCGGGTAGAGCGCGTCGTTGATGCATGTGACCATCAGTGCGACTCGCATCCGGCAGCCTCCTTCTTCTGTATCGCCATCAAATCAGATCAGTCCGCTACGTACGGCCCGAACGACCGCTTCCACACTCGTCCCCGCGCCCAGGGTGTCGGCGGCCGCCCGCAGGCGCCGGCGCACGGTGCGCTCTGAGATGCCCAGTGCTCGCGCGATCCGCTCGATCGTGTAGCCCCGGGCGAACAGTGCGAGCGCCTCCACCTCGTCCGACGGAAGGTCGGTCGAGGCTGACGGTCGTGCATCGCCCGGGACTGCCACGGTTCACTCCTGTCTCAGCATGACGACGGACATCACGACGGACATGACGACGGACATGACGGATGGGTGGTGGGCTCGCATCCGCGACGTCCTCGCGCTCATCCGGTCACCACCTTCTCGACGTAAGGCACCAGCCGCACGGGTCCGGCGAGCCCGTAGCTCTGTCTGGTCGCGACGCCGTAGACGGACGGGGTGACGGTGCGCAGCCGGTTGAGCAGCGTCGAGGCGACCTCGATCTCGATCGTGTTGGTGCCGGGCACCAGGGCGTGGCCCAGGTCGACGACCGGGTCCATCGGGTCGCACGGCGGCAACAGCGCGCCGTTGACGCGGACGCGGAAGGTGTCGTTGACCTCGCCGAGCTCGAGGAACGCGCCGTCGTCGGCGGTCCAGTCGTCACCGAGGTCGACGGTGGCGCGATAGCGGCCGATGCCGGAGACGTCCTCGAGGCCGGCGATCTTCGACCAGGCCTGCAGCGAGGCGAGGTCGTGGATGGTGCTCTCCTTGGTCGTCGCGAGGTCGGTCGGGTCGCCCGGCCTCGCGGGCTTCCAGTCCTCGACCTCGAGGCTCCACGACTGCGGCACGACGGGTGCGCGGACGCGGTCGACGACGACCGTGGCCGTCCTCCCGTCGGCCTTCTCGACCTCGAACGCGCCGGCCGTCGTGGTCCGCAGCGCGACGTTGGCGCCCCGCGCCACCACGGTCTGACCAGCGGTGGCGACGGGGAGTACGGAGCGGGCGACACCCGCGCCCGGGGCCGCGAGGGCGACCACGGTGGACTGGCCGGGCACGAGGTCGACGCGGACCCGTACGCGATCTCCGGCACGCTCGTAGCCGGCGATCCGGGTGACCTGCCCGGTCCACGCGTCCAGCAGCCACGGCACGGCGGCGCGGTCGGTGGCGGTCAGCCACACGTCCTGCTGCACCGGGTTGAGCCGCCGGTTCTCGGCGTGCCGGGCGTTGGCGAGGTAGTAGAGGTCGACCTTCCCGGCGACGCGCCGGACGTGCATGAGGGTGGAGTCGGCGTGCTCGACGTCGCGTACGACACCGAGCGCGGCCAGCGCGTTGCCGACCTCGGCCTCGGGCACCGTGCGAGTCGTCGGCAGTGCGCCGATCTGGGCCATCAGCGAGCGCACCTCGGCGGTCGCAGCGGCATCGTCGCGACCGGCCGCGGTCGCTTGCGTCCAGTCGCCGATGAGCACGATTGGCAGACCCTTGCGGCCGAGCGCGAGCAGCCGCTTCGCGCCGTCGAGCTCCATGGTGAACGCGTTGCTGCGCAGGTTGTCGGGGCCGACGACGACGGCCTTGTAAGCGGGGCCGTCCGGTGCCAGACGACCGTTCGCGACGTCGACCCCGTCGAGCGCGATCAACGAGGCGCTGACGAAGGAGTGCGACCAGCCGAGCTTGGTGCCGTTGTTGGTGATCCACTGCGGGCCGATGCCGGTGGAGGCCCAGCCCTTGTGGCGCCAGAACGCAACGTCGTACTTCGGAGCACCGGTCTGCAGGACCAGCTGGGTCCGGGCGAGGTAGGCGGCGATGCCGGGGATGTGCTGCCACTGCGGGGTGCGCGGTCCCCAGGCCTCGCCGAAGCCGATCGCGCCGTTGTAGTAGGGCGAGAAGGCCGCGAAGCCCGGCCAGGTGACCTCGGGCGCCTTCGCGTAGGGGAAGCCGTGGATCATCAGCTGGTTCACGCCGGCGACGAAGATGCTGTTGATCGTGAACAGCGCCTGGTTCTGGGCGGTCGGGCTGGTGCTGTCGGCGCCCCAGGTCGTGTTGTAGGCCGCGCCGTTGTAGCAGATCGCCTCGCAGGACAGGACCGTGTGGCCGGCGAGGTCGCGTCCGGCGGCCATCACCCGGTAGTCGTCCAGGTTCTTGAATCCCAGGGACTCGGTCTCCGGTACGTCGACCACGGCCGCGTGCTGCATGGTGTCGGTCTCGAGACCGTAGGGCTGGATCCGGATCCCCATACCGAGCGTCTTCGCGAACTCCTGCATCGGGCGCAGATGTTGGTCGCGGTAGAGGTCGGAGAGCACGATGTTGTAGTCGTCGCGGATCTCGTTGGTGCGCAGGTTGTCGGCGGCGGTGGGGTCGGCGGCCGCGATCGAGAACTGGTACTTCTCGTCCTTCTCCAGCACGAACGGCAGCCACGGCCGCAGGTCGTAGCCGTGCTTCGTCTCGAACTCGTCGAGGAGGTCGCGGGTCCAGATCGTCGCCTCGGTCTCGATCTCGAGGGAGTCCTCGAAGAGGTAGCCGCCCGCGGCACGGAGGAGGGTGCGCAGCTCGCCGTCGAGCACCCGTTCCTGCCACAGGTCGATGACCTTCTGGGCGCCGCGGCGGTTGAAGTGGTCGACCACGTAGGCCCGCGGCGAGGTGTGCGGGCCGGCCTCGGGCTCCTGGCCCGAGCCCCGCTGCCAGGTCGCCAGCACGACCCAGGTGGCACCGGCCGGCTCGGCCGGCGCGGTCCAGGTGAGGTGCTCACCCTCGACGCTCGCGCTGAGATCCTGGTAGGAGGCCGGGTCGAGGATCGTGCTGGTGATGTTGTTGTTGCGGTCGCGTACGTAGCCGGTGACGCGATGCGCCTGCACGGTCACCAGCTCCGCACGGGTCACCGACGACGCCGGCTCCACGACGGGCTCGGGAAGCGCTGCATCGTAGGACGACCCGGCACTGACGACCGCCTGACCGTGCACGAGCTCGGTGCAGGCGGCATCGTCATCGGGCGTGATCGTCGGGACCGCGGCCGGCCACGACGGGCCGACCGTCAGGTCCACGCGTACGTCCCGCTTCGCCGCCTGCGCGAGCGCGGCCTTGACGCCGGCCACCCACGGTGCGGTCCCCCACCCGTGGGTCGCGACGTCGATGTCGATGTCGCGGGCACGCAGGCTGTGGGTGACGTCGGCGACCTCGAGCACGCCGAAGCCGGCGTCGGCGACCTGGTCGACCTCTCGCGCGATCTCGACCGGGTCGACGAGCCCGTGCGGCCACCACCAACGGAAGCCCGCGGCGGTGGCGGTGCCCGGCTTGCGGAAGGCCTTGACGAAGGCGTCAGGGAGCCCGGTGGCGCCCGTTGCGGCCGTGGCCCCGGCGGGGGTCGCGGCGGCGGTCGCGGTGACGCCGGCGGCAGCGGTGCCGATGGTCGCGGCCGCGGTGCCGAAGAGCGCGCGGCGGCTGAGCCGGGCGGTGGAGAGGAAGTCGGTCATGGGGGGTGCCTTCGGGGAGCAGGGTCAGGAGATGCGGGCTTCTGCGGCGGCCCAGTCGAGGCCGTCGCGCGGCTCGAAGCGGCGTACGTCGTAGGAGCGGCGGACGAGATCTCGCATCGCGGTCAGGTCGGACAGGTCGGCCCCGAGAGCCCTGCCCTGGATCAGGACGTTGCCGAGCGCGGCCGCCTCGACCGGACCGGCGAGAACCGGCAGGCCGCAGGCGTCCGCGGTGACCTGGCAGAGCAGCTCGTTCTGAGAGCCGCCGCCGACGACGTGGACGACCTCGGGTGCGGTGCCCGCCAGGTCGGCGGCGGTGCGGACGTGGCGGCGGTAGGCGACCGCGAGGCTGTCGAGGATGCAGCGGGTGACCGCCGCCGGCGAGCGCGGGATCGCCTCGCCGGACTCCGCGGCCAGCGCGGCGATCCGCTCCGGCATCGGGTCGGCCGGGGTGCTCGGGAAGAGCAGCCGCGGGTCGTTGATGTCGACCACCGTACGCAGCGGCTCGAGCTCCGCCGCAGCCGCGAGCAGCGAGCGCAGCTCCGTGCCCTGGTGGCGCCGCTCGCTCCACGAGCGCAGCGACTCGGACAGGACCCACAGGCCCATCACGTTCTTGAGGAAGCGGATGGTGCCGTCGACGCCGACCTCGTTGGTGAAGTCGGCGAGCCGGGCCGCCTCGGTCAGCACCGGCTGGTCGAGCTCGAGACCGACCAGCGACCAGGTGCCCGAGGAGATGTAGGCGAAGTCGCGCGTCTCGGCGGGGACAGCGACCACCGCCGAGGCGGTGTCGTGCGAGCCGACCGCCACGACCGGCACATCCGACGAGGCGCCCAGCTCGCCGGCGACCTCGGGCAGCAGCGTACCGAGGAGGGAGCCCGGGTCCCGAAGGGGCGGGAGGATCCCTTCGGGGAGCCCGAGCTCCTGGCACAGGTCGACCGCCCAGGTGCCCTGGCGGACGTCGTAGAGCTGGGTGGTCGAGGCGTTGGTGCGCTCCGCGCCGATCGCACCGGTCAGCCAGTAGCCGAGCAGGTCCGGCAGCAGCAGCATCGTCTCCGCGGCGTCGAGGGCGGTGGTGCCTCGGGCCGCCACCAGCTGGTAGATCGTGTTGAACGGGAGCTGCTGGATGCCGGTGGTGCCGTAGAGCGTCGCCGCGCCGATCTGCGCGACGACCTTCTCGGCGATCCCCTCGACGCGGGCGTCGCGGTGGCTGAAGACCTGGCCGAGGAGCTGGCCGTCGTGGTCGAGCAGCCCGTGATCGATGGCCCAGGAGTCGATCCCAATGCCGTGCAGCGGCCCGGTCCGGGCGACCTCACGGATGCCGGTGAGCACCTCGCGATGGATGCCGAGCACGTCCCAGAAGAGCGAGCCGTGGACGCGTACCGCCGCATTGGGGAAGCGGTGCATCTCGTCGAGCTCGACCCGGTCGCCACTGATCCGGCCGGACATGACCCGGCCGGAGGTGGCACCCAGGTCGACCGCGGCGACGCGTACGGTCACGGGTTGCTCCTCGGGGTCGGCGGCGTCGGTTCGTCAAGGTATGCAGACCAACCTGCGCTTCCCACGGGGAGCTCCGCTTGGGAAGCATCGGGTCGGCTGCATACCTCGATGAACATGCGTGGCCCACTCATCGCAAGAAGGCGGCCGCGACGCCGGCGTCGACAGGGACGTGCAGCCCGGTGGTGTGCGTCAGGTCCGGGCCGCAGAGCACGAAGACGGCGTTGGCGATGTTCTCCGGGAGCACCTCGCGCTTGAGCAGGGTGCGCTGGGCGTAGAACTTGCCGAGCTCCTCCTCCTTGACCCCGTAGACCTCGGCGCGCTTGGCACCCCAGCCCCCGGCGAAGATGCCGGAGCCCTGGACCACGCCGTCGGGGTTGATCCCGTTGACCTTGATGCCGTGCTCGCCGAGCTCGGCCGCCAGCAGCCGGACCTGATGGGCCTGGTCGGCCTTCGCGGCACCGTAGGCCACGTTGTTCGGGCCGGCGAAGAGCGAGTTCTTCGAGGAGATGTAGACGATGTCGCCGCCCATCTCCTGCTCGATCAGCACCTTCGCGGCGGCCTTCGAGACCAGGAACGAGCCCTTGGCCATCACGTCGTGCTGGAGGTCCCAGTCGCGCTCGGTGGTCTCCAGCAGCGACTTCGACAGCGACAGGCCGGCGTTGTTGACGACCAGGTCGACGCCGCCGAAGGCGAGCACCGCGGCGTCGAACATCGCCTGCACGGCGGCCTCGTCGGAGACGTCGGCGGCGAGGCCGACGGCCACATCGCTGTTTCCGATCTCGGCGGCGGCGGCCTCGGCCTTGGCCAGGTCGAGGTCGGCGATCACGACGCAGGCGCCCTCGGCGGCGAGCCGCTTCGCGGTGGCCTTGCCGATGCCGGAGGCGGCGCCGGTGACCAGGGCGACCCTGGTCGCGAGCGGCTTGGGGGCCGGCATCCGCTGGAGCTTGGCCTCCTCCAGCGCCCAGTACTCGATCCGGAACTTCTCGGACTCGTCGATCGGGGCGTACGTCGAGAGCCCCTCGGCACCGCGCATCACGTTGATCGCGTTGACGTAGAACTCCCCCGCCACCCGGGCGGTCTGCTTGTTCTTGCCGAAGGAGAACATCCCGACGCCGGGGACCAGGACGATGAGCGGGTCCTTGCCGCGGATCGCGGGGCTGTTCGCGTCCTTGTGCCGGTCGTAATAGGCCTGGTAGTCCTCGCGGTAGGTCACCGCGAGCTCCTTCAGCCGGGCGACGCTCTCCTCGAGGGTCGCAGTGGCCGGGAGGTCGAGGACCAGCGGCTTGACCTTGGTGCGCAGGAAGTGGTCAGGGCACGACGTGCCGAGCTCGGCCAGACGGGGGTGAGCCTCGCGGGCGAGGAAGTCCAGGACCACCTCGGAGTCGTTGAAGTGGCCGACCATCGGCTGGTCCGCCGAGGCGATGCCCCGGATCGTGGGGGCCAGAGCAGCGGCCTTCGTACGCCGCTCCTCCTCCGGCAACGCCGCGTAGCCCTCGAGCGCGGGGCCGAACGGCTCGGCCTTGCTGTGCGCCTCGATGTAGGCGGCCGCGGTGTCGATGATCCACAGCGAGTTCTTCTCGGCCTCCGCGGACGTGTCGCCCCACGCGGTGATGCCGTGACCACCGAGGATGCAGCCGATCGCCTGCGGGTTCTTCGCCTTGATCTCGGCGATGTCGAGACCGAGCTGGAAGCCGGGGCGGCGCCACGGCACCCAGACGACCTGGTCGCCGAAGATCGTGGTGGTCAGCGCCTCGCCGTCGGCGGCCGTCGCGATCGCGATGCCGGAGTCGGGGTGGAGGTGGTCGACGTGCTTCGCGTCGACCAGGCCGTGCATCGCGGTGTCGATAGACGGCGCCGCACCGCCCTTGCCGTGCAGGCAGTAGTCGAACGCGGCGACCATCTCGTCCTCGCGCTCGACGCCCGGGTAGACGTCGACGAGCGCGCGCATCCGGTCGAGCCGGAGCACGGCGAGGCCGCTCTCCTTGAGGGTCCCGAGGTCGCCGCCGGAGCCCTTCACCCAGAGCAGCTCGACGTCCTGGCCGGTCACCGGGTCGGTCGCCGTGCCCTTGGCGGAGGTGTTGCCGCCGGCGTAGTTGGTGTTCTTCGGATCCGCGCCGAGACGGTTCGAGCGCGCGATCAGGTCTTCTGCAGTGGTCATTGCTTCCCTTGGTCTTGGTGTGGGGTCGCGTGGGAGCCGGGGCGCCGTTCGTCTAGGTATGCAGCCGAGCAGTCACCTCCCACGCGGAGTTCCGCATGGGGAGTGACGGCTGGTCTGCGTACCTTGACGAACATTCAGCTCCAGCCCGCCTGGGTGCCGCCGACTCGAGCGGCCTCGATCTGTTCCTGGTAGCCGCTGGCGAGGTAGGCGCGCATCGGGTCCGCGGGCAGGCCGCGGTCCTCACGCCACCCGCCGAGGTCGGCGCGTACGTCGGTGTAGAAGGCGTCCATGAAGATCTCGTTGGCCAGGAGTACGTCGCCGTCCTCCTGCGCCTGAGCGAGGGCCTCGGTATCGAGGAGGAGCGCCCGTGCGGACATCTCCTGGACATTGAGCACGGACCGGATCTGGCCCGGGATCTTCTTCTCGATGTTGTGGCACTGGTCGAGCATGAAGGCGACGCCGCCCTCATTCACCGGCTTGAAGCCACCGCCGCGGACCACCTCGGCGATGATCCGGAAGAGCTGGAACGGGTCGGCCGCACCGACGATCAGGTCGTCGTCGGCGTAGAAGCGGCTGTTGAAGTCGAAGGAGCCGAGCTTCCCGAGCCGCAGCAGCTGCATCACGATGAACTCGATGTTGGTGCCGGGCGCGTGGTGGCCGGTGTCGAGGCACACGACGGCCCGGTCACCGAGGGCGCTGACCTGGGCGAACGAGGTGCCCCAGTCGGGTACGTCGGTGTGGTAGAACGCCGGCTCGAAGAACTTGTACTCGAGCACGAGGCGCTGCTCCTCACCGAGGCGCTCGTAGATCGTGGCGAGGGACTCGGCGAGCCGGTCCTGGCGGCCGCGCATGTCGGCCTGGCCGGGGTAGTTCGACCCTTCGGCGAGCCAGATCTTCAGGTCGCGCGAGCCGGTCGCGTTCATCACCTCGATGCACTCGAAGTGGTGGTCGATCGCCTTCTGCCGGATCTTCGCGTCGGCGTGGGTGAGCGCGCCGAGCTTGTAGTCGTCGTCCTGGAAGGTGTTGGAGTTGATCGTGCCGAGCGCGATCCCCTGGTCCTCGGCGTAGCTGCGGAGCGCCGCGTAGTCGTCGACCCGGTCCCACGGGATGTGCAGCGCGACGCTCGGCGCCAGGCCGGTGAAGCGGTGGACGGTGGCCGCATCGGCGACCTTCTCCTCGGGGGTGCGCGGTGTGCCCGGGGTGCCGAAGACCTTGAACCGGGTCCCCGAGTTTCCGTAGGCCCACGAGGGGACCTCGATCTCGAGGGCGGCCAGGTCGCCCGAGATCTGGTCGAACGTCGTCATCGGAGAGCCTCTCTGTGTGCGGTTGAAAGGTTTCAAAGCGCGCATCCGACGTTAGTGGCGCACGTCACGTGCGTCAAGAGCAGCGCGAACTTCGTTCCGTTTCAGCGCTCACCGCGAGAGGTCAGTTTTCGACCGCGAGAAGTCAGTTCTTGGCCGCGAGAAGTCAGTTTTTGGCCGCAGCCCCATTCCGGCGTACAGAAATCGACGCCTCGAGGTCAGAAACTGACCTCTCGGCGTCGAGAACTGACTCCTCGGCGTCAGGGGGTGAGTTGGTCCTCGAGGTGGAAGACCTCTTCGAGGCGGAGAAAGCCCTCGTCGGGGGCGACGCCGTCGAGGTCCTCGAAGAACTCCGCCATCTCCGCCTGCCAGCGGGCGTTGACCTCGGTGGCCGCCATCCCGGCTCGAGCAGCCTCGATGGACGGGGTCTCGACGTAGCCGATGAGCAGGCCGTCGGGGCGGAGGAACAGCGAGTAGTTGTGCCAGCCGGTCTCTGCGAGCGCCCGGAGCATGTCGGGCCAGACCGCGGCGTGGCGCCGCTTGTATTCCTCGATGCGCTCGGGCTTGACCTGCAGCTGGAAGCAGACGCGCTCCATGACGACCTCCGATGAAACGATTTAGGCAACGACGCTAATGAGCATGTCCGACATCGGTCAATCCCGTTCGCGCGCTTCCTCGTCACAGCGCCGCCCACGGCCTATGCTGCGATTGAACGTTTCAGGAAGGAGCCCAGGTGGCGATCACCCCAGGTGCGGGCAACCCGCGCAGCGCCTCGGTCAAGGACGTCGCGGCCACCGCAGGCGTCTCCCTCGGCACGGTCTCCAACGTGCTCAACCGCCCCGACCGGGTCAGCCGGACGACACGTGAGCGGGTGGAGCGCGCGATGGCGGAACTCGGCTTCGTACGCAACGAGTCGGCGCGCTCCCTGCGCACCGGCAGCACCCAGTCGCTGGCCTACGTCATGCTCGACGCCGGGAACCCGTTCTTCACCGATGTGGCCCGTGGGATCGAGCTGGCCGCCGAGGAGGCCGGGCTCTCGCTGTTCCTGTGCAACAGCGACGGCCGCTCGGCCCGCGAGGGCGCCCACCTGGCCCACCTGCAGCAGCAGCGGGTCCAAGGCATCCTGATCACCCCGGTCGACCCCGACGACCCGCAGCTCGACCAGCTGATCGAGCGGGGCACACCGGTCGTCATCGTCGACCGCACCCGGGCCGGGTCGTCGTTCTGCTCCGTCGCCGTCGACGACGTCCTGGGCGGGCGGCTGGCCGTCGAGCATCTCGTCGACTCGGGCCACAAGCGGGTGGCGTACGTCGGGGGGCCGGAGTCCATCGGACAGGTCCGTGACCGCGGCGAGGGCGCCCGACAGGCCTGGGCCGAGGCCGGGCTCCCGCCCGAGGACCTGATCACGCTCTCCTGCGAGGCCCCGACGGTCGCCGCCGGCCGCGCGGCCGGCGAACGGCTGGTCGGACTGCCCGCCCGGCGCCGCCCCACGGCTGCGTTCTGCGCCAACGACCTGATTGCGCTCGGGCTGCTCCAGCAGACGATCTCCAGCGGGCGCACCGTGCCTGGCGATCTCGCCATCGTCGGCTATGACGACATCGAGTTCGCCGCCGCCGCGGCCGTTCCGCTCACCTCCGTACGCCAGCCCCGCCAGGACCTCGGCCGCCGCGCCGCCGAGCTGCTCCTCGACGAGGTCGGCGACCCCGGCCACCAGCACGAGCAGGTCCTGTTCACCCCTGAGCTCGTCGCGCGGGCCTCCACCCTCGGCCGCCGTTCCTGACAGTCCCCCGGCCCGTGCACCGCACGAGGAACGCCGCCGAGCTGTCGTCACAGCTCGGCGGCGAGGTCGGGTAACACGTCGTTCGGAGCACTATCCGGTCGTTATACAAGGCGAGTAGAACTACGAACAGCGTGTTACACGCGAACGGTGCGCTCAGAAGTCGAAGTCGTCGATGTTCGACTCGTCGAAGACCGTCGGCTCTCCCAGGACGATGACGCCGTCGGCGCCGACGGTGTACTCACCGAGCTCACCGGCCTCGAACGTGTCGCCTTCCTTGCCCTCGATGTCTCCGGAGGCGAGCGCGTCGGCAGCGAACGCGGACAGGTAGCCGAGCTGCTCGGGGTCCCACAGCGCGAAGGCCTTGACGGTGCCGTCCTTGACGTACTCCCGCATCTGGTTCGGGGTGCCGAGACCGGTCAGCGAGACCTTGCCCTTGTACTGCGAGTCGGAGAGGTATCGCGCGGCTGCGGCGATGCCGACCGTGGTGGGGCTGATGATGCCCTTGAGGTTCGGGTGGGACTGCAGCAGGCCGGCGGTCTTGTCGAAGGACGTCTGGTCGTCGTCGTTGCCGTAGACGGTGTCGACGAGCTTGATGTCGGGGTGGTTGGCAGCCAGCTCCTCCTCCATCAGCTTGATCCACTCGTTCTGGTTGGTGGCGTTGGCGGCCGCGGAGAGGATCGCGATCTCCCCCTTGTCGCCGATCTGCTCGGCGATCAGGTCGACCTGGCTCTTGGCGATGCCGGCGGCGTCGGCCTGGCTGACGAAGACGTCGCGGAACTGCGGCTCGGTGTCGGAGTCCATCGTGACGACCTTGGTGCCGGCGTTGCGAGCCTCCTCCAGGGCGTCGCCGATGGCGGTCGGGTCGTTGGCCGAGACGACCAGGGCGCCGGCGCGCTGCTGGGTCGCGGTGTTGATGAAGCTGACCTGGGAGTCGGGCGTCGACTCGGTCGGGCCGACCTGCTTCCACTCGGTGCCGATCTCCTCGGCGGCCTTCTTGCCGCCCGCGTCGGAGGCGTCGAAGTAGGGGTTGCCGAGGTTCTTCGGGATGAAGGTGATGCTGCTGGTGTCGCCGCCACCCTCTCCATCGCTGCCGCTGCCGCTCCCGCCACCGCAGGCGGACAGGGCGAGGCCGAGGGCCGCAACGATGGCGACGGCACTGCCGGCGCGTCGGAACTTGCTGGTCATGTCTCTCACTCCGATTTCTTTGAGTTCTTCGAGGATGGTTCGTCCGAGCTCAGTTGCCGGCGATAGGTGCCGACGATGCGACCGGTCCAGCCGAGGACGCTGGCCGCGATGACCGCTGCGATGAGAAGTACGCCGGTGATGATCTGGATGAGGTTGGCGCTGAGCCCGTCGAGGCGCAGCGCGCTGCCGATGGTCCCGATCAGGACGACGCCGGCGATGACCCCGGGGATCGCACCGCGGCCACCGAAGATGGACACCCCGCCGAGCAGCACGGCCGCGATGACCTGGAGCTCCAACCCGGTGGCGTTGTCGCCCCGCGCGCTGCCGTAGCGCAGCGTGAAGTAGATGCCCGCCAGCCCCGAGACCAGCCCGCTGAGCGTGAACAGGATCAGCTTCGTACGGTCGACGTTGACGCCCGAGAAGCGGGCCGCGTCCTTGCTGAGACCGGCGGCGAAGATGCCCCGGCCGAAGGGGGTGAAGTGCAGGATGACCGCGAAGACCACGATCAGCGCGACCAGCGGGATCGTCATCAGCGGGATCTGGGTGTCGCCGATCCGGGCCTGGACGGCGTCTCCCCAGGAGTCCGGCCAGTCCGTGATCGCGGTGGTGCCGAGCGCGCCGACCGCGATGCCGCGGAAGAGCGCCATCGTGCCGATCGTGACCGCCAGCGACGGCAGCCCGTAGCGCGTGACCAAGACGCCGTTGAACGCTCCGGCGACCGCGCACGCGAGCAGCGCGAGCACCATCGCAGCGACCATCGGCACGCCCTCGCGGTGCAGCACCCCGAACAGGACGCTGGAGAGCCCCACGACGCTCGCCACCGAGAGGTCGATCTCGCCGGTGATGATGATCAGCGTCATCGGCAGCGCGATCAGCAGGATCGGCGTGATGTCCAGGACCAGGAAGTAGACCGTGATCGGGTCGGAGAAGTTGAGGATCGCGATCGAGGCGTACGTCCACACCACCACGAGCAGGGCGACAATCGCCGCGTCCCTGGTCATCAGGGTGCGTTGCCACCACGGCTTGGCGTGTGCTGCGTACGTCCGGGCCGGTGCCTTCTCGGAGAGCAGAGCACTCATGAATCTTCCCTCTCTGCGAGGAGCTTGTCGTGCTGGCGGCGGGCGAAGTAGCGGTCCAGGACGATCGCGCCGATGATCAGCGCACCGACGACGGCCTGCTGCCAGAAGTCGGGGATGCCCAGGACCGGGAGCGCCCGGTTGATGGTGGTGAGGAGGTAGGCCCCCAGGGCCGCCCCGAGGACGGTTCCGCTGCCGCCGAAGATGGCCACGCCACCGACGACGGCTGCGCCGACGGCCTCGAGCTCGATGCCCTGGCCGACTCCGGAGCTGATGGTGCCGTAACGGGAGACGTACAGGATCCCGGCGAGTCCAGCGAGCGCGCCCGAGGTCGCGAACGCCTGCAGGACCCGGCGCTTGTCCCGCAGCCCGTAGAGAGTGGCCGCGTCGGGGTCGGAGCCGATCGCGTAGAACTCGCGGCCGACCCGGGTGGAGCGCATCAGGTAGATCGCGACGGCGAGCAGCGCGAACGAGATCCAGGCGAGGTTCGGGATGAACAGGAAGGATCCGGTGCCGAAGTCGAGCAGCCCGGGCGGGATGTCGGAGGCGTTGATCCGGTCGCTGCCGGCCCACTCGAGCATGATGCCGCGGTAGATGTAGAGCGTGCCGAGGGTGATGACCAGCGCCGGCACCTTGGCGAAGGCGACCAGCACCCCGTTGACCAGCCCGAGCAGGGCGCCCGCGGCAACGGCGATCAGGACGACGACGAGCACCGGAAGCCCGGTGTCGAGGAAGAGCCGGCCGGAAAGGTACGCCGTCAGCCCGAGCGTCGAGCCGACGCTGAGGTCGACGTTGCGGGTGACGATCACCATCGCCTGGCCGATGGCCAGGCAGACGAGGATCGCGGGGGTCAGGGTGAGATCGCGCCAACCGTCCGTGCTGAACAGGAAGTTGGGGTTCACCGCCGTGGTCACCACCAGCAGCGCGATGAAGGCGACGGCGATGCCGGTCTCACGCTGCTTGAGGAGCCAGGTCAGCCGGCTGGTGGCTCGGTGGCGTGGCTGCGGCGCGGCCGGGGCGGGCGCGTCGAGCGTGGTGGTCATGATGCCTCGCTGACGTTCAGAGTGGTGGAGTGGTGGGCCGTCGCCGCGCGCATGACGGCCTCAGGGGTCGCGTCCTCGCGGCTCAGCTCGGCCGTCTGGTGGCCCTCGCTGAGGACGATCACCCGGTCGGCCATCCCGAGCACCTCAGGGAGCTCGGAGGAGATCATCAGGATCGCGAGACCCTCCTGTGCCAGGGTCGAGAGCAGCCGGTGGACCTCGGACTTGGTGCCGACGTCGATGCCTCGGGTGGGCTCGTCGATGATCAGCACCTTGGGCCGGGTCGAGAGCCACTTGGCCAGGACGACCTTCTGCTGGTTGCCGCCCGAGAGGGTGCCCGCCAGGGTGTCGAGCGTCGCGGCCTTGACCTCGAGCCGGGCTGCCCAGTCGGCGGCCGAGCGGTTCTCGATGCCGGTGCTGATCAGGCCGGTGCGTGCCAGCCGGCGGCTGGTCGGCAGGGTGATGTTGCGTGAGATCGGTGCGTCCAGGACGAGACCGTGCTGGCGACGGTCCTCGGGCACGAATGCCAGACCCATCTCGATCGCCCGTCTCGGGTCACCCGGCGGGACCGGCTGCCCGTCGAGGGTGACCTCGCCGCTCTCGTAGGGGTCGACCCCGAAGATCGCTTGCGCGACCTCGCTGCGTCCGGCGCCGACGAGGCCGGCCAAGCCGACGATCTCGCCCTCATGGACGGTGAGGCTGATGTCGTGGAACAGGCCGGTGCGGGTGAGACCCCTGACCTCGAGCAACGGCTTGCCGACGGTCGCCTCGAGCTTCGGGTAGAGGTCGGAGACCTCTCGTCCGACCAGGCGCTGGACGATCTCGTCCTCGGTGACCTCGGAGATGGGGTCGGTGGAGATGTAGGCGCCGTCACGCATCACCGTGATCGTGTCGCACAGCGCGAACACCTCGTCGAAGCGGTGCGAGATGAAGACGACGGCGCAGCCCTGGTCGCGCAGCGTGCGCGCCACGGCCATCAGCCGGTCGACCTCGTTGCCGGACAGGGCCGCGGTCGGCTCGTCCATGATCAGGACCTTGGCGTCGAGAGAGAGCGCCTTGGCGATCTCGATCAGCTGCTGGTCGGCGATCGAGAGGCCCTCGGTCGGGCGGTCGGGCTCGATCGGCACGCCGAGCCTGGCGAACAGCTCGACGACCTCGGTGCGCATCGCGGCGCGGTCGATCCGGCCCCAGCGGTTGGTCGGCTGGCGTCCCATGAAGATGTTCTCGGTGACCGAGAGATCGGGGAAGAGGGTCGGCTCCTGGTAGATGACCGCGACGCCGGCCTGCTTGGCGTCGGCGGTGTTGCGGAAGTCGACCTGCTCCCCGGCGAGCAGGTAGTCGCCCGAGTCGCGGCGGTAGAGCCCGGCGACGATCTTGACCAGGGTCGACTTCCCGGCCCCGTTCTCCCCCACGAGCGCGTGGATGGAACCGGCCTCGACCCGGAGACTTCCGGACCGGAGGGCGCGTACGGGGCCGAAGGACTTGGCCACGTCCCGCAGCTCCAGTGCGGCGGGTGTGTCCAGCATGGGCAGCTCCTCGAATTGAAAGGTTTCAAGCCTGGTTTACGCTAGTGATGGCAATCACATACGTCAACACTCTTCGGCCGCTAATTTGAGCGAGGTTCGGACTTTGTCGTCAGAACGGGTCGAGGCCCACGGGCCTCCAGGTGGGAATCGGACCGCGCCAGACCGCGTTCAGAGACCCATGCACGCACTCTGGGTATGGGCACATCCGAACGCGTCGTCGCTCAACGGGCGGCTGCAGGAGATCGGCCGGAACGCTCTCGTCGCGGGCGGTTGGACCGTCGATGAGATCGACCTCTATCGAGAAGGTTTCAATCCCCTTCTGGTGGAACGGGGCGAGGCAGACGTACGCCACCACCAGGACCGCCTGCGGGAGGCCGATCTACTGGTCGTGCAGTTCCCGCTGTGGTGGTACTCGGTGCCGGCGATCCTCAAGGGCTGGATCGACCGGGTCTTCGAGTCGGGGTTCGCCTTCGACGTACCGGATCCGGAGACCGGCAAGCCGCTCAAGTACGGCAAGGGCGGCCTGGTCGGCAAACGCGCCCTGACCGTCGTCACCGCCGGGGACCGGGCCGCGACCCTCGGCCCACGCGGGATCAGCGGTCACATCGAGGACGTGCTGTGGCCGCTGCTGCACGGCACCTTCTGGTACACCGGCATGGACGCGCTGCGCCCGCACCTGATCACCGACGCCGACACCGTGGACCCCGAGGCCATGGCGCGGATCGAGGCCGATCTGCGCGTACGTCTCGAAGGCGTGATGACCGAACCGCGGATCGCCTATCGACCGATGGTCGACGAGCAGTACGACCACACGATCAGGCTCCACGACTCGGTCGCGCCCGGGCAGGACGGGCTCAGCGCTCACCGCGAGCGCTGAGGGCGTTCGCACGGGCGCGTGGGCGCGCCTGCTACGGTCGTCGGGCCAGCCGCTCGGGACGTAGTCCCGGCACGGGAACCCGGTGAGAGTCCGGGACTGACGCGCAGCGGTGTGGGTGACGGACGGGACACTGTGCCACTGGGCTCTCGGGCCTGGGAAGGCGTCTCGCGCCGGTCGATCCCGAGTCCGAAGACCTGCTGGCCCTGCAGCAGACCGCTGCCGGTCAGCACGGGCGACGCGCACCAGCCCGCGACCCGCCCGAGGACCGACGTGCACCTGTCCCGCCCCACCCGAACGACCCTGGCCCGATCGATCGCCGCGACCACCGTCCTGGTGCTCGGCTCCGCGTCGACCGGCTGCGCCGCGGACCAGCCCGCCGACGCGCAGCAGGCCGCCGCTGACACCGCCGGGTTCCCGCTCACACTGACCAACTGCGGCCGGGAGATCACGCTCGAGGCACCGCCCGAGCGGGCGGTCTCGCTCAACCAGGGCTCCACCGAGATCCTGCTCTCGCTCGGTCTCGCCGAGCGGATGGCCGGCACCGCGGTGTGGACCGACCCGGTGCTCGACGAGCTCGCCGCGGACAACGAGCGGGTTCCCCGGCTCGCCGACAACTGGCCTTCCTACGAGCGCGTCCTGCAGGCCGAGCCGGACTTCGTCACCGCCTCCTTCATCAGCACCCTGGGCGACGGCGGGGTGACCACACCCGAGGACCTGGAGAAGCTCGGCGTCGGCTCCTACCTCTCCCCCGCCGAGTGCCTCAAGGACAACGAGGGCGACGACGACGGCACCCGCGTCGACGCCCTCGAGATCGAGACGATCTACCAGGAGATCACCGAGCTCGCGAGGATCTTCGGGGTCCCCGAGCGCGGCGAGAAGCTGGTCGCCGACCTGAGCCAGCGGCTGGAGACCGCCCGGGCGAAGGCGCCTGCGCGCGAGGTGAGCGCGATGTACTGGTTCGCCAGCTCCGAGTCGCCCTACCTGGCCGGCTGCTGCGGCGGCCCCGGGATCATCAGCCGCGCCCTCGGCATGGAGAACGTCTTCGACGACACCACCGACGAGTGGCCGCAGATCAACTGGGAGACCGTCGCCGAACGCAACCCCGACGTCATCGTGCTGGGCGACCTGACCCGCAAGAACCAGACCGCCGAGACGGCGCGCGCCAAGATCGAGTACCTGAAGAGCAACCCGGTCACCGCCAAGATGGACGCGGTCCGCAACGACCGCTTCGTGACCGTCTCCGGCGCTGAGCTCAACCCTTCGATCCGCACCGTCTACGCGGTCGAGAACGTCGCCTCGCAGCTCGCCGACCTCGGCCTATGAGATCGAGCCGTCACCCCTGCCTGCCGAGGCGTCACCCCGGTCGGCCGACATGGCACGTACGTGACGCCTCGGCCGACCTGCCTGACGCCTCGGCCGACGTACGTGACGCCTCGGCTATCAGGAGACGCGTGCTGCTGGCCCTGGCTCCGCTGGTGGTGCTGGCCTCGGTCGCCGGCGCGATCACCGTCGGCCCCTCCGACCTCAGCATCGCCGACGTCTACGGGGTCGTGGCCGACCGCGCCGGGCTGGGTTCCTCCGACCTCACCCTGCTCCAGCAGAGCATCGTGTGGGACCTGCGGCTGCCACGTACGCTGCTGGCGGGGATCTGCGGTGCCGGCCTCGCCATCTGCGGGGTGATCCTGCAGTCGCTGCTGCGCAACCCGCTCGCCGACCCGTTCGTGCTCGGCATCTCCTCGGGCGCCTCCACCGGCGCCGTCTCGATCGTGGTGCTCGGCGTCGGATCGGGTGCGATCGGCCTCTCCACCGGGGCGTTCGTGGGTGCGCTCGTCTCGTTCGCGCTGGTGCTGCTGCTCGCCTCGCTCGCGGGCGGCACCACCGACCGGCTCGTCCTGGCCGGCATCGCCGCCACCCAGCTGTTCTCGGCCCTCACCTCGTTCATCGTGTTCACCGCGGCCGACGCGGAGCAGACGCGTGGGGTGCTCTTCTGGCTGCTCGGGTCGCTCTCCTCGGCGAGCTGGACCGACGTGCTCGTCTGCGGGGTGATCGTGCTCGGCGGGCTGCTCTGCTGCATCGCGGGGGCCGGGTGGCTGGACGCCTTCGCGTTCGGGAACGACGCGGCCGCCTCGCTCGGCGTCGACGTCGCGCGCATCCGCATCGTGCTGCTGGTGCTGACCGCGCTGATGACGGCCGTGATCGTCTCCACCTCCGGGGCGATCGGGTTCGTCGGTCTGGTCCTTCCCCATCTGGCCCGCGCGCTGGTCGGGGTCGGCCACCGGCTGCTGCTCCCGGCCACGGCGCTGCTCGGCGCGATCTTCCTGATCTGGGTCGACACCGCGGCCCGGACGGTGATCGACCCCGAGGAGCTCCCGGTCGGGGTGGCGACCGCGCTGATCGGGGTGCCAGCGTTCGCGCTGGTGCTGATGAGGGCGCGTCGATGAGCGAGCTGGATGCGTGGCGGGTGCGGTGGGCGCCCCGGGGAAGGCTCGTCGTCGACGACGTGTCCCTCCAGGTCGAGGACGGCGCGACCGTCGGGCTGCTCGGACCCAACGGCTCCGGGAAGTCCTCGCTGATCCGGATCCTGGCGGGCCTTCGGCCTCCGGACTCCGGCGACGTCCTGCTCGACGGCAGCCCGCTCGCGGGCATGTCCCGACGGCGGCTCGCACGTCGCCTGGCCGTCGTCGAGCAGGAGCCGGCGACCAGCCAGGACCTCCGCGTACGCGACGTCGTCGCCCTCGGCCGGGTCCCCCATCGTCCGCCCTGGGGGCCCGACAGCGCCCGCGACCGAGCCGTCGTCGAGGAGGCGGCTGCCCATGCCGGGATCGCCGACCGTCTCGAGCAGCGTTTCGCGACCCTGTCGGGCGGCGAGCGGCAACGTACGCAGATCGCTCGAGCACTCGCCCAGGAACCCGAGATCCTGCTCCTGGACGAGCCGACGAACCACCTCGACGTACGCCATCAGCTGGCCCTGCTGGCCCTGGTCCGCCGGATGCCCACGACCTGCCTCGTCGCCTTGCACGACCTCAACCTCGCCGCCACCTACTGCGACCAGGTCTTCGTGCTCTCCGAGGGCCGCGTCGTGGCCGGCGGACCACCCGCGCAGGTGCTGACCGAGTCCCTGATCGCCGAGGTCTACGGCGTACGCGCCCGGGTGCATCACGACGACGGCGTCGTCATCCGTTTCCTGGGACCTGCCGCCACCTAGTCCTGGAAACGCCGGGCAAACCTTCGATAACCGCCGCAAGCCGAACCATGGGCTCTAATGGGCGCAAGGACGGGGCCATCGGAGGTCCTGCACGGGGGAGGTGAGCTCAGTGTCTGGGGATCCGTACAAGCCGCGGACACCGATCATCGGCATGGTGATGGTGTTCCTTGCGCTCGCGATCGTCGGGGTGACGGCCTATCTGCATCTCGGCTGGTGGTCGCTGATCGGCTATGCGGCCGCAGCGGTCATCGCGGTCACCGGCGGGTGGATGTTGTTCAAGGACGTGCCCGAGCCGCCGCACTCCGGACCGGGAGCGGGCCGATGAGCGACACCGACGACCAGATCACCAGTCAGACCAGCGGCCTGACAGATGAGGACGAGGGCTACCACAAGAGCCTGAGCCCCCGGCAGCTGCAGATGATCGCCATCGGCGGCGCCATCGGCACCGGCCTGTTCCTGGGGGCCGGTGGACGTCTGCACGAGGCCGGGCCGGGGCTGTTCCTCGTCTACGCCTTCTGCGGCGTGTTCGTCTTCCTCATCCTGCGAGCGCTCGGCGAGCTCGTGCTCCACCGGCCGTCGTCGGGTTCGTTCGTCTCCTACGCTCGTGAGTTCATGGGCGAGCCGGCCGCGTTCGCCGCCGGCTGGATGTACTTCCTGAACTGGGCGATGACCTCGATCGTCGACGTCACCGCGATCGCGACGTACATGCACTTCTGGGGCACGTTCGAGGTCATCCCGCAGTGGGTGATCGCGCTGATCGCCCTCGCGGTCGTGCTGTCGATGAACCTGATCTCGGTGAAGCTCTTCGGCGAGCTCGAGTTCTGGGCGGCCCTGATCAAGGTGGTCGCCCTGATCGGGTTCCTCGTGCTGGGGACGATCGTGCTCGCCCGCGGCGAGGGCCTCAATGGCCAGGAGACCGGGATCGGCATGATCATCGACAACGGCGGGCTCTTCCCCGTCGGGGTGCTCCCGCTGGTCATCGTCGTCTCCGGCGTCGTCTTCGCGTACGCCGCGGTCGAGCTCGTCGGCACGGCCGCTGGCGAGACCGCCGAGCCCGCGAAGATCATGCCCCGCGCGATCAACTCCGTGATCGCCCGGATCGCGGTGTTCTACGTCGGCTCGCTGGTGCTGCTGGCTCTGCTGCTGCCCTACACGGCCTACCAGGCCGACGAGAGCCCGTTCGTGACGTTCTTCGACGAGCTCGGGATCGCGAACTCCGGCACGATCATGAACCTCGTGGTGCTGACCGCGGCGCTCTCCTCGCTCAACGCCGGTCTCTACTCCACCGGCCGCATCCTGCGGTCGATGGCGATGAGCGGGAGTGCGCCGAGCTTCACCGCGCGGATGTCGCGGAACGGCGTGCCGTACGGCGGGATCCTGCTCACCGGCGTGATCACGCTCTTCGGCGTCGGCCTCAACGCGATCGTCCCGGGGCAGGCGTTCGAGATCGTGCTGAACATGTCGGCTCTCGGCATCATCGCGTCCTGGGCGACCATCGTGCTCTGCCAGATCCTGCTCTACCGACAGTGGAAGAAGGGCCTGATGTACCGGCCTGATTTCCGGCTGTGGGGCTCGCCGTGGACCGGGTACGCGACGCTGGTGTTCCTCGCCTCGGTGCTCGTCCTGATGGGCTTCGACTACCCGATCGGGACCTGGACCGTCGCGACCCTGGTCATCATCGTTCCGGCGCTGATGATCGGCTGGCGGCTCGTCCGTGACCGTGTCCAGCAGATCGCGCTCGAACGCGAGGGCTACACCGGCGCGATCCCGATCCGGGCCGAACGCCCGATCTCCGACGAGACGCACGGTCGGGACGAGGACGACGGACCGCAGGCCTGACAACCCTGCTCGACCCGTCCTCGATGGGCTGGGACGGGTCGAGCAAGTGGGGGTCAGGCGGCCTGGCCCGCGCCGGAGGTCCCGGCGAGGATCTGGGCGGCGATGTCGAGCACGGTGTCGATCGGGATGGCATAGCCGGAGATGTCGGCCGAGTCGGCGGTCGCGGCGACGTTCATGCCGATGACCTCACCGTCCTCGTCGAGCAGTGCTCCGCCCGAGTCGCCGGAGACGACGTCGGCGTCGGTCTCGATCAGGTCCCGGAGCCCGGAGGCGCTCCCGTCCTCGTTGTTGACGGTGATCGCGGTGCTCGGGTCGGTGACCGTGCCGTCGGCAGCGGAGAGCCAGCCCTGGCCGGCGGCGTTGCCGACGGCCGTGACCTCGTCGCCGCGGTCGAGGGACCCGCGGTCGGTCGCGACCGTCGCCAGACCCGACGCGCCCGCGAGCTGCAGCACCGCCACGTCGTGGACGTCGTCGTAGCCGAGGACCACAGCGTCGTACGTCTCCCCCGAGCTCGGGTCCGTCACCGCGATCGAGGTGGCGCCGTCGACGACGTGGTGGTTGGTCACCACGATGCCGTCGTCGGTGAGCGTCAGACCCGTGCCGGCGCCGCGGGCGGTGCCGTAGTCGAGCGCGGTGTTGATCAGCATGACGCCTCGCGCCTCGGAGGCGGTGGCCGGCTCGGAGTCGACCGTCGGGGTGCCGAGGTCCTGCTGGTAGGGATCTACGGACCCACCGTCGGCAGCGCCGCCGTAGCCGTAGCCACCGCTGGTCTCGCCGCGGTAGCCGTCGCCTCCGAAGGTCTCGACCTGGCCATGGGAGAACCCGCCCCCGTGCTCGGCGGCGTAGGACGTGATGCCGCCGACCGCCGCCACCGCGAGGCCGGTCGTGACGACCGAGACCGCGACGAGCGGGACTGCCAGGACGGCGACGAGTGACCGGTTGGTGCGAGGTGAGCGGGACATCGGGTCCTCCTTGAGGCGGTTGATGCCTCAAGGTTCCGCCCGGTCCCTGTGTGGTTCCTGTGAGCCAGGCACGGACTGGCTGGGAATGTCCTGCGGGGAGGGGGCTCGGAATGAAACGGTGCCCGATGGGGTACTGCGCGGGGCATGGCCCCGTCGATGTCAGCCGCCTGCTCGGGTCGCGTCGGCACCGAGCCGCGCGATCGGATCCAGTCTGGTGACCTCGTGGGTGCTCAGGTCGACCATCACCGCGGTATCGGCAGGCACCGGCGTCCAGCCGGGCTGATCGAGACCGCTGGAGACGATCTCGAGACCGTGGTCGGTCCTGCGGTAGTCCATCGCGAAGTACTCCGTGGTGTGGCGCGGCGGGATGTCGCCCTCGTCGTCGAAGAGCTCGCGCAGCGCGCGCAGCGGCGAGTCGGCGCGCGAGTTGATGTGGATCGCGAACATGTGCGTCCGGGTGAGCATCAGCGCGTTCAGGCTGCATCGCGGGAACTTCCGGACCAGCGTCGCCAGGGCTTGGGTGACCCCCTCGGCCTCGTCGCCGTACTCCTCCACGTTCTGGTGGACGAAGTGGAAGTAGCGCTCGCTGTCGGTGTCACCCCGCAGCCGCGACCGCGACTCCGGCGTCAGCAGCGCCTCGAGGTCGGCGATCGGCGAGATGTGGCCGTTGTGGGCGAACGCCGCGCCGTCGGTCAGGAACGGGTGGGTGTTCTCCGGACGTACGTCGATCCCACCCGTCGCCCAGCGCAGATGCACGAACCCGGCGTGGGAGAGCGGAGTCTCGGCGAGCCTGCGGTAGGTCGCGTCCACGTCGGCCGAGCGCGGCGAGCTCGTCGTGCAGGTGCCGTCCGGCGTGTGCCAGGCCATCCCCCACCCGTCGGAATGCACGGCGGTCAGCGAGGTGAACGCATCCAGGCCCTCCTCTCCCAGCAGGTCGGCAACGGCACAAGGGGACTCGGTCACGTATCCGAACAGTCGACACATCGTCGAGCTACTCCTTCCAGAGAGGCAGGTGCACAGCGTGAACAGACCTTCGACAAGCAGTACCCATGACCAGGTCAGGACAGTCGGTGTCGAGGAAGAGCTCCTTCTCGTCGACGCCGAGACCGGCGTTCCGCGATCGGTCGCCAGCGAGGTGCTGCGGGTGGCCCGCCGACGGGGTGACACCGAGGTCGACGACGGCGAGGCCGGTGGCTCGGTGGGGCCGGAGCTGCAGCAGCAGCAGGTCGAGACGGACACGCCCCCGGCGGAGCACCTGGGGTTGCTCGAGCTGGAGCTACGGCGGTGGCGCGACAAGGCGCGCGCAGCCGCGACCGAGGTGGGCGCGCTGATCCTGGCCAGCGGAACGACGCTGCTGCCGGCACGAACCCAGACCTTCGACGACGAGCGCTACGCGGCGATCACCGAGCAGTTCGGGCTGACGGCCACCGAGCAGCTCACCTGCGGCTGCCACGTACACGTCTCGGTCGACTCCGACGAGGAGGCTGTGGCGGCGCTGGACCGGATCCGCGTCTGGCTGCCGGTGCTGCTCGCGATCAGTGCCAACTCGCCGTTCTGGCACGGTGAGGAGTCCGGCTACGAGAGCTTCCGGTCCCAGGCGATGACACGGTGGCCGACGAACGGGCCGACCGAGATCTTCGGAAGTGCTCAGGCCTACCACGACCACCTGCGCCTCCTGGTCGATACCGGCGTCCCCCTCGATGAGGGCATGGCATACTTCGACGCCCGGCCGTCCCGCAGCTTCCCGACCCTCGAGGTTCGGGTCGCCGACGTCTGCCTGGACCCGTCCGACACCGCGCTGGTGGCGGCGCTCTCTCGGGCGCTGGTCGAGACCGCGGCCAGGAACTGGGCGCAGGGCCGGCTGGCCGACCCCGCTTCGGTCGCGGTGCTCCGCCTGGCCATGTGGCAGGCGGGCCGGCACGGCATCACCGGTGACCTGCTCGATCCACAGACCCACCGTCCGAAACCAGCCCGTGACGTGGTGGAACGCCTGGTCGAGCACGTCGGCCCGGCGTTGCGGGACTCCGGCGACCTGGCGCGGGTCGAGGATGGCATCGACCGGGTCTTCACGCGAGGCACCGGTTCCACGGCCCAACGCAGGATCCACTCCGAGGAGGGGCGCCTCGACCGGACCGTGCTCCGCCTCGCCGAACTGACCTGAGCTCTTCGAACCCGACCAGGAGGTCTCCACCACCATGATCCGATTCGGCCATCTCGACATCGACTTCGACGAACGCGTGCTGAGGCCGCGTGCCTGGACCGCACGCCAGTCCGAGTGGGCGGCCGAGCTGTCCGCGGGCCTGCCGGACGGGCCGATGCTCGAGCTGTGCTCGGGTGCCGGCCAGATCGGGCTGCTCGCGGCCTCGATGACCAGCCGCCGGCTGGTCTGCGTCGATGCCAACCCGGTCGCGTGTGCGTTCACCCGTGCCAACGCCGAGCGCGCCGGCCTGGCCGATCTGGTGGAGGTACGCCACGGCAGCATGGAGCACGCGCTCGACCCCGATGAGCGCTTCTGCCTGGTGATCGCGGACCCGCCGTGGGTCCCGACGGCGCAGGTCGAGCGATACCCCGAGGATCCGCGTACCGCCATCGACGGCGGCGCGGACGGGATGCTGGTCGCCGAGGCGTGCCTGGACACGATCGACCGGCACCTCTCCCCCGACGGCTCCGCGGTTCTCCAGCTCGGCACGGCCGCTCAGGCCGCTCGGCTTCGGGAGATGGTCGGTGACCTGAGGGTCCAGGAGATCCGGGACTCCCCCGGCGAAGGGGTGCTCGTTCACCTCGCTCGGGCGGCGGAGTCGAGCATGAGCGGTGACCCCTCGGGGTACCGACGAGCCGAGGGAAAGGTGGGCTGAGATGCTGCCGAAGTCGCGTGGCACCCTGAGTGCTGCTGTGTTCAACGCGCTGCAGAGCGGCGCCACTGCCGGCCTGGAGCCCGTTCCGGAGTCCGAGGAGGACGCCCAGGTCACGATGTGGGCGCTCTACGAGCTCCACTACCGCGGCTTCGACGACGTCGATCCCGACCTCGAGTGGGACGCCGACCTGCTGCGCGTTCGCCGCGGGCTGGAGCGGTCGTTCGAGGCCGAGCTGCGTCGGCGGTGGGAGCAGAGCCCCCTCAGCCAGGATCGCGAGCCGGGGCTGAGCGGCCTGAGCGGCCTGACCGGCCTGATCGACGGTCATGACGGACCGTCGTTGGCCCGGTTCGTGCAGCGCAAGGCCGACCGGGAGCAGGTGCTCGAGATCCTGCGTCACCGCTCGCTCTACCACCTCAAGGAGGCCGACCCGACCAGCTGGGTCGTGCCCCGGCTCGACACCCGGCCGAAGGCCGCACTGATGGAGATCCTCTTCGACGAGTACGGCGACGGTGACCCGAACCGGCTCCATCATCATCTGTTCCGCCGAGGCCTGGAGGCGGCCGGGCTGCGTACCGATCACGCCGGCTACGTCGACGAGGCGCCGGTCGAGATCCTCGCGATGAACAACGCGCTGTCGCTGTTCGGGCTTCACCGCCGGCTCCGCGGGGCGGCCCTCGGCCACTTCGCCGCGTTCGAGTCGACGAGCTCGGTCCCCTCGCGCCAGCTCGCCCAGGGACTGCGCCGGCTGGAGTTCCCCGAGGAGATGGCGGCCTACTACGACGAGCACGTCGAGGCGGACGCCGTCCACGAGCAGGTCGCCATCCGCGACGCCTGCGGCACGTTCCTGGACGACGAACCGAACGAGCGCGACCAGGTGCTCCTCGGCGCCTTCACCTGCCTCGATCTGGAGGCTCGGTATGCCGAGGCGATGCTCACCCGGTGGGGTGTCTCGTGACCGACTTCGAGCACGCGACGGTCGTGCTGTGCCCGGCGGGGCCGATGCTCCTGCGCGGCCAGCACGAGATCCAGGACGCCGACGGGAAGATCCACCGCACGGTCCGCCCGGTCAGCGCGGTGTGCAGGTGCGACCGCTCCGCGATCAAACCCTGGTGCGACGGTACGCATCGGCTGCTCGCCGCGAGCGCGCGCGACGGCGACGGCGACGACGACGACGGTGCCAGCGACCATGACAGCGCCAGCGGCACGTCCGCTGGGTGACGGGAGTCCTGGTGGTTCGGCTTCGCCGAGTCTCGGCGGAGGAGCCGGGATGGACCCGCCGCCGGGCGGGCCGGGGTTTCGTCTACCTCGACGAGTCCGGTGAGCGGCTGCCGGAGGATGCGGCGGAGCGCGTTCGCGCGCTCGCCATCCCGCCGGTCTGGGAGGACGTGTGGATCTGTCCCCGCGAGAACGGCCACCTCCAGGCCGTCGGGACCGACGCGGCCGGCCGCCGTCAATACCTCTACCACCCCGACTGGCGGGCGAAGCGTGACCAGCAGAAGTTCGATCGGGTCCTGGAGCTGGGGGCCGTGCTGCCCCGCGTACGCGACCGAGCGGAGCGGGACCTCACCACGACCGGGATGAGCGAGGCCCGGGCCTCGGCGCTCGCGGTTCGGCTGCTGGACCTGGGCTGCTTCCGGATCGGCAGCGACGCGTACGCCGACGACAACGGCGGCTTCGGGCTGACCACGCTGGAGCGTCGCCACGTGCGCAAACGGGACGGCGCCTACGTCTTCGACTTCGTCGGGAAGTCCGGCGTCCAGCACTCCATCAGCATCGACGACCCGCTGTCGGTGGAGGCGATCGCCACCCTGCGTCGCCGCCGGGCAGGCTTCGAGGAGCTCCTCGCCTACAAGCAGGACGGGCGGTGGCGACGACTGACGCCGAGCATGGTCAACGACTACATGCGCGAGCTGAGCGGCCTGGACGTCACCGCGAAGGACTTCCGGACCTGGCACGCCACCGTGCTCGCGGCGCTGGCCCTCGCCGAGGACCCCGAGGCGGCCGAGCGGGCCACCCCGACCGCCCGGTCCCGGCGCAAGCAGCAGGTCGCCGCGATCAAGGAGGTCGCGGACTACCTCGGGAACACCCCCGCGATCGCCCGCAGCTCCTATGTCGACCCGCGCGTGCTCGAGCTGCACGAGCAGGGGCACACGCTCCGGCTGCGCCCGAGCGCGAGCAAGGACCCGCGGGCCCGCCAGGCCGCGGCCGAGCGCGCACTGCTACAGCTGCTGTCGGAGGACGGCTGAGGTCTCCCCGCGTCCCGCCGGTCCCCGGCCACACGTACGCAGCAGCTCAGCCCTCGACCCCGGTGGCGTCGTGGGAGGAACCCACCGGCTTGCTCTCGGGTGACCCCCGCTGCCTGAGATAGATCGCCAGGACGGCCATCGAGCCGACCGCGAGGAACTCGGACTGCCAGTTCTGGAGCGTGCGGGCCCAGAAGTCCGAGTGGATCAGATAGGAGCCCCAGGTGATCGGGTCGCGCAGCTGCTGCAGCCTGGTCTCGTTGTAGGACGCCCAGCCGGCCACCGACTGGACCAGCCAGGACAGCAGGAAGATGGTGCCCATCGTGATCCCGAGGGACCGGGAGTAGAACGCGGTCCGCAGACCGCCCGCCCGCGCCATCTTGGGCGAGTCAGGACGTGCGTACGCCCCGACCTTCTGCTTCTCGTCGGACTCCTGACCGGCGTCCTCGAGCGGCTTGGACTCCGGGGAGCCGCGTTGCACCAGCCAGACCGTGAGCATCACGTAGAGCAGGAACTGGAGATATTCGCTCTGCCAGTTCTCGGTCACGTCCACGGCGAAGCTCGACGAGGTGAGATAGGCGCCCAGTGACATCTGGTGGAGGCCCTCGGCGAACAGCTCGTCGTTCAGCTGGTGCCAGCCTGCGACGGCCTGGCCGGCGAGGCTGGCCAGGAAGAGTGCCCCGAATGCGAGGCTGAGCGAGTTCTCCTTCAGGAATCTACGCATCGGCGCACCTCACCCGTGCCTCAGGGCGATGACGAGGGTATAGAGCAGCCCGACGGCGATGACCGCCAGATAGGCGACGTACATGACTCGCATCTCAGCGTCCGTGCACGGCACAGTCGTAGGGTCTCGGGTGCTGCGGCGTGCAGCCGGCCGCGAGGAGCCGCCAGCCGTCGGCGAACCGGGACAGGAACAGGGTCTCGCCCTGGTAGCGCACCTCGGCCATCGTCCCGAAGACGTCGACACGGTCGACCGGGCCCGGGGCGGGCAGCTTCTCCTCGGCCAGCGCGCCCGGGCACGGCATCTGAGCGGCGGACGTCAGCTCGGATCGCGTCTCCGGCGCGAGCAGCGCGCACGCACGTGCCCATTCCTGGGCGGCGAGTGCCTCGTGGAACGCGGCGGCACGGTCGCGTACTGCCTCGTCCTGACCCGAGCCGCATCCGGTGAGGGTCAGCGGGAGGAGCGCCGCCAGCGCCGTGAACCGCCACCTCACGGCACCGCTCCTCAGCCGCGCGCGGCCCTCGCCGCGCCTGCCTCCGTGGCTTCGCCGCTGGTCGTCAGCTGGCCGCCCTGGTCCTCCAGGTGTGCGCGGACGAACCAGTGGAAGAGCTCGAGCTGCTCGACCTGGCCGATGAGGATGTCCTGGGTGACCAGGTCGAGGTCGTCGAGGACCTTGATCGCCTCCCGGTAGGAGCCGATGACGCCCTGGTAGGTGACGTCGAGCGCGGCGAGATGCTCCTGGGTGGTGGCTCGCCCGATGCTGTAGTCGTCCCACTCCCGCTCGGCGACCAGCGCGCCCGGGGTGCCTCGCGGGGCACCGCCCAGCGTCGCGATGCGCTCGGCCAGGGCGTCGGCCATGGCGCGTACGGCGTCGACCTGGGGGTCGATCATCTGGTGGACGGCGATGAAGTGCGGACCCACGACGTTCCAGTGGACGTGCTTGAGGGTGAGCTGGAGGTCGTTGGTGGCGTGCAGCCGAGACTGCAGCAGGTCGATCGTCTTTCGCGCTGCGCTCTCGTCAAGCCCGGGAATCGTGTAGTGCAACGTGTCTGTCGTCATGCCGAGCCGGTACCCGCAACGCACCGATTCATGCCGTGACCAGGACACGAATAAACTTCGCCCCGTGCCCGCACTTCTTCGTTCTCCGTCTCGCGTCTTCCGGATCGTCGCCACCGCCGAGGCGGTGACCTGGACGGGACTGCTCGCCGGCATGTTCCTGAAGTACGTCACCGAGACCACCGAGCTCGGCGTCAGCATCTTCGGGATGCTGCACGGGATCGTGTTCATCGCCTACTGCGTGACGACCGTCGCCGTCGCGATCGACCAGCGCTGGTCGTTCGGCCGCCTGGTCGCCGGTCTGGCCTCCTCGATCCCGCCGCTCCTCACCCTCTGGTTCGAGCGCTACGCCGAACGCCGAGGCCTGCTGGCCCCGGCGTGGCGACTGATCGAGGAATCCCCGGCCCGACCGCTCGAGCGCCCCTTGGCCTGGCTCCTCCGCAACCCCGTGCGCGGTCTCGCCACCGCCCTCGCGAGCGTCGCCGCGCTGACGGTGGTCGCGCTCGTGGCCGGGCCGCCGGTCGGCTGAGCCAGCGGTCTCGCCCAGCTGCCGACTCAGCTGTGGGACTCAGCTCTCGGCGTGCTGGTCCAGCTCCTCACGTAGCTCCTGCTTGCTCTTGTCGCCGGCCGGGATGTCCGCGTTGGCGGCCTGGCGCCGCATCTCGTCGCGGGTGATGTCCTGCGGCATGTCGCCGAGGTGCTCCTGCCGGCTCTTCAGGAAGGCCTTGCCCAGCTCGGCGCGGCGCGCGTCGTCGAGCCGCTCGCGCATGCCCGGCAGCACCGTCTTCTCCTCTTCCTCGACGTGGTGGCTGACCGCGTCGACCACCTCCGCCAGCTTGTTCTCGTACGCCGTCGAGAACGGGTCGCACTCGCTGAGCTCGGCCAGGAGACGGTCGGCCAGCAGGTGCTCCTCCTGGCTGTGTGCGACATCCTCGGTCTCACCGGCCTCGTCGCGGGCGGCCGGGTAGACCTCGGCCTCCTCGGCGCGGCTGTGCGCAGCCAGGAGCGTCACCAGGACCGGGGTCAGCCCGGCACGTACCTCCGGTTCTCGCTCGAGCTTCTCGAACAGGCTCTCCACCTCGCGGTGGTCCTGCATGATCAGGTCGGTCACGTCTTCGGTCACGGCGCTCTCCTCGAGGGCTGGTAGGGATTCGGCATGTCACCGGTACCCCCGAGGTCGCCGGATCATTCGACGTCGTCGTCGACGACGATGTGCACCGCCGCTTCCTCGGCCGAGGCGCCGGCACCGTCGATCCCCTCGTCGTGCCCGATCAGCCGGCCCTCGTCGTCCTCGAGGACGCCTTGGTCGGGGCTGGTGAGCCGACCGGACCGAGCCTCGCCCACCTCCCCGGTCACCGGGCCGTCCAGGATGTCGGCATCGGCCTCGGCCTCCGCCTCCTCCCAGACCTCGGGTTCCTCCTGGGCGCGCCGCTCGTCGATGGTCTCGCCCTCGTTCTCCTCGCGAGGCGTGACTCCCTTGGCGGTGACTCCCCGGGGGCGCTCGGGCGGGGAGAACCCCTCGTCGAGGACGTCGTCCACGCCGCGGTCGTCGAGGGTGTCCTCCGGCTGAAGCTGATCTTCACTCATGCTTCGCCGGTATCCCCGGACCCGCCCGTCGATGCTCCGAAACCCTCCCGACTTCAGGCCGGCCCACCTTCTCCGCTGTCGGCGGCGAGCAGATCGACGTCGACGGTCTCCTGATGCGAGATCTTCTCCGTCACCAGCGCCTGCTGCTCCTCGGTCAGGGTCACCCCCGCCTCGTGCAGCGCCTTGGTCAGCTCGCCCCGGATCGTTCCCTCCGGTGCGGTCTCCTGCCATGCGGTGACCCGTTCGACCACACCTCGAAGGGCCTGTACGCGAGCTTCGTCCTGGTTCATCTCAGTCATCTGCCCGCGGTACCCGACGCGGATGACGGCATGCGACGGTGCGGTGAGACACAGGTCCGGGATCAGTCACATCCGAGCTCGGTCAGCTCGAGCTCGGCCGTGACGCTCTTCCCCGGCCGGATCGACACCACAGCACCCCGCGGCCGGAACCCCGGCTTGGCAGCGGCAGCCACCAACGAGCCCTCGCGGACATCGACCCAGCGAGCGGCGGTGCCGTCGTGGGTGGTGAGTGTCCAGGAGTCGCCTCCGGCATCCAGCGCGACGACGGCCCCTTCGGCAGGAGCCGCGGTGCCGTCACAGGTGACCGTCGACACCCTGGCGACCACCTTGCCGGAGGTCGCGGGCGGGGTCACGTCGAGCGCCACGCCGATGGGATCCACCCGGTACGGGGTCGACTCTTCGACAGCCAGCTCGGCGGCGTACTCCCCCGGCTGGTCGAGGTCGCCGTCCAGGGTGATGTCGACCGAGACCTTCTCTCCCGGCTCCAAGGTGCCGTCCACCGGGTCTGCGGTGAGCCAAGGCACGTCGTGGGCGGGAGCCGCGCAGGCGTCGTACCCGGAGAGCCGCTCGGCGTCGTCGAAGGCCGTGGAGAAGCCCTCCGAGCCACCGACCCGGATGAAGCCGCACGCCGCGCCGGAGCGGTAGCGCGCCTTGCCCATGTTCGGCAGCGAGGACCAGCGGTCCGCCACCGGGTCGTAGGCCCAGACGTGGTTGCTGACCTTCGATCCGGCGAGCATGCCACCGCTGATGACCAGCTGGCCGTTCGCCACGTCTGCACCACCGGCGTAGATCCACTCCGGCGCGTCGGCGACCCGGCTCCAGGTGTCGTCCTCGGGGTCATAGGAGTAGGCGTGCCGGCTGTCGCGGGCACCGCCGGTGCCTCCGGAACAGACGATCCGGTCTGCGAAGCCGCCGCAGGACAGGAACGACGCCCGAACCGGGTACGCCGCCAGCTGGTCCCAGTCGTCGGTGACCGGGTCGTAGCGGAACACGTCGCTGGTCCCCGCCGAGCTGCCGCACGAGTAGGGGCAGCCGCCGACCACCACGAGCCGGTCGTCGAGCACCGCGCGGCCCGCGTGGTTGCGTGGCGTCGGCGCGCCGTCCCACACCGTCCAGCGGTCGGCCGCGGGGTCGTAGACGTAGGTGTCGGGGTTGACGTCCTTCTGCTGCGCGCCGCCGGTGGCGACGATGACGTCGTCCATCGCGGCGACCGCCATCCCGGCGGTGGCCACCGGCAGCGGGGCGATCCGGGACCAGGTGCGCTTCTCGGGATCGTAGACCCGGTTGTCGGCGATCGGCCCGGCGCCGGTGCTGCCGCCGATGGAGTAGATCTTCCCGTCGAGGTGCACCACGCCGTTGTCCATCACCGAGTACGGCAGGTCCGGGATCCCGCTCCAGGCCGGGTCGGCCGGAGCGCGCACCGGAGTGGTGGCGTCCGGATCATGCTCGGCGAGCACGTACGTCGACGGGGACGTCCCGGTGTTCTCGATCGAGATGGTCTCGGTGACAGGACCGTCGCCCTGCTGCAGCGTCGCGCTCACCGTACGGGTGACCTCGAGACGCCCCGCATCGAGGCTCAGATCCGCCCAGACCGCCTCGTCGTCGGCGATGTCGACCGACGTGGTGCCGGCCTGGTAGTTCCGGGCGGTCACGGCGAAATCAGCCGATCCGGACGGGGCGAACGTCGCGTAGAACCCGTCCTCGATCTCGGAGTCCTCGGGCGTGCGCTGGACATCGAGGGTGGTCTCGCCGACCGTCACTCGCGCACCGTTGACCGGCTTGTCGGTGTTCGCGTCGCGGACCGTGCCGACCACGTAGCCACCGGCGACGGTGGGTGCGCAGTCGATCTCACCGAGGAGGACGTCGTCGACCTCCCACCAGTAGACGACCTTGGCGTCGTAGTAGTGGAAGCGGACTTGGACCTGGTCGTGGCCGGCGGCCTGCGGCAGCCGGACCAGCACCTGTGCCGAGCGCGAGCTGGACCGCTGCCGACGTACGTTCTGCCAGGTCTGTCCGCCGTCGATGCTGACGTCGACGTCCGCGGTCTCGCCACCGAGGTAGCGGAAGTCCTCTCGGAAACGCACGGCCGGGGCGTCGTAGTCGGAGAAGTCCAGCATCGGAGAGACCAAGGACGTGTCCGCGCCGGCGTAGATGCTGTCGGCGACGGCGAAGCCGCCCGATCCGCCGGTGAGGTTGCCGTGCTTGCGCGGGTCGTCGAACCGCCAGAGCGCACGTTTGCCGTTGTGGTCGACCACCGTCCAGCCTTCAGGCTTCCCGGCGTCGAAGTCGGTCTGGGTGGCGTCGGTCCGCCAGGCGTATCCGCCCGCCGTGCAGGTGTCGTCGACAGGCACCGCGAGATCCAGATTCTTGCCTGCAGAGGTCAGCTCCACCTGCTGGTTGAGGTCGCGGTAACCGGCGACCCGGGGTTCGACACGGAGCTCGTAGGAGCCCTCGGGCAGCTCCACCGCGTACTCACCGGTCGTCGGGTCGGTGAAGGTGGTGGCCTCTGGGTGGTGCTCGACGGTGACCTTCGCGTAGAGCGGCCACCCGTGCCCGCTGCCGTCGGTGATCGTGCCGGTGATGTCGCCGGTCGGCGCGGTGTCGAGCGCGAAGTCGTGGCGGACGGTCTCGTCCTCGCCGACGTCGAGAGTCGCCGACTCCTCCACGTAGCCGTAGCGCGAGGCGGTCACGGCGTACGTGCCGACGGGGACGGTGAGCGACCAGGTGCCCGTCCGTCCCACGGTCAGGTCGCGGTCGATGGCCCGGTCGCCCTCGCCGCCGACGATGTGCAGCCGAGCCCCGGACAGCGCCGCTCCGTCGGCGTCGGTGACCGCGCCGGTCAGCTCGCCGGTGGGGCCCTGGTTGCCGGCCTCGACCAGCGCGAGCGCGTCCAGCCGGCCTTCCCCGTGGACGTTGTTGTCGTCCGCGGTGCCGCCGCACTGCAGGTCGGCGGTGTCCCTCGCGGTCTCGTCCAGGAGCGCCCGGGTGGTGTCGATGTCACCGACCAGCTCGGGGTGGGCGGACCACAGCAGCGCGACCGACCCGGCCACGTGCGGGGCAGCCATCGAGGTGCCGCTGGCATCCCCGTAGGTGGACCCGGGCTGCGCCGAGCGGACCGCCGCTCCCGGGGCGCTGATGTCCGGCTTCACGGCACCGTCCTGGCCCGATCCGCGCGAGGAGAATCCCGCGATCTGACCGCTGCGGCCGTAGGCACCGACGGAGTAGTTGACGGTCCGGCTCCCGGGCGAGGTGCTGGTGTTGCAGGAGGGACCGGAGTTGCCGTTGGACCAGACGCTGAAGATGCCGGCAGCGGCCCACGCCACCGAGACGTCCTCGAGGAACGGGTCGTTGGACGGCTGCTCCGATCCCCAGGAGTTGTTCACGATGTTCGGCCGCATGCCTGGATCGGGGTCGGTGCCGTCGACCCGGGTGGGGGCCAGCATCCACTCGCCGGCCTTGACCAGGTCGGCGTCCGAACAGCTGTCGCAGCCGTTGGCGGAGATCCAGGTAGCGCCGGGCGCCACCCCGATCTGGTTCTCGCCTCCGTCGGAGCCGACCATCGTGCCCATCGTGTGGGTGCCGTGGCCGTGGGTGTCGCACGGACCTGTCTCGCAGTTCGAGGACACGTCGAACCAGTTGTAGTCGTGGTCGAAGGTGCCGTCACCGTTGTTGCCGCGATACTGCTTCACCAGCGCCGGGTGGTCGAACTGCACGCCGGTGTCGACGTTGGCAACCACGATGTTCTTGCCGGTGTCGCCGCCGGCCCAGACCTGGTCGGCATGGATGTCCTTCACGCCCCACTCGATCGACTGCGGCTCGGTGGCGGCGGTCTTCGTCACCGGCTCCGGGTCGCCGTACTCCTGCGGTGCGCGCAGCTCGCTCACCCCGGCCGTGGTGGCCAGGGACCGGGCCAGCTTCGCGCTGCCGCCGCGCACCAGAATCGCGTTGGTCGCCCAGAACGTCTCGTACGTCGCCCCGTCGGCCTTCAGCCGCTGGACCGCACCGCGCTGCGACCGCTCGGCACGCTCCTGGAGCGCTTCCACGACCGCCTCGCCGCGATCCTCCCAGTCCTCGATCCGCGTGGCCCCGGCGAGATCCGCCTCGGCGCTCATGCGCACCCAGAAGTCTGCGCTGCCCTGCTCGAGCTTCTTCTCCAGCCCCGGCGCGATCCGCGCCGGCTTCGGGTCCGCCGCCTGAGCGCTGGTCAGCACCGGCACGGTGAGCGCGACTCCCGCGCTCACCACCGCCGCCAACGCGGACACGATCAGTCTGCGGTTCCTCGGCATCGCACACCCTCCAGATCACTGTCCGCGCTCTCCAGCGACGGACGCACGGGCTGCAACGTAGTGATCCTGAGTGCTCGCCAGAACGGTTTCGAGTGGCGAGCTTCGGTCATGGCGAGATCTCGCCGCGCAGCGTCCTCAGCCTGGGAGCACGGCCGACCAGCCGCCGTCGACCATGAGGTTGGCGCCGGTGACGTACGACGCCTCGTCCGAGGCGAGGAAGAGTGCGCAGTGGGCGACCTCATCGGGTTCTCCGACTCGTCCCAGCGGGATGTGCCGACCGATCGTGCGCATGGGGTGGTCCGGGGCGAGCAGGTCGGCGGCAGTCGCCGGGGTTGCGATCATCCCAGGACTGACGCAGTTGACCCGGATCCCCTTCGGGGCACCTTCCGCGGCGAGCTGCTTGGTCATCGCGACCACCGCGCCCTTGGTCGCCGTGTGCGCGAGACGTTGGTTGGTCATCGAACCTGTCACGCCGGCTGTCGAACCGACGAGGACGACCGAGGCGCGCCCCGTCGCGGCGAGCTGGCGCCAGAAGCTGATGATGGGAAGGAAGACCACATCGACCTCGTGGCGGGTGTTCCACGTCCAGGCCTCGTAGGTGATCTCCTCCACCGGAGCGAACCTGGTCGCGGCAGCGTTCAGGTAGAGAACGTGGATGCCCGGATGCCTGGTCGCCACCGCGTCGGCCCAGCCGCGCACCGCCGTCTCGTCGGTCAGGTCGACCTGAACCGGGTCGTCGGCGACACCTCCGGCCGCGCGCAGCTCCCGGACCGTGTCCGCGGCTCCGTCGAGATCGAGGTCGCATCCGACGACATGTGCGCCCTCGCGAGCGAACAGCAAAGCCGCGCTTCGACCCTGTCCGGAGGCGATCCCGGTGATGACGACCGTCTTTCCGGCGAGCCGCCCCGCTCGTACCTCGTGCTGTCTCATCGGCTCGCCTCCGTGCTCGCGGTTCTCGATGCCTGCCTCGCAGGTCATCAGCGCGGGCTCTCCGGTCCATGGGTCAGGTGCGCGAAAACCCCGCCTAAGACAGCCACTCTTTCGCCGACGGACCTATTACGGAAGCGCCATCTGATGATGCGATCCATTCGCCTCGTCGATAGCGCGAGCACTGGTGCTCCGGAATGAGAAAGAGCCCGGCTGACCTCTACGTGCTGGTCAGACGGGCTCTTGTTGCTCCCCCGGTTGGACTCGAACCAACAACCCTCCGGTTAACAGCCGAATGCTCTGCCAATTGAGCTACAGGGGAATTGCTCCTTGCGGCGCGGGTGAAACCTTAGCAACCCCGCGGCAGCGATCGGAAATCGGCATGCCCTCATTCGGCGACGAGGTTGCGCAGTCCGCGACGGTGCTGTTCGAGGGCGGCGAGCTGGGCGAAGAGACGGTTGTAGGCCTCGGGGTCGGAGGCGGCGTCGGAGCGCTGCAGACGGCTCTTCACGTCGGCGATGCGGCGCTGGTCGAGGAGCTCGAGTAGGCGTACGACGTATTGCAGGACGTAGGCCGAGTCGGGCTCCTTCGCGGAGGGGATCGGCTCCACGGCGAGCTCGGCGAGGATGCGGTTGACGAGGGGGTCGGTGGCGGCGGCGCCGAGCTTCTGGGCCCAGTGGGCGTCGCCGGTGCCGGCGCCGGGACCGCCGAGGCCGGCGATGATCTCCCACAGGGCGCGGTAGAGGGGGTGGGTGAAGGCCTCGGGGGTGATCTCGCCGGTGGTGCGGCCCAGGGCGACCGGGTGCTGCACGAAGAGCTTCAGGGTCTCGCGCTCGACCGTGAAGCGCGGCTCGCGCGGGTGCGGCATCGGCGGGCGACGCGGAGCGGCGGACACCTCCGGAGTGGGACCAGCGTGCTCGCGCCGGGAGGGAGCAGCAGACGGCGCGGGGCGGCCGGCTGCGCGGCGTACCTCTCGGGCAGCCTCGTCCGGATCGACACCGAGGAAGCGTGCCAGGTCCCGGGTGAAGCCCATCTTCTTGGACTCGTCACGCACAGAGGCCACCAGGGGCGCGGCTTCACGGAGCGCGTCGACGCGGCCGTCGGCCCGGTCGAGGTCGTATTTCGAGGCGACGTTGCGCAGCACGAACTCGTAGAGCGGGACGCGGTTGGCGAGCAGCTCGCGGACCGCCTCGTCGCCCTTCTTGATCCGTAGGTCGTTGGGGTCGAGGCCGTCGGGCTCGACGGCGACGTAGGTCTGGGAGGTGAAGTTGCCGTCGCCCTTGAACGCCTTCAGCGCGGCGGCCTGCCCGGCGGCGTCGCCGTCGAAGGTGAACACGACCGCGCCGCGCAACTGCTGGTCGTCGGAGATGAACCGGCGCAGCACCTTGGCGTGGTCGTCGCCGAACGCGGTGCCGCAGGTCGCGACCGCGGTGGTGATCCCGGCGAGGTGGCAGGCCATCACGTCGGTGTAGCCCTCCACGATCACCGCCTCGCGGGTGCGGGCCATCTCCTTGCGGGCCAGGTCGATGCCGTAGAGCACGTGCGACTTCTTGTAGATCGGCGTCTCGGAGGTGTTGAGGTATTTCGCCTCGATGCGGTCGTCGTCGAAGAGCCGGCGCGCGCCGAACCCGATGACGTCACCGCCCGACTCCCGGATCGGCCACATCAGCCGGCCGCGGAACCGGTCGTAGTGAGACCGGCCCTGGGCCACCAGACCGGCGGTGACCACCTCCTCGTCGGAGAATCCCCGCGCCCGCAGGTGGCGGTAGAGGTCCTCTCCCCCGCGCGGCGAGAAGCCGACGCCGAAGTGCAGCGCCGCGTCACGGTCGAAGCCCTTCTCGGCGAGGAACTGGCGCGCGACCACCGCGTCCGGGGTCAGCAGCTGCTCGGCGTAGAACTCGGCGGCGACCTTGTGGGCCTCGACCAGCTTGCCGCGGCCGGGCCCTCGCCGGACCGGAGCCTCGTCGCCCTCTTCGCGCTGGACCTGGACGCCGACCTTGTCGCCGAGCCGCTCGACCGCCTCGAAGAAGCTCAGGCCCTCGAGCTTCATCACGAAGTCGATGACGTCGCCGCCCTCGCCGCAGCCGAAGCACTTGTAGAACCCGCGGGTCGGGTTGACGTTGAACGACGGCGACTTCTCGTCGTGGAACGGGCAGAGGCCCTTGTAGGTCCCCGGTCCTGCCCGGCGCAGCGTGACGTACTGGGAGACGATGTCGTCGAGGCGTGCCTTCTCGCGCACCTCTTGGATGCTCGTCTCCTTGATCCGACCCGCCACAACGCCTGATCCTACGTGGCGAGGTGTCCGGCTGAGATGCTTGACCTGATGTCCACCACCACCCAGAGCCGATCGCCCGTACGCCGGGGGATCTTCTGGCTCGGTCTCGTCATGCTCCTGGCCGGGTTGGGCCTGCTCGGCTACGTCGCCTGGGAGTTCTACGGCACCACGATCCTCAGCAAGGAACGACAGCAGGACACCACCTCGAAGATCGAGCAGGGCTGGGACTCGGGACAGACCGAGGTGACCACCGAGTTCGGGTCGGCCGAGGCCCTCATCGAGATCCCGCGCTTCGGCAAGGACTACCGGATCCCGGTCCTCGAGGGGATCTCGGACGACGCCCTGGGCGCCGGCTACGGACATTTCAAGGGCACCGCCCGGCCCGGCGAGGTCGGCAACTTCGCGCTCGCCGGCCACCGGATCACCCACGGCGAGCCGCTGCGCGACATGCCCGAGCTCCGCGAGGGCGACGAGATCCGCGTCCTGACCAAGGACACGACCTACATCTATGCCCTCACCACCGACGGCGACGACCTGGTCGTGCCGTTCACCTCGATCTGGGTCACCGATCCCCTCCCCGACAACCCCGAGGAGGGCGGGGTCGAGCCGGAGCAGGTCGAGGGCCAGCGTCTGATCACCCTCACCACCTGCGCCGAGCTCTTCCACACCGACGACCGGATGATCGCCTTCGGCAAGCTCGTCGGCGAAGAGCCGACGCCCTGATCAGAATCGCAGCGTACGCCGGGGGCCGAGATCTACGCGGCGGTCGGCCCACATCCGCTGCTCGTCCCGGACGCGGCTGACCTCGGCCGGGTCGATCGTGGCGAGGACCATGCCCGGCGTGGCGTCATCGAGCCGTTCGACCGGTCGTCCGAGCGGGTCGTAGACCGCGGTGCCGCCGATGAAGCCGAGCGGACCGCCGACGAGGCCCGCGAAGGCGACGTACATCGAGTTGTCGAGCGCGCGGGCGGCATAGTGCAGGTCTCGCCGGTGGCCGCCACCGGGGAAGTAGGCGCCGGAGTTGAGGTAGAGGATCGCGCCGTCCGCGGCCGCGGCAGCGGCGTGCTCGGGGAAGTTCGCGTCGTAGCAGACCGACAGCGCGACCCGGACGCCGTCGATCTCGATCATCGTGCCGTGCTCACCGGCCTCGAACCGGGCCCGCTCGGGCGGGTAGAGGTGCTGTTTGCCGTAGGCCGCCACCGGCTCCGTCTGCGGTGCGATGACCAGGCTGCTGAGCTCACGGCGTCCGGCGTGGTCGAGCGGTGAGTTGAGCACCAGCACGGCCCCCGTCTCGTCGACCGCCGCCTGCACCGGAGCGAGCCAGGCGGGATCCTCGAGCGTGGGCAGCGGGCGGGCGAACACGTCGAGGTCCCACGAGGTCGTGAACGTCTCCGGCAGCGCGATCAGCCGGGCACCGCTCGCCGCCGCCTCACGGACCCGCTCCGCAGCCGTGGCGACGTTGGCGTCCACGTCGCCCGGCACTGCTCTCTCCTGAACCACCGCTATCCGAAGCACGCCGCGACCGTACCGTTCGCCCACCATCGTCCGTTCACAGATCCGCCACACACGGTTTCGCCATTTGGCCTCCGTCACACCGTCGGGCTCGCCACAGTGGGATCGTGCGCCCCCTCCTCACGCTCGTTCTCGCCCTGGCTCTTCTCGTCTCCGCCGGACCCGTCGCCGCCGACGTACCTCCGCCACCTCCAACGGCGGTGACGCTCGCCCCCGGCGGGATCCCGCCGAACCAGCAGGAGGCCAACGGCTACGACTTCGCCGCCGGAGGCGAGGCGCTGTCGACGGTCGCGACCCAGGACGTCGCTCCCGGGTTGAGGCTCACCAACTTCCAGCGCCTCGAGAACGCCGGGTGGAACCGCGGCAACGTCCTCACCGCGGACCTGTCCGAGCCGACGCTGACGATGGACGTACGCAACACGGGCGCCGTCGCGGGGATCGGCACGCTGTCGAGCCAGATGGCCGGGACCGGCGCGGTGGCCGGCATCAACGCGGGCTTCTACGACATCAACGCCTCCGGTGCGCCGATCGGGCTGGCCAAGAGCCGCGACGGCCTGCAGAACGCCCGGTTCGGGTCCGACCCGACGCTCTCGATGGCCGGCGCCGAGGCAGCGATCGGCGAGCTGACCTCGGGCGGTACGGTCACGATCGACGGCGCCGACCACGACCTGGCCGGGTTCAACACCCCGTCGCTGCCGACCGGCGGGATCGGCGTCTACACCCGGCTGTGGGGCGACTACACGCTCGACCGGCCGGTCGGCGGACCGGGGAACATCTCCGCCGAGGTCGCCCGCGCCACCGTGGTCGACGGCATCGTGACCGCCGTCGCCGACGAGGCCGGTCCCCCGGCCGTTCCCGACGGCGGCCAGGTGCTGCTCGGCCGGGAGACCGGCGCCGAGGTCGTACGCAGCCTCGCGGTCGGCGACCGGGTGGAGGTCACCGTCGGGCTGGCCGAGGAGGCCGACTGGGCGGTCAGCGGCAACGTCCAGCTCGTGGTCGACGGCGAGATCGGCCCCGGGATCGGTGACGACGGCGTCCACTCGCGGACGGCGGTCGGCCTCAACCGCGACGGCACGAAGCTGATCGTGCTCGCTCTGGACGGCCAGACGGGCGCGAGCCGTGGGATGACGCGGGCGGAGCTGGCGCGGTTCATGCTCAGCCTGGGGGCCTACCAGGCGCTCAATCTGGACGGCGGTGGCTCGACCACGATGGCGGCCCGGGTCACGGGCGACGTGGAGCCGAGGATCGTCGACACCCCCTCCGACGGCCGCGAGCGCGAGGTCTCCAACACCTTGCTGTTCTTCTCCTCGGCCCGTCCCGCCGGGGTCGCGACCGGGGCGCAGGTGCGCCCGGTCACCAACCGAGCCGGCGCCTATCGAGTGCTGCGGGGGCAGCGGCGTACCGTCTTCGGGTCGGGGTTGGACGCGACCTACGCCGCTGTCGAGCAGCCGGGCCGGTTCCGCACCCAGGGTGCCGGGGCGCGGATCGTCGACGACAGCGGTGACCGGGCGACCGCCCACGCGCGGCGTACGGGGTCGAGCGAGGTCGTCTACACGACCGAACACCACCGCGCCTCGATGCCGCTGACCGTCCTCGGCCCGCTCGACCGGCTCGCGGTCGACAGGTCCCAGCTCGCCATCGAGCAGCCCGGGGAGGCCGCGACGATCCAGCTCACCGGCTACGACGCGGACGGTCGGCCGGCACCGATCGAGCCGAGCGAGGTCACCGTGGACGCCGATCCCGGTGTCGAGGTCACCCGCGACGGGGCCAACGGTTTCGTCGTCCGCGCCACCATGACCAGCGGGGCCGCGGTGATCGACTTCGTCGTCGGTGATCACCACGTGACCTCGACGGTGCTGGTCGGCACCGAGCAGCACACCCTGGCCGACTTCGCCGACGGCGCCGCCTGGAAGGTCGAGACCGCCCGGGCGACGGCGACCGTCGCGCCCGTCGCCGGCGGTGGCCACGACGGCAGCGACGCGCTGCGGCTGCGCCACGACTTCACCACCAGCACCGGGACCCGCGGCGTCTACGCCGTCCCGCCGGCCGGGCTGAGCGTGCCCGGAAGCCCGCTGAGCCTGTCGCTGTGGGTCGAGGGCGACGCCAGCGGCATCTGGCCGCGCATCCAGATCCGCTCGGGCGACGGCACCGTCAGCAACCTCGACGGCGACCTGGTCACCTGGGACGGATGGCAGCAGGTGACGTACCCGATCCCGCCGGGCACCGCCATGCCGATCCGCGTCGACAAGATCCGGTTCCTGGAGACTCGGCCCGAGGTGTCCTACCGCGGCGACCTGACCATCAGCGGCCTCGTCGCCAACGTCGCGCCGACCGCACCCCCGACGCACGTCGAGCCCGTCCACGACCCGGTGATCCTCACCGAGGGCACCGTCGACGAGCGGCCGCAGCGGATCGCGGTGATGTCCGACGGCCAGTTCGTGGCACGCAACCCCGACAGTGATCTCGTACGTCACGTCCGCGAGACGCTCCGGGAGATCGTCGCCGCCCGTCCCGACCACCTGATCATCGACGGTGACCTCGTCGACGAGGCCTCCCCCGCCGACATCGCGCTGGCGAAGAGGATCCTCGACGAGGAGGTCGGCGACCGGATCCCCTACACCTATGTCCCCGGGAACCACGAGGTCATGGGTGGCCCGATCACGAACTTCAAGGCGGTCTTCGGGACGACCCACACCGCGTTCCGGATCGGGGCGACGCAGCTCATCACCCTCAACAGCTCCTCGGGGACGCTGCACGGCAACGACGACGGCAAGGCCCAGCTGACCGAGCTGGAGTCACAGCTGGACGCCGCCGCCGCTGATCCGACGGTCTCCGGTGTCGTCCTCGCGATGCACCACCCGATCGACGACCCGCTCCCGGACAAGGCCTCGCAGCTCGGTGACCGGATCGAGGCCCGGCAGCTCGAGGACCGGCTGGGCAGGTTCCGTACGTCCTCGGGCAAGTCGGTCGCCGTCATCAACGGTCACGTCGGCGTCTTCCACGGTTCCTCGGCACAGGGCATCTCGATGCTGATCAACGGCAACTCGGGCAAGAACCCGGCCGGCACCGTGGCCGGCGGAGGCTTCCGGGGCTGGACCATGGTCGGGATCGACCCGGCGGCCGGCGTCGTCGGCAGCAACCCGCGTCCCGGCGCACGGCTGCGCTGGCTGCGGGCCGAGACCCGTCCCGCGGTCGACACCGTCACCATCGACGCCCCCGCGACGTTGGCCGCCGGGTCGTCGGTGACGCTGGAGCCCACCCTCACCCAGGGTGCCGCGACCGTCCCGGTCGCGTGGCCGGTCACCGCGGACTGGGGCGGCAACGGGGTCGTGATCGGCGAGCACGGGCAGGGCGCCGTACGCCTGGACCCGGTCACCCGGCGGCTGACCGCGCTGCGACCCGGGACCGCCACCCTGACGCTCGTGGTGAACGGCGTGAAGGCGGAGTCGACGGTGACGGTGACGCGGTAGCACGGGCGGGGTAGTCCGGGAGCGAACTGCCTAGTACTCGCGGGTATATGGGCAGTTCGCTCCCGGACTACCTCAGTAGTCGCCCGACATCACGTTCGCGAGCGGCTCGCCGGCGGCGAACCGCTCGAGCTGCTCGCGTACGACCCGGTAGGCGCGCGGCCACATCGCGCTCGACGCGCCGCCGACGTGCGGGGTGATGAGCAGGTTGGGCGAGCCCCACAGCGGGCTCCGGGCCGGGAGCGGCTCGGTCTCGGCCACGTCGATGGCCGCGTGGATCCGCTCCGTGGCGAGCTCGGCGACCAGGTCGTCGGTGACGACGACGCCTCCGCGAGCCACGTTGACCAGCAGAGCGCCGTCCTTCATCCGACCCAGGAACTCCCGGTCGACCAGGCCGCGGGTCTCGTCGGTCAGAGGCGTGACCAGCACGATCACGTCGGCGTCCGGCACGAGGGCGGAGAGCTCGTCGAAGCCGTGCACGCCCTCCCGGGCGGTCCGCGCGACGCGGACGACCTCGGTCTCGAACGGAAGCAGCCGCGCCTCGATGGCCTGGCCGATCGCTCCGTAGCCGACGATCAGGACCCGCTTGTCGGCCAGCGACGGGAACCAGCCCGGCCGCCACGCGTGCTCGTCCTGATGACGTACGTGGCCCGGGATGCCCCGCAGCGACGACAGGATGAGCGTCACGGCGAGCTCCGCGGTCGAGGTGTCGTGGATGCCACGGCCGTTGCAGAGCGTCACCCCTTCGGGGATGTGGCCGCGGGCGGCGTCGACGCCGGCGGTGAGCAGCTGCACCACCTGGAGCGACTTCATCTGGCTGACGACGTCGAAGATGCGCGAGCCGAGCATGTAGGGCGGCAGATAGAAGGCCACCTCGCCGACCGAGTCCGGCACCTCGACCTCGTCCTGCGCGAACCGGGTGTGGTCGAAGAGCTCGAAGCGGAGTCCTGCGGGCACCTCGCCCAGCTCGGACGGGTCGAAGGGTAGCCACACGAGGGGATCGCTCATGCCGGCAGACTCTCATACCCCATCAGGGGTGACCTCAGTCACATCCCGCCGCTAGGGTGTCCGCCATGGAACCGCTGGCACCCGCATACCCCACGTGGGTGATGCTTCTGATCGCCGCAGTCGCGGTCGTCGTGCTCCTCGTCCTGATCGCCAAGGTCAAGCTGCACGCCTTCATCTCGCTGGTGCTGGTGAGCGCGGTGACCGCTGTCGCGGCCGGCATCCCGGTCGCCGACGTACCGACCGCGATGCTGACCGGCTTCAGCGCGACGCTCGGCTCGGTGGCGCTGCTGGTGGCGTTCGGCGTGATGCTGGGACGGCTGCTGGAGGTGACCGGCGGAGCGCAGGTGCTGGCCGACACGCTGATCGGCGCCTTCGGCGAGAAACGAGCGCCGTTGGCGCTCGGTGTGGCGGCGCTGATCTTCGGGTTCCCGATCTTCTTCGACGCCGGCCTGGTCGTCTTCCTGCCGATCATCTTCGCGGTCGCGCGGCGGTTCGGCGGATCGATCCTCGTCTACGCGCTGCCCACCGCCGCCAGCTTCGCGGCCATGCATGCGGTCGTGCCGCCCCACCCCGGCCCGGTCGCCGCGGCCACCGAGCTCGGCGGCGACATCGGCCTGACCTTGCTGGTCGGCGTACCGGTCGCGGTGCTGGCCTGGATCCCCGGCGGCTACCTCGTCGGCACCAGGCTGGGTGCTCGATTCAGTCCCGAGCCCACCAACGTCTTCGCGATCGACGAGGAGTCCGCGAAGGGCGACACTCCTCCCCCGTCGTTCGGGACCGTGGTCCTTCTCCTCGCGCTGCCCCTCGTCCTGATCGGGCTCAACACGGTCGTCTCCACGCTGCGGGCCGCCGGGACCATCGGCGAGGACGACACCTGGGCCAGCGCGCTGGTGCTCATCGGCCAGACCCCGATCGCGCTGCTGATCACCGTCCTGATCGCGCTCCTGATGCTCTCCCCCGGCCGGTTCCCGATCGGCCGGGCGAGCGACATCCTCGACCAGGCGCTCGGCCCGATCTGCGCGATCATCCTGATCACCGGCGCCGGCGGAATGTTCGGCGGCGTCCTGCGCACCAGCGGCATCGGGGAGGCGCTGTCATCCTCGCTCTCCGGGCTCGGGATGTCGCTCATCGTGCAGGCCTTCCTGATCGCGACGCTGCTGCGGGTCGCCCAGGGGTCGGCAACCGTGGCACTGACCACCACGGCCGGCCTGATCTCCGCCCAGGTCGCCGCCGCGGGCCTGAGCAGCTTCGACATCTCGCTGCTCGTGTTCGCCATCGCCGCCGGCGCGACCGTCCTCTCCCACGTCAACGACTCCGGGTTCTGGCTGGTCAGCCGCTTCTTCGGGATGGACGTCATCACCACCCTCAAGACCTGGACCGTGCTGGAGACCACGCTCGGGCTCTCGGTCTTCGCGATCGCGTCCGTGCTCTGGGTGGTCGTTCCCTAGACGCCCGTACGCCGCACCCGGCCCGCCAGTGTCGCCAACCCGTCGCCGGCGAGCTCCGGCAACGCGTCGGCCCGGCCGCAGACCGCCATCAGCAGCGCCTCACCCGGGCCGACGACGTCGGCGCCGCTCCCGCTCCCGCTCCCGTGCGACCAGTCGAGGTCGGTGGCCACCAGCCGCAGACCGCGTACGTTCCTTCTCGCTGGCAGCGGTGGGGCCATCAGAGCGAAGTCGAGGACCGGTACCAGCCGTTCCGGCGGGATCGTCCGCGGTCGCTCGAGTGCTCGCCGGATGTCCTGATGATGGATGAGCCCGTCGGTCAACCCGATCCGGGCATCGGCGATCGCCGTGGGCCCGGACGGCTCCACGTGTGCGCGGAGGTAGTCGAGCAGATCGGCCGGCGTTCGCTCCCCGAACGCCTCCAGCCGGCGAGCGTTCATCTCGCCGAACCGGAACCCCGAGCGCAGGAAGCTGCCGGCGAACTCCGCCAGGCCGACCTCCTCATAGCTCACCATGTGCGCGACCACGTCCCGCACGGACCACCCGCGGCACAGCGATGGCTGGTCCCACTGCCCCGGTGCCAGCGTCTCGAGGAAGTCGGCCAGGTCGCGACGCTCGGCCGTCGCGAGCGCGGTGCGGCTCACGCCTCGGCGAGCGTCCGGAAGCGCTCCAGGTAGATCCCCCAGGCGCTGTCGCCGGCAGCGCGGTCACGCCAGCCCTGCCACCCGGCGCCGTGCCGGTCGAGGTGACGATGCTCGAGGCGTACGCGGGTCTGCTCGGCCCCGATCGCGGTGAAGGTGAACTCGACCTCGCTGCACCGGGACGGGTCCGGCTCCAACCGGAAGTCAGGGGTGATGTCCCAGGAGATGACCAGCCGGTGGGGCGGCTCGACGACGAGCACACGGGCCCACTGGCAGGTGCTGCCGTCGACACCGCGGTCGTAGACACGGCCGCCGACCTTCGGCTCCAGGACCGTCTCGGCGATCTCGACCGGGAGCAGGTTGTGCTCGCGTGGCTTGATCCGGTCGAAGTCCTCGGTGAACACCTTGAAGGCATGCTCGACCGGGACGTCGACGGTGATCTCCAGGTCCACGGACGTGGGTTCGCGGGTGATGCTCATGGCTGTTCCTTCGCTGCCCGATTCTCTGCGCGGTAGCTGTCCTCAGCCACCTGCTTGAACGACTGCAGCGCCTGGGTCCAGTAGATGTCCAGCTCGGCGCGCAGCTCGGCCAGGCCTTCGAGCCTGGCCTGGTAGATCCGGCGGCGACCGGCCGGCGTCATCGACACCAGGCCGGCCTCGCGCAGAACCTTGAGGTGCTGGGACACCGCGGCCATGCTCACCGGCAGTGCGTCGGCGATCTCCCCCACCGAGCACGGCCCGGCGGCCACCCGCGCCAGGACCTGGCGGCGGGTGGAGTCGGAGACGGCGTACCAGACATCGGTCACGTCATTTAAGGTAACGCTTAAATGACGTGAGAGCAATGGCCGAGAGGTCGGTCCCGCCGGTCGAGGCGTCTACTGCGTCGGCCGAGTGGGCACGGAGGTGCCCACTCGGCCGACCAAGCCGACGCTTCGGCTGATGGGGTCAGCCTGCACAGAGCCGTTCGTGCCAGGCCAGGGCGGTGATGTCGGTGAGCGAGGCGACCTGGTCGATCACGACCCGGAGCCGAGCAGCGTCGTCGGCCGCGTCGCGCCAGTCGTCGGCGAACTGGCGGTCGAGATCGTCCGGTCCGGTGGCGACGAGGTGCTCGAGCAGCTCGCCGAGCAGGTTGCGCTGGCGGTCCATCTTCACGGCCCGCTCGTCGGTGCGCATCACGTAGTGGGCCGCGACGCCCTTGAGCAGCGCGATCTCCAGCCGGGTCTGCTCCGGCACCACCAGGTCGGCACCGAAGCGGACGTAGGGGCCGCCACCGGCGGCGTACGTGGCCTCCTTCACCGCGCCGCAGAACCGGCCGATGATGTCGGAGGTCAGGTTCTTGAGCATCGCCCGGGACCGTCGAGAGGCGTCGTAAGCAGCACCGTCCGCGATCCAGCAGCCGGCGGCACGGAGGTCGGCGATCGTCGAGACGGCCAGGGCGCGGTCGAAGCCCGGGACATACCAGTCGGCCACGGTCTCGGCGACACCGTCGAGGTCGAGGCCGGCCAGATCGATCTTGCCGGCAACGATGCCGTCCTCCACGTCGTGCACGGAGTAGGCGACGTCGTCGGAGAGGTCCATGATCTGCGCCTCGACGCACTTGCGCCGGCCGGCATCGTCGGCGCGCAGCCAGGTGAAGACCGGCAGGTCGTCCTCGTAGACCCCGAACTTCGACCCCTGCCGCTCGTCGAATCCCCACGGATACTTCGTGCAGGCGTCCAGCGTCGCCCGGGTCAGGTTGAGCCCGACCGAGCGCCCGTCGGCATCGAAGGTCTTCGCCTCCAGGCGGGTCAGGATCCGCAGCGTCTGGGCGTTGCCCTCGAAACCGCCGATCCCCGCGGCCTGCTCGGCGAGGACGTTCTCGCCGTTGTGACCGAACGGCGGGTGGCCGAGGTCGTGCGCGAGGGCAGCGGTCTCGGCGATGTCGGGCTGCGGCGAGTCCGGCCCGTTCAGGGCCCGCGACAGGTCCCGCGCGACCTGGGCCACCTCGAGCGAGTGGGTCAGCCGGTTGCGTACGAAATCGTCGGCCTGCGGCCCCACGACCTGGGTCTTCGCAGCGAGACGCCGGGTCGACGCCGCGTGCACCACCCGGGCGCGGTCGCGCTCGAACTGGGTGCGTTCCGGCGCAGCCACCCGTTTGGGCGGCTCCGCGACGATCCGCTCCCGGTCGGCGGCTCCGTATAGCTCCACAGTCCGAGAGGCTATCGCTGGCTCACGGCAGGAGCGCGGCGAAGTCGGTCGGGTCGAACCCGGAGTCGTCGAGGACGTCGTCGAGCGTGATGCCCTCGAGCTCGGCCAGGACCGCCTTGACGACCCGTCGGTCGAGGTCGGTCAGCACGCCCTGGATGCTGGCGCCGACCGGGCAGGCGGGGTTCGGGCCGTGGATGCCGAGGACCGGGTCCTCTCCCTGCAGCACCTGCCACACCTGGGCGAGATTGACGACGCCGGGGTCGGCGGCGAGCTCCCATCCCCCGTGGGCACCGGGGCGCGAGCGGACCAGGCCGGCAGCACGGAGCGGCCCGAGGACCTTGCGCACGTGGACCGGGTTGACCGCGGTGCTCCCGGCCAGCTCTTCGGAGCTGACCGGGGTCGCACGCCCCGCCGCCGCGCACGAGGCGAGGTAGGTCAGGACATGGACCGCCACCGCGAAACGGGTGTTCGTCGGAGTGGCCATACCCCCATCTTGCCTTATTGCCATCGCTATGACTACATTTAAAGAACCGTCATCAACGTGACTACAGATAGGACTCTTCCATGACCCTCGCCATCACCGGCGCTTCCGGCCAGCTCGGCCGCCTCGTCGCCGACCAGCTCCTCGCCACCGTCGACCCCGCCGAGGTCGTCCTCCTCACCCGCGACCCCGCCAAGCTCGCCGACTACGCCGAGCGCGGTGCCGACGTCCGCGCCGCCGACTTCGACAAGCCCGCCGACCTCGTCGACGCCTTCGCCGGCGTCGACCGCGTGCTGCTGATCTCGACCGACGTCGTCGGCGCCCGCGTCGAGGGCCACCGCGCCGCCATCGACGCCGCCGCCAAGGCAGGCGTACGCCACATCGCCTACACCTCGGTGCCCGAGCCGACCTCCGACAACCCGGCCGGCGTGGTTCCCGACCACGCCGCCACCGAGGACGCACTGCGCGAGAGCGGCCTCGCCTGGACCATGCTGCGCAACAACCTCTACGCCGACATGCAGGTCGACGCCGTCGCCCAGGCAGCCGCGAGCGGACAGCTCGTCACCAACGTCGGCGACGGCGCCGCGGCCTACGTCACCCGCGCCGACTGCGCTGCTGTCGCCGTCGGGGTGCTCACGGGTGACGGGCACGAGGGCAAGACGTACGACGTGACCGGCCCGCGGGCCTACACCGCGACCGACCTGGCCGCGCTCGCCGCCGACAAGTCCGGCAAGCCCGTCGAGGTCGTCCAGGTCGACGACGAGGCCTACACCGCCGGCCTCGTCTCCGCAGGCCTCCCGGACTTCGTCGCCCCGCTGCTCACCTCGTTCGGCGCCGCGACCCGCCTCGGCAAGCTCGCCACCGTCACCGATGTCGTCGAGCAGGTCGGTGGCCGCAAGCCGACCCCGCTCAGCGCCCTGATCTGACCTGACCCCCGCCGAGTCGGCCCGTCGTGACGGGCCGACTCGGCGCTCAGTTGACGGCTACGTGGACGTGGTCGTAGTGGTTGGCGGTGGGGTCGCCGCGATCCTCCATCGGGCGCCAGCCCTCGGCGGCTCGGACCGGGGTCCAGATGCGCTGGTACCAGATGACGTCGTAGATGTTCAGCGCTGCGGCGTGCTCGCGGACGAAGGCGGCGATGGCGTCGCCGAGCTCCTTGTCGTCGGTCATGAAGTCGAGCGCCTTGCCGTCGATGTGCTCGCCGTGCGGGTCGTAGCCGTAGGTGGTGCCGGAGGCGACCGCGGGGAACGCATTGCAGACGGCGCGGTAGAGATCGACCGCGTCAGGGATGAGGCCGTCCTCGACCGAGGAGTCGCCGCAGGCCGAGAAGTCCAGACCACCCGGAGCCTCCGTCGGCGGCGGAGCGGGCGTCGGGGTCGGCGTGGGCTCGGGAGGCGGCTCGGGCTTGGTCGTGCCCAGGTTGCCGTCGGGGATCCACACCGGGTTGCCCTCCAGCACGATCTCCTGGCGGCCACCCTCGTCCCGGCCGGTGTAGTAGACCGCGCGCCCGAGCTCCAGCGTGCCGATCTCCTTGGCCCGCTTCCCGTAGGAGGCGTAGACGGTGACATCGTCCTGCAGATAGCGCAGCACGGCCTTCTGGGCACCGCCGCTGACCGACGTGGGCTTCTCGGTCAACGACTCGATCGGCGAGACCTCGCTGGCCGAGCCGGTGCTCGGGTGGGCGCCGCGATCGCCGCTGCGGCTGACCGTCGCCTCTCGGCCGAAGACCTCGCGGCGGTCGCTCGACCTCCGGGTGTCCTCCCGGGTCGTCGGCAGCGGCGGGACCTCGATCTTCGCCTTCGCCGTGGTCGCGATACGCCGCTCGGCCGGTGACGGCAGCCGGACGCCTGCCTTCTCCTCGACCTCGGCGACGATGATGCCGGGGTTGGCCGCAGCCGCACCTGCGGCCACCGCTCCGCTGGTCGCGAACGTCACGATCCCTGCGGTCGCCACGGCGTTCTTGGTTCTCCGGACAGCTCGATAATCGCCTCGGTGGCTGGTGGCCACTGTGCAATCCTTCGCTCGACAACGTGGGGGCAGCGCCCGAGTCAAGCACACACCTGCTGGGGTATCCCACGGTCGTCCCGAGACTATGGCGAAGTTGTTACCCGCAGACCTAGCCACAGACGTACGTCGGCCCGGGCTCGTGAGCCCGGGCCGATCTGCGTACGAATGCAGCGGTGTCAGTTCGTCGAGACGTGCACGTGGTCGTAGTGGTTGGCGGTGGCGGACCCGCGGTCCTCCATCGAGCGCCAGCCCTCCGAGGCACGCACCGGCGTCCAGATGCGCTGATACCAGATGATGTCGTAGAGGTTGAGCTCCGCGGCGTGCTTCTGCAGGTAGGCAGCGATCGCGTCGCCGAGAGCCTTGTCGCCGGTCATGAAGTCGAGCGCCTTGCCCGAGGTGTGCTCACCGTGGGCGTCCCAGCCACCGACGGTCATCGAGGCGACCTCCGGGAAGGCGTTGCAGACGGCGCGGTAGACGGTGACGGCATCGGAGACCAGGCCGCTCTCGACCGAGGAGTCGCCGCACGCGGCGGCGCTGACACCGGCGGCGATGCCGGTGGTCTCGGGCTTCTTGTCGCTGAGGTTGCCGGTGGTCACCCAGGCGACGTCGCCGTCATAGATGATCTCGTCGCGACCGGACGCGGTGCGTCCGGTGGCGTAGACGACCTTGCCGGCCTCGATCTCGCCGGCCTGGGTGGCGTGCTTGCCGTAGGCGGTCCACAGGTTCAGAGTCTCTGTGGTCCAACGCTTGAGCGCCTTGGCGGTGCCGGTCTCGACCTGCTCGGGCCCCTTGGTCAGCGCCTCGACCGAGGAGACCGACTCACGGTCGCCTCCGCTCCGGCTGACCACGGTCTCCCGTCGATCCCCGGCGACGCGCGCGTCGTCACGGGTGCTCGGCACGCCCGCCTTGGCGGAGGTGAGCGATGCGCCTGCGTTCTTGGTGACCAATGACGTCGGCTCCGCGAAAGCGGCTCCGGCACCGACTGCTACGCCGGTCGCGAGAACGGCGACCCCTGCGCTGGCAACTATTGATTTGGTCTTACGGACGGCCCGAGTGTCGCCTCTATGGCTGCCGGCCACACGCAATCCTTTGCTCGACTACAAGGTCAGTGCCCGAGCATCTCCAAGGAATCAAATGGGTCAGACCCAGTTGAGACCCGTCGGGGAAGTCCGGGCACGCGGACCGAGTACAACACACACGACACGGGGTATTCCAATTCTCTTACCGAGTTTTTGCGTTGTTTTGTATCTGTCGATCGACTGACTCCAGCCGTCCGAACCTCAGCCTCCGGAGGTCTCCGAGACGTTCTCCGCGAACCCGCAGCCACGCCCGTCGGCGTCGTCCAACCACCCCTCCGGAAGGACCACCTTGTCGCGCGGCGCACCCTGTCGCCCACGCGGCGCACCCAGCTGTGACGTGGGGAAAGGCTCGTTCCGGTCCAGCTTGGCGAGCATCTCGTCGAGGTCGGCCAGGCTGTTCACCAGACCGAGAGTCCGGCGCAACTCGCCACCGGCTCCGAAGCCCTTGAGATACCACGCGATGTGCTTGCGGATCTCCTTGCAGCCCCGCTCCTCGCCCATGTGCTCGCAGAGCAGCTCGGCGTGTCGGCGCATGATGTCGCTCACCTCGCCGAGGTTCGGGAGGACGTTGACCGACTCGCCGGCGAAGGCGGCCGCCAGATCGCGGAAGAGCCAGGGGCGGCCGAGGCAGCCGCGGCCGATGACGACACCGTCCACCCCGGTCTCCTCGACCATCCGGATCGCGTCGGCGGCCTCCCAGATGTCGCCGTTGCCGAGGACCGGGATGTCGACCGACGACTTCAGCTCGGCGATCGCGTCCCAGTCGGCGGTGCCGGAGTAGGCCTGGGCGACCGTACGTCCATGCAGCGCGATCGCGGCGGCGCCGCTCTCCTGGGCGATCCGGCCGGCGTCCATGTAGGTCAGGTGGTCGTCGTCGATGCCCTTGCGGGTCTTCATCGTCACCGGTACGTCGTAAGGTGCCGCCGCACGGACCGCGTGCTCGAGGATCTCGCCGAGCAGACCGCGCTTGTAGGGCAGGGCTCCCCCACCGCCCTTGCGGGTCACCTTGGGCACCGGGCAGCCGAAGTTGAGATCGACGTGCGCCACCCCGTAGTCGCCACAGAGGATCTCGGTCGCCTTGCCGACGTAGACCGGGTCGGTGCCGTAGAGCTGCACGCTGCGCACGGTCTCGGCCTCGTCGAAGACGAGCATGTCCTTGGTGTGCTGGTCACCCTCCACCAGGCCGCGGGAGGTGATCATCTCGCAGACGTAGAGGCCCGCACCCTGCTCGGCGCACAGACGCCGGAAGGCGGCGTTGGTGACACCGGCCATCGGCGCGAGCACCACAGGGGTGTCGACGGTGAGGCTGCCGAACTTCAACGGGCCGGGGAGAGACATGCCTTCTATTGTCCGGCCAGCGGCGCGCCGTACGAAATCAAGCAGTCGAGATCAAGCAGTCGGCGTCACGAGGACGGCGAGGCGGACGGAGAGCCCTTGGGCGCCACGTACGGCGTCGGCTCGCTCTCCCAGGTGATCGGGTCGAACTCCTCGTAGGGCCGGAAGCTCACGCCGACGAGCTTGCCCTGGTCCGGGACGAGCATGACGAGGCAGACGTCGACACTGGCTCCGGGCGCGAACTGCTTGGGGAACGCCTTCGGGTTGCACGGCTTGAACGGCTCCTTGAACGTGGCCGCCTCGACCAGGTTGCCCTCCCCGTCGAGCCCCCACAGCGGTGCGTCGTAGCCGCCGAGGTCGGTGTCACCGTCGTTCTTGATGGTGGCGCGCACGAAGTAGGGGGCGCGCGCCAGCGTCGCCTCGTCGAGCTTCCAGCCGGAGAACGTCTGCTTGTAGGAGGTCGACTCGAGCTTGTCGACGGTGATGGAGATCGTGCCGTCGATGCCCTCCTTGGGCGCCCACTCGACCGTCGCGGTCTCGCCGAGCTTCCGGTCGGCGCCGGGCTCGGTGAGGGCACCGGCGGAGGGCGAGGCCGACGCGGAGGGCGAGACGGAGGGCGAAGCGGATGCGCTCTCGGACGGCTTGGGCGCATTCGTCCTCGGGGCGGTGCCGCTGCACCCCATCACTGACATGGCCATGACCACACCCGTGACGGATGCGGCAAGTACGGACCCCGGTCGTTGCATGGGGACATCCTGCCGCACAGATCTCGAGATCGTGCAGCAGGACGCCCCCTGCAAGGTTTACGGACCGATAACGGTGTCCGCTCAGGCGCCGATCAGGCGCTCGGCGAAGTAGCGGCTCACGCCCTCGAGCGGGATCCGCTCCTGCTTCATGGTGTCGCGCTCACGGATGGTCACCGCGTTGTCCTCGAGGGTGTCGAAGTCGACGGTGACGCAGTAAGGCGTGCCGATCTCGTCCTGGCGGCGGTAGCGCTTGCCGATCGACTGGGAGTCGTCGAAGTCGACGGCCCAGTTGGCGCGCAGCTCGGCCGAGAGCGCCTTCGCCTTCGGGCTCAGCGCCTCGTTGCGGGACAGCGGGAGCACGGCGATCTTGACCGGCGCGATCCGGTGGTCGAGCCGGAGCACGACCCGCTTGTCGACGCCGCCCTTGGCGTTGGGAGCCTCCTCCTCGGCGTACGAGTCGACGAGGAAGGTCATCAGGGCGCGGGTCAGACCGGCCGCGGGCTCGATGACGTAGGGCAGGTAACGCTCGTTGTTGGCCTGGTCGAAGTACTGCAGGTCCTGGCCGGAGTGCTTCATGTGGGTGCCGAGGTCGAAGTCGGTGCGGTTGGCGATGCCCTCGAGCTCACCCCACTCGCTGCCCGGGAAGTTGAACCGGTATTCGATGTCGACGGTGCGCTTGGAGTAGTGGGAGAGCTTCTCCTGGGCGTGCTCGTAGTGGCGCAGGTTGTCGGGGTTGATGCCGAGGTCGGTGTACCACCGGGTGCGCTCGTCGATCCAGTACTGGTGCCACTCCTCGTCCTCACCCGGCTTGACGAAGAACTCCATCTCCATCTGCTCGAACTCGCGGGTGCGGAAGATGAAGTTGCCCGGCGTGATCTCGTTGCGGAAGCTCTTGCCGGTCTGGGCGATGCCGAACGGCGGCTTCTGACGGGTGCTCGTCACCACGTTGGCGAAGTTGACGAAGATGCCCTGCGCGGTCTCCGGACGCAGGTAGTGGAGGCCCGACTCGTCCTCGAGGACACCGAGGTGGGTCTTGAGCATGCCGGAGAACTCGCGCGGCTCGGTCCAGGCGCCACGGGTGCCGCAGTTGGGGCAGGCGACGACCTCGTTGATGACGACCGAGTCGGGGTCCTCGATGCCCTTCTTCTCCGCGTACTCCTCCTGGAGGTGGTCGAAGCGGTAGCGCTTGTGGCAGGACTGGCACTCGACCAGCGGGTCGTTGAAGGTCTCGACGTGGCCGGAGGCGACCCAGGTCTGGCGCGGCAGGATGATGCTGGAGTCGAGGCCCACGACGTCGTCGCGCTGCTGGACCATCGCCTTCCACCACTGGCGCTTGATGTTCTCCTTGAGCTCGACGCCGAGGGGGCCGTAGTCCCAGGCACTCCGGGTGCCGCCGTAGATCTCGCCGCTGGGGAAGACGAATCCACGCCGCTTGGCAAGGGAGACGACGAGGTCAAGGGTCGATGCTGGCGGCTTAGCCACGATGAAAAGCTCTCTGCTCGATGCGAGCCCGGCCGGCTGCCGGGCCTCGGTGCTGGGGGATCCACGGAAATCGTATCCGTGGTGTCATCTTGTTATGTACGCCGCCCGCGGGGCCAATTCGCTGGGCCAATTCGCTCGGCCGATCGGGCGAGTGGCGCTAACGTCGTCCGCCATGGAGCCCAGTGCGCGTCGTCTGTGGAAGCTGCTCGAGCCGATCCATGCGGTGGGCTACTTCTCGCCCGAACCGATCGCCCTGCTCAAGGACGCCGGCTACCGCGGCTACTGGATGGGCTACTTCGCCGCTCGCTCCGCTCCTCTGGGGGTCGTCCCGGCCGAGGTCGTCCATGCGGTCTTCTACAACTTCGCCTTCTCCCACGTCTCCCGCGCGCTTCCCGACGCCTGGGGTTTCGCACCGCCCGAGGCGGCGCACGAGGCGAGGCGCTCGGGAGCGATCGCGGCGCTCCGCCGCCAGCTCGGTCCGCTCGCCGACTCCGACGACGTCGCCCGGGCCGCCGCGCTCGCCTCGCGCGCCGCTCTCGGTGCCCCGATGGAGGGTCGGCCCCTGTACGCCGCGCTGCGCTCGCTCTCCGTCGCCGAGGATCCACTCGCCCTTCTCTGGGACGCTGCCACGCTGCTGCGCGAGCACCGCGGCGACGGTCACATCTCCGCTCTGCTCACCGCCGGGATCGGCGGCCGCGAGTCCCACGTCTTCCACGCCCTCGCCACCGGGCTGTCCCCGTCGGCCTACGCCACCTCCCGCAACATCCACGAGACCGAGTGGTCCGCCCTCGTCGCCGGCCTGCGCTCCCGTGAGCTCGTCACCGACTCCGGCGACTCCCTCACGGACCTCGGCCGCGAGACGAAGGCCGAGATCGAGTCCACGACCGATGCGCTTGCCGCCACGGCGTACGCGTCCTTGGAGCCGGCCGAGATCGACGAGCTCATCGCTCTCCTGCGACCGCTCACGAAGGCCGTCGTCGCCTCCGGCGAGATCCCCGGCCAGTCACCGATGGGCCTGAACCTCGACGACCTCGACTGACCCGTTGCCCGCCAGGGCCGGGAGGCTCATGCTGGGCACCATGGCGATGCAGGACCTGGACCCCCGGCTCACACCGATCCTCGAGCTGGCGGCCGTGGCAGCGGCACGACCCGGCGTCGAGGTCGATGAGGAGACCCTGCGGGAGATCTTCGAGGAGGCAGCGATGCTGCTCGATCTCGGAGGCGTCCTCGACGAGCTCGATGACCACGACTCAGGCGACGTGGTCGCCGGCCTCTGCGCCGACCTGCTCACCGACGACCCCGCGGTCAGCATCCGCGCGCACGCGGAGGTGGCACTGGCCGACGAGTCCCTGCACGATGCCGAAGCAGCCGCGGTCGCCTACCGGATGGCCGCCCACGCCCTGCGCCTCTGAACGCCTACGCCGTCACCAGCTCGCGCAGTGAAGTGATCCGGCGAGGCACTGCCGCGGTGACGTCGAAGACGTGCCAGAACAGCGCATATGTGGGGTTCTGACGCACCAGCCGCCGGTCCGACGCGGGAGTTTCACGCATGTGCACGGTTGTGGTGCAGACCTCGAGCCGCTGGTCAGCCCGCTACGTCGCCCACCTGTCTCGCGGCGTAGAGCTCAAGGGCGTTGGCGAAGTCGGCGGCGGTGAAGTCGGGCCAGAGCTTCTCGCTGACGACGATCTCGGCGTGGGCGGTCTGCCAGGGGAAGAAGCCGGAGAGACGTTGTTCGCCGCTGGTGCGGATGACGAGGTCGATCTCCTTGACCGGGCCGCCGGGGAGAGCGGCTGTGATGGCCTGCTCGTCGATCTCGGTGGCACCTGCGGCGAGCGCGCGGCGGATGCCTTCGACGATGTCACCGTGCGGGTCGTAGCCGATCGCCATCGTGAGGTGCGCCGGGCGGTCGGCGGTCTCACGCTCGGCCCCACGCAGCGCGTCGGCCGCGTCATCGGGCAGGAGCGAGAGGTCACCGGAGACGTGGAGGGCCCAGCGGCCGCTGCGTACGACGGTCCGCGGGAGCTTCTCCGTGAGGATGCCGAACAGGTGCTCGACCTGGGACTTCGGTCGTTTCCGGATGTTGTCGGCGGAGAGGACGTAGGAGGTGAGGTGGTCGATCCGCCAGCGCGTGCACCACTCCAAGAGGTCCTCGACATGGGCGGCTCCGACGTCGTGCCCGGCTCCCGGACTCGCGAAGCCCGCCTTCTTGGCCCACCGGCGGTTGCCGTCCATCACGACACCGACATGGGTCGGAAGAGTGTGAGACATCAGCGGCTCGGGTCGTTGAGCGAGAGGATCTGGCTGAGCTCGTCGGCGGTGAGGTCGGCGAGGGCGAGGACCTTCTGCAAGACGTCGGATTTTCCGGCGATGTAGGTATCGATGTCCATGGTCGGGTCGGCGACCAGGGCGAGCTTGACCGCGGCGTACTCGTCGCGGAGGTCGTCGCGCCGGCGGAGGACGTCGCGGACGGCGAGGTGGTTGCGTACGTTGAGGGTGCCCGCCGCGCAGACGTAGACGTGACGCCGCGGATCGGTGTCAGGGGCGTAGAACGCCTCCCGGCCGGCGACCCCGAGGTCGCCACGGTGGCGGTAGCCGATCCGTTCGAGGGCGGTGACCGCGGCCGGGACGTCCTCCGGCGCGACGATGATGTCGATGTCGAGGACGGGCTTGGCCGCCAGCCCTGGGACCGACGTCGAGCCGACGTGCTCCACGCGCGCCTCCGGCCCGTCCGCGAAGGCGCTCCTCAGGGTCGCGGCGACCTCCTCGAAACGGATCGGCCACGCCGGGTCGTACGCCCTCACCTCGATGCCCACGGGCGAGAGTCTGACAGGTCCGGCTCAGGCGTGACCGGCAGACGCCCGCGTCCGGGCGGGCAGCTGGGTGACCAGGCTCGTGACGGTGTCGGACAGAGCGAGCACCAGCACGGCCGGGACGGAGGCGACGAGCAGGGCTGCGGCGGCGGCCCACGGTCGGCCCGCCAGGTCGAACACCAGCCACGCGAGCCAGGTGGCACCACCGGCGAGGGCGACCAGGACAGCGGCGCCGGCGAGGATGCCCTTGATGCCGCCCACGACACGGGCGGCGATCGCCGCGGGCGCTCCGACCGCCACGCAGACCGCGCCGGCGACCGCACCGAGCAGCACCAGCACCGGACCGGCGAGAGGGCCACCGACGCCGTGGTCGCCGACCGCGGCGGCGATCAGGAGACCGGCGTAGGCCAGTGCGGCGAGCAGCGGGTAGAGGAGACCGACGAGCACCATGGTGAGCACGAAGGATGCGGTGCGGATGGCCGTCACGGGCAGGGTCATCGGCGTCAGACCCGCCCGCGGGCCATGCCGATGAGGCGGTCGAGGACCTCCTCGGGCGCGACCTGGACACCGTTGTGGAGGTGGGCGTTGGTGATCCACGGTCGCAGGGTGGGGACCAGCTCTGCGGTGGCCAGCGAGTGCTCGCGCAGGACGTAGGGGTCGTCGTAGTAAACCGCCGCAGCGCACGGCACGTCGACCGAGGCGAGCACCGACGGGTCGTAGAGGCTCGGCCACTCCCGCTCGGCGAGCAGGTCCGCCGCCTCGGCGAACGGCGCCAGCAGCGGGTCCTCGGTGAGGTGCCACGGGAAGAGGTGCTCGGCGGTGAGGAGGGTCGGGTCTGCCTCGTACGCCGCGGGCTGGACCCGCGCGGAGGCCCAGCGGGTCGCCTGGCCGTCGGCGTAGCAGGCCTCGTGGACGAGCACGTAGAGCGGCGAGTGTCCGCTGAACGGCAGCAGCGCGGCGACCTCGTGGCCGAAGCCGAGGCCGGCGGGGTCACGCTCGAGCAGGTAGTGGATCCGCTCGGAGCCGCCGGTCATCCCGAGCAGGCTGCCGATGGAGCGCGCCTGGCGGGAGGAGAGCAGGCCGCCGTGCGGGAGCCGGATCTCGCCGGCGTCGCAGCGCTCGACGAGCGCGCGCATCCGGTCGCGGTCGCCGGGGAAGCGGGCGTAGTGACGCTCGGTGAGCTCGATGGTGCGGGCGAAGGTCGCGGCGTAGACCTCGTCGACGGGCAGGCCGACCGGCGGCACTCCCCCGGTGAAGAGCACCTCGCGCAGCGACTCGGAGTGGGTCGAGAGGTAGCGCAGCGAGCAGAACCCGCCGAAGGACTGCCCCAGCAGCGACCACCGATCGATGCCCAGGTGGGCGCGGAGGAGCTCGGCGTCCTCGACGATCGAGTCGGCCCGGAAGTGGGCCAGGTGGTCGGCCTGCTCCTGCGGGGTCATCCCGGACATCGCGGTGATCGGGGTCGACCGTCCGGTGCCACGCTGGTCGAGGAGGATCACCCGGTAGTCCTGCAGGGCTCGGTCCAGCCAGCCCGGCGCCATCGGCAGATCGATCGGGCGCGGGCCCTCGCCGCCCGGACCGCCCTGCAGGAAGACCAGCGCGTCGCGGTCGTCGCGGTCGCCCGGCCGGCGCACCTCGCGGGCGAAGACGGTCAGCGTCTCCGGGCCACCGCCGACGTGGTCGAGCGGCACCTCGATCTCGTGCTCGATGAGGACCAGTCCAGGGATCGTCTCGGTACGCACGCTCGTGATCCTAGGCGTCCGAATGGGGAGGCCGACGTTGCGGGGTCACGCCCGCCCGCATAACCTGAACACCGTTCACCTGAACGACGTTCAGTTACGCCATCGCCAAGGAGCCCGCCCATGACGACAGCCTTCGACCAGCTAGCCGACCGGATCCTGTCCGGCGGGGCGGCCACCGCCGAGGAGGCACTGACGGTGCTGCGTACCCCGGACGCAGATCTGATGGCCGTCGTCGCTGCGGCGGGACGGCTGCGCCGCGTCTACTTCGGCAACACCGTGAAGGTGAACTACCTGGTCAACCTCAAGTCAGGGCTGTGCCCGGAGAACTGCAACTACTGCAGCCAGGCGCTCGGGTCGCAGGCGCCGGTCCTCAAATACTCGTGGCTCTCCAAGGACGACACCCTGGAGCAGGCAGGAGCCGGACTGCGCGGTGGCGCCACCCGGGTCTGCATGGTCTCCTCCGGCCGCGGGCCGTCCGACCGGGACATCGACAAGGTCGTCGAGATGACCTCCGCCCTCAAGGACGCGCACGAGGGCGTCGAGGTCTGCGCCTGCCTCGGGCTGCTCAAGGGCGGGCAGGCCGAGCGGTTGAAGGCTGCGGGCGTGGATGCGTACAACCACAACATCAACACCGCCGAGTCCCACCACGACAACATCGTCCAGACCCACACCTACGAGGACCGCGTCGACACGATCGGCAAGGCCAAGGACGCCGGCCTCTCGCCGTGCTCGGGGCTGATCGCGGGGCTGGGCGAGACCGACGAGCAGCTCGTCGAGGCACTCTTCGCGCTGCGCGACCTCGACGCCGACTCCATCCCAGTGAACTTCCTGATGCCGTTCGACGGGACGCCGTACGAGAACACCTGGGAGCTCTCCCCCACCCGGTGCGTGAAGATCCTGGCGATGGCGCGGTTCGTCTGCCCGGACAAGGAGATCCGGATCGCGGGCGGACGCGAGATGCACCTGCGTACGCTGCAGGCCACCGCGCTGCACGTCGCCAACTCGATCTTCCTCGGCGACTACCTGACCTCCGAGGGGCAGGACGCGCTGGCCGACCTGGAGATGCTCCGCGACAACGGCTTCGTCATCCTCGGCATGGACGAACGTGCCTTCGGCGAGCTCATCGAGGAGCACCGCGCCAAGGTCGCCGGACGGGCCACCGGCGGTGGCTGCGGCAGCAGCTGCGGCGACGGCTGCGGGTCCGCTTGCGGCGGTCACGACGAGCAGGACCGGCCGGTGATCCGGCGCCGCGGAGCGGGGACCGATGTCGCTGCCAACGCTTGATCGGGGCGTCGGGAGCGCGTCCGACCTGCTCGCCTTCGACCGCGAGCACCTCTGGCACCCCTACACCTCGATGACCGACCCGGCGCCGGTGCGGCTCGTCACCGGCGCCGAGGGCGTACGCCTGCACCTCTCCGACGTCGACGGCACGCGCCTCGAGGTCATCGACGCGATGTCGTCGTGGTGGTCCGCGATCCACGGCTACCGTGTGCCCGAGCTGGACGCCGCCCTCTCCGATCAGGCCGGCCGGATGGCGCACGTGATGTTCGGCGGCCTGACCCATGCTCCCGCGATCGACCTCGCGCGCCGGCTCGTGGAGATCACCCCCGAGCCGCTGCAGCACGTCTTCCTCGCCGACTCCGGGTCGGTGAGCGTCGAGGTCGCGATCAAGATGGCGCTGCAGTCCCAGCGCGGCCGCGGGCGGCCGGAGCGTACCCGGCTCCTGACCGTGCGCGGCGGCTATCACGGCGACACCTTCGGCTGCATGAGCACGTGCGACCCGGTCGGCGGGATGCACTCGATGTTCACCGACATGCTGGCACCGCAGGTCTTCGCCGAGCGGCCGCCGGCGCCGGGCGGTGACGTGGAGGCCTGGGCCGAAGGCGTACGCCGGGTTGCCGAGGCGCACGCCGACGAGCTCGCCGGGATCATCCTGGAGCCGCGCGTCCAGGGCGCGGGCGGGATGTGGGTCTACGACGACCGCTGCCTGGTCGTGCTCCGCGAGATCGCCGACGAGCACGGGCTGGTGCTGATCTTCGACGAGATCGCCACCGGGTTCGGACGCACCGGCGACCACTTCGTGTCGTCGCAGGTCACGCCCGACATCGTCTGCCTCGGCAAGGCGCTCACCGGCGGCTACATGACGCTGGCCGCCGTGCTGACCACCGCCGAGGTCGCGCACGCGATCTCGCGCAGCGAGTCCGGCGTACTCATGCACGGGCCGACCTTCATGGGCAACCCGCTCGCCTGCGCGGTCGCGCTGGCCTCGCTCGACCTGCTGGCGGCTCGAGGCTGGGAGCGGGACGTGGCCCGGGTCTCCGGCGCACTCTCGACCGGCCTCTCCCCTCTCGCCGACCTGCCTCGGGTCAGCGACGTCCGCGTCCTCGGCGCCATCGGCGTGGTCCAGCTCGACCACCCGGTCGATGTCGCGAAGGCGACCGACGCCGCCTTGCGCGAGGGCGTCTGGATCCGGCCGTTCCGCGACCTGATCTACACGATGCCTCCGTACGTCACCGACGAGGCCGACCTCGCCCGCATCTGCCGCGCCGTCGGCGCAGCGGCGGAGGTGGCCTGAGATGGGCTGGCAGACCTGGCTCGAGGAGTCCGCCACGGCTCGGGACGCAGCCGGACTGACCCGGCGACTACGGCCACGTGGCCCTGACGACGCCACCTCGACGGAACACATCGTCGACCTGGCCGGCAACGACTACCTGGGCCTGTCCGGTCACCCAGACGTACGCCGCGCCGCGGCCGACGCCGCGATGCTCTGGGGCGCCGGCGCCGGTGCCTCCCGGCTGGTCACGGGCACCTTGACCCTGCACGGCGACCTGGAGGAGGAGCTCGCCGGCTGGCTGGGACAGCCGGGAGCGCTGACCTTCTCGACCGGCTACCACGCCAACCTATCGGTCGTCAGCGCCCTGGCCGACAGGAACGCCCATGTCGTCTCGGACGCGCACATCCACGCCTCGCTGATCGATGCCGTACGACTGTCCCGGGCTCAGCTGACCGTCGTCCCGCACAACGACGTGACCGCGGTCCGGGCAGCGCTCGTGGCGCGTCCCGGGATGCGCACGCTGGTGCTCGCCGAGTCGATCTACTCGGTCCTCGGCGACGAGGCACCGTTGGCCGAGCTCGCCGAGGCCTGCGGAGAGCACGGTGCGCTGCTCGTCGTCGACGAGGCCCACGGCGTCGGCGTGCACGGGCCCGGGCTCGTCCACCGCTACGGGCTCGCCGGACGAGCCGACGTGCTGGTCACCGCGACGCTCTCCAAGAGCCTGGGTAGCCAGGGCGGAGCCGTGCTGGGGCCGCCAGCGGTCCTCGACCATCTCGTCAACACCGCCCGCCCGTTCATCTTCGACACCGGCCTGGCCCCCGCTGCGGCCGCCGCGGCCCTCGCTGCGGCACGGATCGCGCGGTCGCGCCCGGATCTCGCCGACACCATCCGCGCCCGCGTGGCCGGGCTGGCGGCGACGCTCGGCGTGCCGGCGCCCGCCGGCGCGGTGCTGTCGGTGCCGATGCCCTCACCGGAGGCCGCGGTCGCCGCACAGGCGGACCTGCTCACCGAGGGCGTACGCGTCGGCTGCTTCCGCCCGCCCTCGGTCCCCGACGGGATCTCCAGGCTGCGGGTCACCGCCGGGGCTGGCGTCACCACCGAGGAGTGGGACCGGGCCACCAAGGCCATCGACGCGATCGTGGGTGGGGTCCGATGAGCGGGCTGCTGGATGTTCACCGAGGTAACTCGGTCAGCGTGCGCTTTCTTCGCGGAACTCCACGAAAGAAGCGCACCGACGCCGAGGTAACTCGGTCAGCATCCCGAGGCGCGGCATGACCGCGCGGGTGGTGATCGTCACCGGCACCAACACCGGCGTGGGCAAGACGGTCGCGACCGCGACGCTGGCGTCGCGGGCGCGTACGAACGGCGAGCGGGTGTCGGTCGTCAAGCCGGTGCAGACCGGCACCGCCGACGGCGACTGCGACGCCGCCGAGATCCACCGGCTGACCGGGATCGAGGTCCACGAGCTGACCCGGCTCGAGGAGCCACTCGCGCCGGACACCGCAGCCCGGAGGGCCGGGGTGGAGATCCCGGCGGTCGCTGCGTACGTTCCGACGATCTCGGCCCTGGCGCGCGCCCACGACCTCGTCCTCGTCGAGGGCGCGGGTGGCCTGCTGGTGCGCCTGGACACCGGCGGCGGCACGCTTCTCGATCTGGCCGACGCGCTGCGGACTGCAGGCGTGACCACCTCGTTCGTGGTCGTCACCGCGGCCGGCCTGGGCACCCTCAACCACACCGAGCTGACCGTGGCCGCGCTGCGTGCTCGCGGGTACGAGCCCGACGGCCTGATCATCGGCTCCTGGCCGGACGACCCGGGGCTCGCCGAGCGGTGCAACCGCGTCGACCTCCCCCGCGTGACCGGCGTACCTCTGCTGTTCGGGATCCCGGAAGGAATTGACAACCATTCTCAACATCTCTGAGAATGGTTCTCATGACCCCCACTACCCGCTACGCCGGTCTGCTTGCTGCCGGGACGCTCCTGCTCACGTCCGGCTGCGCCGCACTCTCCGACGACTCCGGTTCCTCCGCCTCCGGATCCGACTCGGAGAAGGTCCAGGTCGCGGCCGCGTTCTACCCGCTGGAGTTCGTCGCGAAGCGGGTCGCGGGTGACCTCGCCGACGTCACCGGCCTCACCAAGCCGGGCGTCGAGCCGCACGATCTCGAGCTCAGCATCAACCAGACCGCCGCGCTCCAGGACGCCGACGTGATCCTCACCGAGCACGGCTTCCAGCCCGCCGTCGACGACGCGATCGAGCAGGACGTCAAGGGTGATGTGGTCGACGTCGAGAAGGTCGTCGAGCTCCGCAAGGCCGAGGAGGGCCACGAGGACGAGCACGCCGACGAGGAAGAGGCTCACGCCGAGGAGGAGCACGACCACGGCGAGATCGACCCGCACTTCTGGCACGACCCGGCGCTCATGGCCGACTACGCCGAGAGCGTGAGCGACGCCCTCGCCAAGGCCGACCCCGACAACGCCGAGACCTACGCTGCCAACGCCAAGGCCCTGACCGAGGACCTGACCGCACTCGACGAGGAGTTCAAGACGGGCCTGGCACAGTGCAAGATCAAGGAGGTCGTGGTCTCCCACGACGCCTTCGCCTACCTGGACAAGTACGGTCTGGAGTTCGAGTCGATCGCCGGCCTGACTCCCGACGCCGAGCCCAACCCGGCCCAGCTCGCAGAGATCGGTGAGCACGCCAAGGAGCACGGCGTGAGCACGATCTTCTCCGAGCGCCTGGTCAGCACCGCGCTCGCCGACACGCTCGCTGAGGACCTCGGGCTGAAGACCGCGGTGCTCGACCCGATCGAGGGTCTCTCGGCAGAGACCGAAGGAGAGGACTACCTTTCCATCATGCGCCAGAACCTCGACGCCCTGAAGGCGGCCAACGGTTGTCAGTGAACCTCCCCGGGAAGAGCACCGTCCCCGCTGATGTCCCCGTGCAGCTGCTGCACGGGGATGTCGCGCTGTCCGGGCGCCCCGTGCTGCGTGATGTCGACCTGACGGTCGAGCGTGGCGAGTTCGTCGCACTGATGGGAGCCAACGGCTCCGGAAAGTCGACGCTCGTACGCACCCTGGTCGGCCTCAACCCGCTCTCGGCCGGTCGCCTCGAGCTGTTCGGACGCACCTTGGGAAGCTTCCACGACTGGTCGCGGGTCGGCTACGTGCCGCAGCGCAGCACCGCCACCGGCGGCGTACCGGCCTCGGTCTGGGAGGTCGTCGCCTCCGGCCGACTCACCCACCGCAAGCTGCTGCGGCCGCTGCGCAGCGCCGACCGGGCCGCGATCCGGGCGGCGCTCGAGATCGTCGGGATGGATGCCTACGCCCACCGCGGTGTCGCCCAGCTCTCCGGCGGACAGCACCAGCGGGTGCTGATCGCCCGGGCGCTCGCCGGACGTCCCGAGCTGCTGCTGCTCGACGAGCCCACCGCCGGTGTCGACCTGCCCAACCAGCACGCCCTGGCCGCGGCGCTCGGACGGCTCAAGGCCGACGGCGCCACGATCGTCCTGGTCGCCCACGAGCTCGGGCCGCTCGCACCGCTGGTCGATCGTGCCGTCGTCATGCGCGACGGCCGCAAGGCCTACGACGGTCCTCCCCTCACCGACGCCGACGTCCATGCCCAAGGCTTCGACGCCGGCCACGTCCACTGCGACGACGCATCGACCCCGGAGCAGAACGCCGCCGTCCCCATCCCGCTGAAGGAGCTGTGATGACACTTCTCGAGCTCTTCTCGGTCCCCTTCATGCAGCGCGCCCTGATCGCGGCGTTCCTCGTCGGGATCGCGGCCCCGGCCGTCGGCACCTACATCGTGCAGCGACGGCTGGCGCTGATGGGTGACGGCATCGGCCACGTCGCCGTCACCGGCGTCGCGATCGGCCTGTGGACCCAGACCTCGCCGACCTGGACCGCGGTGGTCGTGGCGATCGCCGGTGCCGTCGTCATCGAGCTCGTCCGCGAGCGCGGGCACGCCGAAGGCGACGTCGCGCTGGCGATGCTCTTCTACGGCGGACTGGCCGGCGGTGTCTTCGTCACCGGGCTCGCCGGAACCGGCGCGTCACGGCTCCAGGAGTTCCTCTTCGGCTCGATCCTGACCATCTCGGTCGACGACCTGCTCGTGACGATGGCCCTCGCGGTCGTGCTGATCGTGATCTGCGTCGGGCTCTCGCCGCAGCTGTTCGCGGTCTCCCAGGACCCCGACTACGCCAAGGTCGCCGGGCTCCCGGTGCGGTTCTACTCGATCCTGGTCGCCGTGCTCGCGGCGCTGAGCGTGGTGATCGCGATGCGCACCGTCGGGCTGCTGCTCGTCTCCGCGCTCATGGTCGTACCCGTCGCGATCGTCCAGCAGCTGACCCGGTCGTTCCGGATGACCCTGCTCGGTGCGATGGGCGCCGGGCTGGTGGCCTCGGTCGGTGGTCTGGTGCTGGCGGCCGCGCTGTCGCGCACCGGCGCCAACGTACAGCCCGGCCCCAGCATCGTGCTCGTCGCGCTGGCCGGGTTCTTCCTGGTCTGGCCGGTCGGCGCCTGGCTGCGGCGACGCCGGGCGCTGGTGGCCCCGTTCCCGGAGACCTCGCCCGAGGAGAAGCCGGTCGACGAGGAACACCCGCACCACCACGGCGAGAAGTGCGGACATGTCGCCGTCGAGCACGGCGACCACGTCGACTACATCCACGACGGGCACCGTCACGCGGCGCACGTCGGCGCGGAAGGAGAGCACTATGACGAGCACTGAACCTTCCGGCGCCCTGCGCCCCACCAAGCAGCGGCTCGCCGTCGCCGAGGCGCTGGAGACCTACGACGGCTTCCACTCCGCCCAGGAGATCCACTCCCGCCTCGACGGTGCCGTCGGCCTGGCCACCGTCTACCGCACCCTGACCGCGCTCGCCGAGGCCGGCGCGGTCGACGCGATGCGCTCCGAGGACGGCGAGACCATCTACCGCCGCTGCTCCGACACCCACCACCATCACCTGGTCTGCCGCCAGTGCGGCCGCACCGTCGAGGTCGAGGGCCCCGCCGTCGAGCGCTGGACCAAGACCATGGCCGAGGAGAACGGCTTCACCGACGTATCCCACACCCTGGAGATCTTCGGCACCTGCACCGACTGCCGCTGACTCCAGCCTCCCGAGAGGTCAGTTCTTGACCGCGAAGCGTCAGTTTCTGGCGCCGGGACGTCACTTTCTGAGCGCGAAAGGTCGTCTCGGGGAGGGTGGGTCAGACGGGGTTGGGGAGGGCGCCGCCGTAGCGGCGGTCCCGGGAGGCGTACGTCTCGATGGCATGCCACAGGTGACGGCGGTCGACGTCGGGCCAGAGGACGTCGGTGAAGACGAACTCGGAGTAAGCGGCCTGCCAGAGCATGTAGTTCGACAGGCGCTGCTCGCCGGAGGTGCGCCAGATGAGGTCGGCGTCGGGGAGCTCGGGGACGTAGAGGTAGCGCTGGAAGACCTTGTCGGTGATCTTGTCGGGGTTCAGCCGGCCTGCTGCGACATCCTTCGCGATCCGCGAGGCGGCGTCGGTGAGCTCGGCGCGGCCGCCGTAGTTGACGCACATCGTCAGCGTGCAGACGGTGTTGTGCTTCGTCATCTCCTCGGCGATCTTGAGCTCGTTGATCACCGACTTCCACAGCCGGGGCGCGCGACCGGCCCAGCGGACCCGGACGCCGAGCTCGTTCATCTCGTCGCGGCGGCGGCGGATGACGTCGCGGTTGAAGCCCATCAGGAACTTCACCTCGTCGGGCGAGCGCGACCAGTTCTCGGTCGAGAACGCGTAGGCCGAGATGGCCTTGACCCCGATCTCGATGGCCCCCTCGACGACGTCGAAGAGGGAGGACTCACCCTCTTCGTGGCCCTTGGTCCGGGGGAGGCCACGCTCCTTGGCCCATCGGCCGTTGCCGTCCATGATGATCGCCACGTGGTCCGGGACGAGGTCCTTGGGGACCGGGGGCGGGGTAGCCCCGGACGGGTGGGGTGTTGGGGTGCGGACCGGCTTGCTCACGAGGCCCCACCCTAGTCGGCGGATACCCGGCGGGCGGCTGCTGGCCCTGGTGTGGCCGGGGCGGGACCATCGGACGGCGAGGCGCGTCGTACTCCACCTCCTCGGTCCGACCCGTCGGACCGGGGACGGTCAGCGCCCCGATGATGGTGGTGATCGGCATTGCCAGGACCACCCCGACACCGGCGGCCATCGTGGCGACGATCTCACCGGCCATCTGCTCGGTCGTCAGCAGCGAGAAGAAGGTGCGGTCGTAGAGCTGGATCACCAGCAGCAGGGTCAGCGCGCTGCCGACGTAGGCGAACACGATCGTGTAGATCGTCGAGGCGACGTGGTCGCGGCCGATCCGCATCGCCCCGCGGAAGATGTCCCACCGCGAGGTCGAGGGCCCGGCGGCGCGCAGCTCCCACACCGCGGAGGCCTGGGTGATGGTGACATCGTTGAGCGCACCGAGGCCGGCGATGATCACCGCGGCCACCAGCAGGCTCTGCAGGTCGAGCGAAGCATCGAGCGAGGAGAGGGTCTGCCCGCTCTCCGAGCCGAGGCCGCTCAGCCTGCTCCCGCCGATCGCGACGGTGCCGATCAGCGCGGTCACCGTGACGCCGGCCAGGGTGCCGGCGAGCGCCACCGACGTACGCACCGAGAAACCGTGGGTCGTGTAGAGCACGACGTAGAGGATCAGCACCGAGGAGACCAGCGCGACCCACGCCGCGGGCTCGCCGGAGAGCAGCGCGGGCAGCAGGAACAGCCACACCACCGCCCCCGCGAAGCCCAGTCCGAGCACCGCCATCAGGCCCCGCAGCCGCGCGACGGCCACGACACAGACCACGAAGAGGCCGACCAGCAGGAGCAGCGGCGGTCCGCGCTCGACGTCGAAGAAGGCGTACGCCGCCTCTCCCTTCCTCTCCGTGCGGGAGAGCTCCACGTCGTCACCGGCCTCCAGACCGGAGGTGGCCATCGGCGTCGAGATCGTGACCGTCACCTCGGTGCCGGTGTCGGGTCCGCTGGTGAGCTTCGCCGAGGCTCGGTTGCAGCCTTCGGCCCGCCCATCAGCCTGTCCCTCGGGGGCGCACGGCTCGGAGACGGAGGTCACCTCGGCCGACTCGAAGACGACACCATCGGCGACGAACTCCTGCGAACCCTGGAGCTTCTCGACGGCGGCACGGTCGGGCCACCACACACCCACCCCGACAACGGTGAGGACGGCGACGATCACCAGCGAGACGGTGAGCACCATCCGTGGCAGCGCCTCGACCTCCACCTCGGCGTCGTGCCCGTGCCCGCCGTGGGAGTGGCCGTGGGAGTGGGCCATGCGGTTCCTCAGCTCTCGACGTATTCGAGCGAGCGCAGGTTGCGGTCCAGATGCCAGGAGAGGTACGCAGCGACCAACCCGCTCGCCTGCCTGCTGGTCCGGTCCTCGGCGCGGCCGACGGTATCCCAGTCGCCTGAGAGCAGCGCACCGAGGTGGGTGAGCGTCTCGGACGAGGGCGTCGCCGAGCCCGGCACCCGGCAGGTCGTGCACAGCGCACCACCCATGGAGACGTTGAACCACCGGTGCGGGCCCTCCAGCCCGCAGCGGGCGCACCCGTCGAAGCTCGGCGCGTATCCGGCGACGGCCAGCGAGCGCAGCAGGTAGGAGTCGAGCACGTGCCGGGGAAGCCGGTCGCCCTGGGCGAGCACCCGCAGCCCACCGACGAGCAGCAGATACTGCTGCGGCGCGGGCTCGCCCTCCTCGTGCACCAGCCGGTCGGCGGTCTCGAGCATCGCGGTGCCGGCGGTGTAGCGGTCGTAGTCGAGCCCGATCCCCGCGTGGAACAGCGTCAGCGTCTCGGCCTGGGTGATCGTGTCGAGCGTGCGGCCCTCGGCGAACTGCAGGTCGACGTGGGTGAACGGCTCGAGCCGCGATCCCCACCGCGAGGTGGTGCGCCGCACGCCCTTGGCCACCGCACGCACCCGCCCGTGGTGACGGGTGAGCATGGTGATGATCCGATCGGCCTCACCCAGCTTGTGGGTGCGAAGCACGATCGCCTCGTCGCGGTAGAGGGGCACAGACCCATTCTGCCGTGCGGGACCGACAACCGTGGCAGCGACAGACTCCGAGGACGGGGCAACTTCCTGTCGTCGGCGCGTGTGGCCGGCTTTGGTGGACGCGTCTCCTATCGTGCCCACCATGAGTTCCCCGGGCACCGACCGCCGCCACGACGACCGCAGGCCCGGCGCCGCCCCGACGCCGCCGGTGACGGTGGTCGACTGGTTCATGCTGGCGCTGGCCGTCGTCTCGGTCGTCGCGGCCCTGTGGGTGACGTTCTGGGACGTATCCACGGTCTGGTACGACCGGGTCGTCCTCGCCGACTATGTCGTGTGCGGGATCTTCGCCGTCGAGTTCGCGTGGCGGTGGTCCCGATCCGGGCTCGGCTGGCGGTTCCCGCTGCTCTACTGGTACGAGCTGCTCGGCATGATCCCGCTCGGGGTCGCCGCGAGCCCCGCCTTCCGCAGTCTCCGGCTGCTGCGCGTGGTGGTGATCCTCGTGCGCCTGATGCGCGCGGCCGACCGTGCCTTCGGCGACCGGATCTCGGCGTACGTGGTCGGGAGGTTCTCCGGAGCCATCGTCAACGCGATCCGCAAGCCGATCACGGTCGCGGTGCTCGACGAGGTGATCGCGGTGATCCAGACCGGCAACTACACCCGGCACATCTCCAGCGCGATCGAGGAGAACCGCGCCGAGATCGACACGCTCATCATCGACCTGATCCGCCAGGACCAGACGACGGGCAAGCTGAAGTACCTGCCCTTCCACGACGACATCGTCCGTCTCGTCGCCGACACCGTACTGCGCCTGGTCGACGAGGGGCTGGCCGATCCCCGCGTCCACGAGATCATCTCCGACGCCATCCGCGAGTCCGCCAAGGAGCTGCGGGAGAACGTCGGCTCGGACGAGCACGCCGCGGTCAAGCGCGAGCGGTCCTGGCGCGCTCCCTAGGCGTCACACCTAGATCTCGATTTCTTTGCGAAACCGTTCGAAACCGGTGTCACCACGGCCGCCGAGGCCGGATTCAGGGCATGATTCGGGCATGACCGACCGGCATGGATCTCGGGGACGCCCGCGATGAGCTCGACCTTCCCGACCCATCTCGGGAGGCTGCAGCAGGTCCGCCACATCGGTGCGGGTGCGTTCGCCTCCGTCTGGCTCTACTACGACCCCGATCTCGACTCCCACGTCGCGGTCAAGGCGCTCTCCCCCGGCTGGGTGTCGAACCCGGAGATCCACAAGCGCTTCCTGCAGGAGGCGCGGCTGCTCCGCTCGGTCGACTCACCCCATGTCGTCCGTGTCTACGACATCGGTCAGACCAGCACCGGCATCCCCTTCTTCGTGATGTCGTACGCCGACGGCGGCTCGGTCGCCGACCTGCTCAAGCGCTCGCCGGGCGGCCTGGACGCGCACGAGGTCGCTGACATCGTCGCCCAGGCCGCCGACGGGCTGATGGCGCTGAAGGCGCGCGGGGTGATCCATCGCGACATCAAGCCCGCCAACCTGCTGCTCACCTCCGAGACCTCCGGCGGCACCGCCGGCGCTCGCCGGGTGATGATCGCCGACCTCGGCGTGGCCCGCTCGCTCGACTCGCTCAACGAGGTCACCCGCGACATCGGCACCCCGTCCTACATGGCGCCCGAGCAGCTCGACCCGACGCTGCCGATCGACCACCGCGCCGACGTACGCGCTCTCGGTGCGGTCGCCTGGGCCCTGCTCGCCGGTCGCTCCCCCGCCCCGGCGCTCGGGCTCACCTCACGAGTGCCCGAGGCAGGCTCCGTACGTCCCCTCCCGGCCTCCGTGAGCCAGGCCATCGCCCGGGCGCTGGAGCCCCGGGCCGAGGACCGCTGGCCCGATGCCCGCTCGTTCGGCGAGGCGCTCCGTGGTGCGGTCGCGGGCTCCCCGGCCACCGGCGCCCCACGGGCTCACGCCGCAGCCCAGCCACCGCCGCCCACCTCGACGTCGCCCTGGCAGAAGTCGGCGTCGTACGTGCCGCCCGTGGGCCCGCCGAGCGGACCACCGAGCGGACCACCGGGCGGACCACCGGGCACCGGATCGCCCTTCGACCAGCCGACGACGGTGCCGACCGGCACCGGTCAGCAGCGCCCGGCGAAGCCGAGGCGCACCGGCCGACTGGTCGGCGGCGTGCTCGCCGCGGTGGTGGCCGTCGGCCTCATCGGCGGCCTGATCTACTTCGTGAGCACTCGCGGTGGCGACGTACCCGAGGTCGGCGAGTGCCGCAACCTCGACTACTCCGCAGCCAACGAGTTCGTCGACGAGAGCGAGCCAGTGGACTGCGCCGAGCCGCACACGCTCTACACCTTCCATGTCGCCACCGACGTCAAGGAATACAACGACAACGAGGCCGCCGGAGCCGCCTGCTTCACCCGCCTGGAGACCGGCCTCGGGCTGAACCCGGAGGCACTGGCGCGCACCGCCTACATCGTGAGCTGGTACTGGCCCACGGAGGCCACCTGGAACGACGGTGACCGCTACGTGAGGTGCGACGTCGGCGTCACGGTCCAGAAGGCCCCGATGATCGAGCTGCCCGAGGACCCGGTCCCCAACCCGTTCCCGACCGACCTCCGGGCCTGCATCGACAGCACCATCGACAAGGTCGTCCGGTGCGGGACCACCCACGACTACATCGTCGTCGACACCTTCGAGATGACCGGTGACGACTTCCCCGACCAGACCGAGACCAACATCCAGGGGCTGGGCGGCTGCCCGAGCGAGGCGACGATGTTCAAGGCTCCGTTCAAGACCGCCTGGATCGCCGGCAGCCGACTGGGGCTCTGCGCGAAGTACGACGTCGAGTCCTAGGACCTCTTAGGAGATCAGCGGCGCCAGCCGCCTGACCGCCTCCCGGAGGCGGTCGGGCGACGTCGCCGCGTAGCCGATCACCAGGCCCGGCGGACCGTCGCCCTCCCGGTGCCGGCTCAACGGATGGACGCCGATGCCCGCCTCGAGCGCGACCGCGGCGACGGCCGTGTCGTCGACCCCGTCGGGAAGCGTCGCCAGCACGTGCAGGCCTGCCGCCACCCCCTGGATCCGTGCAGCGGGGAGGTGCTCGGTGAGCGCCTCGAGCAGGGCGTCGCGGCGTGCCTGGTGCCGAAGCCGGACCAGCCGCAGGTGACGTTCGAAGGCACCTGAGGCCAGCATCCGAGCGAGGGTGACCTGCGGCAGCGCCGGGCTGGCCAGATCGAGCCAGTAGCGGGCCTCGACCAGCTCCTCCTGGAGGTCGGCCGGGGCGATCAGCCAGCCGAGCCGCATCGCCGGCGCCAACGTCTTGGACACGCTGCCGAGGTGGACGACGCGGTCAGGCGCGAGCACCTTCACCGCAGAGACCGGCGGCCTGTCATAGCGGTGCTCGGCGTCGTAGTCGTCCTCGATCACCAACCGGTGCGGCGCGGCCCGGGCCCACTCGACCAGCTCGCGGCGGCGCCGCGGCGCGAGCACGACACCGGTCGGGAACTGGTGAGCCGGAGTGGCCACGACGGCATCGACCCCGCTGGCCTCGAGTGCCGCCACGTCCAGACCGTCACCGTCCACCGGCACCGGGACCGTGGTCATCCCCCACCGTTGCAGATGCACTCGTACGCCGTAGGACCCCGGCTCCTCGAAGCCGATCCTGGTCCGGCCCCGCTCCTCGAGCCACCGGGCCAGGAGAACCAGACCCTGGGCGACGCCGTTGACCACCAGGATCTCGTCGGGCGAGACGGTGATCCCCCGGGTGCGTCCCAGCCAGACCGCGAGCGCCTCCCGGAGCACCGGCACTCCCCGCGGGTCGCCGTAGCCGAGGTCGGCGCTGCCGATCTCGGCGAGCACCTCCCGCGAGGCCTTGGCCCAGGCGGCCCGCGGGAACGCCGAGAGATCCGGCACCCCCGGGGAGAGGTCCAGATCGGGGGTCGGTGGCCGAGTGGCAGGACCCAGGCGACGTACGGCTCCAGGAGCCGCGCTCACCCGGGTGCCGCCGCCGCTGCGTGCGGAGAGCAGGCCCTCGTCGGTGAGCCGCTGGTACGCCTCGACCACCACCCCGCGCGAGATGCCGAGCTGGGCGGCGAGGGTGCGCGAGGCCGGCACGCGGGCGCCGACCACGAGACGGCCATCGGTCACCGCGTCGCGCAGCGCGGCGGTGAGCCAGGTCGCCAGCCCACCTGACGGCACTCCGGACGGGTCGAGCTGCAGGAAGTCCGCTCCGGTCACTTGGTCCACTCTGCCACGCCAGGTTTGGATCTGTCTGGCGGACCAAGAGGCAGCCAACCTTGTCCCCATGACCGTCAAAGCCCTCCCCCGACCCGACACCGGCTCCGCCAGGCACACCGGAGCACCGCCCCGTCGCGGCACCCTGCTCGCCATCGTGTTCGCCGCAGCCGGGATGGCCTGCGTCGGCAGCAGCGTCGCCGTCTCGGCCGCCATCACCGATGCCCCGCTCTTCACCCTCCAGACGGTCCGGTACGCCCTCGCCGCGCTCCTCCTGCTCGTGGTCGCACGCGTCACCGGCTGGCAGGTGCCGCGGCCGCGTGGTCGCGAGTGGCTGTGGCTGGCCGGGGTGGCGGCCGTGGGCCTGGTGCTGTTCAACGTCGGTGTCGTCCGTGGCGTCGCGCACGCCGAACCGGCGGTGATCGGCGTGGCGGTCGCCGCGGTCCCGATGCTGCTCGCGGTCGTCCCGGCCGTCGCGACCCGCACCCTCCCGCCGCGCGCCGTGGTCGTCGGGGCCGTCGTCGTGACGGCGGGGGCCGCTCTGGTCGAGGGATTCGGGAGGACCGACGCCGCCGGGATCGGCTACGCGCTCCTGGTGCTGGTCTGCGAGGCGGGCTTCACGCTCCTGGCCGTTCCCGTCCTCCCCCGCCTGGGTGCCTTCGGCGTCTCGTTCCACGCGGTGTGGATGGCCGCCGCCGGCATGGCCGTCGTCGGCGTCATGACCGAAGGGCCGACCGCCGTCGCCACGCTCGACTCCGTCGACCTGATGGCGGCCCTTCATCTGGCGGTGGTCGTCACCACGCTCGCGTTCCTGCTCTGGTTCACCGCGGTCGGGCGCCTCGGCTCCGGGCGGGCCGGCCTGCTGACGGGGGTGGTCCCGGTGGCGGCGGCCGGTTTCGGCGTACCTCTCAACGGGATCGTGCCCGGCCCGATGATCTGGGCGGGCACGGTCGTGGTCGCGCTGGGCCTGGTGGTCGGCCTGCGCGGAGCGCCGCCGCGGGGGTGACCCCGCGGCGGCGCCGGGAGCGCGTCAGGCGCGCGGGATCGTGACCGCCTGGGCGCGGTTGGCCGCGCAGACGACGGCCCGCAGGGAGGCGGTGACGATGTTCTCGTGGATGCCGATGCCCCAGACGATCTCGCCGGCGATCTCACACTCGACGTACGCAGCCGCGGCCGCGTCGCCGCCGGACGAGAGCGCGTGCTCGGCGTAGTCGAGGACCCGGATCTCCGCTCCGGCCTCCTTCAGCGCGTCGACGAAGGCGGCCACCGGGCCGTTGCCGACACCCTTGTAGGTGCGCTTCTCACCGCGGACGCGGAGGTCGACGACCTGCTGGTCGCCGCCCTCGGCGTCGGTCACCGAGGACCAGCTCTCCAGGGCGTACGGCTCCTCACGCTCGAGGTACTCCGCGGAGAAGATCGACCAGATCTCCGCCGGCGCGACCTCGCCGCCCTCGGTGTCGGTGTGCTGCTGGACGACCCGGCTGAACTCGATCTGCGCCCGACGCGGCAGGTCCAGGGAGTGCTCGGTCTTGAGCAGGTAGGCGACGCCGCCCTTGCCGGACTGGCTGTTGACCCGGATGACGGCCTCGTAGGTGCGGCCGACGTCCTTGGGGTCGATGGGCAGGTAGGGCGCCTCCCACGGAATCTCGCTGGTCGGCTTGCCGGCCTCGGCGGCGATCCGGTCGAGGTCCTCCAGGCCCTTCTTGATGGCGTCCTGGTGGGAGCCGGAGAAGGCGGTGTAGACGAGGTCGCCGGCGTAGGGGTGGCGCGGGTGGACGTTGATGTTGGTGACGTACTCGACGGTGCGGCGGATCTCGTCGATGCCGCCGCCGACGGTGAAGTCGATCTGCGGGTCGATGCCCTGGGAGAAGAGGTTCATGCCCAGGGTGACCAGGTCGACGTTGCCGGTGCGCTCGCCGTGGCCGAACAGGCAGCCCTCGACGCGGTCGGCGCCGGCCATCAGGCCGAGCTCGGTGGCCGCGACCGCGGTGCCGCGGTCGTTGTGCGGGTGCAGCGAGATCGCCGAGTGCTCGCGGCGGGTCAGGCCGCGGCCGAAGTATTCGATCTGGTCCGCGTAGGTGTTGGGCGTGGACATCTCCACGGTGGCGGGCAGGTTCAGGATGATCTCCCGGCCGGCCTCCGGCTGCCACACGTCGCTCACCCGCTCACAGACCTCGAGCGCGTAGTCGGTGTCGGTCTGGGTGAAGATCTCCGGGCTGTACTGGTAGCCGAAGTCCTCGGTGCCGACCAGCTCGGGGACGTGCTCCTCGGCGTACTTCATCACCATCTCGGTGCCGCGCACGGCGATCCCGATGCACTCGGCCGGGGTCACGTTGAACACGACCCGGCGGAACAGCTCGGCGGTGGCGTTGTAGAGGTGGATCGTGGCACGCGGGGCACCGGCCAGCGACTCGGCCGTGCGCGAGATGAGGTCCTCGCGCGCCTGAGTCAGGACCGAGATCTGTACGTCGTCGGGGATCCGGTCCTCCTCGATCAGCTTGCGCACGAAGTCGAAGTCGGTCTGGCTCGCGCTCGGGAAGCCGACCTCGATCTCCTTGTAGCCCATCGCGACCAGCAGCTCGAACATCCGCAGCTTGCGGGCCGGCGTCATCGGGTCGATCAGGGCCTGGTTGCCGTCACGCAGGTCGGTGGAGAGCCACCGCGGAGCCTTGGTGATCTTCTTGGCGGGCCAGGTGCGGTCGGGTACGTCGACGGGCACGAACGCGCGGTAGCGCTCGAACGGCATCCCCGACGGCTTCTGCTGGTTGCTGGAGTTGCTCAGGTTGGTCATGCGGAATCCTCATCAGGTGGGAGCGAGTGCCGGCGCACGTCGAACCTCCGCAGCGAGGGAGTCCGGCTGTCTCAGACCCCGCTGCGGCAGCTAAGGAGGAGGCTGCGCATCATGACGTCGGTAACAATAACAGAACAGAACTGGCAGACTGGCACCGATCTGTCGATCAACCGACGACGAACTGGGAGGAACGGGCGTGGCCCATCTGGAAGAGCTCACCGTCGAGGAGTCCTGGCGGCTCGCCACAGGCACCCAGATCTCCCGGATCGGTTGGACCGGTCCAGGCGGCCCGGTGGTGCTGCCGGTCAACCATGTCGTGCACGAGAAGAGCGTCTGGATCCGCACCTCGGCGCACTCCTCGATGGCCGAGCAGATCGACGAGAGCGCGGTCGCGCTGCTGGTCGACGATCTCGATCCCGACACCCACGTGGGCTGGTCGGTGCAGTTCAAGGGTCGCGCGGAGATCCTCTACCACGAGGACCAGATCCCCGACGCCGTCAAGGACCTCCACACCTGGCCGACGGGTCCTCGTCCGTTGTGGGTGCGCCTGCACCCCAAGGAGGTCACCGGCCGCCGGCTGGGCGCCGACTGATGCCGCGCCTGCTGATCGTCCACCACTCCCCGACCCGCTCGCTGCAGCGGCTGACCGATGCGGTGGTCTCCGGCGCCGAGGATCCCGAGATCGAGGGCGTCGAGGTCGTCGTCCGTCCCGCCCTGGAGGCGAGCGCCGAGGACGTCCTGGCGGCCGATGGCTACGTGCTCGGGACCTCGGCGAACTTCGGCTACATGTCGGGCGCCCTGAAGCACTTCTTCGACTCCACCTTCCTGGCCGTCGGCGGCGCCCTCGACCCGTCCGGAGGGGCGGGTGAGTCTGCGGGTGCCACCTCCAAGCGGCCCTATGGCCTCTATGTCCACGGCCGCTACGACACCACCGGCGCGATCCGCTCGGTGCAGTCCATCGTGGGCGCGCTGGGGTGGGCCCAGGCCTTCGACATCCTCGACGTCCTGGGCGACGTCGAGGACACCCATCTCGAGGCGGCGTACGAGCTCGGAGCGACGCTGGCGGCGGTCCTCGACTGAGCTGTGCTTTCGGCTCGCTCATGGCTTCGCAAGTAGAGTCGATCCCCGTGATCGGCCATACCCCTAGACGTACGACGTCGCTGTCCCTCCTGATCGTGGTGCTCGCTGCCCTCGCGCTCAGCGGGTGCGGCGGTGACCGGGCGGCCGCCAAGGGCGAGGACCCGAAGCAGGTGGACTCGACCGCAGTGCCCGAGGTCGGCAAGTGCCGCAACCTGACCCACGAGGACGTCGCCGAGGCCTACAACTTCGACAAGTACGTCGCCTGCGACGAGCCACACAACGCCGAGACCTTCGGCGCCGGACCGCTCCCGGACGAGTTCAAGGACGCCGAGTACGGCGACGAGAAGGTCAACGAGTGGGCCTTCAGCCAGTGCCGCAAGCTGCTGGAGAAATACGTCGGGACCAACCAGAGCGTGCTGATGCGCTCGATGCTCTCCCACGTCTACTTCGGTCCCTCGGAGAAGGCCTGGGACGAGGGCGCGCGCTGGATCCGCTGCGACGTGGTCGGGGGTGGCCAGCAGGGTGCCGAGTACGTCGACCTGCCGACCACCACCCGCAACCTCCTCAAGGTCAAGAACATCGAGGACATCGAGGACCGTTGGATGGTGTGCGCGCAGGGCAAGACGGTCGCCTCCGCGAAGGTGCCGTGCTCCGAGCCGCACCAGATGCGGGCGGTGACGACCATCAAGCTGGGCGAGGCCGCGACCGAGTTCCCCGGTGTGGCGGAGTCCAAGAAGAAGGCCTCTCAATACTGCAAAGGCTCCGTCAACGCCTGGTTGGGTTACCCGGAAAGCTTCGACTACGGGTACACATGGTTCGGAGAGAAAGAGTGGAACGCCGGCAACCGCTGGGCGGTCTGCTGGGCGGTGACCGAGGAGTGAGCATGCGACACAAAGAGCTGAAGCGGGGTCTCGAGCCCGCTCTGTGGGGAGCTCTCGTCGTCGTGGGAGCGATGGCTCTCGCCGGCTGTGGCGGGGGCGAGCCGAAGTCGGCTCCCTCACCCTCGTCGGCCCCGCCCTCTGCCTCCGCCTCTCCGGCGCCGAGCCCCAAGGAGGGCGCCTGCTACAACCTCAGCTACAAGGAGGCGCTCGCCCCGACCGCCGGCGGGACCGCGGTGAGCTGCAAGGGCAAGCACACCACCCAGACCTACGCCGTGGGCCGGCTGAAGAACGTCGTCGACGGCCACCTCCTCGCCGTCGACTCCGAGCAGGTCGCGGCTCAGGTCGCCGCCGCATGCCCCAACAAGGTCACCCGGTATCTCGGCGGCAACGCCGACGATCTGCGCCTCTCGATGCTCCGCCCGGTGTGGTTCACGCCGACCATCGAGGAGTCCGAGGCCGGCGCCAACTGGTTCCGCTGCGACGTGATCGGCATCGCCGGCCCCGAGGCGCTGATGACGCTCAAGGGCAACATGAAGGGTGTCCTGGGCAACGCCGAGACCGCCGAGCCGTTCCGGATGTGCGGCACCGCTTCGCCGAAGTCGGAAGCCTTCAAGCGCGTCCCGTGCTCCCTCAAGCACAGCTGGCGGGCGCTCTCGGTCATCGACCTCGGCTCCGGGAAATACCCCGGCGAGGCGAAGGTCAACAGCGCCGGCGCCGAGGACTGCAAGGCCGCTGCCGCCGAGGTCGCCGACGACCCGCTGAAATACGAGTGGTCCTGGGAGTTCCCCAGCGCTGAGCAGTGGCAGGGCGGTCAGACGTACGGGATCTGCTGGGCGCCCAGCTGACCAGCGGGCCTGCGTTCAGAAGCCCAGCTTGCGCAGCTGCCGTGGGTCCCGCTGCCAGTCCTTGGCGATCTTGACGTGCAGGTCGAGGTAGACCGGCATCCCGAGCAGCTCCTTGATCTGCAGGCGTGCGCGCTGCCCGACGTCCTTGAGCCGTGAGCCCTTGTGACCGATCACGATGCCCTTCTGGGAGTCGCGCTCGACGTACAGGAAGGCGTGGATGTCCATCAGCGGCTTGTCCTCGGGGCGGTCCTCGCGCAGACGCATCTCCTCGACGACGACCGCGATGGAGTGCGGGAGCTCGTCGCGTACGCCTTCCAGAGCCGCCTCGCGGATCAGCTCGGCGATGATGATCTCCTCCGGGGAGTCGGTGAGCTCGCCGTCGGGGTAGAGCGGCGGACCTTCGGGGAGGAGCTTGATCAGCAGCTCGGCGAGCAGGTCGACCTGGTCGCCGCCGACGCTGGAGACGGGAACGATCTCGGCCCACTCGATGCCGAGCTCGGTCCCGAGGGCCTGGATCGACATCAGGTGCTCGCCGATCTGCTCGGGCGTGGCGAGGTCGGTCTTGGTGGCGACCGCGACCCGCTTGATGCCCTTCTTGAGCTTGTTGGCGCTCTCCGCGATCCGACGGTCACCGGGGCCGATCTTCTCGTTGCACGGGAAGCAGATCGCGACCACGTCGACCTCGGTCCAGGTGGCCTCGACCAGGTCGTTGAGCCGCTCGCCGAGCAGCGTACGCGGCCGGTGGATCCCCGGGGTGTCGACCAGGATCAGCTGGCCGTCGGGGCGGTGCACGATGCCCTTGACCACGGTGCGGGTGGTCTGCGGCTTGTCCGAGGTGATCGCCACCTTGGTGCCCACCAGCGCGTTGGTCAGGGTCGACTTGCCCGCGTTGGGGCGTCCGACGAACGACACGAAGCCGCTCCGGAAAGCTGACTGGGTCTCCGGATCGGTCACTGTTGCTCCTGTTGCTCGTCGTATCGCTGCCAGATCTGCTCGTCGGTGAGCCCCTGGGCCTTGCCTTCACGCCAGATCGGTCCGGGATCGACCGCGCGCGGCTGCCGCTTCTGGCCGCCGCCGCGCCAATAGCCCATCACGTCGTAGGCGTGGGAGTCGAGCTTCCGCTCCCGCATCAGATGCTTGCGGATCGCCCGCATCTGGCTCGACTCACCGGCCATCCAGAAGTAGCCGTCGCCAGCGGGCCAGTCGATCTTCTCCACGACCGCAGCCAGGTCGGACGAGGTCTCCGAGGGCGGCGCCGACCAGGTGACCTCGGCAGAGTCGGGGAGGTAGCCGGGCAGGTCGTCGGGCACCTCGGCCCAGATCCGCGTCGGCAGGGTGGTGGTCTCGGCGATCCGCGCCATCGCCGGCATCGCCGTCAGGTCACCGACCAGCAGCAGCCACTCGGCGGCCTCCGGCGCGGCGTAGGAGCCCTTCGCCTCGGTGATCGTGACGGTCTGCCCCACGGGATCGAGACGAGTGGCCCACTCGGTCACCAGGCCGACGTCGTGCACGACGACGTCGAGAGTCAGCTCGCCGTCCTGCCACGACCGCACGGTGTAGTAGCGCGACTGGAACTGTCCGGGCACGATCAGCCCGACCCACTCATCGGGGATCCCGGTCGACTCGAACCCGGCCAACCCGGGACCGCCGAGCACCAGACGTACGAGGTGGGGCGTGATCTGCTCGCGCCGCAGCACCTCCGCGGCGTACTGCTGGGCCTTGACACTCATCATGCCAAGGTTATCCGCGCCGGGCTCAGCCGCCTGCATCGCTGGCGTCCGCCGGGCCACCTCCCAGACCGATCTCATTTCCGTCCGGGTCACGGAAGATGGTCTTGCGGACCCCGTTGTCGTACGTCTCCTGCGACTCCGGCCGCAGGCCGCGTTCTGCGATCGCGGCGAGGCGGGTGTCCAGGTCGTCGACGAAGAGCGTGACGAACCCACGCCCGGCGAGCTCGGGCCTCACCTCGACGTAGACGTAGCCGTGCTCGGTGACCTCGAAGACGGCCTCGGTGTCGTTGGGATAGAAGGCAGGCGGACCCGCGAGCAGCGCCTCGTACCAGCGGGCCGCTCGCGCCAGGTCCGTGACCGGAAGCCCGGCGAACAGGTCGGTCATCTCAGAACCGCCAGCGGGTCGCGCCGTAGGGCTCCACCGTCGCCACCGCGTGCGCCGAGGTGAGCTCGATGCGATGTAGGTGCCATGGTGCCGGGCCCGCGCTCTGCGCGTTGAACGGGGCCGTCAAGGCCTCGCCCGACCCGTCGACCTCGGCCGGCCAGCCCTCGTCGTCGTGGTAGTGCCTGGCCACGCGTTCGAGCTCGTCGCCGAGCACGCGGGTCACGCGGCCCTCGACGACCAGGTCGAACTCGCGCACCGACAGGGACAGCGCGCAACGCGGGTCGCGGGCCAGGTTGCGGCCGCGCCGTGTACGCGGTCCGGTGACCAGGTAGAAGCTGCCCTCGAACCACACGGCGCCGACAGCGTTCATGTGCGGGCCGCCGTCGGCGTTGATCGTGCTCACCCATGTCGTGTAGCGGCCGGGCTCGCCCTCCTGCGACCCGGGCCCCTGGTTGAAGCCCTGGTCCAGTCGAGCGGTCACCTCCGCCCATGACATCGACGGGGCGTCGTACATCTCGGCGAGGTTGTAGGTCTCCATGGCTGTCTCCTTCGGCTGGAACAGGATGTCTCACCCACTCCACGAACAGAATCCACCGATTCCGACAGGGACGCCACGACAGAGTGGGCGAAAGTGGCCGCCGGACCGCGGTCCGACCTGCCACTTTCGCCCACTCTCCGCCTCAGAAGGTGTGCCGCAGGGGGTAGCCCGAGTGACCGTCGACGGTCTTGGTGGCGAGCACGTGGTGGAGCTGGATGTTGTTGCGCTCGAAGCCGATCCGGGAGCCGGCCATGTAGATGCCCCAGACCTTGGCGGTGCCGAGGCCGACCTCGTTGACGCAGGCGTCCCAGTTGTCGCGGAGGTTGCGGTTCCACGCCGTGAGGGTCTTGGCGTAGTGGACCCGGATGTTCTCGTGGTGCTGCACCTCGAGACCGGTGTTCTCGATCGCGGAGACGATGGTGCCCGAGCCGATCAGCTCGCCGTCGGGGAAGACGTAGCGGTCGATGAACGCCCCCGCGCTCGCCTTCGAGACGTTGTCGGGGCGGGTGATGCAGTGGTTGAGCAGCCGGCCGCCGTCGCGCAGCTTGCCCCTGATGAATCCGAAGTAGGACGGGTAGTTGGCCACGCCGATGTGCTCGGTGAGCCCGATCGAGCTGACCGCGTCGAAGTCGCCCTCGACCACGTCGCGGTAGTCGGAGAAACGCACCTCGGCGACGTCGTCGAGGCGATCGGCCTTGATCGCCCGCTGGGCCCAGTTGGCCTGCTCGCGCGACAGCGTCACGCCGAGCGCCTTCACCCCGTAGTTCTTGGCGGCGTGGCGCACCATCCCGCCCCAGCCACAGCCGATGTCGAGCAGCCGCATACTGGGCTCGAGCCCGAGCTTGCGGCAGATCAGGTCGTACTTGGCCGCCTGCGCCTCTTCGAGGGTGGCGTCATCGGTCGGGTAGAGCGCACACGTGTAGGTCATCGACGGGCCGAGGACGTACTCGTAGAAGGTGTTGGAGACGTCGTAGTGGTGGTGGATCGCGTCGGCGTCACGCTCGGGCGAGTGCCGCGTCCACGGCAGCGCGCTGAGCGCACGGCCCGAGAGGTGACGTACGTTCTCGGCCCGCTGCCGCCATGCGGGCAGGTGCTCCTGCGGCGGCGGCTTGGGCGGTACGAAGGTCGTCACCCCGAGCGCACGCACGAGCTCGACCATCTCGCGCGGGCCGGGCCGCTGGAAGTCGGTCTTGTCCAGGACCAGGTCCAGGAGCGGGTAGGGGTCGCCCGGATGGATGCCGTGGAGGGCGAGGTCGCCGCTGACGTAGGCACGGGCCAGGCCGAGGTCACCCGGCGCGGTCAGCAGGAAGGCGAGCCCGCGGGCGTTGAGGATCTCCATCCCGAAGGGAGAGTCCTTGTCGCCGGCGACACTGCCGTCGTACGCGGTGAGCTTGATCGGCAGCCCACCGTCGAAGAGTTCGTTGATGGTCTCTGCGATTTGGTTCACAGTCTCTTCACCGCCTTGCTGTACAGATCGGTCAACCGGTTGCCAGGGTCATACCTCGCCTTCACGGCTGCGAGGTTGTCCCCGTCATAGAGAGCGTTGAAGACATCCTTGTCGTAGAACGCCTCGGAGTAGAGCGATTTATGCCCGCCGAGCTCGTGGACCTGCTCCTCGATCGCGCGGTTCTTCGGAGCGTTCACCGCGCTCGGGCCGACGTGGACGGTGCCCCAGAAGCCGACGTTGACGTACGTCCGGCCGGCCTCGAGCGGGTAGGTCGGCCACTTGCCGCCCTCGCTCGTCCCCTGGGAGACCAGCGGGCACAGCCACACCGGCCGCATCCCGATCTCGGCGTCGAACCACTCCAGGAACGCCGGCAGGTTCTCGACCGGGACCTCGATGTCCTGGATCACCCGCTCCCGCAGCAGCCGCCCGGCGCGCGCGTCGAGCTTGTCGGCGATGCCGAACCTCCGGTCCAGCCCGACGAGCTTCATGTAGACGTCGGAGCGCCGCAGCCGGCGCGGCCACACCCGGCGGAGGTATTTGTTCTGCGCGCCGAAGGCGCCCGAGCACCAGAACCAGTCGGTGTCCCAGCGCCACAGGTAGTCGTAGGTCGTCAGCAGGTCCGTCTCTCGCTGCTGGATCGAGCGGTAGTAGATCTGCTGGCCGCCGTAGTCGCTCGGAGTCTGCGTGGCCCTCTCGGTCCAGGTCGCCAGGGTGAGGTAGTACTCCCCCGGCTCGAAGGCGACCCCGTCGAGCCCGTCGACCCGCTCCCCCTCGTAGGTCCTCGTCTCGGTGATCTGCGCGATCGTCTTGGTGAGCAGGCCGAGGTCGTCGAAGCGCACGTGGCGCAGGGCGACATAGCCGGGCACCTTCTCCAGCTTGATCTTGAGCCTTGTCGCATAGCCGAGCGAGCCGTAGGAGTTGGGGAAGGTGTCGAACAGGTCCTCCCCTGGTCGCGTCGTGACGATCTCGCCGGCCCCGGTCAGGATGTCCATCTCCAGCACCGACTCGTGCGGGAGCCCGTTACGGAACGACGTGGCCTCGATGCCCATCCCGGTCACCGCGCCGCCGAGCGTGATCGTACGCAGCTGAGGGACGACGTAGGGGATCATCCCGTAGGTCAGGGTGACGTCGACGAGGTCTTCGTAGGTGCACATGCCCTGTACGTCGGCGGTGCCCGCCTCGGCATCGACCTCGATCACGCCGGCGAGGCCCGAGACGTCGAGACCCGGGGCGCTGGTCGCGGCCCGGGCACGGAAGAGATTGGTGGTCCGCTTGGCGAGCCTGACCGGAGCGCCCTCTGGAATCTTCGTATAGGAAGTCGTCAGCCGCTCGACGGCCTCGGTGTGTCGTTGCCAACCAGTCTCACCCGTCACTCTTTGCACCTTACTAGCGCCGGTGGATCTCGGGTTTCGATTTTTTGGTTAGTTCGCTTACAGTCGCAACCGCCGACTGCTCCCGTCGAGCTCCCCCATCTCGTGCACCCTGGAGGGTCCCCATGTCCAGTGCTGCCCACCGTGACGCTGTGGCCACGCTCGCCGAGAAGGCAACCCCCTACTTCACCGAGAACCAGGTCAAGTGGCGCAACAAGTCCGTGTCCCAGGCCCGGCTCGCGCTGGCCATCGACCAGATCGTCGTGCACATGCGGGAGAAGGGCGTCGACATGGCCACGATGAACGGCCTCACCGCCTACCGTGACGAGGACGGCATCCATGTCACGATCGAGCTCGGCACCCTCCCGCTCGTCGCCGAGACCGGCGCAACGGGCGGGCACCGAGCCGCTCGCTAGGACCTATCGGCCGATCGCCGAGGCGACGAGGGCCCCGGCCGCGTCCATGCCGCTCTGGTTCGGGTGATACGGCGCCGCGGCGCTGGTCGGGATGAACCCTTCGACCCACTTGCTCGCGTAGGGGGCGCAGACGCCGTGGCCGGTGCTCGGCGTGGCGATGTCGATGTAGGTCGCTCCGCTCTCCTCCGCGGCCCGACGGAGCATCGCGTTGGTCCGGTCGAAGATGGACTGCAGCCACTGCGCGTCGACGGTCCAGATCGGGTCGGTCGGATAGCAGCCGGTCTCGTCCCAGTAGCGCAGGTAGCCGACGAGGTGGACGGCGGCTCCGGGCGCCCGCGTGTGGATCCGGTTCACCGCGTCGACGATCTTCGGCCGAACCGCCGCCAGCTGGGCGTCGGTGGTGTCACCGAGCGCCGTCATCCACGATTTGCACGAGACTCCGAGCGGCTCGGGCAACGGCTGGGTGCACCCGAGCACGGTGCCGCCCATGTTGATGTCGTTGGCGCCGATGGCCACCGTGACGATGTCGGTGTCGGCGGTGACCGCATCGAGCTGCGGGGCGATGTAGCCGAACCGTCGTCCGGTCAGGTCGGCGGTGGTCGCCCCCGAGCAGGTCACGTCGATCAGCTGGGCGCCGAGCGCCCGCGCGGCGACGGCCGGCCAGTTCGAGGTCGAGCGCAGGCAGTCCAGGCTGCTCTGGGTCCCGACCAGGGGGCCCGCTGCTGAGGAGTCCCCCAGGGCAACCATCTTCAGCGAACCAGTCGCGGCGGCAGGCTCCGCTCCGCCCGGGCCTGCTCCGATGACCAGGGCCACCGCCGCCGCACCTGCTCCCAGCAGGGCCGCACCACGCCGTACGTACCGTCTCATCTCTTCCTCCCAGAAGTCGTCGCGGCCGAAGAGCCGTCCCCCCGATGCTGGGGCACCGCACCGGTGCTCGGCGGTGGGATCAGAGCCAGAGTTTCCGGGCGACGACTGTGACGGATCACAGGGGAGCTCGGGGCCGTCGGACATCTGTCACGATGGTCTTGTGACAGGTCCCAGCAGCTTCCTCATCGGCGGCCATGAGGTCACCCAGATCCTGTCGACCAGGATCCCGGAGCTCACCGACGAGGTGCTCCGTGTCCTGATGGCAGAGCTGCCCGTCTATGCCCGCCTGCCCACGGACCTGCTCCAAGGAGACGTACGCCGGGTCGTCGTACGCGCCATCCGACTCTTCGTGACGGCGCTCGGCACCGACGGACGGCCTGACGACGCGGCGCTGGCAGATCTCGCCGAGTCGGCCGCACGCCGCGCGGAGGAGGGCGTCCCGTTCGAGATGGTGGTCGCCGCCTACCACCGCGGAGCACGGGTGTGTGCGGACCGGGCGCTCGCCGGAGCACAACCCGAGGACGTGGAGGCCGTGCACGCCGTCCTGCGCACCACGATGAGCTTCCTCGAGCACATCGCGGTCGCGGTGGCGGCCGGGTACGCCCAGCACACCAGGACGGCGCTGGCCGAGCAGGCGGCGTCGCGGACGCTTCTGGTCAACACCCTGGTGGAGGGTGGCGATATCCACGAGGCTGCCGGACGTGCCGGGATGACGCTGCCCGCCTCCTACCTCGTCGCCACCTTGGCGGCCGGCGCCCATCCCGACGAGTCCGACCCGGGCATCGACCCGCTCGTCGCTGCCCGGTGGAAGCTGCGGCGCATCCACGAGGAGCTGAGCAGGCACTACCGGGAGACGGTGCTCTGGATCCCGGCCACCGACGGCGGCCAGGCACTGATCCCGATCGCGACGGCCGCCCGCGAGAGCTCCTCGGCGCACATCGTGCGCCTGGAGCGGATCCTGGCCGACGTACGCCGGGCCGCCGGGGCGGACCTCCACGTCGGCGTCACCGTCGCCGCGCCGTCCGAGGTCCCGGACGCGGCACGGCTCTCCCGCGAGGTCCTCGAGGTCGCGCGGCAGCTCGGCCGGCCGCCCGGTCTCTACCGGCTGGTCGACGTGGTGCTCGAGCACCAGCTGTCACGAGCGGGCGCCGGCCGAGACCTGCTCGAGACGTTGCTCGATCCCCTCGACGGCCACGACGACCTCGGCGAGACCCTGCAGGTCTTCCTGGCGAGCGGGCTGAACCGCCGCCGGACCGCCTCGACGCTGCATGTCCATCCCAACACGGTCGACAACCGGATCAGACGGGTGACCGAGCTGACCGGCCTGGACGCGACCCGCGCCGAGGACCTGCCGCTGCTCCACGCGGCCCTCACCGCGCGCCGCACCGGCTCGGGGCTATGAGCGCGCAGAGGTGACCAGCGTGCCGCGCGGGTCGCCGAGGAGGACCGGGACGTCCGCACCGGCGAACTCCTTCACCGCCGCCAGATCGTTCGCGGCCGGCGACGCGGACTCGCCGAGCACGACGACGGCCTCGAGTCCCTTGGAGCCCGAGGCCACCGCCATCGCCACGCAGACGCCGATCGCGGAGACCTGGAGCGAGGGCAGGTCGACGGTGGCGGCCGCGTAGGTGCGGCCGTCGAGGTCGCGTACGGCTGCTCCTTCGGCCGCGCCGGTGCGGGCACGCGTCGCGCGGGCCAGGGTCACCAGCTTGCGGTCCTCCGCCGACAGCTCGCTCTGCTCAGGCATGGGCCTCTCTCGTCCTGTCCGTCTTGGCTCGGTCCGACCTCGCCCGGCCGGTCTTCTCGCTCTGCTCGTCCTCGTCGTCGGGCTCGGTCTCGGCCGGGGCGACGACGCTGATGCGTACGGTACCGATCTTGTTCCGCCGGCCGGCAGCCTCCTCGGCCACGAAGCAGAGCCCGTGGGCCTCGACCTCGGTCCCGGGGATCGGCACCAGGCCGAGATGCTTGGCCATCAGACCGCGTACGGAGTCGACGTCGTCCTCCTCGACGGGAACGCCGATGAGCTCCTCGAGATCGCTGACCAGGAAGCGGGAAGGCACCCGCCAGGAGCCGTCGCCGAGGTGGAGCGGTTCGCGGTCCTCGACGTCGTATTCGTCGGTGATCTCGCCGACGATCTCCTCGAGGATGTCCTCGATGGTGATCAGGCCGGCGGTGCCGCCGTATTCGTCGACGACGACCGCGATGTGCTGGCGGTGCTGCTGCATCTCGGCCAGCAGCTCGTCGACCGGCTTGGAGTCGGGCACCCAGGTCGGGGTGCGCATCAGGGACTCGACCCGCTGGGTGGTCTCGACCTCGGGCGCCTCGAAGTCACGCGCGACGACGTCCTTGAGGTAGACCATCCCGATGATGTCGTCGAGGCTGTCGTCGATGACCGGCATCCGCGAGTAGCCCGAGCGCAGGAACAGCGACAGCGCCTGACGCAGGGTCTTGCGGCGCTCCAGGAAGACGATGTCACCGCGGGGCACCATCACCTCGCGGGCACGGGTGTCGCCGAGCTCGAAGACCGAGTGGATCATCCGGCGCTCGTCGGCCTCGATCAGGTCGGAGGCCTCGGCGATGTCGACCAGCTCGCGCAGCTCGGTCTCCGTCGAGAACGGGCCCTTGCGGAAGCCCTTGCCGGGGGTGAGCGCGTTGCCGAGCATGATCAGCAGGCTCGGGATGGGGCCGAGGATGGCGGTGATCGCCCCGATCGGGCCGGCGACCGCGAGAGCGATGCCCTCGTGGTGCTGACGGCCCAGCGTGCGGGGGCCGACGCCGATGACCACGAAGGAGACCACCGTCATCGTCGCGGTCGTGGTGAGCACGGTCGGCCACCAGCGCCCCTGGTAGAGGTCATAGGCCCACAGCGCGACCAGCACGGTCGCGCCGATCTCGCACAGCATCCTGAGCAGCAGCACCGTGTTGACGTAGCGGGCCGGGTCGCCGACCACCGCGACCAGGCGCTTGGCGCCGGCACGGCCCTCCGAGACGAGCTCGGCAGCCCGAGCGCGGGAGAAGGCGCTGAGCGCCGCGTCGGCGGCAGAGAAGATGCCGGCGATCAGGACCAGAACTGCGGCTGCGATCAGCAGCCTCGCATCGTCCATGGTGGGTGGTGGTGCTCCTGTTACTCGGGTGCGGTGGCCGTCGAGCCCCAGGCCTTGAGCAGCTTGGCCTGCAGCCCGAACATCTCGGCGTGCTCGTCGGGGTCCACGTGGTCGTAGCCGAGCAGATGGAGGATGCCGTGGGTGGTCAGCAGCTCGATCTCCGCCACGGTGCCGTGGCCGGCCGCCTCACCCTGCTTGGCTGCGATCGTCGGGGCGATGATGATATCGCCCAGATCGCCCTCCTCCGGCTCCTCGTCGAGGCGGCCGGGCAGGAGCTCGTCGCCGGGGAAGGAGAGCACGTCGGTCGGGCCCTCGGTGTCGAAGTAGCGCTCGTTGAGCTCGGTGATCGTCGCCTCGTCGCCGAACTTGATCCGCAGGTCGGCCTGCGGGTGCACGCGCAGCTGCTCGAGCAGGAAGCGAGCCAGCTTCGCGACGTGCTCGACGTCGATCTCCTGCTCGGACTCGTTGATGATCTCCGTGCTCATCGGCTCGTCTCCCCGGAAGCCCGCTCGCGCTGCGCCTGGCTCTGCACGTCGTGCTCCTCGTAGGCGGCGACGATCTTGGCGACCAGCCGGTGGCGGACGACGTCGTGGCTGGTCAGGTTGTTGAAGCTGATGTCCTTGACGTCGTCGAGGATGCCCTCGACGACCCGTAGACCCGACCTCTGCCCCGAGGGCAGGTCGGTCTGGGTGACGTCGCCGGTCACCACGATCTTGGAGCCGAAGCCGAGCCGGGTCAGGAACATCTTCATCTGCTCGGGCGTGGTGTTCTGCGCCTCGTCGAGGATGATGAAGGAGTCGTTGAGGCTCCGTCCACGGAGGAACGCCAGCGGGGCGACCTCGATGGTCCCCGACGCCATCAGCTTGGGGATCATCTCCGGGTCCATCATGTCGTGCAGCGCGTCGTAGAGCGGGCGCAGGTAGGGGTCGATCTTCTCGGTCAGGGTGCCGGGCAGGAAGCCGAGCTTCTCGCCGGCCTCGACCGCGGGGCGGCTCAGGATGATCCGGTTGACCTGCTTGGACTGCAGCGCCTGGACCGCCTTGGCCACCGCCAGGTAGGTCTTGCCGGTGCCGGCCGGGCCGATGCCGAAGGTGATCGTGTGCTTGTCGATCGCATCCACGTAGCGCTTCTGGTTCAGCGTCTTGGGGCGGATGCTGCGGCCGCGGTTGGAGAGGATGTTGAGGCTCAGCACGTCGGCCGGCTTCTCGGTCGTGTCGGCACGGAGCATGCTGATCACGCGCTCGACGGTCTCACCACTCACCCCCTGACCGGTGCGGATGATCTGGACCAGCTCCTCCAGGACCCGCTCGATCATCGCGATCTCGCTGGGGGCGCCGTGGAGGGTGATCCGGTTGCCGCGCACGTGCACGTCGGCGTCGAAGTGGGCCTCGATGATCCCGAGGTGCTCATCGGCCGGGCCGAGGACGGTCACCATGTCGACGCTGTTCGGAACGACCACGGTGTGCTTGGTCGAAGGCGTCGAAGTCTCGTTCGGAAGCGGACTTGGTACTCGATCGGTCATGGATGCCCGGGTGGGCCCTTCCTGGTCACGGCGCTGTTGATCTCCATGGTACGCGGGCCCTCGACCTGGCTACTACTGGATAGTTCCGGCGTCAGCTCGCGAGCAGGGTCTCGACCCGGACGGTCTCCTCGGCGAGCTCGTCGCGCTCGTCGGGATCGAGGTCGCGCAGCATCTTGACGATCTCGACCTTGCCGTCGACCGGCTTCCAGAGACCGACGAGGTGGCCGCCCGCGATGATGACCGCACCGCCACCCCCGACACCCCACTCCTTCCGGGTCCCCTTAGCGGTGATCCGCTCCCGGTTGGCATGAGAGAGCCAGAGGTTGTCGAACTTCCCCAGCAGCCGTACCGGGGCGTGCTCCTCGCCGGTGGCGAGCGGGGCGTCCGGGACGTCGTAGAGGATCTTGCCGGCCTCGTCGCGGTAGGTCACCAGGCCCTCGATCCGCTTGATCACCGGACCCAGCCGCGTCAGCGAGGACCACGTGGTGATGTCGGTGGCGGTGGCCGGCCCGAAGGCGAGCAGATAGCGGCGCACGATCTCCGGAGCCAGGTCGGGGACGACGTCCTCGGCGACCACCGGCGGCACTCCCGTCCAGCGCGGCAGCAGGTCGTAGACGAGCCCGCCCGAGCCCTTCCACAGGCCCCGCGGCGGCAGCTGGACCAGGGGCAGCTCGTTGCGCGCCCGCAGGCCCAGTGCCTTGGCGGGGACGTCGGGGAAGTGCTCGACCAGCCCCGCCTCCAGGGAGGCGTTGGGCAGCGCCCCGAGAGCGAGCACGTCCTCGAGCGCCTCCACGAAGCCGGGCAGCTGCGCTGCCGGGCGGATGATCTCGACGCGCTGGGTGTAGAAGTCGTGGACGGGCTGGGTCCAGGCCCGGATCAGCGCGGCATCGGCCGCGGTGTGCATGTGGATCGTCGAGCGCAGCGAGGAGAGCCGGACCAGCGCACTCGACTCGAGCTGTGCGCTGACCGTGTAAGGGTCGAACGACTCCAGGCGTGCGGCCAGCGCCATGAAGGGCGGCAGCTGGTCCTGCGCCTGCAGGCCGACCAGATGCTCGATCATCTCGGCTGGGGTGCCTGTCGTCCGCGACAGCAGGTGCTGGCGGAGCAGGAGGGTCCGGTTGAGCTGCCGTTCGGTGAGGATCACGGTAGCGATGATGTCCTACTCGACGGTGATCGTGGCACCGACTTCCTCCGCAGGCTTCCCCTCGCCGTCGGAGGTGTCGTCGGTGCGGGCGATGAAGACGTACGTCCCGGGCTCGAGGTCGGAGACGTCGACCGTCGTCTTCCACGGGTAGAGCTTGTCCATCCACCCTTCAGCGGTCGCGTGACCTTCGAGGACCGGCTCGCCCGAGGAGTCACGGATCTCCCACGGCACGTTCGCCTCGGGAGAGTTGGCCTTGCCCGAGGCCTCGAAGCTGCCCTCGACGGTTGCTCCCTCGGCCGGCGCCGACAACACGATCAGTCCTGACGTACGTGGTGGGGCGGACGCCTCCTCCGACGGCTGGGTCGAGACCTCCGGATCCTCGGCGACGGCATCTTCGCTGCCACACCCTCCGGCCAGCGCCCCCACCCCGACCAGTGCTCCGCAGAGCGCTGCGGAGACGACGGCACGGCGGCCCGAGAACGTACGTGTGCTCCTCATGCCCCCATCGTCACCCTCGGCACCCCACCGGGAAACCCCCCACGCCGAGCAGTCGCTTTCTGACCGCGAAAGGTCGACGTCCGGAGCCGCGGATCGTCAGGGGACCTGCACCCCGGAGGAACGGGGCGATCCGATGAGCCATACGAGCAGAGCAACCACTGCCGGAATCCACCCATACGTCATGCCCCACTCTCCCCCGATCCTCGGCGCCGCGCCGAGCAGATCGAAGACGTATCCCAGACTCGGATTCGGGCTCAGCACGCCACGCACCACGACGTTCACGGCGAATCCCGCGGCGCAGGCCAGACAGCTGGCGAACCAGGCGATGAGGAGGATCGCGAGACCTCCGCTCGAGATGACGAACCGCCCGCCGAGCCACACCACCCCGGCGACCACCGCGACCATCGCGACCGTGGCCATGATCGCCCCGACCGCGTACGACGGGTGCGACGACAGCACGCGCAGATCGGGACCGAAGAACCCGAGGCCGTAGCCGAACAGGTTCTGCCCGAAGCTCGGCACGCCGTCGCGTTCGAGCATGTCCCTCACGGCACCCGAGCTCGCCAGGGCCTGGAGTATCCAGATCCAGGCGACGAGGACCAGCCCTGCCACCATCCCCGGCACAAGCGACGGACGCGACTGCGCGACGGATGTTTCACCCACGATGATCCTCCCGAGAGCACGTGAGCGCCCCCGCCGGACGCCCCGCCTCAGGTCATCAAACCGCCGCAAGGTCGAGAACTGAGGGCGCGACACACGCGGTTTGCGGAGACGCGGCCTCAGAAACTGACGTGTCGACGTCGATAACTGACTTCTCGACGTCGAGTACTGACTGCTCGGCGGGTCAGGCCCAGCGGCGGGTTCTTGCCAGGAGGGCTGCGCTGGCGGCCACGCCTGCTGTCGAGGTCCGGAGGACTTCGCCGCCGAGGCGGATGGTGGTGGCGCCGGCCTTCTCGAAGAGGGCGATCTCCTCCTCGGTCAGGCCGCCCTCGGGGCCGACGACGACGAGGATGGTGCCTTCGTCGGTGACCGGGACGGCACCGAGCGGGAGGGTTCCTTCCTCGTGGAGCACGACGGCGACATCGGCTGCCTCGATCATGGTCACGACCGCCTCCGTGGTGGCCATCGGCTCGACCTCGGGGTGCCACAGCCGGCGCGACTGCTTGGCCGCCTCGCGGGCGGTGGCCCGCCAACGGGCGAGGGACTTCACCGCTCGCTCGCCCTTCCAGACCGCGACCGACCGGGCCGCTGCCCACGGGACGATCCGGGCCGCGCCGATCTCGGTGAGCATCTCGACGGCGAGCTCGCCGCGGTCACCCTTGGGCAGCGCCTGGACCACCGTCAGCGCCGGCTCGGGCGGTGCCTCGCCGAGGACGACCTCGTCGACGCGTACGGTCATCGACTTCTTGCCGGTCTCCGTGATCGTGCCGGTGACGCCCTCGCCCGCACCGTCGGTGAGCACGACCTGCTCGCCGACCCGGAGGCGGCGTACGACGACGGCGTGGTGGCCCTCGTCGCCGCTCACCTCGATGTCGTCGCCGACACGGGTGCCGGCGAGCGACTCGACGAGGTGAACAGGCAATGTCATGGCTCAGTGCCCGTTCAGGGTGTCCTTGAACCAGGAGAAGACGCCGCCCTTGTGGGCCGCCTTGAGCTGGCCCTGGACCGACTCCTCACCGCGCATCTCGGCGAGCTGGCGCAGCAGCGCCTCCTGCTCGAGGTCGAGCTTGGTGGGGGTCTCCACGTTGACGGTCACGATCAGGTCGCCACGGCCGCCGCGCAGGCCGGGCACGCCACGGCCGCGCAGGACGTGGTCGGTGCCGGACTGGGTGCCGGGCTTGAGGTCGATCTGGATCGAGGCGTCCTCGGGGTCGATCTGGTCGGCGCCCTCACCGACGAGGTCGGCCTCCAGCGTCGGCAGGGTGAGCGTGGTGCCGAGCGCGGCCGCGGTCATCGGGACCTTCGCGGTGCAGTGCAGGTCGTTGCCCCTGCGGGTGAAGGTGGCGTGCTTGGCGACGTGGATCTCGACGTAGAGGTCGCCGGCGGGACCGCCGCCGGGACCGACCTCGCCCTGCTCGGCGAGCTGCACCCGGGTGCCGTCGTCGACGCCCGGCGGGATCTTGACGGTCAGGGTGCGGTGGGAACGGACCCGGCCCTCGCCGCTGCAGTCGCGGCACGGGTCGGGGATGACGGTGCCGAAGCCGTTGCAGGCGCTGCACGGGCGCAGGGTGCGGATCTCGCCCAGGAAGGAACGCTGCACGACCGCCACCTCGCCCTGGCCGTGGCAGGTCTCGCACGGGACCGGGTGAGAGCCTTCCGCGGCTCCCTCGCCACCACAGGTGTCACAGACCACCGCGGTGTCGACCTTCAGATCGCGGGTGACACCGAAGGCCGCCTCGGCCAGATCGATGTCGAGCCGGATGAGGGCGTCCTGCCCGCGGCGTACGCGGGGGCGAGGGCCGCGTCCGGCACCCCCGGCACCACCGGCACCACCGAAGAAGGCGTCCATGATGTCGGTGAACGAGAAGCCCGCGCCCTGTGCGCCGAAGCCTCCGCCGAACGGGTCGCCACCGCGGTCGTACGCAGCCCGCTTCTGCGGGTCGCTCAGCACCTCGTAGGCGTGGGAGATCTCCTTGAACTTCTCCTGCGACTCGGCGTCCGGGTTGACGTCAGGGTGGTACTGGCGTGCCAGCTTCCGGTACGCCTTCTTGATCGTTGCGTCGTCGGCGTCCTTGTCGACACCGAGGAGCTCATAGGGGTCCAACGTCTGTCTTCCTGCCATCGAAGTTCGCTGATCTTCCTTGAATCGAGTCTGCTGCTGCTCAAGCCTCGTCGAGGATCCGGGAGAGGTAGCGCGCGACCGCACGCACCGCTGCCATGGATCCGGGGTAGTCCATCCGGGTCGGCCCGACCACGCCGAGCGTGGCCAGCGCCTCGTCGCCAGGTCCGTAGCCGGTCGCGACCACGCTGGTCTGCGACAGCTCCTGGTAGGGGCCCTCGGCACCGATCCGCACCGTGACCAGTCCGCCCGCGGTCGCCTCGCCCATCAGCTTGAGCAGGACGACGTGCTCCTCGAGGGCCTCCAGGAGCGGACGTACGGCAGTGTCGAAGCTGTCTCCGAAACGGGCCAGGTTGCTGGTGCCGCCGATGGAGATCCGCTCGTCGGAGCGGTGGTCGTTCATCGCCTCGATCAGGGCCTCGGCGACCGCGGTGGCGAGCGTGTCCTGCGGGGCGTCGGTGGGCTCGGCGATGGTGCGCAGCGCGTCCCCGGCCTCGGCGATCACGACACCCGCCACGGCGGTGTTGATCTTCGTGCGCAGGCTCGCGAGGGTCTCCTCGGAGACCTCCTCGGCCACCTCGAGCAGGCGCTGCTCGACACGACCGGTGCTGAGGATGAGGACGAGAAGAAGGCGGGTGGGAGCCAGCGCGACCAGCTCGACGTGGCGTACGGTCGAACGGCTCAGCGTCGGGTATTGCACCACGGCGACCTGGCGGGTCAGCTGGGAGAGCAGCCGGGTCGAGCGGCTGACGACGTCGTCGAGGTCGACCGCGCCGTCGAGGAAGCCGGCGATCGCCCGCTTCTCGGCGGCGGTCATCGGCTTGACCGTGGTGAGCCGGTCGACGAAGAGCCGGTAGCCCTTGTCGGTGGGCACCCGGCCGGCGCTGGTGTGGGGGGCGGTGATGTAGCCCTCCTCCTCCAGTGCAGCCATGTCGTTGCGTACGGTGGCCGGCGAGACGCCCAGGCCGTGACGCTCCACGAGCGCCTTGGAGCCGACCGGCTCCTCGGTCTTCACGTAGTCCTCGACGATCGCTCGAAGGACAGAGAGCCTGCGTTCGTTCTGCATCTGCGCTCCTGTCATCCTGGCTGCCTGGCACTCATTCGCTGCGAGTGCCAATCCTACCGGTTCGTATCACAGGAACCAGTTTCCGGTGGCTGCTTCGTTCTGTGGAACGGATTACTTCTCTCGCTATCGAGATAGCCTTAGGTTAGGCTGACCTTAGAGACATCCGCTTCACCGCTTCTGCCCCACGGGAGAGTCCCATGATCGCCGACGATCTGCTGGTCCGCATCACGGCCCACGCCAACGACGAGCATCAGGCCGATCTGTGCCGCTCGCTCTCGGCCCGGCTCGGGCTGCGGCCGCGCCACATCGTCGGGGTGCGTCTCTCCCATCTCACCGCCGAGAGCGTCGACGTCTCCTGGATCACCCTCGACGGCGGCCACCACGTGACCTTCCGGTTCCCGGAGACCGCGGCCACGCCGGACGAGGTTCTGGAGCAGCTCGGGCGAGTGCTGACCGGTTCTCGCTGCTGACCCCACTAACCTTCTCCGGATGAGCGATCGCTACGGATCCGACGTCCTCTCCGGTGACTGGCGCAAGCCCAAGCACGGGCGCGCCGTCGAGACCCCCGCAGAGCTGGGCGCGGTGGTGGAGGAGGTCGAGACGGACTTCGTCGGCGAGATCGTCCGGATCGACCGCGACCTGCACACGCTGACCCTCGAGGACCGGCACGGCAAGCGGCGTACGTTCCCGCTCGGGCCGGGCTTCTGGCTCGAGGGCAAGCCGGTCATCCTCACTCCCCCGGTGACCCGCGCGGCGCCGGCGAAACCCACCCGCACCGCTTCCGGGTCGGTGGCCGTCGCCGACGCCAAGGCGCGCGTCGCGCGCGAGTCGCGGATCTTCGTCGAGGGACGCCACGACGCCGAGCTGGTGGAGAAGATCTGGGGCGACGACCTGCGGATCGAGGGCGTCGTCGTGGAATACCTGGGCGGCGTCGACGACCTCGCCGACCACCTGGTCTCGTTCCGGCCGGGGCCGTCGCGTCGAGTCGGGGTCTTGGTCGACCACCTGGTCAAGGGTTCGAAAGAGGCGCGGATCGCGGAGTCGATCCGGCGCTCAGCAGTCGGCCAGCACGTGCTGATCGTCGGGCATCCGTTCATCGACGTGTGGCAGGCGGTCAAGCCCGCCCGGGTCGGGCTGGAGGCCTGGCCGACCGTGCCACGGTCGATCGAGTGGAAGAAGGGCATCTGTCAGCACATGGGCTGGCCGCACCGCGACCAAGCCGACATCGCCCGGGCGTGGAAGCACATCCTCGGGCGCGTCAACTCGTTCGGCGACCTCGAGCCCGAGCTGCTCGGGCGGGTCGAGGAGCTGATCGACTTCGTGACCGCGGATCAGTAGGCGGACTTCTTCGGCATGATGATCCACAGCACGATGTAGACGATGAACTGCGGTCCGGGGAGCAGGCAGGAGATGACGAAGGCCAGCCGGATCAGGTTGGCGTTGATGCCGAAACGCTCACCGAGGCCGCCGCAGACGCCGGCGATCCATTTGTTGTCGGAGGGGCGGGAAAGAGTTGTGGTAGCCATGGCTCCACTCTCCCCTGCCGGGCGCCTTTAACCAATCAGGATCACCCCTGATCCTTCGGTCAGGACCAAGGTCCCGGGCTCAGGGCTGCTCAGGGTCTGCTCGCGAGATGCTCAGGGGAGCAGGTCTCGGACCACCGCGTCAGCGAGCAGCCTGCCGGTGTCGGTGAGGACGATCGTCTCGTCGGCGACGGTGACCAGGCCGCGGCGTACCTGTTCGGGGAGAGCCGCCCGCCCTTCGTCGTCGAGAGCATCGGTCGAGAGCCCGTCGGCGAGACGGAGCTCCAACAGGACGCGTTCGACCCTCCGGTCCTCCTCGGGGAGGATCTCGCGGGCATGGGCCGGGCTCTGCTTGGCGCTCATGCGGTCGGCGTACGCCTTGGGGTGCTTGACGTTCCACCACCGGGTGCCGCCGACGTGGCTGTGGGCGCCGGGGCCGACGCCCCACCAGTCGCCGCCCTGCCAGTAGAGCATGTTGTGGCGGCAGCGCTGGGACTCCTCGGTGGCCCAGTTGGAGACCTCGTACCAGGTCAGGCCGTGGTTCTGGAGGGTCTTGTCGGCCAGCTCGTACTTGTCGGCGAGGTCGTCCTCGTCCGGCATCGCGATCTCGCCTCGTCGGACCCGGCGCGCCAGGGCGGTGCCGTCCTCGACGATGAGTGAGTAGGCGGAGATGTGGTCGGGGTTGCTGGCCAGCGCGGCCTCGAGGCTGGTGCGCCAGTCGTCGATCGACTCGCCCGGAGTGCCGTAGATGAGGTCGAGGGAGACCTGGTCGAATCCCGCCTCGCGCGCCCACTCCACGACCAGCGGGACCCGCTCGGGGTCGTGGGTGCGGTCGAGGGTGCGGAGCACGTGGGGAACCGCTGACTGCATGCCGAAGCTGAGCCGGGTGAAGCCGCCCTCGCGCAGCTTCTGGAGATAGGCCAGGTCGACCGAGTCGGGGTTGGCCTCGGTCGTGACCTCGACATCGTCGGCGAGGCCGAACTCGTCCTTGATGGAGCCGAGGATGCTGGTGAGGTCCTGCGCGGGGAGGAGCGTCGGCGTCCCACCACCGAAGAAGACGGTGTCGACCTGGTGGTCACGCTCCCCGAGCACCCGGCGCGCCAGCCTGACCTCTTCGATGGCCTGGTCGGCGTACGTCTGCCGGCTCACGCCTTCGCCGAGCTCGATCGCCGTGTAGGTGTTGAAGTCGCAGTAGCCGCAGCGGACCGTGCAGAACGGGACGTGGACGTAGAAGCCCAGCCCCTTCTCCCCCAGCGTGCTCAGCGATTCGGCCGGCAGCGACCCGTCGGCGGGGGCGGGATCGCCGGGAGGCAGAACGGAAGGCACCCTTCCATTATCGATCCACCTGTCGAAAAGGGTTAACCGTGACGGGAGGGGTGGTGGGAAAATTCCGGCGTGTCCGTCTCGCAGCCTGATCTTCTTCTCGACGATGTTCTCGACAACCCGGTGTGGTCGTCACTGACCGGGGCACATGCGTGGCTCGCCGAGGGCACGGGGCTCGCCCGGCGCTACCGCCCGGACGTCTCGCCGTTCGCCGCGGTCTCCGATCCGAACGAGCCGCAGGCGTGGCGCGACCTGGCCGCGGCCGTCGGCCCCGGCGGCACCGCCCTGATCACCGGTGCAGCCGGCGTCTGCGGCGAGGGGTGGTCGGTCGACGGAGGTGGCGAAGGGGTGCAGCTCGTCGAGACGTCTCAGGTCGTCGCGACGCCCGACCCCGAGGCGGTCGTGCTCGGGGCCGCCGACGTACCCGAGATGCTCGACCTCGTCGCTCGCACCGAACCGGGACCGTTCGAGAAGTCGACCCACACGATGGGTACGTATCTGGGACTGCGCCACGAGGGCCGACTCGTCGCGATGGCCGGCCAGCGGTTGCAGCCGAGCGGGTGGATCGAGATCAGCGCCGTCTGCACCGCCCCCGAAGCCCGCGGCCGCGGCCTCGCCGGCCGCCTCGTCCGTGCGGTCACCGCCGACATCCACGCCCGCGGCGCCCGCGCGCTGATGCACGCCTCGGCCGACAACACCGGCGCCATCTCGGTCTACCTCGGGCTCGGGTTCGAGGTGCGGCGGCGTACGACCTTCGAGCTCTTCCGCGCGCCCCTCTGACGCCGAGACGTCACTCCCGTCGGCCGAAACGTCACCGCGTTTGCCTAGGCGTCACTCCCGTCGGCCGAGGCGTCACCGGTGTGCGCACTCGGTCGACGTAGCTGACCTCTCGGCCGACCTAGCTGACGCCTCGGCTGTCAGCGGAAGTCGCGGGAGCGGTGGCGGGACTGGATGGCCCTGGCTGCCTCGGGGTGGATCTCCTCGAGCGGGGCGAGGCGGTCGGCGACGAGGTTGGTGACGCCGTCGCTGCGCTCGAGGATGCCGCGGATGAGCATGACGGAGGTGGAGACGGCGATCTTGCGGTGCTTCCTCCACAGGCCGGCCGAGCAGACGACGTTGAGCATCCCGGTCTCGTCCTCGAGGTTGATGAAGGTGACGCCACCAGCGGTGCCGGGGCGCTGACGATGGGTGACCAGGCCGGCGACGGTGATGCGCCGGCCGGGCTCCGCGGTGGGCAGGTCGCCGATCTTCGGAAGCCCGGCAGCGGTCAGGCCCGGCCGCAGATGCGCGAAGGGGTGGCTGCCGGGGGTCACGCCGGTCGCCCACAGGTCGGCGAGGGTCTCCTCGACGGGGTCCAGGTCGGGGAGCTCGGGGGCCCCGCCCGTGAACCGCACTCCTTCGAGCTGGTCCTCGTTCTCCGTCCAGCCCGCCTGCCACAGCGCCTGACGACGACTCGATGTGAACACCTGCAAACATCCAGCGGTGGCCAACGCCTCGAGCTGGGCCCGCTCCAGACCAGCCCGCCGGGAGAGGTCGAGAGAGTCCTGGAACGGCGCCTCGTCACGGGCAGCGACGATCCGCTCGGCGACGTCCTTGCCGATGCCGCGTACGGAATCCAGGCCCAGCCGCACCGCGAAGTTGCCGTCGCGCCGGTGCTCCGGGGTGGGGTCGGGGGTGCCGGGCACCCACTCGGTCTTTGCCCCGTCCAGCCGACAGTCCTCCCTCCCCGTCGGTGACGTATCGCCATCGAGAGGCTCCAGATCAGCGACCGCGTTGGAAAGGAGAAGGTCGGGTCGGCGTACCTCCACCCCGTGGCGACGAGCGTCCTGGGTCAGCGACTGCGGTGAGTAGAAGCCCATCGGCTGGGCGCGGAGCAGGCCGGCCAGGAACGCGGCCGGGTAGTGGAGCTTGAACCAGGAGGAGGCGTAGACGAGCTTGGCGAAACTGAGCGCGTGGGACTCGGCGAAGCCGAAGTTCGCGAAGGAGAGGATCTGGGTGTAGACCGCTTGGGCGGTCTGTGGGGTCATACCCTTGGCGCGCATGCCCCGATAGAGCTTCTCCTTGAGCGAGTCGATGCGCTCGACGCCACGCTTGGAGCCCATCGCCCGGCGCAGCAGGTCGGCGTCGTCGTGCGAGAAGTCACCGAGCACCCGGCCCATCTCCATGAGCTGCTCCTGGAACAACGGCACCCCGAGGGTGCGCTCCAGCACCGGGATCAGCAGCTTGTGGGCATAGCTGGCCTCCTCTCGCCCGGTCGCCCGGCGTACGTAGGGATGGACCGCGCCACCCTGCACCGGCCCGGGCCGGATGAGCGCGATCTCGATGGCCAGGTCGTAGAAGCAGCGCGGCTGCAGCCGCGGCAGGGTGCCGATCTGCGCACGCGACTCGACCTGGAACACCCCGATCGAGTCGGCCCGGCAGAGCATGTCGTAGACCGCGGGCTCCTCCTTGGGGATGGTCGCGAGGGTCCACCTCTCGCCCAGATGCTCGAGAGCCAGATTCATCATGTGGTCGAGCGCCGCCAGCATCCCGAGCCCGAGCAGGTCGAACTTCACCAGACCCATGTATTCGGCGGCGTCCTTGTCCCACTGGATGACGGTGCGCTTCTCCATCCGCGCCCGCTCGATCGGGACCACCTCTCCGATCGGCTCCTCGGTGAGCACCATGCCGCCGGAGTGGATGCCGAGATGGCGCGGCGTCCCGTGGATCTCCTCCGCCAGCGCCAGGACCGGAGCAGGGATGCCGATGTCGTCGGGGGCCTCGACGCGGGAGTAGCCGACATGCTTGGACCAGGCGTCCTGCTGCCCGGGGCTGTGACCGAGCGCCTTGGCCGCATCCCTGACCGCCATCTTCGGCCGGTAGCCCACGATGTTGGCGACCTGCGCGGCGTTGCGCCGGCCGTAGGTGTCGTAGACCCACTGGATCACCGTCTCGCGCTTGTCGGAGTCGAAGTCGACGTCGATGTCGGGCTCCTCCTCGCGGTGCTCGGAGATGAACCGTTCGAAGGGAAGGTTGTAGAAGACCGGGTCGATCGCGGTGATCCCGAGCGCGTAGCAGACCGCGGACGCCGCCGCCGAGCCTCGTCCTTGGCAGAGGATCCCCTCGCTCCGCGCGAACTCGACGATGTCGTGCACGATCACGAAGTAGCCCGGGAAGTCCTTGCGCTCGATGACCTCGAGCTCATCATCCACGCGCTTACGGGCCTTCGCGATGTGCTTGGGGTTGTCCGCGTACGCCTCCTGGTAACGCTCCGCGAAACCGCGCTCGGTCAGGAAACGCAGCCGGCTCGCGGCGGTCTCACCCTCGGGGATCCCGCGCTTGGGCAGCTTCGGGGTGGCCTTGCGCAGATCGAAGGCGCACTCCTCGGCGATCTCGACGCTGCGTGCCACCGCGCCCGGGTAGCGCCGGAAGAGCTGCTCCATCTCCGCCCCCGACCTGACGTACGCCGCAGGCGCGGCCGGGAGCCAGCCGGCGATGTCGCTCAGGGTGCGCCGAGCGCGGACCGCCGCGAGCGCATCGGCCACTCGGTGCCGGTCGGGCGTGGCGTAGTGGACGTTGTTGGTGGCGACCGTGGGCAGCCCGGTCTCGCGGGCGATGCCGGCGAGCAGGTCGTTGTCGTAGGAGTCGGCGGGATGGCCGCGGTCGGTCAGCTCGACGACCACGTTGTCGCGGCCGAAGCGGTCGGTGAGCTCGGCCAGCGCCCGGGCGGCGGCGATCGGCCCGGTTCCGGTGAGGGCCTGGCGTACCTCTCCCTTACGGCAGCCGGTCAGGATCAGCCAGTTGCCCTCGCGCGCCCGGTCGGCGAGCTCGTCGAGGTCGTAGGCCGGGCGCCCCTTCTCGTCGCCACGCAGCTGGGCCTCGGTGATCGCGCCGGCCAGCTGCCGGTAGCCCGCCACGTTCCTGGCGAGCACCAGCAGGTGGCTGCCCTCCGGATCGGCGACTCCGTTCTGCGGCTTGGTCAGGCCCAGGGAGAGCTCGGCGCCGTAGATGGTCCGCAACCGGTCGCTCTCGCCGACCGGGACCGGGCCGAGCTTCTGCGCCGCTTCGGCGAACGCCGGCGCACCGTAGAACCCGTCGTGGTCGGTGATCGCGATCCCGTGCAGCCCCTGCCGGATCGCCTCGGCGACCAGCGCCGAGGGTGAGCTCGCGCCGTCGAGGAAGGAGAAGTCGGAGTGGGTGTGGAGCTCGGCGTACGGCACCACCGGGCCCTCCGGCCCACGCACCTCCTCCTCGGTCAGCCGCTTCTTGCGCCGCGAGATCGGCGCGTCGCCGTAGGGATCCTTCGGAGGGCGGCCGGACAGCCGTCGCTCCAGCTCCTTCCAGGGGATCTCGGGGTTGTTCCAGCCCATCAGGAACCTCGGATGTTCATCAAGGTATGCAGGCGAACCGTCACTTCCCTCGTGGAGCTCCGCACGGGAAGTGACGGTTCAGCTGCATACCTTGATGAACCGCCACACACCAGGTCAGTCATAGGACGCCTCCGTGAGCCAGTGGTCGGTGTCGAAGGTGGCCAGCCAGGCGCGGCCGTCGACCCCGACGAGTTGGAAGCGGGCGACCCGCCGTCCGCCGTCGGGCTCCCACCACGCCTCGGTGACCGGCCACGGCCCGGCCCAGGAGGCGACCCGCTGCCAGGGCTGGCCGGCCGAGGGCCGGTAGCGGGCGGGATCGGCGGAGACACCGCCACGCGGAAGCACCACGACCGGACGCCCGGCCTGGTCGCAGACCTCCGCCGGCCACGGGTCAGCCAGCACCCGGGCAGGCGCCGGCGGCGGAATGCTTCCCGGCCAGGGCAGCGCACGGTCTCGGAGGGTGCTGGGGCGGTCGCCCCAGGGGACGTACGCCTGCCGGTCGCGCGGGCTCCGACCGCCCTGGAGCACCGGGGCGACGACGGCCTCGTGGCCGAGCAGCCCCTGCACCCGAGCGATGCCACCGTCGACGCGCTCGTTCGTGCCACCCCAGAGCCCGTCGGCGTGGACCGCCTCGGAGACCGCGACCTCGGGGACGAACCGGACTCCGGTCACCGCTCCCCCGCCCCCGCGCGCGACCCCGGCCAGCTGCCAGTGCAGCCGGTCGATGAGGTCGACGGCGGAGAACCAGCGCGGATGCGCCCAGGTGCGGCAGGAGTCCGCGACGGAAGAGCCGGGCACAGTCTCCATCGCGACCTCGATCCGCACCTCCGTGCACACCTCCTGCCGCGTCGCCAGACCCTTCACGAACGTCTCCGCCGCCTGCCGGGCCGAGAAGCAGACCGCCTCGGCGGAGTCGAGCGGCGGCTCGAAGGCAGCCTCGGTGGCGAGCTCGGGCGGTGGCGTACGCCCGCTCACCGGCCGCGCCCCTTCGCCGTGGATGACCCGGCGGACCCAGGCGGCCTGCGCCCCGAAACGCGCCTTGACGTCGGCGCCGGGCAGGTCGGCGAGGCCGCCGAGCGTGGTCAGGCCGAGCCGCTGCAGCAGGCTGACCGTGTTCGCGTCCTCGAGGACATGGACCGGCAGGGCTCGCAGGAACGCGGCGGAGCCGCCCTCCGGCACCGCGTACGTCTCCTGCAGCCCGGCGCTGCGCGCGGCCTGCTCGGCGGTGAAGAGCTCATCGGCGATGCCGATCCGTACGTCCCAGATCCCGAGCCCGACCACGCACTCGGCGATCGCCGCACCGGCCTCGGCCTCGCCGCCGTAGAAGCGGGCCGGCGAGCGCAGCGCGACCAGCCCGGGACGCAGCGGCATGACGCCGGGACGCAGCTCCTCCAGGCGCACCAGCACCTCCTCGAACACGCGCGCGTCGCGGGCGTCGTCGGCGGCGAGCACCTGCACCTCCGGGCAGCGCGCCTGCGCGTCCCGGCGCCGCATCCCGCGCTTGATCCCGAACTCCCGCGCGGCCTGGTTGGAGGCCTGGACCCGGTTCTGCGCGAAGACCGCTGCCGGCAGGTGCCGCGGCAGCCCCTGCTCGCCCAGCGCCGCGGCGACCGGCCAGTCGGCGCACCAGACCATCAGCGTCCGGGCGCTCATGCGGACTCCTGTTTCCGCAGCTCAGCAACAGGTTCCAGCACTCGCTGCGTGCCGCCTTCCTCGGTCGGGAACCACAGCGCCGTACGCCGCGGCGGAGCCGTCCCGCGCACCGCCTCGACCACCATCCGCCTCGCCCGGAGATGGCCGTCGCCGCTGCCCAGCCCGACCCAGCGCGGCTCGGTCGCCCGCAGGCGTACGTCTGCTCTCGGCCACTCCCCCAGCGCGACCAGCGCGGCGCCGCGGGTGCGCAGCCGGGCGCCGATCTTCTCGGCGACGCTCGGCGTCACCCGGCCTGTCGGCCGGACCAGCACCAGGGTGACCACGTCGATCAGCGCCGCGGTCGCCTCCAGCCAGGAGTCCTTGGGCCGCGGCACCAGGATGGTCCGCTCCAGGTCGACCCCGGCCTCGGCCGCCGCCTCGACGCCGAAGTCCTCCACCCCGACGACTGCGGTCCATTCCCCCACGCTCGACGGTCCCGCCAGCAGCAGCATCGCCAGCGACAGCGAGTCGGCTGCGTACGTCCCGCCTGCCCGCAGCTGCACCAGGCCTCTCAGCGCCTCATGGGTCGCCAGCTCCGCCCCCATGCCCGGCTTCTGCTCCAGCCGTCGCACCTTGGACCGAAGCTGCTCGATCTGAGCCAGCTTCTGGTGTCGTTCGATCCCCGCTACCACTCCCACTCAACGAGTATCGAACATTTGTTCGAACCGAGCAAGAGTGGGGTCGCCGAGACGTCACCTGCGTCGGTCGAGTGGGCAGCCAGATGCCATCTCGGCCGACCGAACTGACGCCTCGGCCGGCGGGGGTGACGCCTCGGCGGGGTTCAGCCGCGGAGCGCGGAGGCGAGGTAGGCGAGACGGGGGTGGTCGGAGGTGGGGAGGGCGGTGACCTCCACCGCCTTGGCCACCGAGACCTTCCAGTAGGTGGCACCGGCCACGACGAGGAAGTCGGCCTTCGAGGCGCCATCACCCGACAACGGCGTGGTGATGAGCTCCGGCTCACCGAAGGCGCGCATCGCGGCGATGACCGGGCAGTCCTCCTCGAGGGCGGCGCGGGCGGCGGCGATGACGCTCTCGCGGGCGTCGGGGACGGCGACCACCCGCAGCGTCTGGATGCGCGGCTCGGCCTCCGGCGAGAGCATGATCTCGATGTCGTAGCGGCCCTTCTCGGCCGGCACCACGGCCAGCGCGACGCCCATCGCCCGGGAGTAGTAGCCGTAGGGCGCGCCGCCGAGCGGCAGCCCGACCTTCGCGCGCGCCTGGGTGATCTGCACGCGCCGCGCGGGGTCGGGAGCGTCCAGCTCCACGTTGTCGGCGAAAAGAGCCGGCGAGGCGAAGACCTCGGAGCCCGCAGGATCAAAGGTACGCAGCCGCTCGACCGCGGCTTCGAGCGCCGAGTCGAGCCGCGGCCGCAGGCCCTTGACCACCGTCGAGAACCGGTGCGGCGCCTCTCCGGAGAGCTCCGTGGAGACCAGCGAGCGCAGCGCGGCCATGGCGGTCACGCCGGCACCCGCGTACGTGCTGTTCGACAGCGTGATCACACCCAGCCTCGTCGCCGGGTGCCAGACCATCCGCGAGCCGTAGCCGGGGTAGCCACCGGAGTGGTGGACGATCTGCCCGAGCCGGCTGTCGTGGTCGATCATGAGGCCGTAGCCGTAGCCGGCGGCGACCGCACCGACCCCCGCCTCGGCTCCCGCGAGATCCAGCGAGGCCGACACCGAACCGAACCGGTGCAGCTGCTGCATCTCCAGCCGGGACGCCTTCGACAGCGGATGGCCGTCGGCTCCCGACGAGAAGGCGTCCAGGAACCCGCCGACCCAGCGCGCCAGGTCGGCGACCGAGGAGTGCAGACCACCCATCGCCGCGAAGGACCCCGACGCCACCGGCGGCACCGCGGTCCACGTCGTCGCGCCCTCGAGCCGGTCGCCGGCCCAGGCCGGGTGCAGCGGCGGCACGTGCCCCGGAACCCGGTTCGGCACGGCAGACGGGGAGTAGGCCGAGGAGGTCATCCCGAGCGGCGCGAGCAGCTCGTGCTCGACGAAATCGCGGTTGGCGCCCTCGGGAGACGAGCCGCCCACGACGTTCTCGATCGCCCGGCCGAGCAGCGCATAGCCGAGGTTGGAGTATTCGAACCCGACGCCCGGCTCACGCCCGGTCGAGAAGCCTCCGTCGAGGAACGTCCCGAATGCGTCGTAGGACAGCGACTCCTGCCGGTCGCCCCACGGGTCGTCGGTCGGCAGCCCGGCCGACATCGAGAGCAGCAGCCGCAGCGTCACCGCCGGCGAGTCGGCGGAGTAGGGAGCCTGGTCGACGAGCTCGGGTACGTACTGCGCGATCGCCTCGTCGAGGTCGACCAGCCCACGGTCACGCAGCAGCAGCACCGCGGCCGCCGTGAACGACTTCGACATCGACGCGATCCGGAAGACGCTGTCCGCGGTCGGCGCCGGACCACCCTCGGTCGTCGCCCCGAACGCGCCGGAGTGGAGGAGCTCGGAGCCGCGTACGACCCCGTAGACGAGCCCCGGGGTCAGATTCTCCTCGAAGCGCTGCTGGAAGAGCTCGTCGACGAGGGCGGTGTTGAGACTCATGCAGACGTTCCTTCGGTGGCGGTTTGCTCGACGCGTTGCAGCCTAACCACCGAGGGCACCGCGAGCGTGACCAGGCAGACCGACACATAGAGGATCCCGCTGGCCAGGAAGACCGGCTGCGCCCCGAACCAGCCCGCCAGCGGTCCGTAGAGCAGCTGCCCGACCGGCATCGCGACGAAGGAGCCGAGCGCGTCGTAGGAGTAGGCGCGCGAGAGCATCTCCTCGGGGACGTTCTCCTGCATCGCGAGCTGCCAGCCCAGGCTGAAGATCTCGACCCCCGCTCCGGCGACGGCCATCGCGATGACGAACGGCACGGTCTCGGGCCACAGCGCGAGCGTGAAGAAGGGCAGCGAGAACGCCATGATCCCGAACATCCCCGCCCGTAGCGGGCGCCGGATCGTGGCTCGCATCAGCACGAACGTCATCACGAGCATCCCGGCAGCGAGCGCCGAGTTGGCCAGACCCCAGCCCTCGACGCCGAGCGAGGAGGACTTCGCGTACGCCGGGCCGAGCACGTTGAGCCCTCCGGACTGCATCGCGTTGAGCACCATGAAGGCGACCACCACGACCCACAGCCACGTCGTGCCACGGACGTAGGTCCACCCGGCGCGCAGGTCCTCGAGAGCCGAGGTCTTCTCTGCGTCCGTCGGACGCGGTGGGATCCGCACCGGGAGCAGGAAGATCGCGGCGAGCAGCCAGGTCAGCGCGTCGACGGCCAGTGCCCAGCCCGCTCCGACGCCGACCACGAGGCCGGCGGCGACCGAGGGACCCAGGATCGTCAGGGTGCCACGCGACATCGAGAGCAGCAGGTTGGCCGGCTGCAGGTCCTTCTTCGCGACCAGCTGCGGCACCATCCCCTGCATCGCCGGGAAGGCCATCGCCATCGTGGTGCCGTTGATCGCCTGCAGGACGACGAGCTGCCAGATCTCGGCCTGTCCGGTGATGATCAGCGCCGCCGCTGCCGCCTGCGACGCCGCCGAGGCGAGGTTGCTCAGCTGCAGCACCAGCCGTCGCGGGAACCGGTCGGCGATCACCCCTCCGACCAGCAGGAACACGACCATCGGGACGGTATGGGCGGCGACCACATAGCCCAGCGCCGAGGCCGAGTGGGTTACCTCCAGCACCGCGAAGGCGAGCGCCACGTGCGACATCGACGAGCCGGCGAGGTTGACGAACCGTGAGGCGAAGAACCAGCCGAAATCACGGTCCTTGAGGACGAAGAGGCTCTCCTTGACGCTCACCGGGCGTCACCCATCACGAACGCGGAAGCGGTCAGGTTCACGTGGATCGTGCCTTCCGTACGCGGCGGACGAGCGTTCTCGTGAAGCAGGCCGCTGGCCTGCTCGATGAGGTCGTGGACCCGCTGCCAGACATCGGGATCGACCCACATCTCCGCGTCGGAGATGATGGCCGGGCCGTCGGCGCGCAGGCGACGGCGACGTACGAGCTCCTCGGCGATCGCGCGGGTGTGGACCTCGTCGTCCTCCGGTGACGGCGGTCCCTGGTCGGCGCCGCTGCGCCACGCGTACTGATATCGCTTCGCGATCCCGCCGCGGATCCGCTCCTCCCCCGCAACCTCGAGCAGCCCAGCGCTCTCGAGCAACCGGAGATGGTAGGAGGCGTTGGCGTGCGTCAGGTCGAGCTCGCGCGCCACCTCCGCCGCCGACAGCTCCGCACCCGTCAGCAGCGACAGCATCCGAAGCCGCAGCGGGTGCCCGGCCGCCCGCAGTCGCGAGATCTCCTCGTCCACCAAACCTCCCAAGAGTTGTTTGGGAGTGAGTCTGGGAGTCCGGAGCACAACCGTCAAACAATTATTGGAGAGTCAGTGGGTAGCCGCGTACTTCTCCGCCACTGCCCGCGGCTTGTCCCCGAGCCGCTCGATCCCGAGGAGGCTCGGGAGCAGGCTGCGGTCGGTGGTGAGGGCTTTGAAGAGGGTCGAGACGGTGATGTCGTGGTCGGGACGGTGGACGACGACGATCTCGTCGCCGGCCTGGATCTGCCCCTCCTCGAGGACGCGCAGGTAGGGACCAGGGCGCCCCTCGGCAGTGAATCTCTTGACCCACCGGGCGTTGTCGTAGCCGGAGACGCCCATCCAGTTCTTGAAGTCGTTGCAGGGCGTACGCACGCTGCAGACCTCCAGCAGCACCGTCCCGATCCGCCACTGCTCCCCCACCAGAGCCGCGTTGACGTCGATCCCCTCGGTGGTGAGGTTCTCCGCGAACTGGCCGTCGCGCAGCGTCACGCCCAACCGCGAGCCCCACAGGTCCAGGTCCTCGCGGGCGAAGACGTAGACCGCCTGCTCCCGGCCGCCGTGGTGGCGACGGTCGGTCTGGGAGTCGGTCACGATCCCCTCGGCACCGACCGTCACCGGCTCCGCGACCGGCAGCTTCTCCATCGAGGTAGCACCCACCTCCGCCCACTCAGCAGGCTGGGACCGACCGACGTTGACGCTTCGCACGACTGGCATGCGCCTAGTGTCGCCGCCCGGCCCGGAGCCCGTCGAACGGTTATCCGGGCGAGACACGGCCGAGGCGTCCGGCTCAGGAGAACGAGGCCTCCGCGATCTCTCCCGCCTCGACACGTACGACATCGACAGGACGCTGGTCGGCACCCTGCGGCACGTCGACGCGGACCTGATAGAGCCCGGGCGGCACGTGCACGAAGCCGAACCAGCCCGAGCCGTCGGCCGCCGCGGACAGGGACGGCCCCGCGTGGCCGAGCGGTCGCAGCGTCACGGCGGTCTGGTCGAGCACCGTGCCGTCGGCGAGCCTGGCCACGCCGGCCACGTGCCCGTCGGCGGGAGCCGACTTCCAGGGCATGTCCGGCACCGAAGCGGGCGCCTCGAACGGACCACCCGGCCCGGCGAGCGCGGCCGTCAGCGCGGCCAGCTCGGCGGGCCGCTTCGACGGGTCGGCCAGGGCCTCGCGAGTCGGGTTGGCGTAGGCGTACCCGCTCCAGCCGGCGCCCTGGTTGCCCGCAGCACTCGGCGTGACCGCCTGCCACGCCTGCGCCACCGAGTCGGCCACCGAGTTCAGGTAGAGCGCCGGCCCGTTGACCGCCTGCCGGCCGGCCTGGTTGTCGGCGAGGAACTCCGACCACTCGTCGTACATCATCGCCTGCGCCGGCTGCCAGTCGCGCTTGTAGTTCATGGTCACGGCAGTGTCCATGATCCCCTCGGCCAACCAGCCCTTCCAGTCCTGGAGGACCTCGGCGTACGTGCGGGTCTTGGTCCAGCCGCCCACCGCCTGCGGTCCGTTGCCGTAGGTGATCGCGTCCATCGAGAGCCGTACGCCCGGGTCCACCGACCAGAGCCCGAGGTAGATCTTGCGGACCAGGCCGGTGACCTGGTCACGTCGCCACTGGCTCCACTGGGCATCGGCCGGAGCCGGGACGTCCGTTCGTCCTGTGGCCGCCTGGAAGCGAGCGACCGAGACGTCGTTGTAGCCCCAGTCGCTGTGGGTGGTCGTGGAGGAGCCGTCGGGGTAGCGGACGTAGTCGAGGTTGATCCCGTCGACGTCGTAGTTCTGCACGATCGACTGGACGCCCGCGACGATGTAGTCGACCACGCCGGGGTGGCCCGGGTCGGCGTAGGAGTTCGCGCCCACACGCTCGGTGCCGTCGTACTTCTTGTTCAGCCATCGCTCATCACCGGTCGCCGTGGGGCCGTGCTGGTTGAACGCGTGCTCGGGCGAGCGGGGTGCCGTCGCGGAGTTCCACATCGTGTTGACGTTGACCCAGGCGTGGACCTCGATCCCGGCCGCGTGCGCCTCGGTGATGATCTCCTGGAGCGGGTCGTAGGGGGCGGGGTCGATGGCCGCGTCCGTACGCGGATAGAGCGCGTCGTTGCAGAAGCAGTCCCAGCGCCGGGCGGTCTGCACGATCAGCGCGTTGACATGCATGTCCTGGGCGACCTGGACCAAGTCGTCGACCTGCGCCGGGGTGTAGATGCCCCGGTTGAAACCGTCGACCCACAGGCTCCGCCACTGCTCGGGCGGGTCGCTCTCCGCCGCCCCGGGTGACGCGGGGGCCATCATCGCCCCGAACAGCGCCACGACACTCACCACTGCGAACAGGAAACGTCTCATCACGACCTCCGTCGTCCCGCGGCCGGCGCCGTCGCCGGCTGATCGAGCGTAGGGGCTGGGAGCGATCGGCGGAGGTGGTTCTCGTCAACCCGGTGCCTGAATCAGTTTCCGGCGAGAATCTCTCGCGACCGACTCAAGGGATCCGGGTGCCGATGCGTCAACAGACTGTGAGCTTCGAAGAGTTCGGCGCGTTCTACGCGTCCCACAAGGACCGGTGCCTGCGGGCGACCGTCGCCAGCGGCGTCGCCCCGGGGCGCGCCGAGGACGCCGTGGCCGAGGCGTTCGCCCGCGCCTGGGCGAGGTGGCGTACGGTCCGCACCACCCGGTCGCCCGCCGCCTGGGTCGTGCGCACCGCGGTCAACGCCGACATCTCCTGGTGGCGCAAGCGCCGTGGCGAGGTGGGTCCGTCCGAGGACGGCTCGCACGAGAACGCGCACAGTGAGCATCTCGACCTCGACGGGCGCCGCGACCTCATCGCCGCCGTCAGCCGCCTGCCCAAGCGACAGCGCGAGGTGGTGGCGCTGCGCTACATCCTCGATCTCGACACGGCGACCACGTCGGCCGTCCTCGAGATCTCGCAAGGCACCGTCTCGGCCCACCTGCACCATGCGCTCGCCACGCTGCGAGCCGATCTCGCCACCGAAGGGACCCTCTCATGAGCACCGACCTCGAAGACGCCCTGCGCACCAGCGGCGACCTCACCCTCGACCGGCCGCTCACCGAGATCCGGGTGCGCGGTGACCGGCTCCGCCGGAGGCGTACGTCGCTGCTGATCGCCGCCACGACCGCCTGCGCACTCGTGGCCGGCCTGGTGGTCACCACCATCGTCGGGCGCGGCCCGCTGGCGACCGAGCTCGCTCCCGCCGAGGAGGGCAAGCGGCCGGTGCTGACCTGGAGCGGCGAGCCCACGAACGTGTCCGACACCGAGCTCGCGACGATCCAGCGCGCCTGCCTGCCGATGGCCGACCAGGACGCCAAGGACACGAAGGAGCAGGCGGACCCGTCGATGCCGGGCGCCCTGGACCGCACCACCCTCTACCCGATCTTCGCGGAGCGGCGCACCGACGTCGGTCCGCGGCACGAGAGCTATCTGCGGGCGATGTTCCACACCGACGACTATCTGATGGAGTGCGCGGCCTCTACGACCGACGCCAGCCGTCCGCGGGCCGAGGACGTCGCCGGCGGGGCAGACCGGATCAGGCCCTTCCCCCGCATGGGTCCGTGGGAGGCCTTCAGCCGCTCGTGGACCGAGAGCTCGGTCACCTTCATGCTGCCGGTCCCCGCCGAGGCGGCGTCGGTGAAGTTCACGATCGGTGACGGCTACGTCGACGGCGTCATCAACGGCGGCATCGCGGTCGCCTGGCTCAGCGCGGAAGGGGTGCCGAACGAGCTGGAGTCCGCCGGTTTCGCCGTCTACGACGCAGACGGGACGCGGATCGGCGGCGAGATGCCGGTCCCGGACAAGAAGTGGCCGGTCGACTGACGGCGCTCAGTCCTGGACCGCCTTCGCGACCGAGATCATCGCGGTGATCCACTCCTTGTCGGGTCCAGCCTTGTCGGTCGCCTGGTCGTCCTCGACCTCGTCCTTGACGTTGACCAGCAGCCGCAGGATCGCCCACGCCCGGGCCCGGTCCTCGTCGAGCTCGGCGGCGTCGACGAGGGCGAAGAACCGGTCCCGCACCCCGTCGCGGATCCGGCCGGCGTACTCGTCGAAGCGGTTCCACAGCATCGGCGCGAGCTCGTAGTGCGGGTCGCCAGAGAGGGGCTTCGGGTCGATCACGAGCCACTCCTCGCGATCGGCACGTAGGACGTTGGCGAAGTGCAGGTCGGCGTGGATCAGCGTCCCGTCGGTGTCCTCGTCCGCAGCGAAGTCGCGCGCGATCGCCCGTGCCTGATCGACCATCCGCGGCGGCACCGGAAGCCGACGCTCCTTCTCCCCCAGCTCGCTCGCCCAGCGCGCGGCCTGCTGTGACAACGTACGCAGCTGCGGCGGAGCCGGAACATGCAGGCGACGGTAGAACCCGCCGACGATCTCGCACGCCTGCACGTCCCACATCTCCGAGAGATCCTCGGGGTGCAGCCGTTCGAGCAGCAGCGCGAAGCGCTTCGGGTCGGCCCGCAGCAGACGTACGGCACCCCGACCGCCCCACACCTGCAGCGCCAGCGCCTCGTGCTCGGCCTCCCAGTGCGGCCAGCCGACCTTCAGCACGGCGGCTTCGCCGTCGGCGGTGCGCACCGGGACCACGACGGCGCACCTACCGTGGGTGGAGCGGCCGTCGACGGTCAGCGACCACTCCTCGACCAGGTCGCGCAGCAGGCTCGGGAGGTCGTCGAGCCAGGCCGCCCACGACGGCCCGTTGGCCGCGAGAGCCAGGAAGGAGTCCGGGACGAGGGTCACGGCGGCAACCTTAAATCCGCTTCCCAACCCGGGGCGGATCGGGCAGATTTCGACTCATGTCACTTCCAGAGTCGATGGGGACCAAGGGCGTTCCCTACCCGCCCGAGCGCTACGACGGCGAGGCCGGTGAGGTCTCGGCGTTCTACCGTCCCGACACCACCGCGCCCGACCTCACCTATCCCAACGGGGTGAAGGTCGACTATCTCGCGACCGGAGCGACGACGGCCGGTGACTACGGGCTCTACCGCTGGCACTTCGGCCCTGGCGAGACCGGTCCGGGGCCGCACTTCCACCGTGCTGTGGCCGAGTCGTTCTACGTGCTCACCGGCACCGTGCGGATCTACAACGGCGAGGAGTGGATCCCGGCCGGCGCCGGCGACTTCGTGCACGTGCCCGTCGGCGGCCTGCACGGGTTCCGCAACACCACCGACGAGCCCGCCTCGATGCTGCTCCACTTCACCCCGGGTGCGCCACGAGAGGGCTACTTCGAAGGCCTGCGCGAGCTCGCCGAGGGCACCGAGCTCGGTCCGGACGACATGGCCGAGTTCTACAAGCTCCACGACAACTACTGGGTCGACTGAGCGACCTTCAGCGCCTCGATCCCCATCCGGACGATGGGGCTGGTCGACTCTGCCTCGATCGCAGGGTCATCCAGCCCGATCCACGCGGCGAAGTCGGTCGTCCCGTTCACCTCCAGCGTGCCCAGCTCGCCGCCGGTGACGGTCGCCGCGAAGATCACCCGAGTCGACTGGTAGGGCCGGCGTCCCGGATCGAACGGCACGACGTGCACGTCGGTCGTGAGCGGAGACCCGACCACGACGTCGTAACCGGTCTCCTCCTTCACCTCGCGCACGACCGCGTCGGGCATCTGCTCGCCGTAGTCGACACCTCCGCCCGGGAGCGTCCACCCCGGGTCGTTGCGGTGGTTGCCGTTGAACCAGCTCAGCAGGATCCGTCCCGCGTCGTCGACGATGACGGCGTACGCCGCCACGCGGGTGTCGTAGTCGGTGAAGTGCATCCCTGCGAGACTAGCGCGGTCAACTCCGACATCAGTCGAAGACGAACGCCGTGGCGTCCTGGGGAAACGACGTCCACGCCCTGATCCGGCGCGGGTGCACGACCGGGGCACCCGCGGTGTAGTGCTTCGGCTCGAAGACGTTCTCGCCGTACTCGGGATACTTCGCGTTCAGCAGCCCCGCGATCTTCTCGGCGGTCTCCGGCGCGAAGCTCGTCTCCCGCACCTCGCCCTCCATGACCATGAGCTTCCACGGGTCGGGAAGGTTCACGGTCACCTTCGGATGCGCGGCCGCGAGCCGCCGGTGCAGGGTCTCGGGGCTGCCGCCGTAGACCAGCTTGTCCTCGAACCAGATCCCGTCCAGCGGCGTCACGTGCGGGCTCCGCCCCGGCCTCTCGAACGCGAACCAGAACTGCTTCGCCTCGACCAGCTGCCGACGTACGTCCTCCCACGCCAGCAGCTCGCTCGGGGTGCCGTACTCCTTCGGGAACCGAACCTGTTCTGTACGCATGGATGCCACTCAACCATCGGTCGGCCCCGGTCGACCCGACCGTTCTTGCGCACAGTCCTTTCAGCGAACTTCAGCGAAGCTCGTCCGAGGAGACGCTCCGGATCCAATGATCCGGCGGCACATCCGCCCGATCTGCAACCGGAACCAAGGTCTCGTCCCACCGTGACCCCCACGCCTCGTCAGCAACGCGCCGCCAGAACGCGACAGCAGCGAGGTTGTCGTGCTGGAAGGGAATGGCCCACGGTCCAGGATGCCGCCCGACGACATCGAGCGCGAAGGCGCGCCCGAGACCGCCCCGCCGCGCGGCAGGGACGACGAAGAACGCCTGCATGACCCGCTCCTCCAGACCGAGCCCACGAACGAGCGCGAATCCGACGGGAGCGGGGTCACCCGTGGTCGGGTGGGGCGCCCAGGCCAGATAACCGCAGCGGTCCGCGGCCGGGTATTCGTCGAGCCACTCGTGCCGGTAGCGCCCGTCGGGCAGCGGGAACCCGTTGACGACCGAGCCGAGGTCGTGGCGGAAGTCCTGCCACAACCACGCGACGATCGACCACTGGTCGTCGCGGACGGGCAGGACCTCGTACGTCACTTCTTGCCGGCGGCCTTGTCGGTGGAGGGCTGGGTGGTGGAGAGCGCGGCGACGAAGGCTTCCTGGGGAACCTCGACGCGGCCGACCATCTTCATCCGCTTCTTGCCCTCCTTCTGCTTCTCGAGCAGCTTGCGCTTACGCGAGATGTCACCGCCGTAGCACTTGGCGAGGACGTCCTTGCGGATCGCTCGGATGGTCTCGCGGGCGATGACCCGGGCGCCGATCGCGGCCTGGATCGGCACCTCGAACTGCTGGCGCGGGATGAGGTCCTTGAGCTTGCCGGCCATCATCACGCCGTAGCCGTAGGCGGCGTCGCGGTGGATGATCGCGGAGAACGCGTCGACGGGCTCGCCCTGGAGCAGGATGTCGACCTTGACCAGGTCGGCGGCCTGGTCGCCGCTGAACTCGTAGTTCAGGGAGGCGTAGCCCTTGGTCGAGGACTTGAGCTGGTCGAAGAAGTCGAAGGCGATCTCGCCCATCGGGAGGACGTAGCGCATCTCGACGCGGTCCTCGGAGAGGTAGTCCATGCCGCCGAGGGTGCCGCGCTTCTTCTGGCACAGCTCCATGATCGTGCCGATGTAGTCGGCCGGCGAGAGGATCGTGGCGTTGACGACCGGCTCACGCACCTCGCGGATCTTGCCCTCGGGGAACTCCGACGGGTTGGTGACGATGTGCTCGGAGCCGTCCTCCATGATCACGTCGTAGACCACGTTGGGCGCGGTGGAGATGAGGTCGAGGTTGAACTCCCGCTCGAGCCGGTCGCGGGTGATCTCCATGTGGAGCAGACCGAGGAAGCCGACGCGGAAACCGAAGCCGAGCGCGCCCGAGGTCTCCGGCTCGTACGTCAGCGCCGCGTCGTTGAGCTGCAGCTTGTCGAGCGCCTCACGCAGGACCGGGTACTGGTCGCCGTCGATCGGATAGAGCCCCGCGAAGACCATCGGGTTGGGGTGGGAGTAGCCGCCGAGCATCTCCGTGGCCGGGCGGTTGTTGCCGGTGACGGTGTCACCCACGCGCGACTGGCGGACGTCCTTCACGCCGGTGATCAGGTAGCCGGTCTCGCCGACGCCGATGTGGTCGGCCTTGACCGGCTCGGGGCTGATCACGCCGAGCTCGAGCATCTCGTGGACCGCGCCGGTCGACATCATCTTGATCTTGTCGCGGTGGGTCAGCTTGCCGTCGAAGACCCGGACGTAGGTCACCACGCCGCGGTAGGTGTCGTAGACCGAGTCGAAGATCAGCGCCCGCGCCGGAGCGTCGGGGTCACCGACAGGAGCCGGGGTCTGGGCCACGATCTCGTTGAGCAGCCCCTCGACGCCGAGCCCGGTCTTGGCCGAGACCTGGAGGACGTCCTCGGGCTCGCAGCCGACGAGGTTGGCCAGCTCCAGAGCGTACTTCTCCGGGTTGGCCGACGGCAGGTCGATCTTGTTGAGCACCGGGATGATGTGCAGGTCGGCACCCATCGCGAGATAGAGGTTCGCGAGCGTCTGCGCCTCGATGCCCTGGGCGGCGTCGACGAGCAGGATCGCCGCCTCGCACGCCTGCAGCGACCGGGAGACCTCGTAGGTGAAGTCGACGTGACCGGGGGTGTCGATCATGTTGAGGACGTACGTCTCGCCCTCGACCGCGTTCTCCTGGCCCTCGGTGACCGTCCACGGCATCCGCACGGCCTGGGACTTGATCGTGATCCCGCGCTCGCGCTCGATGTCCATGCGGTCGAGATACTGCGCCCGCGCGGCCCGTTCGTCGACCACGCCTGTCAGCTGCAGCATCCGGTCGGCCAAGGTCGACTTGCCGTGGTCGATGTGGGCGATGATGCAGAAGTTGCGGATGATCGCCGGATCCGTCGAACCGGGCTTCGGGGCAGCACTCATGATGGGGGCATCCTCCCACGCTCAGTACTGATGGAACCAAAGCGGCAGCTGCACCGACTCGCCGGGGCAGGTCACGTTGCGGTCGCGGCTGTCCTCCAGCCACTGCACCATGACCGCGGCACCCCCTTGGAACATCCACTCACCGCTGCACCGCTCGAGCGCCGCGGCCCGCGAGGTCTCGCCCGCCGGACGCCACTCCGGCAGCTGGAGCTGCAGGTCGCCGACGATCGGCGTCCACAGGCCTTCGATCGAGTAGACCCCGACCCGTTTCCCGGCTTCCTGATAGCCGGCCACGGCACCCTTGACCACCGCCTGGTTGGCCGCGATGTCGTCGGACCACTCCCAGACAGCGACCGGCTCGACGTCGAGCCAGACCGACGGTGACTCCAGGCCGGCGCGCTCCATCTGCTCGAGGTTCCACCGCGCCTGCTGGTAGCCGACGTTGGTCAGCCGGCCGATCTTCGTCTCCGGGTCGCCGGGGCCCTCCTCGCCGCGCTCGCGGAGCGTGGCCGCCTCGGGGTAGGAGACGACCGCGTACGCCGAGGTCATCCGCTTGTTCTGCTTCGCCCACTCGACCTGCGAGGCCAGGCACGGGTTGGGGGTGAACGCGGGGCCGTTGGTGAGCCCGATGACGACGTACTCCGCCGAGTCGAGCGGCATCGGCAGCCCGAGCGTACGGCGCTCCTTGATGCCCATCCCCTGGGGACACTGCGGCCAGCTCAGGTCACCGCCCTCGACGATCCCGCGGTCCTCGGCTGGTGGGACCGACGGGATCTCGAGCGATTCCGGCGCGCGGGGCGGCGGGCTGGCCGACGGCGCGGGTGCCGTCGGTTCGGGCGCTGCGCTCCCAGGCATCGACGGTGAGGCGGACTCCGCCTCGGCCGCCGGCTCGGCGGCGCAGCCGAACAGGGCCGGCGCCGCCAGGAGCAGCAGCGCGGCCGCGTACGCGTTCTTTCGGGCCCACATCACCGCAGATACTGCCACCCGCATCCCAAGCGGATCACCCCGGTTGATCAGCTCTGCGTGAAGTCGTCTCCCATCACCGGCCGGATCTCGATCGGCTCACCGAGGACCGCGACGATCCGCGACACGATGTCGATGGCGCGCTCCTGGCTGGCCACGTCGATGACCGCGAAGCTGGCCAGCACCTCCTTCAGCTCGGCGAACGGACCGTCGGTCGCGACCGGTCCACCCGCGCCCGGCCGTACGGTGACCGAGACCGCCGGGTGCCCGAGCCCCTCGGTGCTGACGAGCTCGCCGTTGGCGACCAGCTCCTCCTCGAACTTCTGGTACTCCGCGAAGGCGGCGAGCGCTTCCTCGGAAGCCGTGTCCGAGGCGTCCCACGCATCGGCGGGCGTGTATCCCAGCAACAGGTATTTCATGTCGCGAATCTAGCGCCGGAACTAGGCTCTCTCGGCATGACCGGGCCAGCGGTTCTCGAGGATCTCCTCCGCACGGAGGCGCCGTACGTCCTCGGTGCCTTGGTCCGCCGCTTCGGACGCTTCGAGGCCGCCGAGGACGCGGTGCAGGAGGCGTTGCTGGATGCCAGCATCCAGTGGGCGCGCGACGGTGTCCCGGAGAACCCACGCTCCTGGCTGACCCGGATCGGCTACCGGCGGATGGTGGACCTGCTGCGTTCCGAGCAGGCTGCCCACCGGCGCGAGCTCCAGGTCGGGATCGCCGAGGTGACCGTTCCGGCCGGACCGGCGGTGGCGACCGACGACAGTCTGACCGTGGTGCTGCTGTGCTGCCATCCGGCGCTGTCGCGGACCGGGCAGGTGGCGCTGACTCTCCGCGCCGTGGGCGGGCTGACGACGGCCGAGATCGCCCATGCGTACGGCGTCTCGGAGACCACCATGGGCACCCGGATCAGCCGGGCGAAGCAGACGCTGCGCAAGGCCGGCGCACGGTTCACTCCGCCCGCGGGATCCGACCTGTCGGAGCGGGTCGGAGCCGTCCTGGACGTGCTCTACCTGATCTTCAACGAGGGCTACACCGCCACCGCCGGAGCCGAGCTTGGCCGGGTCGACCTGGCACACGAGTCCATCCGGCTGACCCGGATGCTCGCGCAGGCGGCTCCCGGCGAGCGCGAGGTCGGCGGTCTGCTCGCGCTGATGCTGCTCACCGAGGCGCGTCGGCCGGCGCGCACCACCGCCGACCTCGGCCTGGTGCCGTTGGCGGAGCAGGACCGCCGCCGATGGGACCGAACGTTGGTCGAGGAAGGCCTGGCGGTGCTGGACGCGGTGTGGGACACCAGCGACCCGGGCCCGTTCCGGCTCCAGGCGGCGATCGCCGCCGTCCACGCTCAGGCGGAGTCGGCGGCGGCCACCGACTGGCGCGAGATCCTCGGTCTCTACCTGCTGCTCGAACGTACGCTGCCCACTGCTCCGGTCCGGCTGGGCCGGGTCGTCGCGGCGGCGCACGCGTTCGGGCCGGTGGTCGGTCTTCGTCTCCTGGACGAGCTCGACGCCGAGCACGGCCTTGCCGAGGACCCGCTGACGGCGCAACGTGTGCTGGCGGTGCGGGCGCACCTGCTGGACCAGCGCCGCGACCCCTCCGCAGCCGCCCAGTTCCGGGCGGCTGCGGAGCTGACCGCGAACGAGGCCGAGCGTGACTATCTGCTGCGACGCGCGGCTCAGACTCGGGTCATCGTCGATTCGTAGCCGCCCTGACCGGCGTAGTCCCACTCGCCGGTCATGACGTCGCCGGCCTCGTCGAAGGTGCCGACGAACTTCACCGGCGAGCCCTTCTCACCGCCCCAGATGGTGAGGGTGTCGCCGTCGAGCTCGTAGACGTAATCGAGGGTGGCGCCGGTGTTGTCGTAGTAGCGCGAGTGCACGTCGGCGCTCGCCTCCTCGCCGAAGGGGCGCAGGTTGCCGATCACCTCGATCCCGGTCGTGACCTGGCCGAACTGCTCCAGGCGGACGTCCTGGAGCAGGAAGTAGCCACCTTCCATCCAGCGGTAGGTCACCTCACCCTCCGCTCCACCGGTCACCTTCCAGGTGCCGATCAGCCGGTCCAGGGCGCGGACGCCCGGGCTCGGGGCGGGTGCTGCGGGCATGGCGTACTCGTCGTTCATGGTGTCGCTCCTCCGTGTGCGGCCGGCGTCTCCGGCCTTCACCCCTCTCTCGGATCCCGCCCGAGGATCTCGACATCTCGGTGAAAGAAACATTTCTTTCACCCGCGAACAGCACCTTCCGCGTACGTGTTCACCGACACGACCCGCGGAACTCACCGGTAGTTCCGCGGGCATCGGCAGGTTTGGCTCATGACCCCACTCAACCGCCGCTCCGTCCTCGGCCTCGGTGCCGCCGCCGGTGCCGGAATCGTCCTCCCCGCGACCGCAGCAGCCGCTCACGCCGCTCGCACCGTCCCCGCCTCTGCTCCCGCCTTCGTCCGCGGCGACCGACCGACGCTCACCCACGGCGTCCAGTCGGGTGACGTCGGCGCCCGGGGCGGGGTGCTGTGGAGCCGTGCCGACAAGACCTCGCGCCTGGTCGCCGAGATCTCCACCGACGAGTCGTTCCGCCGTGCGCGCCCCGTCAACGGACCGGTGGTCACCGCGAAGACGGACTTCACCGGCGAGCTGCGCGTCCACGGACTCGAGGGCGGGCGCGACTACTTCTACCGGATCCGTGCCGTCGACCCCGACGACCCGCGGCGCGGCAGCGCCTGGGAGCTGGGCCGGCTGCGTACCGCACCGAGCAGGCGCCAGGACATCCGCTTCCTGTGGTCCGGCGACATCGCCGGCCAGGGCTGGGGCGCCAACCCCGACTTCGGCGGCTTCCGGATCGCGCCGGCGATGGCGGCACGCGAGGCCGACTTCTTCCTGAGCTCCGGTGACAACGTCTACGCCGACGGCCCTCTCACCTCGACCGTGACCCTCCCCGACGGGCGGGTCTGGAACAACATCGTCACCGAGGAGAAGCACAAGGTCGCCGAGACGCTGGCCGAGTTCCGCGGGCAGTACGCCTACAACCTGCTCGCCGACAACTGGCGCGCCTTCCTCGCCCAGACGCCGATCGTGGCGCAGTGGGACGACCACGAGGTCACCAACAACTGGTACCCGGGCGAGATCCTCCCCGACGACGGCCGCTACACCGAGCGGCGCGTGGACGTGCTGGCCGCTCGGGCGAAGCAGGCCTTCCACGAGTACATCCCGGTCGGCTCCGCCTCCCCCGACCCGGACGGCCGGATCTACCGCAAGCTCTCCTACGGCCCGCTGATGGACCTCTTCGTCCTCGACATGCGCACCCACAAGGACGCCAACACGACCGACGCGGAGACGACCGCCGACGGCGGAGTGCTCGGCGAGCGCCAGACCCGATGGCTGCTGCGCGAGCTGGCCGCCTCCCGTGCCACCTGGAAGGTCATCGCCGCCGACCTGCCGATCGGCCTGGTCGTCCCCGACGGTCCTCTGCAGGAGGGCATCGCCCAGGGTGACGGCGGCGCCCCGCTGGGCCGCGAGCTCGACATCGCGAAGGTGCTCACCGGCCTCAAGCGCCTCGGCATCCGCAACCACGTCTGGCTCACCGCCGACGTCCACTACACGGCCGCCCACTCCTACTCCCCGGACCGGGCGTCCTACCAGGACTTCGACCCGTTCTGGGAGTTCGTCTCCGGCCCGCTCAACGCCGGCGCCTTCGGACCCAACAAGCTGGACGCCACCTTCGGTGCGGCCGCCGAGTTCGTGGCCGCTCCCCCGGCCGCCAACGCGTCGCCCGCCGACGGCTTCCAGTTCTTCGGCGAGGTCGAGATCGACGGAGGTACGCGGCAGCTCACCGTCACGCTGCGTGACGTCGACGGCGGTGCTCTTTTTACGAAGACGCTGGACCCGAGTTTCCGTTAAGGTCCGGCTAGCCGTCTCCCGTTCGGGCCCAGGAGGACCAATCAGACCATGAGCGAAATCCATGTCGTCCCCAAGGACATGAAGGCATCCATCACGGTCGCCACAGAGGCCGAGAGCAACATCCGCAAGTCCGACTCGGCCGGTCACCTGAGCAAGGCCGGGGCCGCGGTCCCCGGGGCGGAGTCGGTCGGCTACATGTCCGAGCTGGGCACCCTGTGGACCAATGAGACCAGGGCCGCCGCCGACAGCTCGCAGAACCTTGCGACGGGGATGCAGAAGGCGCTCAACGAGGTAGAAGCCGCGGACGCCGCCGCCGGAGCCGCCGCCGGCGGCGTCCTGGGCGGCAACTGATGGCGGTCACGTTCGGCCAGGTCAAGACCTGGAAAGCCGCACCCCTCGGCGACGCCGGCGACGGACTCAAAGCCGACCTCCGC
>NZ_JBBBNW010000008.1:0-94629 GCF_037137035.1 Nocardioides sp. CCNWLW239 | reverse complement strand
CCTTCAAGAGCCGCTTCGAAGCCGAAGAATGGAGCAGCAGCCGCCAACACACCGCCCAAGAGATCGCCGACGACGTCGAGGCGGCGTTGGCGAAGGCGGTCGGGGTCGACGCGATCCTGACGCGAGGCCTGCCGGCAGGCGTCAACGACGACATCGACGAGTACGGAACGATCGACCCGGCGATCGCGGAGAAGTGGGAGACCCTCACCACCGAGGAACGCAAGGCCGTCCTGGAGGAGATGACCAGGAAGATCGCCGAGGAGAGCGGCGTCGAGGTGCCCGACATCGACTGGGACGACCTGGCCAACGACACCTGGGACGACGGCAGCATCACCTACGGCTACTGGAGCGATGACGACGGCAAGATGGCGCTCAACCCCAACATGCTCGACGACCCCGGCATCCTGATCAACACCGTCGCCCACGAGGTCCGGCACGGTCGCCAGTACGAGGCCATCGAGGACGAGAACGACTGGCAGTTCTGGTGGGAGGACGACCCCTTCGACGAGCACCGCGAGGACGGCATCACCGAGGAGCAGGCCAACGAGTGGGAGGAGAACTTCGACGACTACAAGAGCACCGACAAGGGCGACACCTTCGACGAGTACTACAACCAGCCGGTCGAGGTCGATGCCCGCAAGTCCGGCCGTGACTACCTGAACAACCTCACCGAGGAAGAGTTCAACCGGCTCCTGGAGGAGTCGAAGTGACGACGTACGCCGACCTGGTCACCGCCTACCTCGACGACCCCGGCCCCGAGACGCTCGGTCCGCTCCGCCGTGCCGTCCGCGGCTCGGCCGGCTTCACCCCGGATCTCGATCTCGACGAGGTCGACAGGCTGCTCGCCGAAGGGTCCTACGCCGCTGCCGCCGCCGAGCTGCAGCGGGTCATGCCCGGGGCCATCTTCAGCCCCGCCGCGCACCTGCGGATGGCCACCGTGATGGAGCGGACCGGTGACGTACGGTCCGCGGCGCGCGAGCGGCGGGTCGCCCGGGCCGCGCTGCGCAGCATCCGCTCGACCGGTGACGGCAGCGAGCAGCGGCCGTGGTCGGTGCTGCGTATCAACGACGAGTACGACATGCTCCGCGCACTGGGCAAGACCCCGGTCCGGCAGTCGCTGCTGCGAAGCCACGGTCGTGACATCGACCGCCACGAAACAGCCGACGGGGACGTCTACCATTTCGACGCCACCCAGCTCGTCGCCCACTGAACCGGTCGCGGAAGGCCCTGAATGAAACCCGTACTGCCCCTCACCGGAATCCTGCTTGCCGCGATGCTCACCGGTTGCGCGGCCGGCGAGGAGTCGTCCTGCTCGTCGTCAGCGATGCTCCGCCCGGTTGCTGTCGCCCCCGGGGCGGTCTTCCCTGACAGCCTGAGCGTGAGCCCGGCCGGCGACGCGGTCGCGGCCGGCTGCTGGGAGGGGCTGTGCCGGTGGGACACCGCGGACGGGACGTACGAGGTGGCCTTCGACGGCAACCCGATCACTCTCGCCCCGGACTGGTCGCTGGTCGCCACGGGCGGCGGCTGCGGCGACATCGCGCTCGTCGACCTGGACAGCGGCAAGCGCGTGCAGACCCTCACCGGGCTTCCCTACGAGGACGGCGTCACCGACATGACCTGGGTCCTGGATGCCGCGATCAGCCCGGACGGGAAGCTCGTCGCGGGGTCGGGCACCGATGGTGCGGTCATGGTCTGGACCGTCGACGGCGAGGAGGTCGTCGACACCGAGATCGAGGGCGCTGGTGCTCTCGCCTTCAGCCCGGACGGTGCACAGCTGGCCGTGGCCGGTGAGGACGGCGTCGAGATCATCGACACCGACAGCGGTGACTCGACCGGCCAGGTGGCCGAGGCCGAGGGCATCCCCGCCTGGAGCCCGGACGGTCGCTGGTTGGCGGGGCCGGGCGCAGGCGGTGCGCCGACCGTGTGGAGCGCTGAGGATCTCCAGGTCGCCGAGACGCTCCCCGACACCGCGGCGACCGGATTCTCCGTCACCGGGAGCTCGGTGGGATTCGCCGCGGACGACGCGGCCGTCGTGTGGAGCCCGAAGGCCATGGGCGGCGACGGACAGCGACGGGCGCTGGCCGGACTCGTCGACTCCGGGCAGAGCGTCGAGGGACCGGCGACGACCGCCTTCAGCCCTGACGGCGCCAGGCTCTACGGTGCGACCGGGGACACCGGGATCACCGCCTGGGACCTTTCCGGCGACAAGCCCGGCACCAGGTTCACCCTGCCGTCGACCTCCTGAGGTCGTGCCGCATCTGGCGGAGTCGAGGACGTCCCGCCAAGATGTACGCGTGAACTCGGCTATCCCGACGAACATCCCGCACGGGCAGACCGCTCGACGCCTGGAGTGGTCCCATCTGCCTCCGTTCCTGCGAGCCTCGATCGAGAAGCATCTCGGTGGCGGTCCGGTGGTCTCGGCGGAGTCGCAGGGCGCCGGGTTCACGCCGGGGTTCGCCTCGGTGCTGACCTGCCAGGACGGCTCCCAGCATTTCGTCAAGGCGGCCTCCGCCAAGGCTCAGCGTGACTCGGCAGCGCTCCATCGTGAGGAGGCGGCGAAGCTGAAGAAGCTCGCCGGCTGGGTCCCCACTCCCAAGCTGCGGTGGTTCGACGACGGCGAGTGGGTGGTCCTGGCCTTCGAGCACGTCGAGGCACGCCTGCCGTCGCGGCCGTGGACATCCGCGGACCTCGAGGTCGTCTCGCAGGCGCTCGTCGAGACCGCGGCCGCTCTCACGCCTGCCCCGGGCATTGGCTGGCCGACCTTCGCCGAGTCACACGCTTCCTACCCGGCGCTGTGGGAGCGGGTGGCCGGCTACCCGCACGCGGACCAGGCGGCCTCGCTCGCTGCCGGTTTCGCGGACCACACCGCCGGCGAGACGCTGGTCCATCTCGACGTACGCGACGACACCGTCCTCATCCGCCCCGACGGCGGCGTGCTGCTGGTCGAGTGGACCTGGCCCGTCCTGGGCGCCGACTGGATCGACTCGCTCCTGCTGCTGATCGGACCTCGCGGGGACGGCTTGGACGCGGAGGCGTTCCTCGCCGGGCATCCGCTGCTGTCGAAGGCCGCACCCGCGGCCGTCGACTCGGTGCTGGCGCTCTTCGCCGGCTACTTCCTGGCTGCCGCCGACCAGCCGGTGAAGACGACCTCGCCCCACCTCCGCAGGATGCAGCGGTGGCAGGGCGAGGTGTGTCTGGACTGGCTGGCCGAGCGCCAGGGGTGGGGCCGGGCTCAGGAGCCGGCGTAGAAGGCGTCGATGCGGGCCTTCTCCCTCTCCTCCACGACGTTGCGCTTCACCTTGAGCGACGGGGTGAGCTCACCGCGCTCGACGGTCAGGTCGTGCTCGAGGATCTCCCACTTCTTGATGGTCTCCCACCGGTTGAGGCTGGCGTTGAGCTGGTCGACGTAGCCGCCGATCATCTCCCGCACCTGCGGCGAGGTGACGATCTCCTCGTAGGACTTCCCCTCCAGCCCGTTGGCGGCGCCCCAGGCGGTGATCGACTCGGGGTCGAGGGCGATCAGCGCGGTGACGAAGTTGCGGTTGGCACCGAAGACGAGGAACTGGCTGGTGTAGGGGCAGAGCGCGGCGAACTTCGACTCGATCGCCGGCGGCGCGACGTACTTTCCTCCCGAGGTCTTGAACAGCTCCTTGATCCGGCCGGTGATCGTGATGTAGCCCTCCTCGTCGATCGAGGCCTTGTCACCGGTGTGGTACCAGCCGTCGGCGTCGAGCGCCTTCGCGGTCTCCTCAGGGAGGTTGTGGTAGCCGGGCATGATGTGCGGGCCGCGGATGAGCAGCTCGTCGTTCTCCCCGATCTTCACCTCGCTGCCGGGGAAGGCCTTGCCGACCGTCCCGAGCTTGTTGGCCTCCAGGGTGCCGACCGCCGCACCGGCGGCGTTCTCCGTGGAGCCGTAGCCCTCCATGATGAGGATGCCCGCGGCGCGGAACCACTCGGCGATCTCGCGGTTGAGCGGCGCAGAGCCGGAGATGAAGAAACGTACGCGGCCACCGAAGCGGTCACGGACCTTGCTGAGCACGAGCTTGTCGAGCACGGCGTGCTTGAGCGCCATGCCGGTCGGTACGGACTTGCCCTCGCGCACCAGCCGGTCGCGGGCGATGCCGTTGGCGAAGGCGGCGTCGAAGAGCTTCTTCTTCACGCCACCGTCGTTCTCGACCATCATCGTGATCTTGGCGTGGACCTTCTCGAAGATGCGCGGGGCGGCACCCATGAAGGTCGGCTTCACGATCGCCAGGTTGTCGACGATCTTGTCCATCCGGCCGTCGATCGCGGTCGGGAAGCCGCAGGCGATCTGGATCGAGAGCAGCACCTTGCCGAAGACGTGCGACATCGGCAGCCACAGGAACTGCAGGTCGTCGGGGCCGAGCACGTCCCCCTGGACCCGGACGGCCTCGCCCTCGTAGACCCAGGCGCGGTGGAGCAGCCGAACGCCCTTCGGCCGGCCGGTCGTCCCGGAGGTGTAGACCAGTGTGGCGAGGTGGTCCGGGGTGATCTTGGCGGCGGTCTCCTCGATCAGGTCCGGGTGCTCGGCGAGGTATTTGTCACCGATGGCCGCCAGGTCGTCCAGGCCGATGACTCGGTCGCCGTCGGTCTTGCCGTCGAAGGTGATGACCTTGGTCAGCGCCGGGAGGTCAGCCGCCTTCTCGGCGATCTTGGCGAGCTGCTCGTCGTCCTCGGCGAAGACGAACCGGCACTCGGCGTCACCGAGGATGTAGGCGGTGTCGTCGACGTTGGTCGTCGGGTAGACCGTCGTCGTGGCGCCACCGGCCAGCATCACCGCGAGGTCGGCGATGATCCACTCGTAGCGCGTGGTCGAGGCGATCCCGACCCGCTGCTCCAGCTCGAGGCCGAGCGAGACCAGGCCCGCGGCGAGGCGGCTGGCCAGGTCGCTGGCCTCCTTCCAGGTCAGCGACTTCCACTCCTCCCCACCTGACTCGGTCGTCGAGCCGACGACGGGATAGCGGAACGCTTCCGCGTTCGGGGTCGCCTTGACGCGGTTGAGGAAGTGAAGGGCGAAGTTCGCCGGCATCTCGTCGAGGAATGCGAGATCGATCGCGGACTGGGTCGGCATGATTCTCCTGGCCTGCAGTGTGTGCGTGGGGGTGGCAATGGGCGGTGTGCACGAGAGGCGCCGCGCGGGGGACCTTAGACGCTCGAGTCGCGTCACAACAGGGGTCCCGCTCGGAAATCTCGTGACCGAGATCACCACAGCCTACCCTGGAGTAGCTATTCAGGGGGCGGCGATTTGAGGCCATACGACGCGAGTCTGTAATCTTGACCGCAAGCGTGTTCGCGTAGGCCTCTCCCCTCTCATTTCCCCGAGGGGCCGGATTGAGAGCTCGCACCACCACACGTCGAAGCATCTGGAGATCATTCACCCATGGCGAACATCAAGTCGCAGATCAAGCGCAACAAGCAGAACGAGAAGGCGCACGAGCGCAACAAGGCCGTCAAGAGCGAGCTCAAGACCGTCATCCGCAAGTTCCAGGCCGCCGCCCAGGCCGGCGACAAGGACGCTGCGGTCGAGACCGCAAAGGTCGCCACCAAGAAGCTCGACAAGGCCGCCTCCAAGGGCGTCATCCACAAGAACCAGGCCGCCAACCGCAAGTCGGCGATCGCCAAGAAGGCCGCCTCCCTCTGAGGTAGCCACACCGAAGCCCCCGTCCTCCGCGGCGGGGGCTTTCGTCATTTCTGCCGAAGCGTCACGCGCGTCGGCCGAGTGGGCACCGCGGTGCCACCTCGGCCGACCGGCGTGACGCCTCGGCCGACCGGCGTGACGCCTCGGCCGACCGGCGTGACGCCTCGGCGGGCTCGGTCAGCGCTGGCGGAGGGCGGCGATGGTGAGGACGAGGCGCTCGAGCGTGTAGGCCGGGTCGCTGGCCGCGCCCTTGAGGTCGGCGTCGGCTCGGGCTACCGAGCGGAGGGCCTCGCCGATCGCTTCGCGGGACCAGCCGCGGGCGAGGCCGGCGATGGACTTCTGCTTCCAGGGCGGGGTGCCGCTGTCGCGGATGCCGGCGACGTGGTTGGCGACGGTGCGCAGCTGGCCGGCAACGGCGGAAAGGACGTAGACCGGGGACGAACCGGTGTCGAGGGCCCAGCGGATCTCCTCGAGTGCCTTGACCCGGTCGCCGGAGATGATCGCGTCGGCGATGACGTAGTTCTTCACCTCGGCACGGCCACCGAAGTATTGCTTCACGTGCTCCAGACCGAGCCGTTTCGCCTCGTTGTCACCGGCGAGCTGACTCGCTGCCGCCGCCAGGGCACGGAGGTCCTGGCCGACCGCTTGGATGAGGAAGTCGGCTCCCTCCTCGTCGAGGCTCGCACCGTGCAGTCGCATCTCGGACTTCACGAAGCTGCCGAACTCGCGCGCCTTCAGCTCGACGGACTTGTGCTCCGACACCTTCGGCAGCTTGCGCAGCTTGGCCAGGGTGCCGCTGCCCTTCTGTCCACCGCCGTGGACGAGGACGAGCGCGACCTCCTCCGACGGCATCCCGGCGTAGTCGACCAGACCCGCCACGGACTCGTCGGGCAGGTTCTCCAGGTTGCGCACCACGACGCAGCGGATGCTCGAGAAGAGCGAGGGCGCACTCAGCTCGCCGAGCGTGGCCAGCGTCAGATCGGCGGCGGTCGCCTCGGAGATCTCCGCCTCGGCGTCGCAGGCCTTCACCGCGGCCTTCGCGGCCGCGACCGTGCGCTCCCCCAGGAACTCCTCCTTGCCGGTCACCAGCGTCACTCGACCGAGGACGTCAGCTGCCGACAGGCTTCCGGTGGGGCTCGGGGCGGAGGCGGTGCGTGCCATGCCCACACCTTCCCACACAGCACCGACATCCGAGCCAAACGCGAGGCGGTCGAGCGCCCGGGCGGATCGACGGTCGCCGTCTACTGCGTCACCACGCCCACTTCACCTCCCGACTCGACGATCGCGACCGAGCCGTCGCGGTCGGTGCGGTAGACCTGCGTGCCGCTCTTCTCGAGCCCTTGGACGGTGGCCGTCGCCGGATGACCGTAGTCGTTGCCGGAACCGACGGAGGTGAGCGCGACCTGTGCCCGCAGCGTACGCAGCCACTCGAGGTCCTGATAGCGCGAGCCGTGATGGGGCACCTTGAGCACGTCGATGTCGAGCCCGGCCAGGTCGTCGGCGAGCTGGTCCTGTCCCTCCGGCTCGATGTCGCCGGTCAGGAGCAGCCGCAGGCCTCGGGACTCGACGATGAGGACGACGCTCGCGTCGTTGGCCGTGGAACCGTCCCCGGGCCCGCGGATGTCGGAGTCGGCCGTCGGCCAGAGCACCTGGATCCGTGCCTCACCGATGGTGGTCGTGGCTCCGTAGGGAGCCGGGACCGGAACCAGCCCGGCCGCGGCAGCGGCGTCACCGAGGACGCGTACGCCATCGGGTGGATCCTGGAGTCGTGAGGTCCACACCTCAGCGACCCGGCGCCCCGTGAAGATCCCCTCGGCACCGTTGACGTGGTCGGCGTGGAAGTGGGTGATCACCGCAAGCGGAACGTTCTCGATCTCGAGCCTGTCGAGACAGTCGTCGACGAGGTCCGGTGCCGGGCCGGCGTCCACGACCACCGCGCTCCTGTGGCCCGTCCGCACCACCAGCGCGTCTCCTTGCCCGACATCACACATCACGAGCACCCAGCCCGGTGGCGGCCATCCCGGGCTCGGCAGGCGCACCAGCGCGACTGCGAGGAGCACGAGGCATCCGGCCACACCGGTGACCGGATGCCGCAGCAACCGTGGTGCCAGGAAGGCGATCGCGGCACAGACGGCGATCAGGACCACGAGGGCGAGCGGCCCGGTCGCCCAGCCGACCTCCGCCGTGGGCAGGCCTGCGCCGAAACGAGCCACCGCGATGATCCAGGCGACACACCACGTCGCGGCGGTGCCTGCGACCATCCCGAGCGGATCCCACACCAGCCCGAGCAAGCCGCCCAGGAGACCGAGCACGGTCGCGGGGGCGACGGCGGGCTCGACCAGCAGGTTGGCGAGCACCGCGACCAGGCTGACCTGCCCGGAGACGGCAGCCACCACCGGGGTGCACGCCAGCTGGGCGGCCGCCGGGACCGCGATCGCCTCCGCACACCACTGCGGCATCCACCGGCGCAGCGCATCCCGCCACGGCGGTCCGAAGAGCAGGATGCCGGCCGTGGCCAGCACCGAGAGGGTGAAGCCGATCGAGGTCGCCAGTCCCGGGTCGATCAGCAGCAACCCGATCACCGCAGCGCCGAGGCCACGCAGCGCCCGCTGTCGACCGTTCTGCGTCATCGCCAGCAGCCCCACCGCTCCCATCGCAGCAGCCCGCACCACGCTCGGTTCGGTGCGGGCGAGCACGACGAACCCGAGGATGCCGAGCACCCCGACGGCGTACAGACCTCTCCCTCTCACCCCGGCCCAGCGGGCGACGATGAGCAGAAACCCCACCACGAGGGTCAGGTTGGTGCCCGAGACGGCGAGCAGATGGGTGAGGCCGGTGGTGCGGAAGTCGTCGGCGAGATCGTCGGAGAGCCCGGTGTCGTCCCCGTCGACGAGAGCCGGAACCAGCGCGGCCTGGTCCGGTGGTCGGTGGGCCACCGCGTCCCGGATGGCGCCCCGCAGGCTCTCCGAGGCTCGCCACCAGATCCCCGGGTCGGCGACGACTCGCGGCGGGCCGGCGACCAGCAGCGCGGACTCCTCGTGCGAGTCGCTCGCTCCCAGTCGCCCGGTCGTCGACACCGTCGCCCCCAGCGGGACGTCGGCCCACGCGTCGTCGCCGAGGACGACCACCGGCGTACGCAGCCGGTAGACCACCCCGCGGCCCCTGACCTCCCGCACGCTGGCGCGCCGGAGCTGGTAGGTCGCGTGCTCGCCGGTCACCTCCTTCGGGTCGGTGGTGACGGTGGCGGTCACCCGCACCTGCGCCTTGCGGGCGGCCAGCTCCGCCACCGGGTTGTCGCTGACCCGGGCGGCGTGCAGGCCGGAGACGACCGCCGATCCGGCGATCATCACGACCAGCGCCAGCACGGTCGGGCGGCGTCCCAGGGTCGCCCAGCCACCGCCGCCACCCACGACCACGGTGAGCAGCACCAGCAGAACCACTCCGGGCCTCCCTCCGGCCACGATCACGGGCCCGGCAAGCGCTCCGACCCATGCCGCGGCACCCAGGATCGGGAGCCGGAGGTCGTTCACAACGTGACCAGCGATCTGAGGGAGTCGTAGGTCTTCGGGCCGATCCCGTCGACCTCGAGCAGCTCGTCGATGGAGGTGAACGCACCGTTGGTCGTGCGCCAGTCGATGATCGCCTGCGCCGTCACCGGCCCGATCCCCGGGAGCGTCTCGAGCTCTTGCATCGAGGCCGCGTTGAGGCTCACCCCCGCCCCGGGCGCCCCCGCGGCCGGTGCACCGGATCCAGGCGCCGCGACGGCGGCTCCGCCGCCAGGGGCACCGACCACGATCTGCTGTCCGTCGCTGAGCAGCGCAGCCAGGTTGAGGCCGGCGAGATGCTTGTGCGGCGCACCGCCGGCAGCCTCGACGGCGTCCACCACCCGTGACCCGACCGGCAGCACGACGATGCCGGGCTTGGGGACCTTGCCCTCCACATCGACCGTCACCGTCCCGGCCGACGTCCCGGCCGATGCCCCGCCCGACGGCAGCGCGACCGAGCTGCCGGGCGACGCTGACCCGGTCGGCAGCGGAACCAGCGGAGAGGCCGAGGGCGAAGCCCGGGCGGCCGGGACCACCTCCGGATCCGCGCGGATCATCCACCAGCAGGCCACGGCCAGCCCGGCGACCAGCACCAGCGAGACCACGACCAGATGCCACGGACCCAGGGACACCCGTCCGCGCAGCGGCTCCGGAAGCACCGCGTCGGGCGAGATCACGACTTGGCGTCGCGACGCGTGCCGCCCCGGGACGGGCACCAACGGGTCCAGCTCGGCGGTCTCGGTCGGGTCCGGCCCGTCCCACCACGGCGGCTGCCAGTCCTCGTCGCCTTCATCCTCCTCCCCCGGCGGATCCAGCTCGGCGCGCAGCTGTTCCAGTCGCCGGGCGACGGCGTCGGCGTGATCAGAGGTCGGTCGGGTCCGCATGACGACGAAGGTAGGCGCCCACGCCGACAGTTCCGAGCGCGATATCAGCGCCTGTGGAGAACCCGATCCTCAACCGCCCCTGTGGACAGCAACCGGCCCAGAAACCCGTCCGGAGAACGGGTCAGCATCAGAGCCGAGGCCCGACGACGACCGCGACACACCCGGGCCCGACGTGCGCGCCGAGCACAGCACCGAGCTCCCCGACACGTACCTTCCCGTCGAGCTTGTCCTCCAGCTCCTCGCAGAGCCCTTCGGACATCTTGGCCGCACGCTCCGGGCTGCCCAGATGAGCGACGACGACCTCGACCGCGTCCTCACCTTCGCCGGCCTCGACCCCGAGCGCCTGCAGTCTCGCGATCGCCCGGTCGGCCGTCCGCACACGCTCGCTCGGCACGACCCGACCCTCTTCGATCGTGAGGAGCGGCTTGACCGCGAGCGCCGTCCCGAGCAGGGCGGCAGCAGCACCGATCCGCCCACCCCGGCGCAGATACTCGAGGGTGTCGACGTAGAAGTAGGACTGCGTGCCGGCGGCCCGCTCGAGCGCGGCCGTGCGCGCCTCGGCGGCGCTACCGCCACGCCCTGCGACGGCTGCCGCAGCCATCACCGCGAACCCGACCCCGGGTCCGACCAGCCGCGTGTCCACCGTGACGACCGGCACCGGCGCCTCACGCGCCGCGAGCATCGAGGACTCGCACGTCGCGCTCAGCTCCGCGGAGAGGTGGATCGAGACGATCTCGTCGAAGCCCTGCGCCGCGAGCTTCGCATAGACCTCGGCCAGGAGCGCCGGCGACGGCCGTGACGTCGTCACCGTCTTGTGTGCGGCCAACGCGGTCAGCAACGCAGCCGGTGAGGTCTCCTCCACCCCGTCGTCGTACGACGTCCCATCCACGATCACCTGCAACGGCACCGATGTGATCAGCTCCGCGGCGTCCCCGAGATCGGATGGAAGCATCGCGGTCGAGTCGGTCACGATCGCTACCCGGGCCATGACCGCAGCCTATCGGGCCGCCCCTACGCCGACAGAAGTACGTCGTGGGCAGATGATCCGCGTCGATTCCGGCGCGGCGACCCGGCACGCCCACTAATGTCGGAGGGCTCCGTTCCCTCGCACCCTGGAGGCACCATGCCCCGTACCGTCCGAAGGATCCTCACCCTCGCGGCAGCTCTGGCAGCCGCCCTCACCCTGTACGTCGCACCGCCCGCATCGGCCGCGACGTTCCTCACCCACTCCCAGGCCACCTCGCAGCTTCGCGCGGCAGGCATCAGCTGGACCTCGAGCGGTGGCTGCAGCGACCGCTACAACTCCACCTGTACGTCGTTCGAGCAGGTCCGGCAGACCACGATCAGCGGTATCAAGACGCTGAAGTCCTCCAGCGGCTGCGCCATCACGATCACCGGTGGCACCGAGACCGGCCACTCGGGCGGCACCTACAGCCACTGGAACGGCTACAAGCTCGACATCTCCAAGGGCACCTGCATCGGGAACTACATCAAGAACAACTTCACCTACGTCGGCTACATCTCCGGCTGGGGCTACCAGTACCGGTCCGGTGCCGGGAACCTCTACACCGACGAGGGCAACCACTGGGACATCCTCTACTACAACTGCGGCGGCTGCTGACCGTCCCAGAGCAACGAGAGAGCGGCCGGACCAGGCACGATGCCTGGTCCGGCCGCTCTCGTCGACGTCAGATGACGATGTTGACCAGCTTCGGCTCGCGGACGATCACCTTGCGGATCTCGGCGCCACCCAGCGCAGCCACGACGGCGGCATCGGCCAGCGCGGCGGCCTCCAGGTCGGCCGCGGAGATGGAGGGCGAGACCTCCAGGCGCGCACGCACCTTGCCCTTGATCTGCACCACGGCGGTCACGGAGTCCTCCACGAGCAGGTGGGGCTCGACCGCCGGCCACGCGACACGCGCGACCGTCGGCTCGTGCCCCAGACGCTCCCACATCTCCTCGGCGGTGTAGGGCGCGACCAGCGAGAGCAGGATCGCGACCGTCTCCGCGGCCTCACGTACGGCAGGATCAGCCGGCCCACAACCCGAGTCGATCGCCTTCCGGGTCGCATTGACCAGCTCCATCACGCGAGCCACGACCACGTTGAACCGGTAGGACTCGATCAGCTGCTCGGCCTCGGCGACCGTCTTGTGAGTCGTACGCCGCAGCGCCACGTCCCCGCTCGACAGATCCACGCCCGGCGCGGACGTCACGTCCCCGGCCAGGCGCCAGGCGCGCTGCAGGAACTTCACCGAGCCCGCCGGCGAGACGTCGGCCCAGTCGATGTTGTCCTCCGGCGGCGAAGCGAAGACCAGGGTCAGCCGGGTCGCGTCGACGCCGAACTCCTCCAGCACATCGGACAGGTTGACGCCGTTGCCCAGCGACTTCGACATCTTCTTGCCGCCGTTGATGACCTTGCCCTGGGACAGGTAGGCCGAGAACGGCTCGTCCCAGTCGATCAGGCCGATGTCACGCAGCGCCTTGGTGAAGAACCGGGCGTACATCAGGTGCAGCACCGCGTGCTCGTCGCCGCCCAGGTAGAAGTCGACAGGACCCCACTCCGAGGCCAGCTTCGAGTCGAACGCCTGGGTCTCGTCGTTGGGCGTCAGGTAGCGCAGGAAGTACCACGACGAGTCCACGAAGGTGTCCATCGTGTCCGAGTCGCGCGTGGCCGGCCCGCCACACTTCGGGCAGGAGACGTTGACCCACTCCGACGCGGCAGCCAGCGGCGAGACGCCCTTCGGCTTCAGGTCGGCGCCGGCCAGGTCGGGCAGCTGCACCGGCAGCTGGTCGTCCGGCACCGCGACCTCACCGTCGACCGGGCAGTGCACGATCGGGATCGGCGCCCCCCAGTAGCGCTGCCGGGAGAGCAGCCAGTCACGCAGCCGGTAGTTGACTGTGCCCTTGCCGTGGCCCTCGGCCTCCAGCTTCTCGATGATCTTGTGGATGCCGCTCGCCTTGTCGTCGACCCCCTCCAGCTCGGGAGAGTTCACGTACGCACCGTCGCCGGCGGTCGCGACGTACGTCTCCTCGGGGTTGTCGGCGCCCGGCACGTCCACCACACGGCGGACCGGCAAATCGAAGGCCTTGGCGAAGTCCAGGTCGCGCTGGTCGTGGGCCGGGACGGCCATGACCGCGCCGGTGCCGTAGTCGGCCAGCACGTAGTCGGCGGCCCACACCGGGATCTGCTCGCCGTTGACCGGGTTGGTCGCGGTGACGCCCAGGTCGACACCGGTCTTGGGACGGTCGGTCGCCAGCCGGTCGATGTCGGAGGCCTTGCGTACGTCCTCCAGGTAGCTCTCCAGCGCAGCCGCCCGGTCCGGCGCCACGATCTCGGCGGCCAGGTCGGCATCGGCGGCGACGACCATGAAGGTCGCGCCGTACAGCGTGTCGGGACGCGTCGTGAAGACGGTGACCTTCTTGGTCCCGCCGTCGGACAGCGTGATGTCGAAGTCGACGTGCGCACCCTCGGACCGGCCGATCCAGTTGCGCTGCATGTTGACGACCTTGCCGATCCAGGTGTCCTGCAGCTGGTCCAGGCCGTTGTACAGCTCCTCCGCATACGCGGTCGTGCGGAAGTACCACTGCGTCAGGTCACGCTTGGTGACGGTCGCGCCGCAGCGCTCGCACTCACCGTTGACGACCTGCTCGTTGGCCAGCACGGTCTGGTCGTTGGGGCACCAGTTGACCGGGGACTTCTTGCGGTAGGCCAGACCCGCCTCGTACAGCTTCAGGAAGATCCACTGCGTCCACCGGTAGTACTCCGGGTCGGAGGTGTGCAGCCGACGCGACCAGTCGAAGGAGATGCCGTAGCGCTTGAACGACTCCGCCTGGGTCTCGATGTTGGCGTAGGTCCAGCCGGCCGGGTTCTCGTTGCGCTTGATCGCGGCGTTCTCCGCGGGCAGACCGAAGGAGTCCCAGCCGATCGGGTTCAGGACGTCGTAGCCCTTCAGCCACCAGTAGCGAGCCAGGACGTCGTGCAGCGCGGTCACCTCGGCGTGGCCCATGTGCAGGTCACCGGACGGGTAGGGGAACATCGTGAGCGCGTAGCGCTTCTCGGCCCCGTCGCGCTGGCCCGCCTTGAACGGCTCCAGCTTCTCCCAGATGGGGCGCCACTTGTCCTGCAGCTCCACGACGTCGTACGTCGCCTGGTCAGTCTGCTCCTGCGTCATTGGTCTTTCGTCCTTGTCGAGATTCGTGCGTCAAGACTGCTTCGGGGATAAGGCTCTACAAATGAGAAGGGCCCCTCACATGGAGGGGTAGCCGCGTGACCGGGGTGTGTCCCTCAGGGTCAGCGCGGCTGCCTAAGAAGCAGGACAGACGACTGCATGTGTCCAGGGTAGCCGACCGCGACGGCGACAGTCATACGCGACCCTTCAGCAGGCAGGGCCCGTTCGGGGTCGGGAGCCCGGTGACCAGGGTCGAAATCCTCTGATCTAGTACTTTCCATAGTCCATGAGTTCCGCCCTGCAGATCGATCGACAGAAAATAGGCTGCGGGCATTGCGACGGCGTATCTGAGCGTGCCAGACTGGCGGCGCTCCGCTGCTCGTGATGTCGGTCGTGAATGAGGACCCCCCCATCTCATCCAAGGAACGCTCCGGGCAGCGGAGTCCAAATCTTTGAGGCCCGACGACGAAGTCGTTCGGGCCTCAAAACGATTTGGAGATCGAGCGAGCCCTTCGACAAGCTCAGGAGGGTCCGCAGCGGGTGAGCCTGCGAACCCGCGAAGCGGGTCGAGATCCGGTGACGTGCGTGGAGACAGCACCCCGCCCCACAGCAACCGCCTAGGGCACCCGGCTTACCCACTCCCGCGTCCCGTGCTTGGCGGCCACCAGCGCCGCGGCCTCGTCGATCGTGGCCTGATCGAGCCCGACGTACGCAGCCCCGAAGCTCTGCTCGAACTCGGCCAGCAGCGCGCCGATGACCTTGTCCCGTGACAGCCCGGTCTGGGAGCGGATCGGGTCGACGCGCTTGGCGGCGCTCCGGGTGCCCTTGTCGGACATCTTCTCCCGGCCGATCCGGAGCACCTCGAGCATCTTGTCGGCGTCGATGTCGTAGGCCATCGTGACGTGGTGCAGCACCCCGCCGGAGATCCGCTTCTGCGCGGCACCGGCGATCTTGCCGACCGGCGAGGCGATGTCGTTCAGGCCGGCGTAGGCGGCCTCGATGCCGACGCTGCGCAGGCCGCGCAGCACCCACTCGTCGAGGAAGGCGTAGGACTCCTGGAAGGACATGCCGGCCACGAGCGTGTCGGGCACGGCGAGGCTGTAGGTGATCGTGTTGCCGGGCTCGATGAACATCGCACCTCCGCCGGAGATGCGGCGTACGACCTCGATGCCGTGGCGCTCGGCGGCGGCCTCGTCGACCTCGTTGGAGAGCGACTGGTAGCTGCCGATCACGACCGCGCTGCTGGCCCAGTCCCAGAACCTCAGGTTGGGGGCGCGGCGGCCCTCCGCGACCTGCCGCACGATGACCTCGTCGAGGGCCATCTGCATCGTCGGCGACAGCGGACCGGTCTCGACGATCTCCAGGTCGAGGTCGTCCCAGGTCGCCGCCCGGCCGAGCGCTCGCAGCACCGTCAGCGCGATGTCGCGGGTGCCGAAGCCGACCAGCTCTGCATCACGGGCAGCGGTGTCGAGGACCGCCGTCAGCTTGTCGAGAGACAGGTCGACCGGCTGCCCCTCCAGCGCCGCGGTCAGCCACCCGAGCGCCTCGTCGGGTTCCAGGAAGAAGTCGCCCGAGAGGACGACGTCGATGATCTTGCCCGCGGAGACGGTAGCGTCGACGACGACCAGCTTGCCGCCGCGTACCTTCCGCTCGCCATGCACTCGTTCGCTCACACCCGCATAACACCTCGAGCACGTCGATTCATCCCCTGGCCGAGGCGTCGCTCCGGTCGACCGAGGCGTCACCGCGATGCCCACTCGACCGACCGGAGTGACGCTTCGGCCGACATAGCTGACGCCTCGGCAGGGGGTGGTCAGACGGCGGCGCCGCAGGACCCGGCGGTGTCGGCCAGGCGGCTGAGACCGGCCGGACCGACGAGCGGTCGCGGGTCCTCGGCGAGCGTCCACACGCCGTCGCGGAGGACGTAGTCGCCTCGGACCTCGCCTCCGAGAAGAGCACGTACGCCGGCCACCAGCCGGTCCACGTCGCCGGCCGAGGTCCCGATGCCGATGCTGGCGCGGACCGCACCGCCGGCGAGTCCGAGGCGCTTGAGGAGCGGCTGGGCGCAGAAGCGGCCGTCGCGTACGCCCAGGCCGTGCTCGGCAGAGAGGTACGCCGCGACCCGGCCGGGCTCGATGCCGTCGACCGTGAAGGTGACGACGCTGACCGGCTCGTCGGAGTCGGGCCAGAGGCGAAGGACCTCGACGCCGGGGAGAGCCGACAGGCCGGCCACGAGGCGCCCCCTCAGCGACGCCTCGTGGCGGTCCAGATCGGCGGGCTCGAGGCCGCCGAGAGTCGTACAGGCCGCGGCCAGCGCGGCGGCGCCGATGACGTTGGGCGAGCCTCCCTCGTGGCGGGCAGGTGCGGGCTGCCACGTGGACTCGACGAGCGCACGGCCACTCGGTTCGGACCCGGAGTGGTGGCTGGCGTCGTCGACCGCCCCTCCCCCGGCCAGATAGGGCGTGCCGACGTCGAGCCAGTCGCGGCGGCCGACCAGGGCACCCGCGCCGTACGGGGCATAGAGCTTGTGGCCGGAGAACGCGACGTAGTCCGCACCGGTCGCAGCCAGCGAGAAGTGGCGGTGGGCGAGCAGCTGGGCGCCGTCGACGAGGACGCGGGCGCCGTGGGCGTGGGCCAGGGTGACGATCTCGTCGATCGGCAGCGCTTCGCCGGTGACGTTGGAGGCGCCGGTGACGGCCACGAGCGCGAAGTCGCCTCGGGCCAGCTCGCTCGCGAGGGCGTCGATGGTGCCTGCAAGGGTGTCGCGTCCGGCGATGGCGGTGACGCCCGCCTCGACCCGGTGCCACGGGAGCAGGTTGGCGTGGTGCTCGATGTCGAGGACGAGCACCCGCCCGGGTACGCAGCCGGCCAGCAGGTTCACCGCGTCGGTGGTGTTGCGGGTGATGACGGTGACGTCGTCCTCGCGGGCGCCCACGTAGGCACCGATGGTCGCGCGGGACTCCTCGTAGAGGGCGGTCGACACCTGGGACAGGTAGCCGGCGCCGCGATGCACCGAGGCGTACCAGGGAAGGACCTCGGCCACCCGGTCGGCCACGCTCTGCAGGGCCGGCGCCGACGCGGCGACATCGAGGTTGGCGTACGTCGTGGTCGTGCCGTCCAGCAGCGGGACCTGCGTGTCGGAGCCGACGAGCGGAAGCAGGGACATGGGGGCACCCTTCGGGTCATGGCTCCCCCAGGGGTTGCCCGGTGGAGCACGCGCTTGCCCACGCCACCTCGGCGAGGGCCTGGTCGTCACCCGGAGCACCCCGCCGCGTAGGAGGGTTGCCCGCCAGCAAGCCGGGGCTTCGCGCTGGCAGTCGTGACCTTCGCCGAGGATCGTGCCGGACAACCCAGGCGTCCGCAAATCGCCCGTCTCACTCAACGGACGAGAGTCTCGTGATCCGAGACGCCCGGACCCCGTCAGTCGCCGCCGCGTCCGGGGCGACCCCGGTCGCCCCACCCGTCCCCGTTCTCATCGTCACCATCGCACGCACCGAAGAACTCGGCGATCGGGTCACAGTCCTTCTCGCCCTTGTCCTTCTTCTCCTCCGGCGGAGGAGCGATCAGGTTCTCCTCGTGGCCGGACTCGGGATCCTGGCCGTCGACGTAGACCGGTTCCGGAAAACTCTCGACCTCCTTGCCCTCCATGGCCTTCGCCATGATCGCGGCCCAGGTCTCGGTGGGATAGTCGGCACCGAAGTAGGACGGCATCCAGCCGCCGTCGAGCGGCCCCTCGCCGTTGCCGCGCGAGTAACGGACGGCGGTGGCGACCTGCGGGGTGAATCCGGCGAACCAGGACGAGCAGACGTGCTGCGACTCGCCGCAGGTGGCGGTGCCGGTCTTGCCGGCCACCGGATGACCGATGGTCTGGGCCTTCTTGCCCGAACCGCTCTGCACCACACCCTGCATCGCGTACGTCACGTCAGCGGCGATGTCCTCGGAGATCGCGTGCCGGGCGTTCTTGCGTCCGTTCCAGCTGTAGAGGACGTTGCCGGCCCGGTCGCGGACCTTCTTCACCACGTGCACGTCGTGGCGGTAGCCGCCGTTGGCGATCGTGGCGTAGGCGTTGGCCAAGTTGATCGGGCTGACGTTGGCGCGACCGAGCGCGATCCGGTCGTCGGTCTTGTGGTCGAAGTCGGTGGTGGTGCTCGGGATCCCGGGGAACTTCGGGTCCGCCTCCGCCGGGGCGATCCCCGCGGCGACCGCGGTGTCGTAGATCGCCTTGCGACCGGCCTGCGGACCACCCATCGACTCGGTCATGTCGATGAAGGCCGTGTTGACCGACTGTTCCATCGCCTTGAGCATCGTGATGTGCTGGCCGTAGTCCATGCCGTCGGCGATGCCGGCCTGCTCACCCTCGTTGACCACCTCGGAGCCGGAGTAGGTCGTGAACGGCGAGTCGCCGGCCCACGTCGACTTCAGCGAGTAGCCCTGGGAGATCGCCGCCGCCGCGGCGAAGGCCTTCATGGTCGAGCCGGCGTGGCCACCGGTCGCTGCCCAGTTGTGCTGGCTGTCGAGGTAGTCCTGACCGCCGTAGAAACCGAGCAGCGCGCCGGAGGCGACGTCGACCGAGGCGGTCGCCACGTGCAGGGCGTTCTTCTGCTCGGGGTCGTTCTTGACGTACGCCCTCCGGTTCTTCGGCTTCACGGTCTTGGCCGCGGTCGCGGAGGCCTTCATCACCTTCGGCGAGAGCGTCGAGGTGATCCGGAGACCGCCGCTGTCGATCTTCTCCTCGGTGAACAGCGGCTTGCCGTCGGCGCCCTTCAGACCGAGCAGCTCGGCCTTGATCAGGGTGAGCGCATGACCTCGCTGACCGCCGAGCCGGCTCGACACCGTCTTCGCCGGGAACCTGGGCAGCGCATCCTTCACCTTGTCGGCGTCCGCCTGCTTCAGATAGCCGAGATCGACCATGCCGGAGAGGACGTACTGGTAGCGGCCGAGCAGCTTCTCCTCGCCCCGGAAGGTGCTGCTGGCCGGGTCGAAACCGGCGGGGTTGTTGAGGATCGCCGCGAGCGCCGCGGTCTCCTGCAGCGACAGGTCCTTCGTGGACTTGGCGAAGTAGGCCTTCGCGGCCGCCTCGATCCCGTAGGCGCCGCGGTTGAAGTAGATCGTGTTGAGGTAGTCGGTGAGGATCTGGTCCTTGCTCTTCTGCCGGGTCAGCTTCAGGGCGATGACAGCTTCCTTCAGCTTGCGCGAGTAGGACCGCTCGGAGCTGAGGTAGTAGTTCTTGACGTACTGCTGGGTGATCGTGGACGCGCCGCCCGCGGTGCCCTCGGTCGTGTTCGAGAAGGCTGCCCGCAGGATGCCCTTCACGTCCACACCGCTGTTCTCGTAGAACGTACGGTCCTCGGCGGCGACCACGGCGTGCTTGACCATCTCCGGGATCTGGTCGGGGTCCAGCTTGATCCGGTTCTGGTCGCCCTCCTGGTAGCGGCCGAGCTCAGTTCTGCCGTTGCCGTAGTAGACGAACGAGGTCTCGACCTCGAACTCGGCGTTGGGGTCCGGCACCGAGATCCGGTTGTACGCCACGATCGCCGTCACCGACCCGATCAACGCCAGCGCGAGGAATCCGACCAGCGCCACCTTGGCCGAGACCTTCGCCCAGCGTCGCCAGGTCGCTCCAGAGGTCTTCGACGCCGAGCGCTCAGCCGTCGTCCCCGCTGGCTTCGGGGCCGCCGAACGCCGAGCCGATCGTTGGGCCGCCGCTTCCTTGGTCGTCGTCCACTTCTCGGCGGCCCAGGCCTTGGCCGGGCCGGCCTTGGCGAGCCAGGCCTCGACCGAGGCAGGCTTGGGATCTGCGCGGCGCGCGCCGGGACGGCTCGCCGTGACGGTCGGCTGCGGAGCCGCCGGGACGCGAGGAGCAGGAGGCGGAGGCGGCCGCCACGCGGGCGGCGGACCGGTAGGACCTTTCGGAGGCTCGGGTCTCCGTTGTTCCATTGCTCCACCTGACATAGACAGCAGATTCCCTCTCACATGCTGTGAGAAGCCCGAGACGGCGGCCGTTGATCCTACCGGGGCGGGTATGACGCCGGAGGCCGGCCCCGCAACGGGACCGGCCTCCGGTGTTCGACCGTACGCCGCGGCGTACGGCTTCAGGTCACTTCTTGAGGTCGAAGCGGTCGTTCTCCATGACCTTGACCCATGCCTTGACGAAGTCGTTGACGAACTTCTCCTTGGCGTCGGAGCCGGCGTAGAGCTCGGCGAGGGCGCGGAGCTCGGAGTTGGCGCCGAAGACCAGGTCCACGCGCGAACCGACCCAGCCGTTGGTGCTGGTGTAGGTCGACTCGTCGGCGGACGGGGTCCACTGCTGGTCGTAGTCGAGCAGGTTGACGAAGAAGTCGTTCGTCAGCGCGCCCGGGGTCTTGGTGAAGACACCGAGGTTCGAGCCGTCCCAGTTGTTGCCGATCACACGCAGGCCGCCGGTGAGGACGGTCGCCTCGGGGGCGGAGAGGCCCAGGAGGTTGGCGCGGTCGATGAACAGGAACTCGGAGGGCAGGTTGAGGAACCCGGAGTCGTAGTTGCGGAAGCCGTCGGCCACCGGCTCGAGCCAGGCGAAGTTCTCCTCGGAGGTCTGCTCCTGGGTGGCGTCGACACGACCGGCCGTGAACGGGACGGTCACGTCGTAGCCGGCCGCCTTCGCGGCCTGCTCGACGCCCACGCCACCGGCGAGGACGAGCACGTCGGCGAAGGAGACCCCGGTGTCGGCCGCGATCTGCTCGTAGGCCGCGATGACCGGCTTGAGCTCGTCGGGCTGGTTGACCTTCCAGGACACCTGCGGCTCGAGGCGGATGCGGCCACCGTTGGCGCCGCCGCGCTTGTCCGAGCTGCGGTAGGTGGCCGCAGCCTTCCAGGCGGTGGAGACGAGCTGCTGGGCGGTCAGCCCGGACTCGGCGATCGCCTTCTTGGCGGCGGCGATCGAGGCGTCGTCGGTCGCGGCCGAACCGGTGGGCAGCGGGTCCTGCCAGTCGAAGTCCTCGGCCGGGACCTCGGCGCCGGCGTAGCGGCTCTTCGGGCCCATGTCGCGGTGGGTCAGCTTGAACCAGGCGCGGGCGAAGGCCTCGGAGAAGGCCTCCTGGTCGTCCTTGAAGCGGCGCGAGATCGCGTCGAACTCCGGGTCCACGCGCAGGGCGAGGTCGGAGGTGAGCATGCGCGGCTCGCGCTTGCCCTCACCGTGGGCCTCGGGGACGAGGTCGGCGCCACCGTTGTTCTTCGGCTTCCACTGCTTGGCGCCGGCCGGGGACTCGGTGAGCTCCCAGTCGTAGGCGTAGAGGATGTGGAAGAACTCGTTGTCCCAGCGGGTCGGGTGGTAGGTCCAGGTGACCTCGAGACCCGAGGTGACCGCGTCAGCGCCGACACCGGTGCCGTGGCCGTTCTTCCAGCCGAGGCCCTGGTTCTCCAGCGGCGCGGCCTCCGGGTCCGGACCGATCAGGTCGTCGGGGTGGGCGCCGTGGGTCTTGCCGAAGGTGTGGCCACCGGCGATGAGGGCGACGGTCTCCTCCGAGTTCATCCCCATGCGGCGGAAGGTCTCCTTGATGTCCACCGCGGACTTCATCGGGTCGGGCTCGCCGTTGGGGCCCTCCGGGTTGACGTAGATCAGACCCATCTGGACGGCGGCCAGCGGCGCCTGCAGGTCGCGGTCACCGGTGTAGCGCTCGTCGTCGAGCCAGACCTTCTCCGGGCCCCAGTAGACGTCGTCGTCGGCCTCCCACACGTCCTCGCGGCCGCCGGAGAAGCCGGCGGTCTTCAGACCCATGGTCTCCAGCGCGACGTTGCCGACCAGCACGAACAGGTCGGCCCAGGAGAGCGCCTGTCCGTACTTGGCCTTGACCGGCCACAGCAGCCGGCGGCCCTTGTCGAGGGACACGTTGTCGGGCCAGGAGTTCAGCGGCGCGAAGCGCTGCTGACCGCTGCCGGCGCCGCCGCGGCCGTCGTGGCTGCGGTAGGTGCCCGCGGCGTGCCACGCCAGGCGGATCATGAACGGGCCGTAGTTGCCGAAGTCGGCCGGCCACCAGTCCTTGGAGTCGGTCAGGACCGCGGCGATGTCAGCCTTGACGGCGTCCAGGTCGAGCGCCTCGAAGGCGGTCTTGTAGTCGAAGTCGGGGTCGACCGGGTTGGCCGCGGGGTGATGCTTGGCCAAGATCTTCAGGTTGAGCTTGTTGGGCCACCATTCCTGGTTGGCGCTGCCGACGGTCGGGTGAACGCGGCCGGCGTTCATGACCGGGCACTTGCTCACGGACTCTTCAGACATCAGGTTCCAATCCTTCTTGTTCGGATCATTTGCTGCGCTGGGCGGCCTGGCACTGCGGACAGGTGCCCCAGTAGATGACCTCGGCCTCGTCGACGACGAAGCCGTTGTCGTCCGATGCCGTCAAGCAGGGCGCATGGCCGACGGCGCAGTCGACGTCGGCGATGTTCCCGCAGGAGCGGCAGACCACGTGGTGGTGGTTGTCCCCGACCCGGGTCTCATAACGAGCCACCGAGCCGGACGGCTGGATGCGGCGCACGATCCCGGCGGACGAGAGTGCCGCGAGGGAGTCGTAGACGGCTTGATGGGAGACGTCCGGAAGCCGCTCGCGCACTGCCCCGAGAATCGTCTCGGTGTCGCCGTGCGCGTTCTCGGTGACGGCCCCCAGAACGGCCACTCGCGGGCGAGTGACGCGCAGGGAGGCACCTCTCAGCAACTGTTCGTAGTCCGCGTTCCCCACGCCGCCGAGCCTACGCGAATTCTTGAATGAGTCAAGAAACGGCGCCAGAATTTTTGGGCCCGTTCACCCTCGTCGACTCCGGAGCCGTCCTGACGGCGAAGCGGCCGGCCATCAGCGGGATCAGGAAGGCCATGGCGAGCGGGATGATGAACATCGAACGTTCGCCGAAGAGCTCGGCGACGCCAGCGATCAACGAGGCGGCGGCGAGGTAGCCGGCATAGTTGGCCAGATTGACCCGGGCGATCGCCTCCTCGGCGTTGTCCGGAGAGATGTGGGCGGCCGCCACGAAGGACTGCGGCGGAACCATCGCCAGGCTGCCACCGAGAAGGGCGAAGCCCAGGGCCGCCACACTCCAGTGCGGTGCCGCGACGATCAGCCCGAGGGCACCCACCCCGACGATGCCGCCCGTCCGGATCACCCGCTCGGGGCCGAAGCGGGCGACGAGACGGTCACCCGGGAGACGTACGGCCAGGAGGACCAGCTGGTACGCCGCATAGATCGCGGGTCCGGCCGCCGCGGCGGCACCGAGACCGTCGACCACGTAGATCCCGCCCCAGGCGGAGGCCGCGGAGTCGATGAACCACATCGCGAACGTCGGCACCGCGACCAGCAGGAGCGGCAGCCACGGCAGCTGGGGCTTCGGGCCCCGGCTGGTCCTCTTCTCCGCCGCGTCGACCGCCTGCGGCGACAGCAGGAGCCCGAACGTGGCGGCGTTGGCAGCCAGGCCGATGACGGCGATCGGGATCATGTCCAGACCCAGAGGTACGCCGAGGGCGATCGTCACGGTCGCGTAGACCGCTCCGAGCACCGCCGCCGCGCTCCACATCGCGTGGAAACCGTTCATCAACGGGCGACCGTAGGCGTCCTGGGTCGCCGTGCCCTGCATGTTCATCGAGGCATCGACGCCGCCGAGGAAGAAGCCGTAGACGCCGTTCAGCACCAGCAGCGTCGCCATCGTCGGCGCGAACGCCGGCGCCACCGCGGCCAGCGAGGCGCCGGCGAGCATCAGCGACAGCGTCGCCGCGCTGCCGATCCTGGTGGCAAGATGGCCTGCTGCGACGCTGCCGATCGCGCCTACTGCTGTCGTGACACCGAGGACCACGAAGACGTCACCGGCGCTCAGGTCGAGCTTTGTCGCGATCGACTCCAGCCGGGTGATCAACGACGCGAAGGTCAGGCCCTGGATCGCGAACGCGACGAAGACCGCTGTTCTTGCTAGCTGGAGTCGGGTCATCGGCGCATCCTTTTGTGGGTTGCGCGAAGTGTGCACCTTGGGGTGGGGGGTGCGCATCTGTTTCTTCGGGGTTTTTGGGGGTGTCTGGGATTCCCTGCCGGGGCGTTTTGCTGAGGCTGGGCTGGGCCGCCGACCCTCCTTCTACGGTCTTCTCGATCTGCACCGGCGTCAAGGACGGGCCTTCGGCCCGCCGGCTTCGCCGGCCGCTTCGCGGTCCTGGACTCCGGACCAGATCGAGAAAAACTTGGCTGGCTATCGGGACGGCGGCCCCGGTGTGGCCGGGAGGCGATCTCTGCTCGGGACGGCAAGGTTTCGCGGGATGAAGGGTGGCCCTTCGGGCCACTTACCATCCACAAGAACGAGGCCGTACGCTCACCGCGAAAACCACAGGTGACCTGCATCTATGGATGGTTAGGTATCCGGTCTGAGCGTAGAATCAGACCCATCACGACACGCCTCTGAACACTCCGGGAGGGAGGGGCAGTGATGAGCCTGGACAGCGGGATCGACGCGACCACATCGATCATCGACGCCTCCCTCGAGGGCCTCCTCGACCGGGACCCGATCTACTGGACTGCCTCCCAGAAGAAGGAGATGCTGGCCTGGTTGGCCAAGACCGAAGCACGACAGGCTGCGTTGAGACTGCGGATCCTGGCCGCCTCCGGTGACATCGCCGCTGAGACGGGCGACAAGGACGCCTCCGCGTGGATGCGGGCCGAACTCCTGGTCGACAAAGGCGCGGCGAGATCTGCGATCAAGCTCGCCGGCGCGCTGAACAGATACGACCTCGTCGCCGCCGAACTTGCCGCCGGTGCACTCTCTGAGGCGAAAGCCCAGGTCATCACCCGTGCCCTCGACACGATCGACACCGACCCCATCGCCACCCGCGAAGACCTGATCCTGGCGGAAAAGCTGCTGGTCGAAGAGGCTGACCGGTTGACCGCCAACCAGCTCCGCATCGTCGGGAGACGGGTCCTGGAACGGGTCGACCCGGTCCGGTTCGAGGAAGCCGAAGCCAAAGCCCTCCTCGCCGAAGAGCAACGGGCCCTGCAGAAGACCGCACTGCGGATCTGGGACAACCACGACGGCACCGTTGGGTTCGAGGGTGTGCTCCCGGTCTCGGCTGGGATCAGGTTCAAGACCATGGTCCAGGCCTACGCCCAACCCCGCAAACAGCAGTTGGTGGAGAAGGGTGCGGCGCTGCCGCCGTGGGAACGACTCCTGGGCCACGGGTTCACGAGGCTGCTCGACACCATCGACCCCACCGCCCTGCCCCGACACGGAGGTGACGCCACCGTCGTCAACATCGTGATCAGCCTCGAGGAGCTCCGCAAAGAGCTCGGGACCGCGACCCTTGGGTACGACGAGACCAACGGCACCACCATCACCGCCGCCGAGGCCAGGAAGATGGCGTGCAACGCCACCATCATCCCCTGGATCCTCGGTGGTGACGGAGAAGTCCTCGACGCCGGCCGGGCCAGCAGGTTCTTCCAACCCATCCAGCGCAAAGCGCTCCGGATCCAGCAGAAATGCTGCCAAGCCGAAGGGTGTGACATGCCACCCGAGTGGTGCGACGCCCACCACCTCGACCCCTGGAGCACCGGAGGAAGGACCGACCTCAAAGACGGGGTCCTGCTGTGCCCGCACCATCACCGGCTGGCACATGCTCCCGGCTACCTTCATGAGCGTCTGCCCGACGGCACGATCAGGTTCACCCGCAGACCCTAGACCGACCACGACCGGCTATAGCTAGCGACTTCGGGTCACCGAAACCGCTCCCCCGCACCGACTCAGACCGCGAAGGCACGTCGATAGGCAGTCGGGGTCAAACCCGTTTGAGTGGCCAGGCGGTCACGGAGGTTGGCAGCGGTCCCGAGGCCGCTCTGGTGCGCTACCTGGTCGACGGCCAGATCTGTCTGCTCGAGAAGTCGGCGGGCGTGCTCGACGCGGACGGCGGTGAGCCATCGGTTCGGGGTGCAGCCGAGCTCGTTGCGGAATCGTCGGTGGAGGGTCGCGGGGCTCATCGCGGCTCGCGACGCGATGTCGGCGACCGTGATGGGATTCGTCGCTTGCTGCTCGGCCCAGACGAGTGCAGCGGCGAGAGGGCTCTCGGGCTCCTTCGGGAGCGGGCGCTCGATGAACTGTCGCTGCCCGCCGGGGCGGTGACCTGGGAACACGAGCCGGCGGGCGACGACCGAACCCACCTCGGCGCCGTGGTCGCGGCGTACGACATGGAGGGCGAGGTCCAGGGCGGCTGCGCTGCCGGCGGAGGTGAGGATGTCGCCGTCGTCGACGAAGAGGACTGCGTCATCCACGCGGACGTGGGGGTATCGAGCTCGGAACTCGTCGGCCCACTGCCAGTGCACCGTGACACGGCGCCCGTCCAGGATCCCTGCTTCGGCGAGGGTGAAGGCGCCGCTGCACATACCGATCATTCGTGCTCCGCGATCGTGGGCGTGTGCGATCGCATCGAGCACCTCCCGGAGATGGGGCACGGCCGTGTTCGGGCGGTTGGGGACGATCACCGTGTCGGCCTGATCCAGCACCGACAGATCCGCGATGTCGGTCATCGCGAAGAAGCGCTGTCGCATCGACACCTTCGGCTCGCGTGCGCACATCTGGAAGTCGTAGAGCGGCCCACCGACCTCTGGCCTGTCGATGCCGAGCACTTCGGTCAGGCATGCCAGCTCGAACGGGTTCGAGCCGTCGTCGACAAGGGCGACCACAGAATGGAGCTGCGAGGAATCTTGCGACATGTGCCATTCCTTGCACTTTCCGAGGGTCCACCGCAAGTTCGAGGATCGGGCCATGACGAACCCGATCACGAACATCGACACCGTCCTGGCTTCCTTCCAGGAGCGCTGGAGTCCACGGATCCTCACCCAGGTCAACGACTACGACGTCCGCCTGGCCAAGGTCGAGGGCAGCTTCGTCTGGCACGCCCATCCCGACACCGACGAGCTCTTCATCGTGCTCGAGGGCAGGCTCGACATCCACCTGCGCGAGTCCGGTGAAGAGACGACCGTGCATCTCGCCCAGCACGACGTCTTCGTCGTCCCGCGCGGGATCGAGCACTGCCCCGAGTCGGCGGGCGGCGCAACCGTGATGCTGCTCGAACCGACCGGGACGCTCAGCACCGGTGACTACGACGGCGCGATCCCGGCCCACATCGACTCGACGACCGGCGTCGAGGTCTGAGCCGACGGCCGGTCAGTACACCTAGTGCTGCTTGAGCAGGCCGTCGAGGATCTTCTCGCCGTCCTTGCTGTCGCCCTTGCCCAGACTGTCGAACTCGTCGCGGAGCTGCTCCATCTCGCGCTTGGCGCTCTCGCCCTTCTCGACGAGGTCGCGAATGCCTTGGATCTGGTCCTCCCACTCCTGCGACTGACCTGCGTCGATGATGTTCCAGCTCTCCAGGTTCTCCCGCCAGCGGTCGAGCTTGTCGAGGCGGTTGAGAGTCTTGTTGTCGGACTTGTCGGTGCCCGGGTCGGCGGACCTGTCCGAGCCCTCGGAACCGGAGTCGGAGCTGTTGTCGACGCTGTTGGAGTTGTCGGAGCTCTGGGTCGGCTGGTCGGCCTCGGCAGGCGCGGGCTCGTAGGCGGCCAGCCACGACGCGGCGAAGACACAGGCGATCACGATCGCGATCGCACCGAGGAGTCGGCCGGTGGGGAAGCTCCGCAGCGACCGCGGGCGCGGGCCGCGTACGGGAGGCGGGGTGCTGGGACCGGGCAGGACGCCGGTGCGGGAGTTGGCCAGCGCCATCGGCTCGTCGAGCGGCCGCGGGGCCATCGCCTGGGTCGTACGCGGGGACTGGCCGGCCGACAGACGGTCGGTCGCGTCGGGGTCGGCACCGTTGAGCACGTAGCCGAGCTCGTGCACGATCTGGTCCATCGAGGGTCGGGCGGCCGGGTTCTTGTCGAGCATCCGGGTGACCAGGCGCGCCAGTGGCGGCGGAACCGCCCGGAAGTCGGTGATCCGCGGCACCGGCTCGCTCAGGTGCATGTGCAGGATCCTGACCGGGTGCGGCGCGGAGTAGGGCACCTTGCCGGTGAGCATCTCGAAGAGTACGCAGCCCAGGGAGTAGACGTCGGCGGGCGGCCCGACGGGGTCGCCGGAGGCCTGCTCGGGCGAGAGATAGGACGGGCTCCCGATCACGTGGCCGGTCTGGGTCAGCCCGGCGTCGACCCCCGTCATGGCGTACGCGATGCCGAAGTCGAGCACGGTCAGCCGGCCGTCACCGTCGAACATCAGGTTGGCCGGCTTGATGTCACGGTGCACGACGCCGACCCGGTGAGCGGCGCCGAGGGCGCCGGCGACCTGACGGGTGTATTCGACCGCCCTGTCGATCGGCATCGCGCCACGCTGCTGCAACGGCTCGGCCAGGGTCGGCCCGGGCAGCAGCTCCATCACCAGGAAGACGTCGTTGTCGTCGCTGCCCGCGTCGAAGATCTTGACCACGTCGTCGTGGACGACCCGGGCGGTGGAGAGCGATTCACGGCGGAACCGCTCGGCCATCGTCGGATCGTCGACGTCGCGCAACAGCTTCACCGCGACGTCGCGGTCGAGGACGGTGTCACGTGCCCGCCAGACCTCCCCCATGCCACCGGCTCCGAGCAGGGTCAGGAGCTGGTAGCGGCCAGCGATCGGGGGAAGCTCGTCCATGACGGAAATTATGCCGGGGTCACCCACGAGCTGAAGAGCGGGATGCCCTCCCAGGCTCCGCCGCGGGCCACGGCCACCACCGCGTGCGGACGGTCGAACTTCAGGTCCACCTGTCGCACCGTCGTCTGGCGCGGCACCCCGGTTGCCCGGATCATCATTCCGGTCACCGCAGCCGCCTTGAAACCCTCGCGGTCGTAGGACGCCACCGCCTTCTGGACGCAGGTCGCCTCGGTCTCCTCGTCGATCGCAGCCATCACGCCGCGTGCGATCTCGGCGACCCCCGGGGCGTCGGACAGATCGTGACGGTCCTCCGCGCTCCACTCCGGGAGATGGCTGCGCCAGCGGTCGGACGAGGCGCCGTACGCCGTGACCTCCTCAATGGTCCAGGCGTGACCGTTTCCCGGAGCGTCGAGAGCGTGGTCGTGCACCTCTCCGGCATCGATCCTCGCGATGACGTCCTCGGCGGCCCGCCACACGTCCTCGGTGGCGACACCGTCGGCGGCGATCACCGAGTAGACCGAGATGCCGTCCTCGCTGGGCGGGCAGGCGACCGCGACCGGACCGGCGGCCTCGGTCTCCACCACTGCTTGGAACCCACCCTCGAGCAGCAGCAGCCCGTCCCCGTCGACATCGAGCGGCTCACTCCAGCGCGGTGTCACCACCAGCGCCGAGGCGAGCACGATCAGCGTCTGCGCGTCGATCTCGAGCGGGAACTCCGTGATCAGCCCTCGGGTGTGCTCCTCGGCCCAGGCATCGAGCCCGTCCTGCTCCGGGAGCGGGTCGAGCATGATCGGCAGACCCTTCGTCAGCTCGGTCCCGGGACGGAGCCAGCCGGCGACCGCGGCCGCGATCGTGGGGTGCGGCGCCTCCAGCAGCACCAGCGCGGCGGCCCGGGCGTCGGCCCGGTTCAACCCCAGGACCTCGTCCGTCTCGGCCTCCGCCGCGGGCGCCAGCGAGGCGAGGAGCAGCCACAGGCCTGCGTACGAGATGACCGGGGCCTCGGCGGAGCCGAGAGCGGAGCGGGTGGTGGCGGCGTACGTTCGGACTGCCTGCGCGGCGGCGAGGGACAAGGGTGTCTGCGTTCCCGGCTTCTCCATGCGAAAGACATTACGGCGAGAGCCGTCACAGGTGACCCGAATCACGATACAGTTATGTATCGAGCGAGGAGGCACGATGCCCAAGAAGTCGCACACTGCCGGGCTGGACCCGGAGACCGAATTCCAGGAGATCTCGAGGCGTCTGGGGCTCTACGAGTTCCCGTGGGACACGACGCAGGCGCTCAGCTTCGCGCTGTTCCGGACCTACGCGGTGCCCTCGATCGGCCGGCTGCTGGCCGAGACCCACCAGTTCACCGAGAACACCCAGAAGCGCTACGACGACACCGCGCTGCTGCTCGAGGACGCGGCGATCGAGGACCTGGACAGCCCGCGAGGCCGGGCCGCGGTGCGGCGGATCAACCAGATGCACCGGATGTACGACATCTCCAACGACGACATGCGCTACGTCCTCTCGACGTTCGTGGTGATCCCGCGGCGCTGGAACCAGGACTTCGGCTGGCGACAGTCGACGCCCGACGAGCAGCTCGCGGCGCTGCGCTACTACCAGGCGCTCGGGAAGCGGATCGGGATCAAGGACATCCCGCAGACCTACGAGGAGTTCGAGCAGCTCCTCGACGACTACGAGGCCGAGCACTTCGGCTACGACGAGGGCGGGCGTGCCGTCGCCGACTCGACCCTCGAGCTGCTGACCACGTTCTACCCGCGCCCGCTCGCGCCGATCATCCGGATCTTCTCGCTCTCGCTGATGGAGCCGCACCTGCTCGAGGCGTTCGGCTATCCCGAGCCGGGGCGGGCAGCCCGGCTGCTCTCCCGTGCGGCCCTCAAGGCGCGGGCGCGCGTCGTCGCGCTCCTGCCGGCACGGAGGAAACCGGCGTACGTCCGCGACATGCCCCGCATCAAGAGCTACCCCCACGGGTTCAGCACCGAAGAGCTCGGGACGTTCGCGCCGGGCTGCCCGGTGCACCCGTCGGCCTCTGCACCTGTGGCCGGCACCAAGCCGTAGCCCACCTCTCCCCCGCACTTCACGAGTCCTTCACCGGGCACCGCTTCGCTGATGTCGATAACCCCCATATCGACAGGAGCACGTCCATGCCTGGCCCCAGCACCACTCCTGATCTGCGCGGCGCCCTTCGAGGCCTCGACCGCCGCCGCTTCCTGACGGTCTCCGCCGCCGCGACCGCGCTGGCCTTCACGACGGGGCTGCCGCGTACCGGCGCCTTCGCCGCGCCGGCCGCTTCACCCTCTGCCATCACCTCGGACCCGTTCACCCTCGCGGTCGCCTCCGGCGACCCGCTCCCCGACTCGGTGCTGCTCTGGACCCGGCTCGCACCGCTCCCCCTGGAACCGACCGGCGGGATGCCGCCGGCGCGCTTCGACGTCCGCTGGGAGGTGGCCCGCGACGCCACCTTCACCCGGGTCGTACGCCGCGGCACCGCCGCCGCGCACTCGGAGTTCAACCACTCCGTGCACGCCGAGGTCCGCGGCCTGGACGCGGCGACCGAGTACTTCTACCGGTTCCGGGTCGGCCAGTGGATCAGCCCGGTCGGACGGACCCGGACCGCCCCGCCCGTCGGCGCGGCGGTGTCGTCATTCACCTTCGCCCTCGCCTCCTGCCAGCGCTACGACCAGGGCTACTACACCGCGTACCAGCATCTTGCCGGTGAGGACGTCGACGCGGTCTTCCACCTCGGTGACTATCTCTACGAGTACGCGGTGAACGCCTCTGCCGGAGCGCGGGCCTACACCCAGCCGCTGCCCGCGCACCTCAACCGCGAGACCGTGACGCTGGACGACTACCGGGCGCGCTACGGGCTCTACAAGTCCGACCCGGACCAGATCGCCGTCCATCTGGCGCACCCGTTCATCGTGACCTGGGACGACCACGAGACGGAGAACAACTATGCAGCCGACAGCCCGGAGAACTCGGTGCCACCCGAGGAGTTCCTGGTGCGCCGCGCCGCCGCCTACCGGGCGTACTGGGAGAACCAGCCGCTGCGTCTTCCGCAGCAGCCGAGCGGTCCGGACCTGCGTCTCTACCGACGCCTGCAGTGGGGCCGGCTGGCGCAGTTCGACATCCTCGACACCCGCCAGTACCGCACCAACCAGGCCAACGGCGACGGCTGGAAGCTGCCCACCCCCGAGTCAGAGGCCGAGTCGATGACGCTACCCGGCTTCGAGCAGGAGAAGTGGCTGACCGACGGCTGGCGTCGCTCCCACGCCACCTGGAACGTGGTGCCGCAGCAGGTCACCTTCGCCCGCCGCGACAACCCCAACGGGTCCGGCACCCGGTCGATGGACTCCTGGGACGGCTACCCCGCCTCCCGCCGCCGGGTGCTCGAGGGCTGGAAGGCCTCGGGCCAGTCGAACCTGATGGTGCTGACCGGTGACGTACACGTCCACTACGGGCTCAACATCCACGACGACTTCGACGACCTGTCCTCGCCGGTGCTCGGGACCGAGGTCGTCACCTCGTCGATCACCTCGGGTGGCAACGGCGCCGAGCGGCCCGCCAACTGGGCGGCGTACCTGGAGCGCAACCCGCACATGAAGTTCTACAACGGCCTGCGCGGCTACACGACGGTCTCGCTGGGGACCGACGGCGCGGAGGTCACCTACAAGAACGTCTCGCACGTGAGTACGCCGGGTGCGCCGCTGACCGTCGGCGGCCGGTTCTACACCGAGGCCGGGAAGCCGGGCCTGGTCGAGGCATAGGAGGGCGGTACGACGGGGAGATCGGCATGGGTTACCGACGAGTAATCCATGTGGACCGCCCCGTCGTACCCCTACCCTCAGGAGCGTGAACCGTCCGCGGTACTCCCCTGCCGTCGCGATCGTGGTCGCCGCGCAGGCAGCGGTGCTGCTGGCGATGAGCCCGTTCTACGGGCCGCACCGAGACGAACTCTACTTCGTCTCCGCCGGTCAACGGCTGGCGTGGGGCTACCCCGACCAGCCGGTGCTGACGCCGTTCCTGGCGCGGATCGCGACCGAGATCGCGCCGTACAACCTCGTCGTGCTGCGACTGTGGAGCCTGCTGGCGATGGTCGGGCTGGTCCTGCTGGCGGCGGAGTTCGCGCGGCTGCTCGGCGGCGGACGTACGGCGCAGGTGCTCACCGCGGGGCTCGTGGCCGTCGGCGTGGTCACGATGACGTTCGGGCACTGGCACTCGACCGCCACGTTCGACACGCTCGCCTGGACCGCGATCCTGGTGCTGGTGGCCCGAGCGCTGGTCGCCCAGGGCTGGCGGCACCGCGCACTGTTCTGGCTGGCGGCCGGGATCGTCGCCGGGATCGGGCTGGAGAACAAGCACTCGGTGGTCTTCCTCCTCGGCGGGATCCTGCTCGGGATCGCGCTCGTGCCGGCGACCCGGCGCACGCTGACGACGCCGTGGCCGTGGCTGGCCGGTCTCACCGCGCTGGCGCTGTGGACGCCCAACCTCCTCTGGCAGCTCGAGCACGACTGGCCGGTGCTCGACCTGTCGGCCGACATCCGCGAGGAGTACGGCGGTGTCGCCGGACGGGTCGGGTACGTCCTTCAGGCGCTGATCCTGCTCAGTCCCGTGATCACCCCGATCTGGATCATCGGTCTGGTGGCGCTCCTCCGGCGTCGCGAGTGGGCCTCTTTCCGTCCGGTCGCCGTCGCGTTCTTGCTGGTCGCCGGCTTCTTCCTGATCGCGGGCGGCAAGGGCTACTACCTGGCCGGCCTGTTCCCGCCGCTGGTCGCGGCCGGCTCCGTGGTGATCGCCGAGCGTCTGCGGCCACGCACCGTCGGGCTCCTCGGCGCCGGCCTGGCACTGCTCACCATCCCGGCCTGGCCGATCAACCTCCCGGTGCTCCCGGCAACCACGTACGCCGGTTCGTTCTACACCGCCGCCGGCGAGGACCAGCTGGAGACGATCGGCTGGCCCCAGTACGCCGCCCAGGTGCGAGCCGTCGTCGACGAGCTCACCCCGGCCCAGCGGCGTACGGCCGTCGTCTTCACCATCAACTACGGAGAGGCGGGAGCTCTGGAGTGGTACGGCGTGGGGGTCCCCGTCCACAGCGGGCACAACGGCTGGCGGTTCTGGGAGCAGCCGCCGAAGGATGCGACGCCGGTCGTCGTGGTCGGGTTCGAGGACCCCGACCGTTTCTTCGACGGCTGTCGGCAGGTCGCCTCGCTCCACAACCGCGAAGGCGCCGACAACGAGGAGAACGGCGCCCCGATCCACCTCTGCGCCACGCCGAAGCGGCCGTGGTCGCAGCTGTGGCACTACAACGCCTGACGTGTCCTAACCTGACGATGTGGTCAACGTCGTCGGCAACGCGGTGCTCGCCATCGTTCTCGGGATCGGGCTGGCCGTCGTCGGTTTCGTCCCGGCGGCAGCGGTCGCCTACCGCCGCAGGGGCTCGTTCCCGCTGGGCCGGATCCTGCTCCTGCTGGCCGCGGCGATCTACGCAGTGGCGCTGTGGACCTACACGCTCGTCCCGATGCCCGAGGCGGGCTCCTTCACCTGTGCCGGGACCCAGATCCACGCGTTCGGCTTCGTCGGGGACATCCTTCGGGTCCGGGCCGAGGTCGGCACCCGAGCACTGCTCACCAGCGCGGTGTTCCTCCAGGTGGTGCTCAACATCGTGCTCTTCGTCCCGCTGGGGTTCTTCGTCCGGGCGATCGCCGGACGCGGCGTCGTCGTCGCCGGCACGATCGGTTTCCTGACGTCGCTGCTGATCGAGACCACCCAGCTCACCGGGATCTGGGGGCTCTATCCCTGCGCCTACCGTGTCTTCGACGTCGACGATCTGATCATCAACACCGCCGGCGCGGTGATCGGGTCGGCGATCTCGGTGCTGTTCGTGCGGCACCGGACGCGACAGACCCCCGCGACGGTCACCATGGGCCGGCGCATCGTGGGCATGATCGCCGATCTCCTGATCATCCTCGGCAGCGGCACGCCGCTCGTGGTGGCCTGGCGCGCCTGGCAGCTCTACGGACTCGACGTGCCGTTCGACGAGGTGCCGGCCACCACCCAGTTCTGGCTGCTGTGGGGACCACCGATCGTGCTGCAGACAGTCGCCGTCCTCGGCTTCGGACGGACCGTCGGCGAATGGGTCGTCGGCCTCCGCGCCACCGCCTCGTCGGGGGTCTGGTGGCGCCGGCTCGTCAAGCTGCTGGCCGGTGTCGGTGGTCTGACGCTGCTGCTCATGGCCGACTTCCCCGGCTCCGGCCTCCTCTTGCTCGGCTTCGTGGCCGCGACGCTCCTGACGCTCCCTCGCACCGCGGAGCATCGCGGCCTCAGCAACATGCTCGCGGGGATGCAGGTCCGGACGGTTCGGCCGACCTGAGCCCGCCCCACCGTCAGCCGGGCAGCGCCGAGAGCTCGAGCTCCCCGGTCAGGTACGCCAGGGTGGAGCCGTTCGACAGCACGATCCGTCGGGCGTCGTCGTTCCTCCGCCGGCGCAACGACGTCAACGTCTTGGCCACTCTCTCCGGGTGATCGAGGAGCCAGAACCCGACCCGGACCGTCCGGCGCCGCCACCGTCGGGGCAGGAGCCGGACCTGGTGTCGGCGCGTCGCCGACCACGACGGCGCGTCCCGCCGCGGGGTGATCTCGAGGAACCGGTTCGTCACCGTGATCATCTCGTGGTTCGTGACCTCCTCGACCACGTCCACCCGAATCTCGTCCCAGGCCACTGTGACCGCTTCTCCGGCGAGCTCGATCCTCAGGGTCTCGGGCGTGATCACGAGCGCCCGACGCATCGTCATCGTCAACGCGTGGTCGACGACCACCACCGCGAAGAACGTCGCGAACCCCGCCGACAGCACGCCGGTCACGAGCATGCCGTGCCGGAACGAGAGGCCCGCGAACTGGCACAGCATCACCACGAAGCACACCAGCATCAGCTCTCCGCACACCCCCGGCCCTCGTCTGAGCCTGATCTCGATCCGAGCCTCCCCGTCGACCTGCCGGATCCGGTGTCGCGGGCGGCGGTCGCCGATGCGTACGCCTTTCATCATCTGCACAGCGAGTGCCAGCAGCACGAACATCGCCCCGCAGGTGACGCCGATCAGATACGGCCCGTGGTCTCCGCCGTCCGCTACCAGGAACCCCACGCACAGCAGGAGCCCGATCAGCAGGTTGCCGAGGCTCAGCAGCGACCACCCCACCCTGCGCGCCGTCGCCTTCCAGGGCGACCCGAGATCTTCGTCCTCGACCACGCCTAGACCCTAGGGGCGTACGCCGCGGCCGGTCCGATCGCGGGCTCTCGGCGCGTGACGGTGCTCCTGATCGAGGCTTCGGCCTCGGCGGCGGTGATGTCCCCGATGAGGACTCGTAGGGTGAGGCCGTCGGAGAGCGCGAGCAGCTCGATGGCGCGGGCACGTGCCTCGGCCTCGTCGAGGTGGTCCGCTTCCTGGATGTGGCGGGTGCACTCCTCGACACCGACCCTCGTCGCTTCGGCCAGGATCTGGCGTACGGCTGCATGGGTCATCGCCTTGGCCACGTAGGCGTACCAGACGGTGACCCCGATGCGACCAGCGTCCGTGGCGGGGATCTGCTGGAGCAGGATGTGCAGGAGGCGGTCTCGCGGCGGACGGCCTTCGGTGGCCTCGTACTCGATGACGGCACGCTTGATCAGCAGGTCGATGCCGGCGACGACCAGCGCGTCCTTGGTGCCGAAGTAATGCTGTACGCGACCCATCGAGACCCCGGCCCTGGCCGCAACGGTCCGCAGACTGACGCCCTCGATCCCCTGCTCGGCGACGATCTGCCACAGCCCGGCGACGATCTCGAACCGGCGTTGCTCGTGGTCGACGGCTCTTGGCATGCGCCCAGATTAGCAATACAGTCGCATCGCAACAGGTTTCAATGCGATCGCATCGTTATCGGGGACGGGGACGGCATGGATGAGGATCTGGCGAACGACGACATCGGGACACAGAGGAGGCGCCGACGCTGGCCCGTCGTCCTCATCACCGTCATCGCCGTCGCCTCGACCGGGTGTCTGGTGATGGTGCTCGGCACGAGCGGGCCCGGCGTCGGCCACTTCCGGACACCGGCGGGACGCCAGGCCTATACCGAGGCATACACCTCGGCCTTCGCCGCGCTCCCGAAGCCAACCGAGACCTCCGATGTCGAGACCACCTTCGGCACGGTCCGTGCGTACGCCTGGGTCAACCCGGACCCGGTCGACGACGTCCCGGTCGTGCTGGTGCCGGGCCGAGCCAGCGGCGTACCCATGTGGGGAGAGAACCTGCGCGACTTCGTCGAGCACCGCACCGTCTACGCCTTCGACGCGATCGGCGACAGCGGGCTCTCGGAGCAGACCCTGCCGCTGCGCGGCATGGACGACAACGCTCGCTGGGTCGACGAGGCACTGGACGGGCTCAGGCTCGACCGGGTCCACCTCGTCGGTCACTCCCAGGGTGGCGGGCTCGCGGCGGCCGTCGCCGTGCGTCATCCGGACCGGCTGGCCAGCCTCACCCTTCTCGAGCCGATCATGACGTTCGGCATGCTGCCGATCTGGGCGATCGGCTGGTCCGCGGTGGCCGCGCTCCCGTTCCTCCCCGACTCCTGGCGCGATCATGCGCTGAACCGGATCGGGGGCGTCGAGGACGCCGAGGTCGATCCCGAGGATCCGATGGCGCGGATGATCGCTGCGGGCACGACCCATTTCGACTCCGGCAGCCTGCCGACTCCCTCGCGCCTGACCGATGACCAGATGCGCGCGCTGACGATGCCTGTCTACGTCGCCATCGCGAGCGACAAGTCCCTGGCCGGCGGCGAGGACGCGGCGGAGAAGGCCGAGCTGATCCCCACGGCGACCGTCAAGATCTGGCCGAAGACGACTCATTCGCTGCCCATGCAGGTCGCCCCCGCGCTCGACGCCGAGCTCGAACGGTTCTGGGCAGCGGCACCTCGACCGTGAACGGCGTCGATGCTCGACCGTACGGAGACCGACGAACTTCCGGTCGTCGGAGCGTGCGACCTGTCGCGCCGGACTCGGTCGCGCTCCGAGGTATACATATCCGGTGACGTTGCTCGTGATCGTCCTCGTTCTCATGGCCGGGTGGTCGTTCTTCGTCGCCGCGCGACCGGAGGTCGGCTTCTTCCTCGAGGAGGGCTGGAAGTTCCGGGACGCCGAGCCCTCCGACCTCTATCTCGGTGTGACCCGATTCAGCGCCGCTGTCGCCGGCATCGCCTGCCTGGTCTTCGCCGCCATCCTCGGCTTCGGCGGTCTCGACGGCGGTGCGTCGTCTGATCGGTCGTCTGCTTCGACCGATGAGACCTCGGACGCCGTCGCCGAGGGCTTGTCGAGGGCACAGGAGAAGGAGGAGGAAGCCTCGCAACGCGCCCGGGAGGAGTGCCAGCGGCTCAAGCCGACGTTCGAGCAGACGGTGAAGTGGAACGCTCAGGACAAGGTCGCGAACCCCGACGCCCTGAATGAACTCGCCGGCTCTGAAGGCGTCTCCGCCGAGATCGAGACGCGCGCGAACGGCGAGGTCGTCACGGTCCGGGGATCAGAGCCCGAATACTTCGGCGGCTCCACCGGCCGGGTTCTCTTCTTCATGACCCCAGAAGGCGCGACCTGCATGCCCTGAGCACCACTCGTGGCACCTCACGCCCAGACGCCGACGTACTCGACGAACACCCTGAGACCGGAGTTGAACTGGGCAGCGTTGGTGATCGCGTTGATGAGGCGTACGACCCAGAAGACCGCCAACGTGTATCCGATCCCGAGCGCGATCCCGGAGGTCACCGCACTGGTTCCAGCCGCCTTCGCCCTGCCCACGCCGAGGTGCCCGAGGACGACCGAGACGGCGATCGGGATGATCGAGGCGATCATCAGCACCCCGAGGATGAGCCAGACGATCGATCGGTCCTCCATGGCGTAGAAGGAGTTGTAGTAGCTCTGGCTGACCTTCGGGATTCCGACGATCACCCGCACCAGGGCGACGATCCCGAGCATCCCGGCCGCGAGCCCCAGCCCAGCCGGCCCGATCCAGCCGGCGCCTCGTGGGCTGCCGGCCGGTGCCGTCGTGGGTGCCGTCGTGGGCGCCGTCGTGGGCGCCGGCCATCCCGGACCGGTTCCTGCCGCCTCGTTCGGTTGTGACATCGCGCCCTTCCCTATCAAGTTGAATCGCGTCCCAGCGAGGCAGCCGACCGGCCTCGTATGGCCCGAGACGCTATCTCACGCGCGCGCCGGCGGGCGGCTCATGGAGCGGGCGGCGACCCGGTACCAAGATTTCTCGACGATTTGCGTTTGAATCCCGGAATTTGGGGTAGGAGATAATTACCAACCGCTCTGAACGTCTTGGGGAGACCTCTCGTGAACGTCGAAATCGTGGTGCCGCAGGTGAAGACCGCGGCCCGTTCCATCGGGACCGCGGCCGACGCCGTCGCCGGCCTCGATCTCGAAGGCCCGATGGGCAAAGTCGCCGCCGCGCTGCCTGGCAGCACCGTCGTCGGCGCCGCGAACGGCCTCAAGGCGGAGTGGAAGAGCGACAAGGACACCTGGGTCAAGGCCGCTCGCGACCACCAGACGACGACCGTCGCCGACGCGGACGCCATCGTGGAGGCCGACACCATCACGGCGCAGCAGGCGCGCTACCGCGAAGCAATGATCGGGAGAGACTGATGGCCGTCACCTACGAGCAGCTGCAGAGCTGGAAGCCCGAAGAGCTCGACACCGCTGCGGACCAGCTCAACACCGCCCGCAAGAGCTTCCAGGACCAGCAAGACGAGATGGATGCCGGCAAGGTTCCGGACACGTGGGTCGGCGAGGCGGCGACCCGCGCCGAGAACCGTCACCGCCGTCTGGTCGCGGATCTCAACGACATGGCGGCGCCGCTGTCCCAGGTCATCAACGCCCTCGACGAGGCTGCAGCCTCCATCAAGAAGGCCAAGGACAGCGCTAAGCACGCCTACGACGACGCGATCGGCCGGGGCTGGAAGGTCACCTTCTCCGGCGGCGTACAGATCACCGATCCGAGCCCGGACGAGAAAGACCCGGACAAGGACAAGGGCACCATGCAGCAGCTTGCACAGAGCATCCAGGATGCCCTGACCGATGCCGAGTCCGCCGAGATCGACCTGGCGGCCGTGCTCAACCATGCGACCAAGGGCGACTACGACGGTGGCGACGGCACGATCGAGCAGGCCAGCCTTCCGCCTGAGCTGCGCAACCTGCCCGAGGACGAGCTCATCGACAAGATGCTCAGTGATCCGGGCAAGTACGACGGCTACGTCGACGCGCTGCCCGAGGACGTCCAGACTCGCCTCGGCAAGGAGATCAGTGACCGCGTCGACAGCACGCTGAACGACGACGATTACAAGATCAGCCAGGACGAGGTCAACCGCCTCAACTCGATGTTGAGCGCCTACACCGACGACGAGACCGTCGCGGCCGGCCTCTACCGAGACCTCGGGGCCGACGGCACCGTCGCCAGCATGGCGCGGATCGAGGAGTATCTGCGTAATCCCTCCGTCGACGCCGGATCTCTCGACTCTCTCGCCGCCAACCTCCGCAACGGACTCGGATCAGCCTCGAACCACCCTGACTTCCCGGCCAAGCAGTTCGGCCACGACATCGTCAAGTACGCCGGCCCCTCCGGTGTCTACCTCTCCGACGACGAGCAGGACGCCCTCCGGGATCGCTACCCGAACTGGGGCGGCACCGGCGGCGCCTCGGTGCTCACCTACCTGATGAAGGACCACGACCTCAACGGCGACCTCGTCCTCGGGGCCGCGGAGGAACTCGACCGCTTCGAACAGGCCGACGGCCCGTTCGACGCCAAGACTTGGTATCACCACACCGGCCACGGTCCGTTGGGCGCCGGCGAGAACGGCTATGGCGCCGACCCGATGGCTGCGATCATGGGCAACCTCGGCGCTCATCCCGAGCAGGGCTACGAGTTCTTCAGCGGCGAGCACGGTGCGGAGCGCCAAGAGTTCTACTTCGACAAGCGCACCTGGCAGGCCGACGGTTATGCGGGCATCTCACAAGCCGCGGCCGGCATCAGCACCGATCCCGATCTGGTCAAGCAACATCCTGAAGGCGCCGCGATGATTGCTTCCCGATTCGTGGACTACGTCGCGAACAGCGAAGGGTTCAACGCCGAGGACGCGAAACCTGCTTCGCCCTACGTCTCCGAGATCCTCAAGAACTACATGCACTCGGTCGACGACGCACTGCACGCGCGAGGAGAGGACGGGGAAGCCGGCGTATACACGTCAACCCCCGTCGCGCTCGGCGACATCGCCAACAGCCCGAGATTCTTCGCGAACGACATCCAATCGTTGCTCAAGGTCGGAGCAAGCAGTCAGGAAGGGCTTGTCAATCTCGCCGAAGGCGTCGGGACCTATCAGCAGTCCCAGATCAACAACGCTGCCTACCAGATTCAGCAGAACCCGGGCGACTACCGCGACGGCAATGTGCTCAGCGACGTCATGCAACACTCTGCCTACCTGAACGGTGCCGTCGAGCACGCGATCGGGAGCGTCGAGATCGAAGGTGCCGCGAACACCGACAAGCAGATTCAGACGTTCACCAGCCTTGTCGGCGATGTCGCCGGGATGGTGCCGCTGCCTGGGACCGGGGCCGTCGGTACAGCGGTCGAGTTCGGCGTCGGCCAAGCGATCGACCTTGCCACTGACAAGGCCGACGGCCACTTCGCCAACTTCGAAGAGGCCGCAACTGACCACGCCAATGATCGGGCGGCGGCATCGCTGAACGAGTCCCGTGTCAACGCACTGGATGCACTGGTGAAGAGTGGCGTTGTCGAACTTACGCCGGAACACCGCGAACGCTTCTTCCCCGAAGGAAAGCCAGTCGACCTCTCTAAGCTCAGTGATGAGGAACTCGGCGACCTCGCGAACCTGGCATCCAACAGGTACCTCAACGAGTACGGGATGGGGAGCATTGAGTATCAGAACGCATACGGCGCGGCCTTCCGTGAGTTCTATGAATAATCGTCGAGTCCCAGAATCTGACCGCAGAAAGCATCACCCGCTGATCGGCGCTCTGACCGCCTTGATGCTCGGAATTCTGGCGCTGACGTCGTGCGGTGAGGAGTCGCCGGCCACGTTGATCGAACCGGATGATTTCGAGGCGGCCAAGGGCGAGGCGAAAGACGCCGGGGGCGGAATCGTTGGGATGCCGCCGTGCCGCGCCCTCCGAGAGTTCAACCAGGACCTCAACCTCGCAGCATCGGGGAAGGTCACCGGAACTACCGTGGGGATCGACGGCGGCGGCTCCGTCTTCGCCGTGGTGTTCTCGCCCACCGCAACACCGCGGTCGGCATCCGAAGTCGTCGCCGATGTCCCCGGGCACGTCGAGGCCTGCTCCAAGGAGATCGGTGGCGATCCGTCCCGCAAGGTTGAAGAGCTCCTCGAGCTGCCTTCGGGTGCCACCGGCTTTCACGGCGAGGAGAACAACTCCACCAGCGAGTACGCATATGCGGTCACAAGCGACGATCGACTGCTAGTCGTAGGAACGGAATACTCCACCGGAGACAGCCCGCCGGTCTCCATCGAGCGACTGCTCGAACTCGCGGCCGACCGCGCTCCCGACGTCTCAGCAGACTAGATGCGTCCCCGCACCCTCAGGAGAAGCAGGGTCCGCCTGCCTGTCGCGCTGTGTGCATCACCGTTTCTGATGACCGCCTGTGGCGGCGACCCGGCACTGCTGGACACCGATGCGCTTCCTCCTGTCGAGGAGACTACTGACGGAAACATGGGAGCGCCCGGGGCTGGCTGGTGTGATGCGCTTGCGTATTTGGAGACAGCGAAGCTGTCGAACGCCACAGACGGTACTGCTGGAGATCAGTACGTGCTCGAGAACGGGGATGTCGTTGGGGCCACTGTGTTCGTTCCCGGCGGGGGCGAATACCCCGACGCCGGATCGATGATCACCGCTATCGAGAAGGCGGTCGACGAGTGTGCGGCAGACGCCGCCAAGGATGACTACGGCGAGGCGACGTCGGAGCCGGTCAGTGGGCTTCCCGACGGGGCGGTGGGGTTCACGTTCACGAGTACGTCGTCAGACCCGCCTGAGGTTGGCAGCACGGCATTCGCCGAAACGGAGGACGGACGCCTCGTCGGTGTCGGAGTGACGCACAGTGGGAGCGGCGAAGCATCCGTGGATGTGACGGACCTGCTTGCCACTGCGTTCGATCGAGCTGCCGAGGTGGACAGCGAGAGCTGAGTCCAAGAGTTCTGCGTCTGGCCTCAACAGGTACCTCACGATGGGAAGCGATGAGTACGAGGACGCCCACAGCGGGGCAGCCCCAGGATGCGGCCGCAGAAAGTCCGCTGTCTGCGGACCCCACACCCGATGTTGCCGATGCTGGAGGAAGGTGAACCACGCGTGACGACATCAGCGATTGCCGCAACGGCGATGGCACTCGGTTTGGCTTTCTTCCTCACCGGCTGCGGAGGTGCGGATGAGACGTCGCAGTCTCTCAGTGAGTCGATTCGCGCAGATGTCGCTAAGGGCGACTCACCGGAGACGCTGGGCCGGTTGGCGACCTATCTGCAGGAGCATCCTGATGCGGAGATCGACGCCGACCTCATCGACGAGACCGCAGACCTACTGGTGCGCAACATGCCCGCCGTCCGCAAGACCATCGCAGATCCGGGCAGTCCGCCCAGTCTCGATACTGATCCAGACGGTCTGCTTCGCGTAGTGCTCCAGGTCGCCGACGACAAGGCGGAGGCCAGGGCTGTGCTGGACGCGGTCACCACGTCCGCTATCGACGAAACCGAGAGGGTCACCGCAGCGTACGTTGCGGATCCGTCGACCAGCGTCAGGCTCGATGCCGCTCTCGCTGACAGCATGGTGGCCTCGGCGGCACTTGCGACGGCGCTGGGTGTCGATTCGTACGAAACGCCCGCTGATCTGATGGACGTCCTGGCGTACCTCGTCGATGGGACGGCACCGTCGGACCTGGCTCCCGGTGTTCCCCTCGCGGTTCGGACCATCGTCGCCGCTAACTATCTCCACGCACCGGAAGGGTCACTGTCCGGCGCGCTCGCCGAGCGCCCTCGTTTCGACCAGCCAGGCGTGGTGGACGAGATCCCGAAGTGGACCGACTCGACGAAATCCCCGATCCCAGCAGCGATCATCCCCGGCACCGCTGAGGCGCTCGAGAACAGCTGGAGCGCAGGAGAGGACCTGGCGATCGCTGCCCAGAAGTGACCCGAAGAAGGGATTCGCCGGGCCCCGGGCGGTTCCCCGCCAGACCACTGACGATTCCAGGCAAGACCCGACCAGCGGCGCTGGTACGGCGGTTCCGACCGGCGTACCAGCGCCGCTGACATTTCTGCGTCCGTCAATGGACTTGCGCTCGAACCACTACTCAGCGCTACTATGTACTGGTAGTCAGCAACACTGAGTAGTGGGAGGAGGTGCCCGATGGGCAAGCAGATGACCGAGATGCTCAAGGGGACGCTCGAGGGGATCGTGCTGGCGTTCCTGACCGGCAACCCGGCGTACGGGTACGAGATCACGGCCTGGCTGCGGGGCCAGGGATTCACCGATATCGCCGAGGGCACGGTCTACGCGCTGCTGGTCCGGATCGAGAAGAACGGGCTGGTGGACGTGGAGAAGCGGCCGTCGGAGAAGGGGCCGCCGCGGAAGGTCTACTCGCTCAACGCGGACGGCGAGAAGTACCTCGAAGAGTTCTGGACCACCTGGGGGTTCCTGGCCGAACGGCTGGAGAGCCTCCGCACCGAAGGGAAGTAAGTCATGTCCATCCGATCGATGTTCGAGGCCGTCGTCGGCGAGCTCGCGCTGAAGAAGCGCTGGCGGCAGCTCAAGGCCCGCAAGCAGCAGCTCCCCGAGAGCCACCGCAAGGCGCACGACGCGGTCGAGCGCTACCTGATGTACTCCGCCGGCATCGCCGACGGCGCGATCGTGACCGCGATGGCCGAGGACCTCCTCGAGCTCTTCGAGCAGGGTGCTGCCGACGGCACCCCGGTCAGCGCGATCGTCGGCGACGACCCGGTCGAGTTCGCCGAGGAGTTCGCCAGGAACTACGCCGAGGGCGCCTGGATCAAGAAGGAGCGCGCCCGGCTCAACGAGGCGATCGAGACCATCAACAAGGAGGAAGAGTCATGAGCGCGACAGCAGCGATCTCCGTACGCGGCCTGGAGAAGTCCTACAAGGACAACCAGGTGTTGCGGGGCGTGGACTTCGAGGTGGCGCGAGGGTCGGTCTTCGCCCTGCTCGGGTCCAACGGAGCCGGCAAGACCACAGCCGTACGTATCCTCTCGACGCTCCTGAAACCTGATGCCGGCGCGGTGCTGGTCGAGGGTGCCTCGGTGACCGAGGACGCAGAGCGGGTGCGCGAGGCGATCTCGCTGACCGGCCAGTTCGCGGCGGTCGACGAGATCCTGACCGGGCGGGAGAACCTGATCCTGGTCGCGAAGCTGCGCCACCTCCCCTCCCCCGGCGACGTCGCCGACGGGCTGCTGGAGCGGTTCGACCTGGTCAAAGCGGGCGCCCGGAAAGTCGCGACGTACTCCGGCGGCATGCGGCGGCGGCTCGACATCGCCATGTCGTTGATCGGCTCGCCGTCGGTGATCTTCCTCGACGAGCCGACGACCGGACTCGACCCGGAGGCACGACTGGAGGTGTGGCGGGTCGTCAAGGAGCTGACAGCGCAGGGCACGACCGTGCTGCTCACCACGCAGTATCTGGAGGAGGCCGAGCAGCTCGCCGACCGGATCGCGATCCTCCACGGCGGGACGATCATCGCCAACGGCACCCTCGCCGAGCTCAAGGCGCTGCTTCCGCCGGCGAAGGTCGAGTACGTCGAGAAGCAGCCGTCGCTGGAAGAGATCTTTCTTTCACTCACCGGCTCCACCAAGCAAGGAGACGCGGCATGAACACGCACAGCATGAACGCACACGCCTTCGCCGACGCCGGCACCCTGCTGGGGCGCTCGATGCGGCACATCACCCGCAGCCCGGACACGATCATCACCACCGCGCTGACCCCGATCGCGATGATGCTCCTCTTCGTCTACGTGCTCGGAGGGGCGATCCGGACCGGCACCGACAGCTACATCAACTACGTGCTCCCCGGGATCATGGTGATGGCGATCGCCTCGGGCATCGCGTACACCGCGCTGCGGCTCTTCACCGACATGAAGAGCGGGATCTTCGAGCGGTTCCAGTCGATGCCGATCGCACGCTCGGCGGTGCTGTGGGCGCACGTCGGGACCTCGATGGTGGCCAACATGCTCACCTTGGTGATCATCATCGGAGTCGCGTTCGTGATGGGCTTCCGCACCTCGGCCGACCTGGGCGCCTGGCTCGCCGTCGCCGGAATCCTGGCGCTGCTCACCCTGGCGCTGACCTGGCTCGCCGTCATCCCCGGGCTGGCAGCGCAGACCATGGAGGGAGCCACCGGGTTCTCCTACCCGCTGATCTTCCTGCCGTTCATCAGCTCGGCCTTCGCGCCGACGGAGACGATGCCCGGTCCGGTGCGTGCCTTCGCCGAGAACCAGCCGGTCACCTCGATCGTCAACACGGTCCAGGCGCTGTGGGCCGGGGAGCCGGTCGGTGACGACATCTGGGTGGCGCTGGCCTGGTGTGTGGGCATCCTGGTCGTCTCGTACGTCGCTGCCATGGCCGTCTACCGGCGCAAGATCAGTTGATCGCTTCCTCGGGACCGGAGAAGAGCCGACCTACCGCCTCCGGTGGTAGGTCGGCTGCTCGCCGTTCCTGAGGTTTCCGCGATAGAAGCCCGTCCGCAGCTCGTAGGTGTATTCGACGAGCTCGGGCATGCCGACCTCGGTCGCGTACGCGATCTCGGCCTCGGCGTCGTAGGGCACCCGGACCCACTGGATGCCGAACGGAGCCTCCTGCTCGCTGCCCATCACCCCCTCGAGGATGACGTAGACCGGGGTGGGGTCGCTCATGCAGTTGCCGACGCTGCCGGTGTTGAAGACGGTGCGCCGGTCGCGGTCGGTCTCGTAGTAGGGGTCGTGGGTGTCGGCGTAGCCGACGATGTCGGGCTCGGGAACGTCGAAGCCGGTCGCCTCGGAGTTCTGGAACAGGCCCAGGAACTCCTTCTCGTCGTGGTCGAACCTCACCCGGCGGTGGACCGTCTCCTCGGAGGCGTGGAAGAGCCTGACCCGTCGACCGCTGATCCAGAAGTCGTGGCTGAACGGGAGCGTACGCAGCCACTCCGCCTGCTCCCACGCCTGCAGCCGCCACCACATCAGCCCTACCGACTCGCGGCCGAAGTCGGGCTCGGGGGCGAGCAGGAAGTCCTCCCAGTTGCCGAGGATGTTGACCTCGCACCGCTCCCGGCAGATCTCGGCGACCTCCCGTCCCCGTGGACCCTTGCCGACGTAGTCGCCGAGGTTGAAGATCCGCGTGATCCCGCGTGCGTCGATGTCCGCGAGGACGGCTTCGAGGGCGGTGAGGTTGCCGTGTACGTCCGAGATCAGCGCGATCCGCTCTGGGGTCATGGGCGCAGGCTATGCGATGGCTGGGAGACTGGCCGGGTGAGGATTCTGGTGACAGGTGGGGTGCGCTCGGGGAAGTCGCGGCACGCCGAGACTTTGCTGTCGGCGGCCGAGTCGGTGACGTACGTCGCCCCTGGTCCGACGGCGGAGGACGACCCGGACCCGGACTGGGCCGCCCGACTGGCCGCACATCGGCTCCGCCGACCGGCGTCCTGGACGACCATCGAATCGCACGACCTCGCGACCGCTCTAACCGGCCACGAAGCCGTGATGGTCGACTGCTTGGGGACTTGGCTGACGGCGGTGATGGATGCTGAAGCCCTCTGGGACGCGTCCACCGACGACGCCGTCCAGGTGATCACCGGCCACCTCGGCGAGATCACCCGCGCACTCCACGGACGTACGGCTGACACCGTGCTCGTCACCAACGAGGTCGGCCTCGGTGTCGTGCCCGCACACCGCTCGGGCCGCCTCTTCCGTGACCTGCTCGGGCTGGCCAATCAACGCATTGCCGAGTTCTGCGACGAGGTGCACCTCGTCATCGCCGGGCGGGTGCTGAAGCTCTAGCCAGCGCTCAGGGTGACCAGGATCGTCGCCAGCGCAGCCTCGACGGCGGCGCCGAAGACGTCGCCGGTCACGCCGCCGAACCGTTTGATCGCCCGCAGGACGATCGCGCCGACGACGACTGCGGCGACGGCGGCCGCGAGGGCTCCGCGCCACCACGGCAGGCCGGCCCAGGCCCCGACGCCGGCGAGCGCGGCCGCGACGATGGTCCAAATGAGGACGGTCGCGAGGGGCGGCAGCGTCTGGGTGAACGTACGTCCCAGGCCGTCCTCGCGCGCCGGCCTGACGCCGCGGGTGCAGCACAGCGCCAGGGCCGCGCGCGAGGCGCAGACGCTGACGGCGGCGAGCATCGCGGAGGGGATGGCCGCGACGTCCAGCAGCGAGGCGAGCGCCGCGACCTGGAGACCCAGGACGAGGACGATCGCGGTGACCCCGGCCGGGCCGGAGGTGCCGGTCTTCATGACCTCCAGCGAGCGCTCGCGGTCGTAGGAGGCGGCCATGCCGTCGACCGTGTCGGCGAGCCCGTCGAGATGGAGGGCCCGGTTGCCGACGACCACGACGCCGATCGCGAGCAGGGCGGTGACCAGGTGCGGTAGACCGGCGAGCTGCCCCAGGAGTGCGATAGCGGCAGCACCTAGCGCGAGCGGCAGGGCGGCCAGCGGCGCGACCGCCATCGCCACCGCGGCGCGACGACGGTCGACGTGCTCGGGAGGAGGAACGGGCATCGCGGTCAGCGTGCCGACCGCGAGACGCCAGGCGTCCCGCACGAGCATCAGGCAGGGTCTCCCGGACCGCCGAGCTCCGAGAGGAGTGCGACGTCGCGCAGCAGGGCGACGGCGCTGCGTACGACCGGGACCGCGGCCACGGCACCAGAACCCTCCCCGAGCCGCAGGTCGAGGTCGAGCAGCGGCACCAGGCCGAGCTTCTCCAGCGCCATCGACTGGGCGGGCTCGGTCGAGCGGTGTCCGGCGGCGAACCAGGCCGCGGCGCCGGGCTCGATCCGGTCGGCGGTGAGGGCACAGGCGACGCTCATCAGGCCGTCGAGAAGGACCGGGACTCCCTGGCGCGCGGCCTCGAGGAGGTAGCCGGTGGTCGCGGCCAGGTCGGCGCTGCCGAGCGCGGCGAGGGTCTGGACCGGGTCGTCGGTGCGCTCACCGGCACGCGCGAGGGCCGCGGTGACGACATCGGTCTTGAGCCGCAGCGCGTCGTCGCCGATGCCGGTGCCACGACCGGTGACCTCGCTCGCGGGCAGCCCGAGCCCGGCCGCCACCATCGCCGCAGCGGGCGTGGTGTTGCCGATGCCCATGTCGCCGCTGATCAGCAGCTGCGCACCGGCCGCGATCTCCTCGCGGGCCACGGCGGCACCGGCCTCCAGGGCGGCGCGGGTCTCCTCGGCGGTCAGCGCGTCCTCGAGGTGGATCGCACCGCTCCCCCGCCGGACCTTGTGCGCGGTGAGCGTCTCGCGGGTCGCCGCGTCGAGGTCGTCGAACTCCTCGTCGACACCGAGGTCGAGCACTCGGACCTGGACGCCATGCGCCTTCGCGAGCGCGCTGACGCCGGCGCGTCCGCCCAGGAACGTACGCACCATCGCACCCGTGATCGCCGGCGGGAACGCCGAGACCCCGTGCTGGGCGACACCGTGGTCACCGGCGAAGATCACCAGCCGTACGTTCTCGATCGGTCGCGGCGGCACCACTCCCTGGCAGGCCGCCACCCAGACCGCCAGCTCGCCCAGCCGGCCAAGCGCTCCGGGAGGTGTCGCAAGTGCTCCGAGACGCTCGGCAGCGGCGCGGCGTACGTCTTCGTTCGGGGTCTGGATCGTCACCTGCGCAAGGTACCCCACCCGCCGAGGCGTCACCTAGAACGGTCGAGACGTCGCCCCCGTCGGCCGAGTCGGCACCGCGATGCCGACTCGGCCGACCTACCTGACGCCTCGGCAGGGTGGGTCATGGGAGGGCGCGGGAGACGCCTTGGGAGGCGACCTTCAGGGCGGAGACGAGGCGGAGGCGGCTGCGGCGGAGGTCGGAGACGACGATGCCGAGGGCACCCACGACACCGGCGGAGGTCGTGATCGGGACGGCCACCGAGCAGGCGCCGAGGGTCATCTCCTCGGCGGTGGTCGCATAGCCCTCGGTGACGACCCGGTCGAGCTGACGGCGCAGCAGACCCGGGGTGGTGATGGTGTGGCGGGTGAACGGCCGGAGCGGGCCGGAGAGCACCTGGGTGCGGACGTCCTCGGGGGCATGGGCGAGAAGCACCTTGCCGACACCGGTGGAGTACATCGGCAGCCGAGAGCCGACCGAGGAGACGATGGGTACGTTGCGGGTGCCGCGGAGCGTCTCGAGGTAGAGCACGTGGTCGTCCTCGCGGACGGCGAGGTGGACCGTCTCCAGCGTCGCACCGTAGAGGTCGTGGAGGAACGGGGCCGCGACCGAGCGCAGGTCGGTGGCGACCGGAGCGAGCAGGCCGGCGTCCCACAGACGGCGGCCGACGGCATAGGTCCCGTCCTCGTCGCGCACCAGGGCGCCCCACTCGACCAGCTCGGCGACCAGCCGGTGGGCGGTCGGGAGCGACAGGTCGGCGCGGGCGGCGAGCTCGCTCAGGGTGAGCCGACGGTGGCTCGCGTCGAAGGCGCCGATGAGACCGAGGACGCGTGAGGCGACCGTGCGGCCTGCGCTTCCACCTGCCATTCGACCCGTTCCATTCGATCCTGGACTTTCGCTCACCGGAAGTCGGTGCTTTCATCGTACGCGCCGCGGACCTAGCGTTCGGAACGTGACAGCGCCCACCAAGAAACAACCAGTCGAGACCCAGGCGGACCTCTCGGCCGAGATCGCCGAGCGCGAGAAGCTCAGCATCGAGGCGGACGCAGCCGGCCAGAAGGTACGCCAGCCGCTGCTGGACTACCCGCCCTACCGGTCCAGCATCCTGCGCCACCCCACCAAGGACCCGCGCCACGCGGACCCCGAGACCATCGAGCTGTGGTCCCCGTGCTTCGGCCACTCCGACGTGGACCCGCTCGAGGCCGACCTGACCATCGCCGGCAGCAGCGAGCCGATCGGTGAGCGGATCACGGTCAGCGGCCGCGTCCTCGACGGCGAGGGGCGCCCTGTCCGCAACCAGCTCGTCGAGATCTGGCAGGCCAACTCCGCCGGCCGCTACATCCACAAGCACGAGCAGCACCCGGCACCGCTCGACCCGAACTTCACCGGCGTCGGCCGGTGCATCACCGATGACGAGGGCCGCTACCGGTTCCAGACGATCAAGCCCGGCCCCTACCCGTGGGGCAACCACCTCAACGCCTGGCGGCCGGCACACATCCACTTCTCGCTCTTCGGACGTGCGTTCACACAGCGGCTGATCACGCAGATGTACTTCCCCAGCGACCCGCTCTTCGCCCTCGACCCGATCTACCAGTCGATCACGTCGCAGAAGGACCGGGACGCGCTGGTGGCGACGTACGACCACGACCTCACCATTCCCGAGTATTCGATGGGCTATAGCTGGGACATCGTCCTGACCGGCCCGAGCCGCACCTGGACCGAGCCCGAGGAGAGCGACCTGTGAGCACCTCCCCCACGAATCCGCAGAGCCCCACGCCGGGCCAGACCATCGGCCCGTTCTTCGGGTACGCGCTTCCCTACGACGGCGACGCCGACCTGGTCCCGCCGGGCAGCCCGGGCTCGATCCGCCTGCACGGCTGGGTCTACGACGGCGCCGGCAACCCGATCCCCGACGCGCTGCTCGAGATCTGGCAGACCGACGCCGAGGGCAACGTCCCGCAGGCCGAGGGGTCGCTGCACCGTGACGGCTGGACGTTCACCGGCTGGGGGCGCGCCGACACGGACCTGAACGGCCGCTACACGTTCTCGACCGTGCTCCCGGGAGCGTCCACGGACGGCTCGGCGCCGTTCTTCGCTGTCACCGTCTTCGCCCGCGGCCTGCTCGACAAGCTGCACACCCGTATCTACCTGCCCGAGCACCCCGCCAACGCCGGCGACCCCCTGCTGGTGTCGCTGGCCGAGGACGAGCGTGCGACGCTGGTAGCCACCACGGACGCCACCGGGTTGCGGTTCGACATCCACCTCCAGGGCGACCGCGAGACCACCTTTCTCACCTACGGCTGAGGAGTCGAATGTCGCTGTTGTGGCCCGGCGAGGAGCGCGCCGGGGATCTCTTCTCCGAGGGCGCCTATCTCGCCGCGATGGTGCGGGTCGAGGAAGCCTGGCTGGCCGCGGCCGTCTCCTCCGGGATCGCCCCGGAAGAAGCGCGTACGCCGCTGGCCGACCTGGTCTCCGCGGATGATGTTCCTGTGCTTGCCGAGGGCGCGGAAGGCGGGGGCAACCCGGTCATCGGGCTCGTCAAGCTCCTGCGTGGCCGCCTCGACGGCGAGGCCGCCAGATGGCTCCACAAGGGCCTGACCAGCCAGGACGTCGTCGACACCGCGCTCGTGCTCTGTCTGCGTGATGTGCTCGACCGGGTCGAGGGTGAGCTCGCCTCCCAGGCTGCCGCACTGGTCGGACTCGCTCGGGAGCACCGCGCCACCGTGATGGCCGGGCGCACCCTGACCCAGCACGCGGTGCCGATCACGTTCGGTCTCAAGGCCGCGACCTGGCTCTCCGGCCTGACCGACGCCGTTGAGGGTCTCCGGCACGCTCGGACGTCGCTGCCTGCCCAGGTCGGCGGCGCGGCCGGGACTTTGGCGGCGGTCGTCGAGCTGGCCCGGCTCCGTGGCCTCGCCGACCCGGTGGCGGCAGCACAGGCGGCGGTCTCGGCCACGGCGAACGCCCTCGACTTGGTCCCTCGGACGCCCTGGCACACCAATCGCGCCCCGCTGACCGCGGCGGCCGATGCGCTGGTCACCACGGCGGACACCTGGGGCCGGATCGCCACCGACGTCACCCTGATGACTCGCCCGGAGATCGGCGAGCTCTCCGAGCCGGCAGGCGCTGGGCGCGGCGGCTCCTCGACCATGCCCCACAAGTCGAACCCGGTGCTCTCGGTCCTGATCCGTCGCCACGCACTCGCTGCTCCCTCGCTCGCCTCGACCCTCCACACCGCCGCGGCGAGCTACGTCGACGAGCGGCCCGACGGTGCCTGGCACGTCGAGTGGGAGACCCTGCAGACCCTCGCCCGTCGCAGCGCCGTCGCGGCCTCGCAGACCAGCGAGCTGCTCGCCGGGCTCCGTGTCGACGCCGCCCGGATGCGGGCCACCGCCGAGGCCGCAGGGGCTGACCTGCTGGCCGAGCAGCGGTCGCTGACGGAGTTCGTGGGTGACGGCCCTTCGACAAGCTCAGGACACCGCGTACTCTCCGGATCCGAGGCCGCCTCCGGGCTCGCGGCCAATTCTCTCGAGTTCAGTCTCGGCGCTGCCGACGCGCTCATCGACACCACCATCGCCCGAGCCCACGAAACCTGGAAGACAGAACTTTGAAGGGAAGGGTCATGACCCCGAGAATCACCGCAGTCGAGCTGGCCGGAGACGCGAGCAAGCCGCTCCTGGTGGTCGGACCGTCCCTGGGCACCTCGGTGACCGCGCTGTGGAGCGCCACCGCTGAGCTGCTCGCGGACAGCTTCCACGTCATCGGCTGGGAGCTCCCGGGCCACGGCCACGGCACCCCCACCACCGACGCGTTCTCGATGGCCGACCTCGCGGCCGGCGTCCTGGCGAGCGTCGACCGGGTTCTCACCGACCGCGGAGAGCGCCACGGCGCCTTCGCCTACGCCGGCGACTCGGTCGGTGGGGCTGTCGGGCTCCAGCTGCTGCTCGACGCGCCCACTCGGGTGGAGGCCGCGGTGCTCACCAACACCGGCGCCAAGATCGGCGAGCCCGCGGGCTGGAACGACCGGGCAGCGACGGTCCGCGAGGCCGGCACCGCCTCCCAGATCGCCGGATCCACCCAGCGCTGGTTCGCCCCCGGCTTCCTGGAGCGCCAGCCCGAGCGGGGCGGCATCCTGCTCCACTCGCTGCGCGACGCCGACGCGGAGAGCTATGCGCTCGTGTGTGACGCACTGGCGGCGTACGACGTCCGCGGCCGACTCGCCGAGATCACCGCGCCGGTCCTGGCGATCGCCGGGGTCGACGACGCCCCGACCCCGCCGGCCTCGCTCGAGGAGATCGCCGTGGGCGTGCGCAGCGGGCGGCTCGTCGCCCTCGACGGCGTCGGCCACCTCGCTCCCGCGGAGGCACCGCACGCCGTCGCCAGCCTGATCACCTCGCACGTCACCGCGGCGGACCCGGCCTATGCGGCCGGGATGAACGTACGCCGCCAGGTGCTCGGCGACGCTCACGTCGACCGGGCCACTGCCGCGATCACCGACGTCAACCGCGACTACCAGGACCTGATCACCCGCTACGCCTGGGGCACGATCTGGACCCGCCCGGGCCTCGCCCGTCGTGACCGTTCGATCGGTGTGCTCACCGCCCTGGTCGCAGGTCGCCACTTCGAGGAGCTCGAGTTCCATCTCCGCGCCGCGCTCACCAACGGGCTGACTCGCGAGGAGATCATCGAGGTGATCCTGCAGACCTCGATCTACGTCGGCGTGCCCGCCGCCAACACCGCCTTCGCGGTCGCCAACCGGGTCCTGAACGAATAACTTGTCGCCATGACGCACACCGCAACCGTCGTCGGCGCCGGTCCCAACGGCCTGGCGGCCGCGATCGTGCTGGCGCGTCATGGAGTGCAGGTCACGGTCCTCGAGGCCGGCGAGACGGTCGGCGGCGGCACCCGAACCGCCGAGCTGACCCTCCCCGGCCTGCGCCACGACGTCTGCTCGGCGATCCATCCGCTCGGGGTGGCCTCGCCCCTCTTCCGCGAGCTGGAGCTGGAGAGATACGGCCTGACCTGGCGCTTTCCCGAGATCGAGCTCGCCCACCCGCTCGATGGGGGCGAGGCGGCGCTGCTGCACCGTTCGGTCGAGACGACGGCTGCCGGGCTGGGTGCCGATGGACGGCGCTGGGAGCAGGTGTTCGGCCCCGTCGTGCGCGACTTCGACTCGCTCACCGACCAGATCCTCGCTCCGCTGCTGCGCCTGCCGAGGACGCCGTTCCGGATGGCCGGCTTCGGGCTCCGGGCCGCTCCGCCGGCGACCGTGCTCGCGCGGGCGTTCCGGGAGGAGAAGGCGAGAGCACTCTTCGCGGGCTGCGCCGCGCACGCGTTCCAGCCACTCGACCGGCCCGGCACCTCGGCGGTGGGCACGATGCTCGTGGTCAGCGGGCACCGGCATGGGTGGCCCGTCGCCGAGGGCGGCTCCCACTCGATCACCCTCGCCCTGGCGAGGCTCCTCGAAGAGCTGGGCGGCACCGTCGTCACCGGCGTCACGGTCCGCAGCCGCGCCGACCTGCCCGAGGCGGACGTCACCCTCTTCGACACCAGCCCCGGCGGCTTCGCCGACATCGTCGGGGACGCTCTGCCGCAGCGGCCACGACGGGCCATGCGGCGGTGGCAGCACGGACCGGCGGCATACAAGCTCGATCTGGCGCTACGCGGCGACATCCCCTGGCGCGACCCGCAGGTCGGGCGCGCGGGCACCGTGCACCTCGGCGGGACGATCGCGGAGGTGGCGGCGAGCGAGCGGGCGATCGCGGACGGCCGGATGCCGGAGCGACCGTTCGTGCTCGTGGGACAGCAGTACGTCGCCGACCCGTCGCGCTCGGCCGGCGGCCTCAACCCGGTCTGGGCCTACGCCCAGGTCCCGCACGCCTACGAGGGCGATGCGACCGACGCGGTCCTGGCCCAGATCGAGCGCTTCGCACCCGGCTTCCGTTCGCAGATCGTCGACACCCACGTCACCACCCCGGCCGACTATGCGGCCTACAACCTCAACTACGTCGGCGGCGACATCGGCAGCGGCGCCAACACGCTGCGCCAGCTCGTCATCCGCCCCACCCTCGCCACCTACGACACCGGCATCCCGGGGATGTTCCTGTGCTCCGCCGCGACGCCGCCGGCGCCGGGCGTGCACGGCATGTGCGGCTACCACGCCGCCCGACGGGCGCTGCGCCACCTCGGCCTGGCCCAGAAACCAGGTGCCGGCGGCGTACCTCGTGGTTAGCCTCTCGCTCATGCCCCAAGCGATCCTGCACACCGAGCGCCTCGAGCTGGTCCCGCTGAGCGAGGAGCACCTGCCGTTCCTGGTCGACCTCAACTCCGATCCGGTGGTGCTGCGCCATCTGTTCACCCGGGCGCTGACGCCGGCGGAGACCGAGGAGCGGATGCACACGTGGCTCCGCTCGGCGCGGGAGACGGAGGCGCTGGGCAAGTGGATCGGGTACTCGGCGGCGGGTGAGGCCGTCGGGCTCTACATGTTCGAGCTGCCCGACAACCCGCCGCGCACCGATGCGGCCGAGCTCGGCTATCGGCTCCCCCAGCGGAACTGGCGGCAGGGCTACGCGAAGGAGGGCTCGCTCGAGCTGCTCCGGCACGGGTTCGAGGATCTCGGCATCGAGCGGGTGATCGCGCAGACGATGGCCGTCAACGAGGCCTCCCGCGCGACGATGGTCTCGGTCGGGATGAGCTTCGTACGCCGCTTCGACCAGGAGTGGGAGGAGCCGCTGGCCGGGCACGCGGACGGTGAGGTCGAGTACGAGATCACCCGCGAGGCCTGGCTCGCCCACCGCGCGGGGTAGGCTGCGGGCACGCTCGTGGTGCAGGAACCCGGTGAGAGTCCGGGGCGGTTCCGCCACTGTGATGTCCGTGCTCGAGAGCGCGGACGCAGCCAGACACTGGCCACGGGTGATCCGACCGATCGACGGGGCGAGAACCCCTAGGAGGAACCCGGCATGGCCGACTCTGCACGCGTACGCATCGCCCTGCTGTCCACCTCGGACACCGACCTTCTCTCGGCCCGCGCCAGCGGCGCCGACTACGCCTGGGCGAACCCGTCGCGGGCCACCGACCTCGAGGCCGTCGTCGCCGACGCGGACCTGGTCGTCTTCCGGCTCCTCGGTTCGCCGTCCGACCTGTGGGACGGGCTGGGCGCCGTCAAGGAGCGCGGCATCCCGGTGGTGGTCCTCGGTGGCGAGCAGCAGCCGAGCGCCGAGCTGATGGAGCACTCGACGGTGCCGATCGGCGTCGCCGCGGAGGCACACCGCTATCTCGCCGAGGGCGGGCCGGCCAACCTCGCCCAGCTGCACGCGTTCCTCTCCGACACGGTGCTGCTGACCGGGTTCGGGTTCGAGCCGCCGGCGGAGGTGCCGGCCTGGGGGTTCGCGGAGCGGGTCTCGTCTGTCGGGGATCTCGACAAGCTCGATCACCGGACGGCGCTCGATCACCGGACGGCGCTCGATCACCGGACGGCGCTCGATCACCGGACGGCGCTCGATGACCGGCCTCGCATCGGGATCCTCTACTACCGCGCCCACGAGACCAGCGGCAACACCGCGTTCGCGCACGCCCTGGCCGATGCCATCGACGCGACCGGGCAGGCCACCGGCGTACCCGTCTTCGCAGGGTCGCTGCGCTCGGCCCCCGACGATCTCTACGAGGCGCTCGGCAGCCTGGACGCGCTCATCGTGACCGTGCTCGCGGCCGGCGGCTCGGTGCCCGCGTCCGCCTCCGCCGGTGGCGAGGACGAGGCCTGGGACGTGGAGCGGATGGCGGCGCTGGACATCCCGGTGCTGCAGGGCCTGTGTCTGACCTCGTCGCGGGCGGAGTGGGAGGCCTCCGACGACGGCGTGACGCCGCTCGACTCGGCCAACCAGATCGCGATCCCGGAGTTCGACGGGCGGATCATCACCGCCCCGTTCTCCTTCAAGGAGCTCGACGAGCAGGGCCTCCCCCACTACGTCGCCGACCCCGAGCGGGCCGCGCGGGTGGCCCGGATCGCGGTCAACCACGCCCGACTTCGCCACACGCCCAACGCCGAGAAGCGCCTCGCGCTGGTGCTCTCCGCCTACCCCACCAAGCACGCCCGCATCGGCAACGCGGTCGGCCTGGACACCCCGGTCTCCGCGATCCGGATGCTCCGCCGGCTCCGCGAGGAGGGCTATGACCTGGGGCAGGACAACGAGGTCGTACGCCTCCTCGACGGCGCTGACGACACGGCGGCCGGTGACGCGCTGATCCACGCGCTGATCGCCGCCGGTGGTCAGGACGAGGAGTGGCTGACCAACGCGCAGCTCACCGACGCCCACGTCCGGATCTCCAAGGCGTCCTACGACGAGTGGACCAAGGATCTCCCCGCTGACCTGCGCGAACAGATGGTCGAGACCTGGGGCGAGTCGCCGGGGAACCTGTTCGTCAACGACGACGGCGAGCTCGTGCTGGCCACGCTCCAGGCCGGCAACATCGTCATCCTGATCCAGCCGCCGCGCGGGTTCGGCGAGAACCCGGTCGCGATCTACCACGACCCGGACCTGCCGCCGTCGCACCACTACCTCGGCGCCTATCGCTGGCTCGAGCACGGCTTCCGGGCCGACGCTGTGGTGCACCTGGGCAAGCACGGCTCGATGGAGTGGCTGCCCGGCAAGAACGCCGCACTGTCGGCCTCCTGCGGCCCGGATGCCGCGATCGGCAACATGCCGCTGATCTACCCGTTCCTGGTCAACGACCCAGGCGAGGGCGCGCAGGCGAAGCGCCGCGCGCACGCGACGATCGTCGACCACCTGGTGCCGCCGATGGCCCGTGCGGAGTCCTACGGCGACATCGCCCGGCTGGAGGGGCTGATGGAGGAGTACGACCGGATCTCCTCCATGGACCCGGCCAAGCTGCCCGCCATCCGCGGCGAGATCTGGCAGCTGATGAAGGCCGCCGAGCTCCACCGCGACCTCGGCATGGAGGAGCGGCCCGAGGACGACGACTTCGACGACTTCATGCTGCACATCGACGGCTGGCTATGCGAGATCAAGGACGCCCAGATCCGCGACGGTCTGCACGTGCTGGGCGGCGCTCCCGAGGGCGAGGCGCGGGTCAACCTGGTCCTCTCGATCCTGCGGGCCGCACAGGTGTGGGGCGGCGTCGGCGGCGCCGTGCCCGGCCTGCGGGCCGCACTCGGCCTCAAGGAGGGTGCCGACACCCGGGCCGTCGACGAGATCGAGACCCGGGCGCGCGACCTCGTGCAGCGGATGGACGCGGCCGGCTGGGACCCGGCCACCGCCGAGACGCTCCATGACGACCCGGCGGTTCAGCAGGTGCTGGCCTTCGCCGCGACCGAGGTCGTCCCCCGGCTGGCCAAGACGACCGACGAGCTGTCCGCGATCCTGCACGCCCTGGACGGCGGCTTCGTCCCCGCCGGGCCGTCGGGGTCGCCGCTGCGGGGGCTCGTCAACGTACTCCCCACCGGGCGCAACTTCTACACCGTCGACCCGCGCGCGGTCCCGAGCCGGCTGGCCTGGCAGACCGGCCAGGCGATGGCCGACTCGCTGCTGCAGCGCTACCTCGACGAGACCGGCGACTACCCAGCCTCGGTCGGGCTCTCGGTGTGGGGCACGTCCGCAATGCGTACGGCCGGCGACGACATCGCCGAGGTGCTCGCGCTCCTCGGCGTACGTCCCGAGTGGGACGAGGCCTCGCGCCGGATCACCCACCTCGAGATCATTCCGCTCGAGGAGCTGGGACGGCCCCGGATCGATGTGACCGTACGCATCTCCGGGTTCTTCCGCGACGCGTTCCCGCACGTCGTCTCGATGCTCGACGATGCGGTCCGGATGGTGGCCGACCTCGACGAGCCGGCCGAGGACAACTTCGTCCGCGCGCACACGCTCGCCGACCTCGCCGAGCACGGCGACCAGCGCCGGGCGACGTCGCGGATCTTCGGCTCCAAGCCAGGCTCGTACGGCGCCGGGATCCTGCAGGTGATCGAGGCCGGCAACTGGCGCTCCGACGCCGATCTGGCGGATGTCTACACGGCCTGGGGCGGCTTCGCCTACGGCCGTGACCTCGACGGCGCTCCGGCGGCCGACGACATGCGCGCCAACTACCGCCGGATCAAGGTCGCCGCCAAGAACGTCGACTCGGCCGAGCACGACATCGCCGACTCCGACGACTACTTCCAATACCACGGCGGCATGGTCGCCACCGTCCGCGCGCTGACCGGCTCGGACCCCAAGGCGTACGTCGGCGACTCCACCTCCCCCGACGCCATCAAGACCCGCACGCTGCAGGAGGAGACCAACCGCGTCTTCCGGGCCCGGGTGGTCAACCCGCGCTGGATCTCGGCGATGCAGCGCCACGGCTACAAGGGCGCCTTCGAGCTGGCCGCCACCGTCGACTACCTCTTCGGCTTCGACGCGACCGCCGGTGTGGTGCAGGACTGGATGTACGAGAAGCTCGCCCGCGAGTACGTCCTGGACGAGACCAACCAGGAGTTCATGCGGACCTCGAACCCGTGGGCGCTGCGTGGGATCGTGGAACGGCTGCACGAGGCGGCCGAGCGCGGGCTGTGGGAGTCCCCCGACCCCGAGCTGGTCGCGCAGATGCAGGAGATCTATCTCGACATCGAAGGCGATCTGGAGGACGAGTGACGCGTCGGATCAAGATCATCGGCGTCGGGCCCGGGGACCCCGACCAGGTCACCCTCGAGGCCGTCGCCGCGATGCGGTCGGTCGACTACTTCCTGGTCACCGACAAGTCCGGCACGGTGAAGAAGGGCATGCCCGACCCGCTGGTCCGGGCTCGTGAGGAGCTCCTCGACCGACACCTCGACCAACCCGCACGGGTGGTCAAGGTCGACGACGCACCCCGCGAGCGTCGCGAGGAGTTCACCGGGACCGACGAGGACTACCAGGCAGCCGTCCGGGACTGGCACCGCGCCCGGGTCGAGCGTTACCTCGCCGTGCTCGCTGAGCATCCCGGCGACGTCGGCTTCCTGGTCTGGGGCGACCCGGCCTTCTACGACTCCACGATCCGGGTCGTCGACCAGATCGCCGAAGAGCTCGACGTCGAGGTCGACGTCATCCCCGGCATCTCCTCGGTGCAGCTGCTCGCCGCCCGCCACCGCCTGGTCCTCCACGACGTCGGGCGCCCGCTCTACGTCACCACCGGCCGCGCGGTGCTCGAGGCCGTCGAGGCCGGGCACGACAACCTCGTGGTGATGCTCAACCGCGTCGTCGACCTCCCCGGGCTCGAGGACTGGCGGATCTGGTGGGGCGGCAACCTCGGCACGCGTGAGGAGGAGCTGGTCGCAGGCACGGTCGGCGAGGTCCTGCCGGCGATCGAGACCGCTCGGGCACGGTTGCGCGAGACGTCCGGCTGGGTGATGGACATCTATCTGTTGCGAGCCCCGCGCCGATGAGCGGGCTGCTGGTCGCCGGCACCACCTCGGATGCGGGCAAGTCGGTCGTGACGACCGGGCTGTGCCGGGCGTTCGCCCGCCGTGGGGTGAAGGTGGCGCCCTACAAGGCCCAGAACATGTCCAACAACTCGATGGTCTGCGAGGGACCCGACGGGACGACGGCGGAGATCGGCCGGGCGCAGTGGGTGCAGGCGCTGGCGGCGCGCGTCACCCCGGAGCCGGCGATGAACCCGGTGCTGCTCAAGCCCGGCTCCGACCGCCGCAGCCACGTCGTGCTGATGGGGCATCCCGCGGGCGAGGTGTCCTCCCACGACTGGGAGGCGGGGCGCCGTCATCTGGCGACCGCGGCCCATGCGGCGTACGACGATCTCGCCTCACGTTTCGAGGTCATCGTCGCCGAGGGTGCCGGCAGCCCGGCCGAGATCAACCTGCGCGCCGGCGACTACGTCAACATGGGGCTCGCCCAGCACGCCGGGCTGCCGACCGTGGTCGTGGGCGACATCGACCGTGGTGGGGTCTTCGCGGCGATGTACGGCACCTTGGCCCTCCTCGAACCCGAGGACCAGGCCCTGATCAGCGGTTTCATCATCAACAAGTTCCGCGGCGACGCGGGTCTGCTGAAGCCCGGGCTCGACTCGCTGGAGTCGCTCACCGAGCGCCGGGTCTTCGGGGTACTGCCCTGGGACCCGTCGCTGTGGCTCGACTCCGAGGACGCGCTCGATCTCGAGGGACGCCGCGCGGCGGCCGGCGCGACCCGCAAGGTCGCGGTCGTACGTCTCCCCCGCATCTCCAACTTCACCGACGTCGACGCGCTCGGTCTGGAGCCGGACCTCGACGTCGTCTTCGCGGCCTCTCCGGCTGACATCTCCGACGCCGATCTCGTCGTGCTGCCCGGCACCCGGTCCACGATCAGCGACCTCGCCTGGCTCCGCTCACGCGGGCTCGACGTGGCCCTGACCGAGCACGTACGCCGGGGTCGCCCGCTCCTCGGGATCTGCGGTGGCTTCCAGATGCTCGGCGGCACGATCGCCGACCCCGAGGGTGTCGAGGGGTCCGTGGCTGAGGTCGAAGGACTGGGCCTGCTCGACGTACGCACCGACTTCACCCCCGCCAAGAACCTCCGTCTTCCCACCGGGTCGGCGCTCGGGGTCGAGGCGAGCGGCTACGAGATCCACCATGGCCGGATCACCCGCGGCGACGGGGTCACAGAGTTTCTCGGTGGCGCGCGGTCCGGCCAGGTCTTCGGGACGATGTGGCACGGATCCTTGGAGGGCGACGCCCTTCGCGGCGCGTTCCTCGCGGCGACGCTGGGTCGTGAGCCGTCCGGCGTCTCCTTCCCGGCCGCCCGTGAGCGACGCCTGGACCTGATCGGCGACCTCGTCGAGAAGCATCTCGACGTCGACGCGCTGCTCGAGCTGGCTCGAACGGGACCGGTAACCCGATGAGACTCCTGATCCTGGGCGGGACCGGGGAAGCGCGAGACCTGGCGGCACGGCTGGTCGAGGCGGGCGTGGACGTCACGTCCTCGCTGGCCGGCAGGGTGGCTCGGCCCCGGCTTCCGGTCGGCGCGGTCCGGATCGGCGGGTTCGGAGGGGTCGAGGGCTTGAGGGGGGCTCTCGACCACTTCGACGCGGTCGTCGACGCGACGCACCCGTTCGCACGCGGCATCTCGGCCAACGCCGCCGCGGCCTGCGCACGGACCGGACACCCGCTGCTCCGGCTGGAGCGGCCGGGCTGGCCGGCGGACCCCGCCTGGTCCTACGTCGACACCCACGACGAGGCCGCCGCGCTCGCCGCCGATCTCGGGCGGCGGCCCTTCCTCACGGTCGGGCGCCAGGAGCTCGCCCGGTTCGTCGCGCCGCTCGCCGGCCACCAGGCCCTCGCCCGCGTCGTCGACCGGCCCGACCTCGACCTTCCCGAAACGTGGACCCTCCTGACCAGCCGTGGCCCCTACGAGATCGAGGGCGAGCTCGCGCTGATGCGCGAGCACGGGACCGACGTGCTCGTCACCAAGGACTCCGGCGGCACCTTCACCTGGCCGAAGATGGCCGCCGCGGCCGAGCTGGGCGTGGGGGTGGTCATCGTCCGTCGGCCCGCCGGCCCCGCCGAGGTCGCGAGCGTCAACGACGTCGCCGAAGCGGTGACGTGGGTGCTGGGTATGACAGAGGGTCCGACCTCGTGAATGCCTTCACAAGGTGGGACCCTCTGTCGCAGGCACGAGTTCTCGTGGGGATGTCCGTGACCGACGTCGACCGGCGCGACGAGCTGGTCGGCTGGGCGCGCGACCACGACGCGAGCATCGCCTTCCTGCAGATGGGCGACCCGTCCCTCACCCGCGAGCTGACCCGTCTCGCTGACGCCGGCGCCGCGACCATCACGCTGATCGGCATCAGCCTCGGCCCGCTGGCGCCAGGTCACTCCTGGTTGCGCCGGATCGCCGCGCACTGGTGGCGCGAACGTACCGGGCGTCGTCCCGAGATCCAGGTAGCGACCCGGCTCGCGACCACGCCCGACGAGGTCGCCCCGACGAGCACGGAGACCCGCCCGATCACCGGCACCGAGCCCGGGCTCACCTCGCCCGCGTGGGAGCGGGTCCCCGGCCACGTACGCCAGGTGCTGATCTGCCGCGGCCCGCGCTGCACCGCGAAGGGCTCGGAGGAGACCGCCAGGGCGGTGATCCTGGGCGCGATGGAGGCCGGTCTCGGCGACGACGACCTGCTGATCACCCACACCGGCTGCCAGTTCCCGTGCAACCAGGCGCCGGTGCTCAGCGTGCAGCCCGACGACGTCTGGTACGGCAACGTGGACGCGGCCGCCGCCCGGGTGATCGTGCGCGATCACCTGGACGGCGGCCGTCCCGTGGAGGCCTACCGCCTCAAGTGACCGGTGGTCGAGCTTGTCGAGACCTCACAGGCTGGCGGCCAGGGCCTTGCGCTCCGCGACAGCGCGCTCTGCCGCGTACAGACGAATGACCAGCCCGGTCAGCGCCACTCCGAGCACACCCCACATCGTGGCGAGCGTGATCAGCGAGGCCCGGCGGAAGAACCACAGCGTGTCGGCCGGGAAGTCGCCGACCTCGTTGACCGTCGTGAACAGCTGCCCGGCGACGACCATCACGACCAGGTAGGCCGCGATCGCCCCGACGACGGCGAGGTAGGTGCCGAACCGTCCGCGCAGCCGCACCGCGGCGTACGTCACGACCACCGCCGCCACGACCGAGAGGGCCTGGAAGGCGAAGTAGACCGCGGTGCGGACGCCGATGGTGTCGCCGCTTCCGACCGCCGGCGGTGTCGCCGGGTATTTGAGGAACGGCACCAGCGCGACCGCCACGAACCCGATCAGGGTGACGAGCGCCGTCGACTGTCCCGGGGTGAGCCGCCCGAGGCGGCCCATCGTGGCGGCGGCGACCAGCCCGAGGATCCCCCCGAGGGCGACGCCGACCGCCAGGGTGCCGGTCAGCAGCCCCCAGGTGCTCTGGTTGGTGCGGGAGACCTCGGCGGCCTCCTCACCACCCTCGTCACCCTCGGCGGCATGGGAGTGCGAGTGTCCGTCGGCACCGGCCGACTCCTCCAGCGCGATGGCAGCACCGACCTGCGGCTCACCGACGGAGTACGCCACCAGGAAGGTGGCGACTCCGGCGAGGAGTCCAGCTAGCAGGCCGCGTACGAGAAAGGCACGCGGGCTCATCAGTGGCAGGGGTAGCCGAGCAGATGGCGACCGTCGTGGACCCACTCGTGGACGAGCGTGCCGGACGGGATCGAGACGGCGCCCTGGTCGGCGCTGATGAAGAAGAGCACCAGCAGACCGAGCAGACCGAAGAAGAGCGCCCAGGGGGCGAGCTCACGGAGCGGGATGGTGGGCAGATCAGCACCGGCAACCGGCGCCACAGCGTGCTGCGACATATGTCCTCCTCAGGGATACGTGCGTCCCTGTTCGTTGGGGTTGGACGGACACTCGGGTCTGACTCCACCGCCGCGAGGCGATGTCACAGTAGCGCGACTGTGCCGGATTCCCACCGGCTTCCTCATGTCCGTTGGCGGCATCATGCCACGTCGGGGCTCCGGTCGCACCCATGCCGTTCCACAGAGCCGACGAAACACTAGATCTAGGAAGTTGCATTGATGTAGTTCCCGCATATAGTGGTGCCCGCAGCTGGTTCTCCCTCCTCGACATCGGGGTGGGAGAGGCAAGAGGGAACCCGGTGTGAGTCCGGGACTGCCCCGCAGCGGTGAGTGGGAACGACCGCCGTCACGAAGCACTGGGAGCAAGCCGGCTCCTGGGAAGCGACGGCCACTAGGACCGAGCACGATGACGCCCACGAGTCCGAAGACCTGCCAGTGCCCACCTCATGGTGGGGTCCGCGACCTCGAGGGAAGGTCAGGGGATCGAGCGCGTACGACGCCGTCCTCTCCTGCCCTGGCACGGATGCACGAGACATCCGAGCGGGCCGCGGGGCCCGTCAGAGAAGGGCACGGACATGATCGACACCGAGGGTCTACCGATCCGCACCGAGAAGTCGGCGTACGTCTTCGACTATCCGATGGCCGAGGACCTGGCCAAGAAGCAGCGCAGCATCTTCTGGACCGCCGAGGAGATCCCGGTCGAGAACGACAAGCAGGACTTCCTGGTCAACATGACCGACGCCGAGCAGGCGGCGGTAAAGACGACGCTGAAGCTGTTCACCATCTACGAGCTGATCCTGGGCGGCGAGGTGTGGGGCGACCGGATCTTCCACGCGTTCCAGCGTCCGGAGATCCAGATGATGGCCAACGCCTTCTCGTTCGCCGAACTGAACATGCACGCGCCGTTCTACGCGAAGCTCAACAAGGTCCTGATGATCGACACCGAGGAGTTCTACGACTCCTACAAGAACGACCCGGTGCTGGCCGAACGGATCCAGTTCGTGTGGGATGCGATCGCCGACGAAGACCTGCTCTACGCGCTGAGCGTCTTCACGCTGATGGAGAACTGCGTCCTCTACTCCAACTTCGCCTTCCTCAAGCACTTCCAGTCCGGTGGGAAGAACCTGCTGCAGAACGTGATCAGCGGCATCAACTTCTCCGCCCGTGACGAGAACCTGCACGCCACCGGGGGTGCCTGGTTGTTCAACACAACGCTGGACGAGTACGCCGCGACCGTGCCGGCCGACAAGTTCGAGGCCGAGCGTGGGGACCTCTTCGCGCGCGTGCGCGGCGTCGCGGAGCACCTCTACGCCCACGAGGCCCGGATCGTCGAGATGCTCTTCGCCGACGGTCCGATCGCCGGGATCGAGCAGGCCGACCTGGAGGCCTTCGTGAGGTCCCGGGTCGACATGACGCTGGAGAGCATGCGGATGGAGCCGCTGTTCGGCGTCGAAGCCAACCCCATCGCCGAGTGGTTCTACAACGGCATCAACGGCACCCAGTTCCACGACTTCTTCCAGGTCACCGGCAACGAATACAACCGCAACATCGGCGAGACGGAGTTCGAGTTCTGATGACCACAGGGAACAGCAGCTGGGAAGCCCTCTCCGCCGAACGCAAGGCGCTGCAGGCCGAGGGCACCGTGCCCGCGTTCATGACCACGGCGGGCTACGCCATGTTCAAGGCCAAGTACACGGTCGCCGACCAGAGTGTCCGCGAGCGCTACGAGACGATCGCCCGGACGGCCGGGGAGCTGGCCGACGAGATGTACGCCCGCGAGGACGGCGTCTCCTGGACCGAGCCCTTCTTCGAGGCGATCTGGAACGGCTGGCTCTCGCCGTCCACTCCGGTCCTCTCCAACCTCGGCACCGACCGGGGCCTTCCCGTCTCGTGCGAGGGGTCGTACGTCGAGGACTCGGTCTGGGGCTTCTACGAGACCCTCAAGGAGGCCGCGATCCTCTCCCAGAACGGGTTCGGCACCTCGGCGTACCTCGGTGACGTTCGACCCCGCGGCGCGAAGTTCAGCGACAACGGCAAGGCCAACGGCGTGGTCCCGGTCTTCTGCAACTTCGTGGAGATGACCAACCAGATCAGCCAGGGCGCCACCCGCCGCGGCTCTTGGGCGGGCTACCTGCCGGTGGACCACCCGGACTTCTACGAGCTCGCCGACCTGCTGTTCCGCGAGCCGGCCAACAAGAACGTCGGCTGGATCTTCAGCCAGGCGTTCATCGACCGGATGCTGGCCGGGGACCGCGACGCGCTGGAGCGCTACCAGCGGGTGCTGAAGATCCGGGTGGTGCTGGGCAAGGGCTACATCTGGAAGGTCGACACCGTGAACGCGGCCCAGACCGAGTCCTATCGCGCCAACGGGCTGGAGAACAAGGCCTCCAACCTGTGCTCGGAGATCACCCTGTTCAGCGACGAGGACCACTCCTACACCTGCGTGCTCTCCTCGCTGAACCTGTCGACCTACGACGAGTGGAAGGACCAGGACACGGCGTACGTCGCGACCGTCTTCCTCGACGCGGTCGCCGAGGCGTTCCTGCGCAAGGCCCGCACCATCCGCGGCCTGGAGCGGGCGGTGCGCTACACCGAGAAGGCCCGCAGCCTGGGGCTGGGTGTCATGGGCTACCACGACTACCTGCAGAAGCAGCGGGTGCCGTTCGAGTCGGACAAGGCGGCGGCGCTGAACAAGGACATCTTCGAGCGGATCTCCTCGCGCGCCGACGCGGCCTCGCGGTGGATGGGTTCGGTCGCGGGCATCCCGGAGTGGTGCGTCGGTCGCCGCAACTCCCACCTGATGGCCATCGCGCCGACGATGAGCACCGCGGTGATCGTCGGCGGCACCAGCCAGGGCATCGAGCCGTACGTCGCCAACGTCTGGAACCAGACCACCTCGGCCGGCGAGATGCCGCGGGCCAACCAGAACCTCGTCGAGGTGATGGAGGAGCGTGGCGTCTACGACCAGGCGCACATCTCCGACATCATCGATAACGGCGGCTCGGTCCAGCACGTCGACTGGCTCGACGAGCACGAGAAGGACGTCTTCAAGACGGGCTACGAGATCGACCAGGAGATCCTGCTCGCCCGGGCCTCGGACCGGCAGGTCTACATCGACCAGGCTCAGTCGCTCAACCTGTTCTTCCAGGCCGACGCGACCCCGCAGTACATCAGCAAGATCCACAAGCTGGCGCTGCTCGACCCGAACATCAAGAGCCTGTACTACCTGCGCTCGCGCGCCGGCGTCCAGGCCAGCAAGCAGACCCGCACCAACTGACCGGTTCGACAGAGAGGCATGACCATGAACGAGACCCCGACCACCGACGCCATCGACGACCTGACCTGGGACGACTGGAGCGACGCCGAGGTCTGTGCGATCGAGAACGGCCCGGACTGCGCGGCGTGTGAAGGCTGATCGATGAGCGACGCCGCTGCCGGGCGACCGACGCTGACGGTCTGCCGCGGCTGCTGCTGCGGGACCGAGCGGAAGTCGCCCGGGGTCGACCATGCGGCCGTGCTCACCACGCTCAACGCAGCGGCCGGGGAGTCGGCGACGATACGCGTCGCCGACTGCCTCGGCCCCTGCGAGCGCGCCGACGTCGTGGTCGTCGGCCCCTCACCCGAGGGGCGGCAGCGCGGGGCCCGGCCCGTCTGGGTCGCCCGGGCCGGCTCGGAGCGGGTCGCCGGCGCGCTGGCCGAATGGACCCGCGCCGGCGGGCCGGGCATCGCCGAGGCACCACCGGCGGTCATGGCCCGGGCGTTCCGTCAAGGGCGCTGAACGACCACCGCGTACCCCGCCGCGACCAGCGCCGCGCCGATGCCGACCCGGCGGGCCAGGGTGGTGGCGCTGACGATATCCGCAGGGCTGGCGGCGCGGCCGTCGCCCATCACCGCGCGGTGCTCGATCCGGTCGCCGTAGTAGCGGTTGGTGCCGCCGAGGCGGATGTCGAGGGCACCGGCGAAGGTCGCCTCGACGACGCCGGCGTTCGGGCTCGGGTGTCCGGCGGCGTCGCGGCGCCAGGCCTGCCAGGCCTGCCGCGCCCGCGACGGCGCCGCGGCCAGGGTGAGCAGGCCGGACAGGCGCGAGCCGGGCAGGTTGAGCAGGTCGTCGAGGCGGGCGCTCGCCCAGCCGAAGCGCTCGTAGCGGTCGTTGTGGTGGCCGACCATCGCGTCGAGGGTGTTGGCGGCGCGGTAGCCGAGCAGGCCGGGTACGCCGCCGAGCGCGCCCCACACCAACGGCGCGACCACCGCGTCGGAGGTGTTCTCGGCCACGCTCTCCACCACGGCGCGGGCGACCTCGGAGGCATCGAGCTCGGCGGTGTCGCGACCCACGAGGTGCGTCAGCCGCTGCCGTGCGGCGGGCAGGTCACCTGCATCGAGATGGGCGTGGACGGCCAGCGCCTCCCGCTCCAGCGAACGGCCACCCAGGACCGCCCACGTCGAGGCCGCGGTCACCAGCGCCGTCCCGATCCGGCCGGGAGCGAGCCGCTCGGCAGCGGCGCCGAGGGCCACCGCTCCCCCGACCAGGGCGGCGGCGTGCAGGACGCCACGCGCACGGTCGTCGGCATACCAGGCCTGCTCCGCCCTCATCGCGACCGTGCCGAAGCCGGCGACCGGATGGTGGCGCCGCGGGTCACCGAGAATCCGGTCGAGCAGGAACCCCAGAAGGAGCCCGACTGCCCGCGGCCTCACGGGCTGACCCGGGTGAGCGCCTCGAGGAGGCGATCGGTCATCTCCGCCGGACGGACCGCGATCCGCACCCAGTCCGGGCCGAGCCCCGGGAAGGTGTCGGCGCGGCGTACGGCGATGCCGTGCTCGCGCAACGCCTCACGGACTCCGGCCCCCGGACGGGCGAGGACGAAGGAGGCGGCCGAGGGGACGTACTCGATCCTCAGCTCACGCAGCCCCGTCTCGAGACGGTCGCGCCAGCCGGCGATCCGCTCGGCGCGCTCGCGGGCCTCGCCGCTCGCCCGCTCGGTCGCACAGGCCAGCATCGCGGCAGCGGCGGTCGCCGAGACCGACCAGGGCGTACGCACGGCCTCGAGGTCGCCGATCGCCACCGGATCGCCGACGACGTAGCCGGCTCGGACGCCGGGGATCGACCAGTGCTTCGTCAGGCTGCGGATCACGAGCAGCCCGTCGGCCCGATCGGCGGTGAGTGTCTCCGGCTCTCCGGGGACCGCGTCCATGAACGCCTCGTCGACCACGACCAGCCGGCCGGGGCGCAGGAGCGCTCGGAGGGTGGCCGCGGGATGGAGTACGCCGGTGGGGTTGGTCGGGTTGCCGACGACGACCAGGTCCGCGTCCTCGGGCACTGCGCTCGGGTCGAGGACGAAGCCGTCCTCGACGCGGAGCCGGACCTCGGTGACCGGGTGGCCGGCCTGCTCGAGCGCCGCATGCGGCTCGGTGAACTGGGGATGGACCACCACCGGCTTGCGCCAGCTTCTCGCCCGGGCGACCAGCGTGAACGCCTCCGCCGCCCCCGCCGTCGGGAGCACCTCCCCGCGCTCGCGGCCGTGGTGCTTGGCCAGCGCCTGCCGCGCCGGCTCCTCGTCGGGGTAGGCGGTCGGCGCGAGCGAGTCGTGGAGCGCCTGGTCCAGCCACGCCGGTCGTCGGTCCGGGTAGACGTTCACCGCGAAGTCCGACAACCCGTCCCGCACCTCGACGTCGCCGTGATGCCGCAACGGATCAGCGACACGGTCGCCTGACTCGCTCGATTCGACAGTTGTGGTCTCGAGTGTGGTCTCGAGTGTGGTCTCGAGCCGCCTGACGGGAGTGACGGCTCGACCGACGGCGTCGGCGAAGCGGCGAGCCAGGTGTGGGTGCCCGGCCCAGTGCACATGGAGGTAGGACGCGTGGACGGTGTCGCTGCTGAAGCCGGTCGAGGCACCGTCGACCGTCCAAGCGGCCTGGGTCCCGGCGGGAGGGGTCGTGGTGGTGCGGTGGAACTCGTGGCCGGTGACCTGCTCGCCGACGCGGGTGAGGAGGGAGTCGGAGGCGGCGACCGCGACCGGGTAGCGCAGGGTGAGGCGCTCGCTCATCGCGGCCCGGGTGGGGATGGCTCCGGCCATGGGTACGCCGTCGAGGGACTCCGCCAGGTAGAGCAGCCCGGCGCACTCGGCAGCTGTCGGGATCCCGGCCTCGACGGCGGCCCGGAGGTCGGCGAGCAGGCTTCGGTTGGCGGCGAGCTCGGCGGCGTACATCTCCGGGAAGCCACCACCGAGGTAGATCCCCCTCGTGCCCTCGGGGAGCGCCTGATCGGTGAGCGGGTCGAAGGAGCGTACGTCGCAGCCTGCCGCCTCGAGGAGCTCCTCGGTCTCGGGATAGCGGAACGTGAACGCCCGCCCGCCCGCGACGGCCACGACCGGACGGTCGCGCCCGGGCGAGGCTTCGATCCCCAGCGCCGTGGCCAGGTCCCACGGCTCGGCCTCGAGGTCGGGGGCCGAGCGGGCGACGTCGAGCAGGGCGGAGAGATCGAGGTGGGCAGCGACCTGCTCCCCGAGGCGCTCGATGAGGGCGACCGACTCGTCGCGTTCGGCGACGGGGACGAGACCCAGGTGACGCGAGGGCGTCGCGAGCGACTCGTCCCGCGGCAGCAGACCGAGCACCGGCAGCCCGATCTGCTCCAGCGCGCGTCGGATCTCATCGGCGTTGCGCCCCGGAGAGCAGCGGTTGAGCACGACTCCCCCGATGCGTACGGACGGATCGAAGGCCACCATCCCGGCGGCGATCGCGGCAGCGGAGCGGGACATCCGGGCGACGTCGAGGACCAGGACGACCGGCGAGGAGGTCAGGCCCGCGACGTGGGCGGTGGAGGCGAAGCCGTCGGTGCCGAGGCGGCCGTCGTAGAGGCCCATGACCCCTTCGATGATCGCGATGTCGGCCCCGGCGGCACCGTGGAGCAACAGCGGCACCACCCGGTCGACGCCGACCAGGTGCGGATCGAGGTTGCGTCCGGGTCGCCCGGTGGCGAGCGCGTGGTAGCCGGGGTCGATGTAGTCCGGCCCGACCTTGTGGCCGCTGACGATCAACCCCGCAGACGTACGCAGCGCCGCCATCAGCCCGGTCGCGATCGTCGTCTTCCCCGAGCCCGTCGACGGGGCCGCGACCACGAGCCGCGGCAGGGTCACCATTCGATGCCCCGCTGGCCCTTCTGGCCGGCGTCCATCGGGTGCTTGATCTTGGTCATCTCGGTGACCAGGTCGGCGACCTCGATCAGCTCGGGCGCAGCGTCACGACCGGTGATCACCACGTGCTGGCGCCCGGGCCGCGCGGCGAGCACCGACGCCACCTCCTCAGCCGAGACCCAGCCCCATTTGATCGGGTAGGTGAACTCGTCGAGGACGAGCAGGTCATACGTCTCCGCGGCCAAGCAGCGCTTGATCTCGGCCCATCCCTCGGCGGCAGCCGCGGCGTGGTCCTCGGCGTCGCCCTGCTTGCGCGACCAGGACCAGCCCGAGCCCATCTTGTGCCAGTCGACCGGACCGCCCTCGCCGGTCTCCTCGTGCAGCGCACCGAGCCGCTCCAACACCGTCTGCTCGCCGATGCGCCACTTGGCCGACTTCACGAACTGGAAGACCCCGATCCGCCAGCCCTGGTTCCACCCGCGCAGCGCGAGCCCGAAGGCGGCGGTCGACTTCCCCTTGCCGGGCCCGGTGTGGACCATGATCAGCGGTCGGTTGCGGCGCTGGCGGGTGGTGAGCCCGTCGTCGGGTACGTTGAGCGGCTGTCCCTTCGGCATCAGGCCGCTCCCTTCCCGCTGTGGGTGTAGCCCTGCACCGCGGAGGTCAGCGCTTCCGCACTCACCTCGGCGACCGGCACGTGCTCGGCGCCGAGGTGCGCGGCCAGCTGACGGGCCAGCCCGAGCCGCATCGGCCCGCTCTCGGAGTCGATGACGACGGTGGTGACACCCAGACCGGCGACGTACGCTGCGGCCTGCTGCGAGCGCCGCACCGCGTCCTTCCCGTCCTTCTTGGCGTTCGCACGACCATCGGTGACGACCACCAGCAGCGGTCGTAGGTCGGGGTCGCGCAGCCGCTCGCGTTGCAGCACCCGGGCGGCTTCGAGGAGACCTTCGGCCAGCGGCGTGCGTCCCCCGGCGGGCACCTCGTCGAGACGCGCTGCGGCGAGGTCGACCGACCCGGTCGGCGGCAGCACCAGCTCGGCACCTTCGCCGCGGAAGGTGATCATCCCGACCTTGTCGCGGCGCCGGTAGGCATCGAGCAGCAGCGAGAGCACCGCCGCCTTCACCTGCGCCATCCGTTTGCGCGCCGCCATCGACCCGGACGCGTCCACGCAGAAGAGCACCAGGTTGGCCTCGCGTCCTTCGCGGACCGCGGTGCGCAGGTCCTCGGCCCGCAGCTCGACCCGTCCGGACGTACGTCCCCGGGCGCCCTGCTTCCCCGCCGCCGCCTTGAGCGTCTCGACGAGGTGCAGCGACCCTCGGCCGCTCTCCCGCGCCCCGATCCGGCGGCCGGTGCTACCGATCGCCTTGCTCCGCCCGCCGGTGCGGCCGGTGCCGAGACCGGTGACGGTCAGCAGGCGGGGGCGGTAGGCCGGTGCGGCCGCGGTGACGGACTCCCCTGCGGGAGCGGAGGGCGTGGGCGGGGCCTGAGGCTGGTCGTCCACAGCGTCGGCTGCCTCGGGCTCGCCACCATCTCGCTGGCGCTCGCCGGGATCGACCGACGGAGGTTCGGCATCTGTAGAACCGTCCTCGTTGGGCGGAGCCGGGTCGGACCCGTCCTCCGGCCGACCGTCCGGCCCACCCTCCGGCGGCTCCGGCGGCAGCTCCTCGTCCCCGAGGATCCGGTCGAGCAGGTCCTCGTCGATCCCCGGAGCGTCGAACGGGTTGCGCCGACGCCGGTGCGGCAGGGCGAGCAGCGCAGCCCGGCGGATGTCGGCACGGGTGACCTCCGAGCGCCCGGCCCAGGCGGCGTGTGCGACCGCGGTGCGGGCGGTGACGATGTCGGCGCGCAGCCCGTCGACCTCGAACGCCGCGCAGACCTCGGCGATCTTGAGCAGCCCGGGCTCGGTGAGCCGGACCTTCCCGACGAGCTCACGTGCGGCGGCGATCCGGGCGGTCAGCGCCCGGTCGTCCGCGCCGAAACGCTCGACGAAGGCATCGGCGTCGAGGTCGAAGGCCATCCGGCGACGTACGACCTCGGCCCGCAACGACGGATCCCGCGGCGCCGCGACCTCGACGGTGAGTCCGAAGCGGTCCAGCAGCTGCGGACGCAGCTCGCCCTCCTCGGGGTTCATGGTGCCGATCAGGACGAAGCGGGCGGCGTGGGAGACCGAGACGCCGTCGCGCTCGATCGAGACCCGGCCCATCGCGGCAGCGTCGAGCAGCAGGTCGACGAGGTGGTCGTGGAGCAGGTTGACCTCGTCCACGTAGAGCAGCCCGCGGTGGGCCCGAGCCAGCAGACCCGGCTCGAACTCGACGGCACCCCGCGAGAGCGCGCTCTCCAGGTGGAGCGAGCCGACGACCCGGTCCTCGGTGGCCCCGACCGGGAGCTCGACCAGCCGCACCGGCCGGCTCTCCACCGCGGCAGAGGACCCGAACGGACCGTCCGGCGACTCCGCGGACGGGTCGGCGGGGTCGATCGAGAACCGATCCCCCGCGTAGACCGAGATCGAGGGCAGCACGGCCGCCAGGCCGCGTACGGCCGTCGACTTCGCTGTCCCCTTCTCACCACGGACGAGGACCCCGCCGATCTCCGGGGAGATCGTGGTGAGCACGAGCGCGAGGCCCATGTCGTCGAGTCCTGTGGCCGAGTCGGCCTGGCAGCCGAGGACGGCAGAAAATGGGTAGTGCACCGGCATGAGAGGCTCCCGCTCCCTATCGCGTTGATTGGTTGGGCGCGGGGCCGGTCTTCGGACTTACCGAGTCCCCCGTGGGGGCTCGGCTCACCGCAGCGGGCCTGTGCCGGATTCTCACCGGCTTCCCAGATTCTCCCCAGTCGGGGCACCTCGCGCCTGTGCGGTCACTGTAGCGTCTGGCCCCATGATCGTCGTGGTGGGCATCGGTGCCGGAGGTTGGGACGAGATTCCCGTACGTCACCAGCTGCTGGTCCGGGAGGCCTCGGTCATCCTCGGCGGCAAGCGCCATCTCGACCTGGTCCCGGACGTCCCCGGCCAGCGCCGTGAGCCCTGGCCCTCTCCGCTCCGCGACGGCCTACCTGCCCTGCTCGACGACCTCGGCGGCTCCGGCGACCTCGGCGGCGTGGTCGCGCTGGCCTCCGGCGACCCGCTCGTCTCCGGCATCGGCACGACCCTGATCGAGCTGCTCGGTCCGGAGAACGTACGCATCGAGCCCGCCGTCTCCTCCGTCGCCCTCGCCCGCGCCCGGATGGGCTGGCCGGCCGAGACGTGCGCGGTGGTCAGCCTCGTCGGCCGCGACGTCGCGCTCGTGGCCCGCGAGCTCGCCCCCGGCCGCCGGATCCTGGCGCTCTCCTCCGACGGATCCACCCCCGGCCGCATCGCGAAGCTCCTGGTCACAGCAGGATTCGGCGCCTCGCCGATGACCGTCCTGGGTGACCTGGGAGCAGAGGCGGAGAGTGCGCAGACCGCGACCGCCTCCACCTGGGTCGGGGAGTCACCGCGCCTCAACATCGTGGCCATCGAGTGCGTCGGCACGCCCCTCGGTGGCTGGGTCGCGGGGCTGCCCGACGACGTCTTCGAGCACGACGGCCAGCTGACCAAGCGCGACCTGCGGGCCTCGGCGCTGGCACGCCTCGCCCCGGCCCCGGAGCAGCACCTCTGGGACGTCGGCGCAGGCGCCGGGTCGGTGGGGATCGAGTGGATGCGGGCGCACCCGACGTGCACCACGACCGCGATCGAGGCCAACACCGAGCGGGCGGCCCGGATCGCCCGCAACGCGGCTCGCCTGGGCGTCCCCGGGCTGTGCGTCGTCGAGGGCCGCGCCCCTGATGCACTGGCCGGTCTCGCCGGCCCCGACGCGATCTTCATCGGCGGTGGCGCGACCCGGCCCGGTGTGCTCGACGCCTGCCTCGCGGCGCTGCGACCCGGAGGCCGGATCATCGTCCACGGCGTCACCCTGGAGACCGAGCAGCTCCTGGCGAGACAGCACGCCGAACGGGGTGGTGAGCTGACCCGGATCTCGGTGGAGTCCGTCGACGCGATCGGCACCTTCCGTGGCTGGGCTCCGCAGCGAACGGTGGTGCAGTGGGCCTTGCGTACGTAGAAACCGAGGCCGGCGAGGTCAGCCGAGGAACTGGCGCCGCCAGCGCGGGACCGTCGACTCGAGGGCGGCCATCAGCCCGACGGTCTCCGACGGGTCCTCGAGGCGGCCCCCGAAGAGACTCTTGATCTGTCGGAGGCGGTGGCGCACGGTCTGCTCGTGGATCTCCAGCTGCCCGGCGACGACCGGGGCGCTCGGGCGGGTGCCCAGCCAGACCTGCATGGTCTCGGCGAGCGCGAGGCGGCGTTTCAGGGTCACTGTCATGAGCGGTGCCAGCAGGTGCTCGTCAGCGACACGGCGCAGGGTCGGGTCGGCATACAGACACAGATCCGACTGGTGGGCGGCACACCACACGATGCCGTCCGAGGACGGCTGCAGGACCTGATCGGCCACCAGGGCGAGGGCGCGATGACCCCACCGTACGGCGTGGTGCGTCTCGGCGAGACTCACCTCCCAGGTGACCGCGACCGGACGGCTCGTCGCAGCGACGACGGCCTCGGCCCGGCGGTGCAGCTCGGGCGACGGCCCGATCATGACGATCGCCCCCTCGCTCGGACCGGTGAGCAGGTGCGCCGTGGGCGCGGCGAGGTCGGCGGTCACCGGGCCGCCCGGAGCCACGGCCACCGCCACCTTGTCGGTGGTCTTCCAGCCGGCGCGACCGGCCAGAACGGGTAGGTCACTGTCGGCCTGGGCTCCGACGAGCGCGGCGAAGAGCGCCAGCCGGGGGTCGGCCTGCGGCACGGGCTCGGTGAACCCGCGCATCGCGTGCTCGAGCAGCTGGTGCTGATAGTCCAGGAGTGCCTCGGTGAGGTAGCTCACCGCTGCCCGGGGAAGGTCCAGCTCGTCGGCCAGCGTCGACATCTCCCGCCAGGACTCCAAGGTCGCGATCTGGTGGGCGGCCCGCATCGCATCGAGGTTGTGACCGGCCCGGCCCTCCAGGCTGCCCAGGCGTTGGTAGAGGTGGGCGACGGTGGTGCCCCGCACGGGTGCTCCCGCCATGGCATCGATGAACAGTGCGACCGCCTCGTTCAGCGCCTCCGCGATGATGTCGCGCAGCCGTGGGTCGCTGAACGCGGCCACCTCGCCGCAGATGCGCCGGGCGATGCGGCGCGAGAGCTCCTTGGCCCGCGGCCGACAGGCCATCCCGATCTCGCGGGCGACGGCGTCGGGGGGTGGGGACAGGTGGATCCGTAGTGTCGTGCGGGGCCTTCTGGGGATCGGGCCCGGGAACGTATTCGTGATCGGTCGTGTCGTCGAAGCCACGCAGCGCTCTCCTCCGTATCCGCCCTTCGCTGTGCCGCGACCTGGGGAGCCGCGCGAAGGACGACTTCACCCCGAAGTCAAGGGGTGCGCCGAACGCCGCGTCCAGAGGCTTCGGCGGATGAGGACCAAGAACCACGAAAACTTGTAACGCGCATCACAAAATTTCGTCCTTGAGGCGAAATTGTCACCGATCTGACAATTTTTGGCGGATCTGGCGACTTTCGATGTCGCCACGGTAGCCAGCCGCCCGTCGCGACCCCCTGAATAGGTGCCGTCATCGCAGTTGTGGTCGATCTCCTACCCGGCTCGATCACCCCTCCACACCGTAAGGGGAACACGTGAGAACCAAGCCTCCACCCCGTCGCCGCATGTGGGCCGTCACGGCCTTCGCCGCCCTCGTGGCCACCGCACTGTTCGCCGGTGCGCCCGCTGCCCAAGCCGTCGAGAACCCGACCCTCAAGGTCGACTACGACGCCGTCGGCACGACGCACATCGGCTCGCAGGTCGACTCGTCGATGGCCATCGGGCCCTCGGTGCTCAAGTCCGTCATCGACACCACCAACGGTCACATCGTCGGCGGCTCCCTCGCCATCCCGACGCAGACGATGAACTTCGACATCTTCGGGATCCCGGCCCGGGCCAAGGTCACCATGACCCAGGTCGGGGCGCTGTCCGGCGCGATCGTGCCGACCAGCCAGCTGGGCAAGGCGACGCTCACCTCGACGGTCGCCTACGACATCCAGCTGAGCGATGTCGAGGCCAAGGTGTTCGGCATCTGGTGGCCGCTGGCCGTCGGCAGCCGCTGCCACACCGCCGAGCCGGTCACCATCACCGCCAGCACTCCCGAGGGTGAGTTCTTCACCGTCAACGGCGGCGGGCGGGTCACCTCCACCTACACGATCGGGAGCTTCACCGGGTGTGCCGCGCTGAACTTCTTCGACATCCCCGGGTTCTTCCCCTGGTTCGGCTCCATCCCGATCAACACCCTGGTGCCGGGCACCGACAACACCCTCGAATTGAACATCTCCAACGCTCGCGCAGGCACCGCCTGAGCGTCTCGAAACCCACCACGAAACTAGGAGTAACACCATGAGGAAGATCATCAGCCGCATGCTCACCGGACTCGCCGCCGGCGCGCTCGCCACCGCCACCGTGGCCGCCATGTCGTCGCCTGCTCAGGCGGCCCTCGACGGCTACACCCCGAACGGCGGGCCGGGCGTCACCTTCACCGGCAACAACGTGTCCTTCACCGCGGTCCAGGCCGGCCAGACGCTGACCTGTTCCCAGTTCGACCTGATCGGCACCATCACCAACCCCGGCGTGAACAGGGCTTTCGGGGCGGAGGCCGGCGTGTTGGACCAGCTCGCGTCCAGCGGATGCTGGAACGACACCGCGGGTGACACCACTGTCGACCCGACCGGTGTCTGGCGTGTTCGGGTCACGGGTCCGGAGGCCGGCTCGGTATCGCCCGCGGAGCTCTACGACGTGACCGCGTTCGTCGAGGCTGCGGGCTGCTCCTTCAACGTCGGGGGCACGGTCGGCGGAACCTTCAACGACTCCACCGGAGTGTTCACGCCGAACGCCTCCACGCTGACCATCACGGACACCCCGTCCGGCTTCCTGTGCCCGATCATCGGTGTCGACCAGGGGCAGGACGTCACCGTGGCTGGGACCTGGACCGCGCCCGGGCTGACCATCACCAACCCGTGATCGACCAGCACTGACCGATCCAACCTGGGGTCTGTGTCGGTGGCCGTCGGTCACCGACACAGACCTTTTCCTGCCGACCCTCTCGGGAGCAGGCCACCATTCAAGGAGAAGATCAATGAAGTGTCTGGCCAGCACACTACGCACTAGTCTCGCCGCCGGAGCACTCGTCATCGTGGCCGTTATGACGATGTCACCTCCCGCCCGCGCGTTCGATGGCACCTATGCGCCACACGGCGGCACCGGAGTCTCCCTCATCGGGAACAACGTCAACTTCACCGTCGTCGAGGCCAACCAGACGTTTGACTGCAAGCAGTTCGACCTGTCCGGATCCGTTCTCGACCCCGATCTCAGTCGCCCCTTCGGGACGAGCGCTGCAACCTGGGATCAGATCGTAGCCAGCGGTTGCTTCAATCCGACCATGGGCGATACCACGTTCGATCAGGCCAGCACCTGGGGGCTTGCGATCACTGGGCCCGAGGTCGGCTCGGTCTCACCCGCCGCGATCACAGACGTCGCGATTTTCGTCGAGATGAACGCCTGCTCATTCAACATCTCCGGCGAGATGAGCGGTGACTTCGACGACGCCACTGGGGTGTTCACTCCCACGGGATCGACCCTGACGATCTCTGACGATCCAGCGGGTTACTTGTGCCCAATCATCGGGCTAGATCGGGGTCTAAGCATTCAAGTAAGCGGTCCCCTGGTAATCAGCGGCCTGACGATCACCAACCCGTGAGCGACCAACTGGCCCCCGCGAGGTGTTGAGGAAACTTGTCACGCGCGTGACAAGTTTCCTCAGCTCCTGACCTTCATTTCATCGTTCTGTGGCGCTCGCCACATTCGCAGTCTTAACTGATGACGGACACCCGTACGGTCCTCACCGGACCCGACCACCTGAGGAACTCTTCATGCGCATCCCCCTCACTCGTGCCGGAGCACGCGTTGGCCGTGCGGCCTCCGGCGTCCTCTTGCTGGGAGCCGCCTTCCTCGCCCTCCCCACCAGTTCGGCCACGGGCGATCCCGAGGTCGATCCACAGAGCGCCTCCCAGAGCAGCGTGAAGGCTCCGACGCCGGAGCTGAAGGCATTGATCGCAGACGATCCGGCCGAGGGCCTGCCAGGGTTCGACGACCTCCCCCCTAGGCTATCGATCAGCCAGACCGAGGGCATCGTCACCAATTCGCAGCACGCGGTCGCACGGCGCGCGAAGATGTCCATCACCTCACAGCAGATCTGGGGCGGCTTGTACTTCGGGGAGTTGAACGACCCTCTCGAGAACCCGACCGCGTACTCGGCCAACTGCACCGCCAAGATCCCGCACTGCGTCCCCGACCCCTTCTACCAGCCGTCGTGCGCAACAGATGATCCGGCCACCCAGTGGGTGACCGGCTATTTTCGGACCCCGCTGTATCCGCTGAAGCCTCTAGAGGGCGGTGGCGCCGAGGTGGGGATTCTCACCGAAGACAAGATCAATTTGATCGCCTTCGGGACCATCCCGGCTACGGCGAATCTGACGATCTCGGTCCCGCGGGTCAACGGAAAGGTCCAGCCTCTGATGGCCCACTCGTGGAACCGCCGCAGGACTAGGGGGTGCATCAACGTCCCCACCGACATCCCAGGAGCATCAACCGTGGTAGAGGGGAAGGTCGATATCCGCCTCAGCGACCTCGAGGTAGATGGGGTGCCGGTCGAACTCGGTCCGAACTGCCAGACGAACCGTCCAATCGATCTCTACCTGTGGGGAGACGCCAGCACCGGTCGCCCGTACGCCCCCGGAAGCGGCGGTTACCTGGCAGCTTTCGACGGATTGCACCCAGGGTCACGTGGCCCGCTGAACGACCCCTACTACTTCGAGGACAACGGGCGCACGATCCCCGCGTCCACAGGTATCGATATCCCGCCCTTCGCGAACTGCGGCACCAGCGGTGATGACCTCAGTCCGCTGGTGAGTGCGATGGCTTCAGGCCCGAACAACCCGGTGCGGGCACTCCAAGGCGGTCTGATCGCCTGGAACCGGATTCCCTTGGAAGACCTCAGCAAGTGCGGCGGATCACCGACCCGCCCCGTGTGCCCACTGCCCGGCCCGGAGGTGCCGCCGATGCCGCCGCTCCCGGACGGCGAGGGTCAGTGACCGATCACGGTGCCACATCGATCCAGGTCGGGGCCTCACGTACGTCGTCGGCCTGACCGACGAACAGCCAGGCGACGGGACGTTTGTACTCGAGCAAACCAACAAGAGATCGCAGGAACTCCTCGGCGATAACAGCCGACCTGGCCAACAACGCCCCGAACCGCGCATCGCCATCGCCCTCGCAGTAGCCACGTGAACCTCTCGGGACCCCACCGATACGGAGGACCACCATGAAGAAGTTCATCAGCACAGTGCTCGCCGGTATCGCGGCCGGCGCTCTCGCCCTCGCGACGGTCACGGCAATGCCCCAGCCTGTCCAGGCTGCAGCCGGCACCTATACCCCTCACGGCGGACCTTTCGTCACCCTCAGCGGCGGCCCCGTCACCTTCACCGTCGTGGAGGCCGACTTCAGCTTCACGTGTGAACAGTTCGATATGCCGGGCAGCCTGTTCGGCCCGAACGACAGCAGACCGTTCGGGATGCCCGTCACCACATGGGACCAGCTCACAGTCAGCGGGTGCAGTCTTGCGGACGGCGGAGCGGTCACGGTCGATCTGACCGGCACCTGGGGCTTCGCGATCACCGGGCCCGAGGTCGGCTCGGTCTCCCCCGCCGCGATCACCGACGCGGCCATGTCTGTCGAGTCTGGCGTCTGCTCGTTCAACGTCGCCGGCGACATCACTGGCACCTTCGACGACGCGACCGGGCTCTTCACCCCCACCGGGTCCACCCAGCGGATTGTTGCCGCCCCAACAGGTTTCCTGTGCCCCATCGTCGGGCTCGCACAGGGACAGGCCCTACACGTGAGCGGCAGCTGGACCATCACCGGTCTGACGATCACCAATCCGTGACCGACCGTTACAGCACCACCCACGAGCCGAGAGAAAACTTGTCATGCGCATGACAAGTTTTTACTCGGCCCCAGTCCCAACCGCCGTCCAGGCAGGGACCGAGGTTCACGTCCGCGCCTGGAGCGGGCGGCTACCCGAACCTCTCCTCGTGCACCACCGTCGAGAGCGCGGAGCGGTGGCGCCAGCCGAAGCGCTCCAGGTCGGGGACATCGGGCAGATCCTCGACGGGGCCGACGCAGAGCCAGGCGACGGGACGTACGTGGTCGGGCATCCCGACCAGGTCGCGCAGGAACTCCTCGCGGTAGAAGCTGACCCAGCCGACGCCGAGGCCCTCGGCGGTGGCGGCGAGCCAGAGGTTCTGGATGGCGAGGACGGTCGAGTAGAGGCCGGCGTCGGCGATCGCGTGGCGGCCGAGGACGTGGGTCCCGCCGCGCGTCGGGTCGTAGCCGACGACCACCCCGAGGCCGGACTCGCAGATCCCCTCGATCTTGATCTTCGAGAATGTCTCGGCCCGCTCCCCCGCCAGGGAGTCGGCGAAGACCTCTCGCTCGGTGGCGACGTGCTCGCGGAACGTACGCAGCGTCTCGGGCGAGCGCACCAGCACGAAGTCCCACGGCTGGGTCATCCCGACGCTCGGCGCCGCGTGGGCCGCCGACAGCACCCGCTCGAGCACGGCGGGGTCGACCGGCTCACCGGTGAACTCGGCACGGGTGTCGCGGCGGCGGTTGATGGCGTCGTAGAGATCCATCAGGCACGCACCCGGGCCGCGTCGTAGAGGAACGACTCGCCCCCGTCGCGGGCCAGCGCGGGCCCGGCCAGGATGACGGCCGCCTGGCGCAGGCCGGCGTCCTCGACCGCGTCGGCGATCGTCGCCACGGTCCCGCGCAGCACCTTCTCCTCGGGCTGGCTGGCACGGTAGACGACCACGACCGGACACTGCGGTCCGTAGTAGGGCAACAGCTCGGCCATCAGCTCCCGGGTGCGCCGGATCGCGAGGTGGAGCACGAGGGTGGCCCCGGTCGCGGCGTACGCGGCCAGCGACTCCCCCTCCGGCATCTGCGTCGACCGGGCCTGGGTGCGGGTGAGCACCACCGACTGCGCCACCAGCGGGACGGTCAGCTCGCGCCCGACCCTGGCGGCCGCCGCGGCGTAGGCCGGGACCCCGGGGGTCACGTCCCACGGCACCTCGGCGGCGTCGAGCCGCCGGGTCTGCTCCGCCATCGCCGAGTAGACCGAGGGGTCGCCGGAGACGAGGCGTACGACCTGCTTGCCGGCGCGGTGGGCGGCGACGGTCGCGCCGACGATCTGGTCCAGGTCGAGGCGCTGGGTGTCGACCAGCTCGGCCTCGGGGCTGCAGTGCGCCAGCACCTCGGGGTCCAGGTAGGTGCCCGGGTAGAGCACCACGTCCGCAGCCGCGAGCATCCGGGTCGCACGGACGGTGAGCAGGTCGGCCGCGCCGGGGCCGGCACCGACGAAGTGGACGGTCATCGGGGGTGCCTCCGGGTTGGTTCGTCTAGGTATGCAGACCAACGTGCGCTTCCCTGGCGGAACTCCACGTGGGAAGTGAGGGTTCGGCTGCATACCTTGATGAACCGCCAGCCCCTCACCGGACGTACCTCGGCGTCCAGACCTGCCCGGCCTCGGTGACGCGGGTCGAGCTCGCGCCCACGATGACCAGGCACTTCATGTCGATCTCGGCCGGGTCGAGGTCGCCGAGCGTCGTCACGGTCAGCGACTCCTCCGCGCGCCCGACGTCGCGGCCGACGACCACGACGGTGTCGGGCTTGCGGTGCTCCAGGAGTACGTCGCGGGCGGTGCCGATCTGCTCGGTTCGGGAGCGCGAGGCCGGGTTGTAGATCGCGAGCACCAGGTCGGCGGCGGCCACGGCGCGCAGCCGCTCCTCGACGACCGACCACGGCTTGAGCCGGTCGGAGAGCGACATCACCGCGAAGTCGGCCCCGACCGGGGCGCCGGCGCGGGCGGCCACCGCCTGGACGGCGCTGACGCCGGGCAGCACCCGGATGCGTACCGCTGCATAGGCCGGGTCGGCGGCCGCCTCGAAGACGGCCGACGCCATCCCGAAGACCCCGGCGTCGCCGCCGGAGACGACGGCCACCTTCTCCCCCGCCTTCGCCAGGTCCAGGGCGTGCCGGGCCCGGTCGACCTCGACGGTGTTGCCCGAGGCGTGCCGCTGCAGCCCTTCGCGTTGAGGCACCCGGTTGACGTAGGGCGCGTAGCCGACGACGTGACCGACCTCGGCCAGCGCGGCCGCGACCTCGGGGGTGACCCACCCCTCCGGCCCCGGGCCCAGCCCGACGACGAGCACCTCACCGGAGGCCGAGCCGTTCGAGTCGCCCCCGCGCGTCACCTCGACGGACTCGACCTCCGGGAGCTCTTGCCGCAGCCGAGCCGCGGCAGGCGCGGGGGCGGGTGCGGTGTCACCGGGGACGACGATGAGTGAGAAGTAGGGCACCGATGACGGGTCGACGTCGGCCACGGGGAGCCAGCGCTCCTCGGGCTGCGAGGCACGCTCGACGTACCAGGCGCCCTCGAGCCGCCCGGCGGCCACGAGCGCGGAACGAACCGCGGGGAACGTACGGCCGAGCTTCATGATGATGGCGGCCTCGGTGTCGGCGAGGCGCCGGGCGAGCTCGGGCTCCGGCAGGGTGCCGGGCAGGACGGTGAGGACGTCGGTCTGGCGCACCAGCGGCGTCGAGACCGCGGCGGTGGCGGCCGCGAAGGCCGGCACGCCGGGAACCACCGAGGTCGAATAGACCTCCTTGAAGCGGTCGTGGAGATACATCGAGGAGCCGTAGAAGAGCGGGTCGCCCTCGGCGAGCAGCACCACGTCGCGGCCGGCGTCGAGATGAGCCGAGAGCCGGACCGCGCAGGACTCGTAGAACTCGGCCATCGCGCCCACGTAGCCGCCCGGATGGGTCGTCGTGCCGGTGGTGACCGGGTAGCGCAGCTCCTCCTCGATCGCGTCCGCGGGGATCAGCGAGGAGGCGATCCGGCGGGCGTGGGACTGCTTGCGTACGCCGGCGTGGTAGGCGACGACCGGCGCCGCACCGATCAGCCGGGCGGCCTTGAGGGTGATCAGCTCGGGGTCGCCCGGGCCGATGCCGACGACGGTGAACCGTCCAGGGGTCGGGCCGGTCATTCCTGCTCCTGGGCGAGTGCGTTGAGGGCGGACGAGGTCATCGCAGATCCGCCGCGGCGACCGCGCACGGTGACGAAGGGGATGTCGATCCCGTGATCGGCGGCGAACGAGGCGAGCGCCTCCTTGGACTCGGCCGCGCCGATGAAGCCGACCGGGCAGCCGACGATCGCGGCCGGGCGTGGACCGCCGTCGAGGATCATCTCGAGCAGGTGGAACAGCGCCGTCGGGGCGTTGCCGATGGCGACCACGGCGCCGTCCAGGTAGGGCTCCCACAGCGCCAGCGCAGCGGCGGTGCGGGTCGTGCTCCACTCCCGGGCGAGCGCGGGGACCCGGTCGTCGCCGAGCATGCAGAGCACCTCGTTGTCACGCGGCAGCCGGCTGCGGGTGACCCCGGTCGCGACCATCGTGGCGTCGCACAGGATCGGCGCACCGGCCTCCAGCGCACCTCGCGCGGCCTTCACCAGATCGGGGTGGATGACCAGGTCGGAGGCGAGATCGACCTGTCCGCTGCCGTGGATCATCCGCACCGCGAGCCGCTCGGCGTCGGCCGGCACCGCGGACAGGTCGGCCTCGCGCCGGATGGTCGCGAAGGAGTCGACGTAGATCGCCGGGCCGGAGTCGATGTAGTCGTAGCGCCGGGTCGGACGCGGCTTAGGAGACGGGACGAGTACGCCGCGCCACGGCGTCACCACGACCTCGGGCGCCCGCGCGGCCAGCCTCTCGACCGCGGCCCGGTCGAGGGTCCCGTCGACGGCCGGGACGTGCTCTCCCCCGGGCACCTCGCCGAACCCGAGCTCGGCGGCCGCGCCGGGCAGCCGGTCCTCGGCCGCGACCGGCTCGGCCAGCGGGCAGTCGAGCTCGGAGACGTGCCAGGGCGCGGACGCACCGGTGCCGCGTACGTTCAAGAACTGCTCCGCGAGCGTGACCAGCCGGGGCGCCGCCTCGGCGAGCGGCACGACCGGCCCCCACACGTCGCCGATCCGGAGCTGGCCCTCGGTGGCCGACAGCGCGACCAGCCCGAGGTCGCACTCGCGCGAGACCAGGTCGCCGCGACCGTCGTCGAGCACGAAGAGGAACCGGCCCGGGAGCGCGGCCAGACGGGGCGCGGCGCACAGCAGCCGGTCCAGCGACGCGGCGACGCCGCGCAGGTCGGCGCGTCCCCCGGCGAGGCCGGTCTGCGGGGAGACCATCACGTTGCGTACGAGCTCGTGGGTCTGGGCCGGGACGAGGCCGGTCGCCTTCAGCGCGGCGAGCACCTCGGCCGGGAGGGTGCCGTCGACCGACGGCAGTCCCCGCACCTGGAGGTTGGCCCGCCCGGTGAGATGGACGAGCCCGTCGCCGTAGGTCTCGGCCACGGAGATCAGCGAGAGCAGCGAGGCGGACGAGACCGAGCCGCCGATCAGACGAAGTCTCACCAGCAGACCGTCCTCGGCCGGCCACGGTCGGCCGACTCCGGGGCACCGGTCGGTTCGGGTTCGAGGCATCCAGCCACCTGCTCCGTGGTCATGTGCCCTTCCGCGGGGCACGTGGTGACCTGGCGGCGGGCGCCGCCAGAGCCAGCAGGTCTTCGGACTCGGAATCGATCGGCGCGGGACGCCTTCCCAGAGCCGGGCTCCAGTGGCTGCCCTTCTCGCCGACATCGACTGCCGATATCGACCAGGAGAGCGTGTCCCGCCCGTCATCCTCACCGCTGCGCGTCAGTCCCGGACTCTCACCGGGTTCCCTGACCCCATCAGGCATGGAGTACGACTGGCAGGGCGAGACTACCTGGAGTCGACGACGAATCGTCAGCCAGTGCGGGCACCTGGCTACGATCGGCGCGTGCGCGCGTTGGTGATGGACGAGATCGGCGGCCCCCTCGACGTCCGGGACGTGCCCGAACCGACCGCTCCCGACGGCGGCGTGGTCGTGCGCATCCGGGCCACCGGGATCTGCCGGAGCGACTGGCACGCGTGGGTCGGCCACGACGACATCGAGCTGCCCCACGTCCCGGGCCACGAGCTGGCCGGCGTCGTCCACGCCGTCGGTGCCGGGGTTCGCGACTGGAAGGTCGGCGACCGCGTCACGGTGCCGTTCGTCGAGGGCTGCGGGCAGTGCGAGTGGTGCCGCTCGGGCAACGCCCAGGTCTGCCCCGCCCAGGAACAGCCCGGTTTCACCCACTGGGGCTCGTTCGCCGAGTACGTCGCGCTCCACGCCGCCGACACCAACCTGGTCGCGATCCCCGACGACGTCTCCGACGAGGCGGCCGCGAGCCTGGGCTGCCGGTTCGCGACCTCGTTCCGCGCCCTGACGGGACGCGCCGACGTCCGTGCGGGCGAGTGGGTCACCGTCGTGGGCGCCGGAGGCGTCGGGCTGAGCACGGTGATGATCGCCAAGGCGCTGGGCGCCTCGGTGATCGCCGTCGACCGGAACGTCGGCGCGCTCCAGGTCGCGACCGGGCTGGGTGCCGACCATGTCCTGGTCGCCGACGGCTCCGACATCCCGGCGCAGGTCCATGAGCTGACCGGTGGCGGCAGCCATGTCTCGGTCGACGCCGTCGGTAGCGAGCAGACCTGCGCGGACGCGATCTTCTCCCTCCGTCGCCTGGGTCGCCACGTACAGATCGGGCTGCTGCCTCCGGTCGAGGGTCATCCCCGCGTGCCGATGGCGCGCGTCATCGGGTGGGAGCTCGACCTGCTCGGCAGCCACGGCATGGCCGCCGCCGACTACCCCCGGATGATGGACCTGATCGCGTCGGGCGCGCTGCGCCCCCAGGACCTGGTCGAGCGGGTCATCTCCCTCGAGGAGGCCGGGTCGCTGCTACCGACCTTCGACACGGCCCCGCTCGCGGGGATGACCCTCATCGACCCTGCGCGGAGTCGTCAGAACGGGTAGCGCTCGATCTCCGACTGGATCGTGACCCACTGGATGTCGCAGAAGGTGTCCAGGTTGGCCGAGGTGCCGAAGTGACCGCCCACGCCGGAGGCCTTGGCGCCGCCGAAGGGAGCGACGGCCTCGTCGTCGACGGTCTGGTCGTTGATGTGCACCGCCCCTGAGGTGATCCGGTCGGCGAACTCGAAGGCCTTGAACGGGTTGGCGGTGAGCAGCGAGACCGAGAGACCGTATTCGGAGGAGTTGATGATCTCGATCGCCTCCTCGACGCTGTCGTAGCCCACGACCGGGGCGACCGGGCCGAAGATCTCCTGGCTGAAGGCCGGGCTGTCCAGAGGTACGTCGGCCAGGACCGTCGGACGGTAGAAGAGCCCGTCGTGGGTGCCGCCGGCGAGCAGCTTCGCGCCCGCCGCGACCGTGTCCTCCACGATGGCGTGCACGTTCTCGAGCTGCCGCTGGTCGATGATCGGGCCCAGCGCGTTGGCCGGGTCGGTCGGGTCGCCGACCGGGATGGCCTCGGCCTTGGCGGCCAGCTTGGCGGCGTACTCCTCCACCTTGTCCTTGGGGACCAGGTGACGGCCGGTGGTCATGCAGATCTGGCCCTGGTGGAGGAAGGATCCCCAGGCACCGGCGGAGGCGGCCGCGTCGATGTCCGCGTCGGGCAGCACCAGCAGCGCGTTGTTGCCGCCGAGCTCGAGGTGGACCTTCTTCAGCAGCGGCCCGGCGGCCTCACCGATCTTGCGGCCGGCGGCGGTGGAACCGGTGAAGGAGATGCAGGGCACGTCGGGGTGGGCGACCAGCGCGGCCCCGACCTCGGCGCCGGCCGGGAGCACGTGCAGCAGCCCCTCGGGCAGCCCCGCCTCGGCGAGGATCTCGGCGAGCACGAGACCGCCGGAGATCGACGTACGCGGGTCCGGCTTGAGCACGACGGCGTTGCCGAGCGCCAGCGCCGGAGCCACCGAGCGCATCGAGAGGATCGCCGGGAAGTTGAACGGGCTGATCACGCCGACGACACCGACCGGGACGTGCCGGCCGATCGAGACCCGCGGCTTCATGCTGCGCAGCATCTGGCCGTACGGCTGGGCCGCGAGCGCCGCGGCAGCGCTCAGCTCGGAGGTCACCAGCATCGCCTCGAAGCCGGCCTTGCCCTGGCCCGAACCGGCCTCCGGCACCAGCCAGCGGGTCAGCCGGTCGGGCTCGGCCTCGAGGATGGCGGCCGCCTTGGTCATCACCGCGGCGCGCTCGGTGTAGGGCAGCGCGGCCCAGGCGCGCTGCGCCTGCTTGGCGGCCGCGACTGCCTTGTCGAGGTCGGCGACGTCCGCCTGCCCGATCGTCGCGATGGTCTCCCCGGTCGCGGGGGCCGTCACGGGCATGGTCCCGGCACCGCCGGGCACGAAGGCGCCGTCGAAGATCTTCTCGTCCCAGATGCTCATGACGCCCGAGGCTATGACCGGCACCACACGGTGACCAGAGCAGGATTCCGTCCAGCGGAAGGCAGCTCTTGATCTAGTGGAGGGCCAGGTGAAACGCGAGGCCGAGGCCGGCGAGACCGACCAACCAGCGCAGCGGACGCTCGGGAGCGACCCGGACGATCGCGGGACCCAGGAAGCCGCCGAGCACCGCGCCCAGCCCGAGGGCGACGGCCGCAGGCCAGTCGACGGGGGCGAAGAAGACGTACGCGATCGCGGCGGTGCCGTTGGCGACGCCGGTGGCGACGTTCTTGACCGCGTTGGTGATCGCGATGGCCTCGGCGCGCTCCAGCACGAGCACGGCCAGCGCGATGATGCCGACTCCCGCGCCGAAGTAGCCGCCGTAGATGCCGAGCACGAAGACGATCACGCCCCAGCCGAACCCGCGCGCCAACGTACGCCGGGCTGTGCTGTCTGGTGGTCGAGCCTCCCGCGGCGCTCGCGCGGCCGCGCGAGCGGCGGCCCAACCGCGGATCCGGTCGCGGAGCAGCAGCAGGACCGCACCGGCGCCGACGAGCCACGGCACGACCGCCTCGAACGCCTCGGCGGGCGTGGTGAGCAGCAGCGCGGCGCCGACCGCTCCGCCGAGGAAGGAGGCGAGGCCCAGCCAGGCGAGCCTCCTGCCCTGCCCGCGGAGCTCTCGGCGCGAGCCGGCGATGGTGCCGCCGGTGACGCCGAACATCGCCACCGTGTTGGTGACGTTGGCGACGACCGGCGGCAGGCCCGCTGCCAGCAGGGAGGGATAGCTGATCAGCGAGGCCAGCCCGGCCACCGAGCCGGTGAGCCCGGCGCCGACACCGGCGAGCAGGAGCCAGGCGAGCTCGGCGTTCACCGGGTCGACAGCGCGGTCAACGGACCAGGCACGGGCGCTTGGGGTCGAACGTCCAGCCGCCCACCAGGTACTGCATCGCGACGCCGTCGTCACGCACGCCGAGGCCGTGCTCGAGGTAGAGCTCGTGCGCGGCCGCGACCCGGTCGCGGTCGAGCCGGACCCCGAGGCCCGGGGCGTCCGGCACCCGCACCGCACCGTCGCGGATCTGCAGGGGCTCCTCGGTCAGCCCCTGGCCGTCCTGCCAGATCCAGTGGGTGTCCAGCGCGGTGATCTCCCCCGGTGCGGCGGCGCCGACATGGGTGAACATGGCCAGCGAGACGTCGAAGTGGTTGTTGGAGTGGGATCCCCAGGTCAGCCCGAAGTCATGGCAGAGCTGGGCGACGCGGACCGAGCCGGACATGGTCCAGAAGTGCGGGTCGGCGAGCGGGATGTCGACGGCGTTGGTGCGGATCGCGTGGGACATCTGGCGCCAGTCGGTCGCGATCATGTTGGTCGCGGTCCGCAGCCCGGTCGCGCGCTTGAACTCGGCCATGACCTCGCGGCCCGAGTAGCCGCCCTCGGCACCGCAGGGGTCCTCGGCGTACGCGAGCACGTCGTCCTTGCCCTTCAGCAGTCTGACCGCGTCAGCGAGCAGCCAGCCGCCGTTGGGGTCGAGGGTGATCCGGGCGTCGGGGAAACGCTCGTGGAGAGCGGTCACCGCGGCGACCTCCTCCTCACCGGCGAGCACGCCGCCCTTGAGCTTGAAGTCGGCGAAGCCGTAGCGGGCCTGGGCGGCCTCGGCGAGGCGTACGACCGCCTCGGGGGTCAGCGCCGCCTCTCTCCTGATGCGGCCCCAGTCGTCGGTGTCGTCGTCGCCCCGAAGGTAGGGCAGGTCGGTCTTGTCGGGGTCGCCGACGTAGAAGAGGTAGCCGAGCATTGGTACGCTGTCGCGCTGCTGGCCGTCGCCGAGCAGCTCGGCGACCGGCACACCCTGGGCCTGACCTGCGAGATCGAGGAGCGCGGACTCCAGCGCGGTGACCGCGTGGACGGTCGTACGCAGGTCGAAGGTCTGGGCTCCGCGGCCACCGGCGTCGCGGTCGGCGAAGGTGGTCGCGACCTGGCGCAGGAGGCTGCGGTAGCGGGTGACCGGCTGGCCGACGAGCAGCTCGGCGGCCTCCTCGATGGTGCGCCGGATCGGCTCTCCACCGGGGACCTCGCCGACGCCCTCGCGGCCCTCGGAGTCGGTGAGGATCGCGATGTTGCGGGTGAAGAAGGGTGCGTGCGCGCCGCTGAGGTTGAGCAGCATCGAGTCGTGCCCGGCGACCGGGACGACCTCGACCTTGGCGATCGTGGAGATGGTCTTGGTCATGGCAGCTGCAGCTCACCGTCGATGCGGCGGGCGAGGTGCCACGGGTTGTCGTCGCGTACGGGCTCGGGGAGGAGGGCTGCTGGCACGTCCTGGTAGGCGACGGGACGCTGGAAGCGCTCGATCGCGAGGCTGCCGACCGAGGTGGTGCGGGAGTCGGAGGTGGCCGGGAACGGGCCGCCGTGGACCATCGCGTGACCGACCTCGACACCCGTGGGCCAGCCGTTGAAGAGGATCCGTCCGGCCTTGAGCTCGAGCGCGGCGACGACCTGGGCCGCGGCCTCGTTGTCGGCGTCGGTGGCGTGGACGGTCGCGGTCAGCTGGCCCTCGAGGGAGTCCAGGCTGGGCAGCAGGTCCTCGACGGAGTCGAAGCGGACCACGACACCGGAGGCGCCGAAGACCTCGTCGGTCACGCCGGCGAGGCGGGCGGCCTCGACCAGCTGGGGTGCCGGGGCGTCGGTGTCGCCTGCGGTGCCCTCGCCGACGACGGTGACGCCGTCGGTGGCGCGGAGCGCGGCGGTGCCCTTCTCGTAGGCGGCCGCGATGCCGGAGGTCAGCATGGTCGCGCCGACGGCCTCGGCGGTGGCCCGGCCGGCTGCTGCCAGGAAGGCGTCGCCGGCTTCGCTCTTCGGGAGGAAGAGCAGGCCGGGGTTGGTGCAGAACTGGCCGGAGCCGAGGGTCAGGGAGCCGACGTAGGCGGTGGCGAGCGCGTCGATGTCACCCTCGAGAGCACCGGGCAGGACGACGACCGGGTTGATCGAGGACATCTCGGCGTAGACCGGGATCGGCTCGGGGCGGGCCGCCGCGGTCGCGGCGATCGCGAGCCCGCCGCCGCGGGAGCCGGTGAAACCGACGGCCTTGATGCGCGGGTCCGACACGAGGCTCTGGCCGAGCTCGATGCCGCCCTTCGGGTCGGTGTCGAGGAGGAAGGAGAAGACGCCGGCGTGCAGGCCGGCCTTCTCGACCGCCCGGGTGATCGCCTGGGCGACCAGGTAGCCGGTGAGCGGGTGGGCGGGGTGGCCCTTGACGACCACCGGGCAGCCCGCGGCGAGCGCGGAGGCGGTGTCGCCGCCCGCGGTGGAGAAGGCGAGCGGGAAGTTGCTGGCGCCGAAGACCGCGACCGGGCCCACCGGGATCTGGCGCTGGCGGATGTCGGCGCGCGGGAGCGGGGTGCGGTCCGGGAGGGCCGGGTCGATGCGTACGCCCAGGTGGTCGCCGCGGCGCACGACGGCCGCGAACATCTTCAGCTGGCCGGTGGTGCGGCCGACCTCGCCGCTGATCCGGCCCTCGGGCAGGTGCGACTCGGCGACGGCGGCCTCGATGATCTCGGCGCGGGACGCCTCGATCTCGGCGGCGACGGCGTCGAGGAAGTCGCCTCGGGCTTCGGGAGATGTCGCGCGGTAGCCGGCGAAGGCCTCGGCTGCGGCGGTGGTGGCGGCGGTGACGTCGGGCTGCTCGGAGTCGGCTCCGGCGATGATCGAGCGGTAGCTCATGGTCCCTTCCTATCGGGGTCGGTCTCTCGGTGGCCGGTCGGCGTCAGGAGATCCGGGCGATGAGGTCACGCAGCTCGGCGATCTCGTCCTCGCGCAGGTCCGTCAACGGCGGGCGGACCGGGCCCGCGGACCGGCCGATCGCGGCCAGACCGCCCTTGACGATCGAGACGGCATAGCCGGCCGTACGGTCGCGGATGTCGAGGTAGGGGATCACGAACTCGTTGAGACGACGGTAGACCTCGTCGCGGTCCTGCGCACGTACGGCATCGTAGAACTCGATCGCCCACTTCGGCGCGAAGTTGAACAGCGCCGAGGAGTAGGTGCTCACGCCGAGCTGGAGCAGCGGCAGCGCGAACGTCTCCGCCGTCGGCAGGCCACCGATGTAGATCAGTCGCTCGCCCACCCGGGCGTAGGTGCGGGTCATCTGCTCGATGTTGCCGACGCCGTCCTTGAAACCGATCAACGTGGGGTTGCGATCAGCGAGCTGCGCGACGGCCTCGTCCCGCAGCACCGCGTTCGCCCGGCTGTAGACGATCACGCCGAGCCCGGTGGCGTCGCAGACCCGGCTGGCATGCTCGACGAGCCCGTCCTGCCCGGCCTCGGTGAGGTAGGGCGGCATCAGCAGCAGCCCGTCCGCCCCCGCGGCCTCCGCCGCCTTCGCCTGAGCCACCGCGTTCGACGTGCTCCCCGTCGCCGGCGCCAGCACCGGAACCGCCCCGGCGACCTCGTCGACCGCCGCGCGTACGACCTTGTCCGTCTCCTCCGGGTTCAGCGAGAAGCCCTCACCCGTGCCGCCCGCCGCGAAGAGACCAGCGACCGGGTACTGGGCCAGCCAGCTCAGGTGCTTCCGGTAGCCCTCTTCGTCGAACTGGAGGTCCTCGGTGAAGTGGGTGACCGGGAACGAGAGAAGCCCGCTCTTGAGCTGGGCGGCCAGGTCGGTCGGGCTGTACTCGGTCACGAGTCACGTCCTTCGGGGTTGTGAGGGTGAGGAAAGTGGTGACCATCACGTTAGGAACGTTTGGTGATGCCTGTCCAAGCCCTAATTTGAATCTCGTGATGCTTGTGGGGCATTGAGGTGCCTGTGGGCTCTCTGGCCGGGAGGTTTCTTGGGGTTGGGGTGGGCCGCCGACCCTTCTTTGAGGGTCTTCTCGACGGCACCCGGAGTCAAGGACGGCCTTCGGCCGCCGGCTACGCCGGCCGCTTCGCGGTCCTTGACACCGGGCCCCGTCGAGAAAAGATTTGG
>NZ_JBBBNW010000007.1:176417-263764 GCF_037137035.1 Nocardioides sp. CCNWLW239 | reverse complement strand
GCGTCAGCCGGCGGCCGCAGGCCGTCCTTGACTCCGGGACAGATCGAGAAGACCCTCGAAGGAGGGTCGGCGGCCCAACCCCAACCCCGAAAGAACCGTCCCTGACCGATGCCAGACCGAACGACCAAACCAGACCGAACGACCAGCCCACCTTGCCGCCCTACTCAACCGTCCGAGCAACATCAGGCAGCTCCCCAGACTCCCGCAACGAGTCGAGCAGATCGCCCGGCATGATCCAGACGGCGGCGTACGGGAACGGGCGATCGCGCAGCATGACCGCTCCGGTGACGAATGCCGGCTCGCCCTCGGGACAGGAGAAGACGACGTCGTCTCCCCACTCCCACTCCCGATCGACGACGGTCGGAAGCATCCACCACATCAACCAGTTGCGCTCGGAGTTCATCGCCGAAGGGCGGCGGGGGCAGTTCTTGTCGTAGGCGACGACTGCGTCGGGGTGCTCGGCGAGGATCGAGCGGAGGTCGTCGACGACCGGGGTGACGTGGTCGAAGCGGTCGTGGAACTCGTCGGAGGCGACGTCGGCGACGGCGGAGGCGGTGATGCCCAGCACGAGGACGAGCGCCGTGACGGCGACGGAGCGGAGCCGGTCGCCCTTCGGGGTGCGCAGCCGCGGGAGGGCAGCGAGGACGGTCCAGACGACGAGCGGGATCAACGAGCACAGCGTCGCGATCAACCAGAAGCGGTTGTCGTTGGTGAACGACGGGATCGGCCCGGGCTGCGGGAACTGTCCGTCCGGAAGCGCCCACCACCACGGGATCGCACCGGGGATGTGCGCCGGTGTGGTGTAGGCCCAGGTCGGCGCGTCGGGGGCGACGACGAGGATGGTCACCAGCGAGATCCCGGCGACGATCACCCAGGTCCAGACGAGGACCGCCCGGGAGCGTACGGCCTGGATGGCCGCGCACACCCCGGCCAGGATCAGGACCGTGAAGAACGGGTCGATGTAGCGCCCGTAGATCCAGTAGTCGAAGCGGCGCCATTCCGCGGTGAACAGCGAGCCTTCGGTGCCCCAGTTCAGGCAGCTGAGGACATACATCGACCCAGCCGCGATCAGCACGAATCCGGCCGGACCCACCTGTCGCGAGCGGAGCTCCTTCCAGAACACCGCGGTCACCACGACCAGGCCGACGACCACGATGCCGAAGCTGCCGACCATCTGCGTCCAGGCCTCACCGGCGAAGGTGTTGACCCAGAACCTCGGATTGGCCTGGGAGACCTTCTCGAAGAAGCCCTGCGCCTGGATGAACTTCCACGGCACCAGCTGTGCGTGGAACCAGAGCGCGGCCTTGTTGGCGACCACGGCGAACAGACCGGTGGCGACCAGCCCGACGACGGAGACGAGGGCGACCCGCCAGGTGCGTGCCAGCAGGCTGCTTACCAGGAGGCAGACCAGCCACAGCGCGACCGCGGCGACGAAGACCTGCATCCGGGCGTGCGAGAAGAGCGCGAGACCGGTGAGCAGGCTGAGTAGGAGTGCACCGCGGTAGGTCGGTCTCTCCCAGAGCCGGAACGCGACCAGGGTGGCCACGACGACGATCAGCGTGACCAGCCGCTCGGAGAGGATGTAGTCGGCCTGGATCGCCCGTGGTGGTAGGGACATCACGATCGCGCCGGCGACCACGCCCTGCGCCGGGGTGATGCCGCCGAGCCGCACCGCGACCCGGGCCAGCGGCCAGATGGTGAGCATGCTGATCGCCAGACCGACGACGATCGCCATCTTGTAGAACGTGAACACATTCGAGGTGACCAGCCACAACGGTGCCAGCAGCACTCCCCAGCCGGGGTAGTAGCCGGGTGTGTTCAGCTGCGGCGAGTCGAGCCCGAGGACGGTCCGACCGTGGATGACGGTGCCGATCTCGTCGTACATGAACGAGAGGCTGGATCCCCAGGCGATGTAGACGTTGATCGCGAGTGCGGCCACGACGGAGACGACAGCGGCGATGCGCCAGAACCGATCCACGCGGCGGAACATATACCGACCTCCTAGGCTCTGACGGGTGGACTCCCCGAAACTGCCCATCCATTTGCGAATCACCCAGAAGCTTCATGATCGCTCGGGCCATCTGCGCACCGACGACGGCTGGGTCGAGAAAGCCTGGTCGGAGGAGACCACGAGGGTTCTCGTGGTCGCCGGTAACAGGGTCGAGCCGGCCACTGAGTCATCGGCGGGGACAGGGGTGCGGTGGCGTACGCCGGCGGACTCCCCGGATGGGATCCGGGTGCTCCTGGGCAACACCGCTGAGGGAGCCAGGTTTGCGGTGCTGACCGGCCGCGAGGAGGCCGGTGAGACGTGGCGGGACCTGCGCGGACTCTTCCGCGCGATGCTCGCCGACACGACCGACGCGAGCTTCCTGATGCACGCGATCGGCCTGGCCGAGTGGCACCGGGCGACCCGGTTCTGCTCACGGTGCGGCGGCCCGCTCGTGCCGCGCGCGGCCGGCCACGAGCTGGCCTGCACGGAAGGGCACCTGACCTTCCCGCGCACCGACCCGGCGGTGATCATGCTGGTGACGTCGGGCGAGCCCGGGAGCGCGGAGGAGCGTTGCCTGCTCGGCAACCACACCCGCTGGCCGGCACCGAACTACTCCACGCTTGCCGGCTTCGTGGAGCCGGGGGAGTCGCTCGAGGACGCGGTCCGTCGCGAGGTCGCCGAGGAGGTCGGCGTACGCGTCGGGGAGGTCGACTACTTCGGCAACCAGCCGTGGCCGTTGCCGGCCAGCCTGATGCTCGGCTATTTCGCGCGGGCGTCGTCGACCGACATCACGGTCGACGAGGACGAGATCCGGGAGGCGCGCTGGTTCACCCGCGCGGAGCTCGCCGCGGTCGCGGAGAGCGGCGAGATCAAGCTGCCCAGCGGCGTCTCGATCAGCCGGTCGCTGGTCGAGACGTGGTACGGCGGGGAGCTGCCCGGCTCCTGGTGACAGGGACCCGAGGGGAGCGTCAGGCCAGCTCGGCGAGCTTCGCCTTGACCTGGGCGATCGACGGGTTGGTCATCGCGGTGCCGTCGGAGTAGACGAGGGTGGGGACGGTCTGGTTGCCGCCGTTGACCTGCTCGACGATCTGGGCGGCCTCGGGGACCTGCTCGATGTCGACCTCGTCGAAGGTGATGTCCTCACGGCCGAGCTGTCCCTTGAGCCGCTGGCAGTATCCGCACCAGGGGGTGGTGTACATCGTGAAGCTGCTCATGGACTCTCCTCGTCAGACTGCTCATCACACTGTCGGTGCCGCCCCATAGTGTTGGACGCACCGACCTAACGATCCCATGCCCAGGAGCCATTCCCGCCTTGAACCCCGCCGGTCCACTGGCCACACCGCTGGCCCCCGAGAGCCTCCTCGCCGCCCTCGACCCCGAGCAACGCCGGGTGGCCGAGGCCCTGCGGGGTCCGGTCCGGGTGCTGGCGGGTGCGGGCACCGGCAAGACCAGGGCGATCACCCACAGGATCGCCTATGGCGTCGCCACCGGGGTCTACGCGCCTCAGGAGGTCCTCGCGGTCACCTTCACCACCCGGGCGGCGGGGGAGATGCGGCAGCGGTTGCGCACGATGGGCGCGGGTGCGGTCCAGGCGCGCACCTTCCACTCCGCGGCCCTGCGTCAGCTCCGGTTCTTCTGGCCCAAGGTCTACGGCACCGAGCTGCCCACCCTGACCGAGTCGAAGATCCCGCTGATCAGAGCTGCCGCCCAGCGCCAGCGGATCAACGTCGACCAGGCCCAGGCACGTGACCTCGCCTCGGAGATCGAGTGGTCGAAGGTCTCCAACGTCCACCCCGACGACTACCCGAAGTCGGCCGAGGCGCGCGGGCGGGAGGTCGGCGGCCTGAACCCGTCGATGGTGGGGCACATCTACGCTGCCTACGAGGACGTCAAACGCACCCAGGCGCGCATGGACATGGAGGACGTGCTGCTCCTGACCGCCGGTCTTCTCGAGCACGACGAGCGGGTCGCCGCGCAGGTCAGACGGCAATACAAGTGGTTCACCGTCGACGAGTTCCAGGACGTCTCGCCGCTGCAGTCGGCGCTGCTCGACCTCTGGCTGGGCGGGCGCAGCGAGATCTGCGTCGTCGGCGACCCGGCGCAGACGATCTACACCTTCGCCGGCGCTGACGCCGCCTATCTGCGCGACTTCCCGAAGAAGCACACCGGCACCACCTCGGTCGAGCTGGTCCGCAACTACCGCTCCTCGCCGCAGGTCGTGAAGGCCGCCAACAAGATCCTGGAAGGTACGCCGAGCGCTGGTGTGCAGCTGCAGGCCCAGCGTGACGCCGGTCCGGCCGTCGAGCACGTCGAGCAGCCCGACGAGGTGGCCGAGGCGGAGGGGGTCGCCGCCGAGATCCTGCGCCTGCACCAGGCCGGCAAGCCCTACCACGAGATGGCGATCCTGTTCCGGATCAACGCTCAGTCCGAGGCCTACGAGGACGCTCTCACCGCGCGCCGGATCCCGTATGTCCTCCGCGGCGCTGCCAGGTTCTTCGACCGGCCCGAGGTCCGCGAGGCGGTGACCCGGATCCGGGGTGCGGCACGAGGCGGCCAGGGCCCCGTGTTCGGCGACGAGCTGCTGGAGTCGGTCCACGGCATCCTGGCCGGGATGGGCTGGACCTCCGAACCGCCCGAGGGCCGCGGGCAGACCCGCGACCGCTGGGAGTCCTGGCAGGCGCTGATCGACCAGGCGCGCACCTTCGCTGCCTCCGGTGGCGACCTCGCCGGTCTCGTCGCCGACCTCGACCGCCGCGCGGCCGAGCAGCATGCGCCGGTGCCGTCGGGAGTGACCCTGGCGACCTTCCACGCCGCCAAGGGCTTGGAGTGGGACTCGGTGTTCCTGGTCGGCCTCCAGGACGGCACGATGCCGTTCATCCTCCGAGGCGAGGAGCCGACCGCGGCCGAGATCGAGGAGGAACGCCGGCTGCTCTACGTCGGCCTGACGCGGGCGCGGGTCGACCTGACCCTGTCCTGGGCGCTCGCGCGACAGCCGGGCCAGTCCGCGCGGCGTCGGCCGTCGCGGTTCCTCGACCCGCTGCTGCCGACTCGGGCGGCGGCACCGACGCGGCGCCCCGGCTCGGGCAAGGCGCGGATGTGCAAGAGCTGCGGCGGGCCGCTCGGGTCAGCCGCCGAGAAGCGGATGGGTCGTCACGAGGGCTGTGACGCCCCCTACGACGAGGAGCTCTACGGTCGGCTGAAGCAGTGGCGCAAGGAGACGGCTGAGGCCGCCCGCAAGCCGGCGTTCGTGATCTTCACGGACGCCACCTTGGAGCAGATCGCCGAGCAGAAGCCGAGCACGCTCCAGGATCTGCAGCGCATCGCCGGGATCGGTCGCAGCAAGGTGGAGACCTACGGCTCGGAAGTCCTTGATGTGATCGCCGCCAACGGCTGAAAAGCCTTCACGAAAATTCCTCGAAATCAACCGGTTTAATCGTTTGCGGCCGACATACCCGGCCGGTTACTGTTCCTTCATCAAGTAAAACCGCGCGCTGTTGAGGCGCGCCCGACAGCCCCGAAGGAGGTGGCCCCAGTGAAGATCAACACGATTCAGACGCCGATCAATGGCATCGCCATGTCCGCGTGCGGCCACCCCGAGCTGTCCACCCCGGCTGCCGGTGCCTTTGCGGGCGCCGGTTACGGCATGCGCTTCGAGGGACTCGTGTCCCCGCAGGCAGATGCCATCAAGGTCAAGTCCCACGGGATTCGAGCCTGGAGCTGTCCGACTACGTAGAACCACGTAGTCACAGCAGCCTCCAGGCCGCGGAACCCGAAACCCGGGATCCGCGGCCTTTCTGTTTCTCATCACCCGCGATCAGTCACCAAGGAGGTGTACATATGACCAGCATTCTCGAGCCCGAGGTCACCCTCGGCGTTCTCCACGACCGCGCCAACCGCTACGACGAGGACCAGCTGCCCTGCCGGGCCAACAACCCCGAGCTGTGGTTCGCCGAGTCCCCTGCGGACGTCGAGTTCGCCAAGGCACTCTGCGCGACCTGCCCCGTGCAGCCGCTCTGCCTTGCCAGCGCCCTGGACCGGCGTGAGCCCTGGGGCGTCTGGGGCGGCCAGCTGCTCCTGCAGGGGAAGGTGATCCCCCGCAAGCGGCCCCGTGGCCGGCCCCGTAAGGACGCCGCCTGATCGACCGAAGAGCACCGAAGCACGACCAGCGTTTCAACGACGAGAGGCACCAGCTATGAACACGATCGTGATGACCATGGGCGCCGGAGCCCGCTGACCAGCAGGAGAACTCACCAGACATGAACACCAACCGAGTACGGAGCACTCAGATGAACTTGCTTTACGAAGACCTGGCACGCGCGCAAATGTCCGCGCGCCTGGGAGAGGCGCGTGAACTGCGGCGAGGCCATGCCCTCGTCAAGGCCGCTCGCCTGGGCCGCAAGGCCGAGCGAGCCGCCGTCCAGGCGAAGCTGGCTCTTGCCCGCGCGCTGTAAGTCCCCGATGGGACACCAGACCTCACCCCTCTGATCGCGGGTGTGGAAGATGACCGGCCAGTCCGAGGAACCCTCGGACTGGCCGGTCCTACATTTCCGACCTGATCAGAGGTCGGTGGCGATGATCCGTTCGATGTTCCGCTCCGCGAGGGCGGTGATGGTGACGAACGGGTTGACGCTCGTGTTGCCCGGGATGAGCGAGCCGTCGATGACGTAGAGACCGTCGTAACCGTGCAGCCGGCCGTAGTTGTCCGTGGCCTTGTTCAGGACCGCGCCACCCAGAGGGTGGTAGGTCAGGTGGTCGCCCCAGATCTTGTAGGTGCCGAAGAGGTCGGTCCGGTAGATCGTCCCTTCCGTCCGGTTGATCTTGTCGAAGATGGTCTTGGCCATCGTGATGGAGTCCTGCTTCCAGGCGGTCTGCCACGACAGGTCGACGTTGCCGGTGGTCGGGTTGTAGCTGAACGCCGCCCGGCGCTGGGTCTTGGTGATCGCGAGATAGAAGGACGCGTACGTCTCGAGCCCGGCGGGGATCGGCGCGACCTCGGCGAAGGCGCCGCCGGCGTCCCAGTTGTCGATGCCCGAGCACGGAATCGTGGACTGGACGTCGCCGGTCGCGTCCCACATGTGGTTGGCGCGGCCGACCATGACGTTGCCGTTGTCGCCCCAGCCCTGGCCGACCTCGCTGTTCAGTGCCGGCAACGCTCCGGTCGCCTTCATCTTCACCAGCAGCTTGCTGGTGCCGACGCTGCCGGCGGCGAAGAAGACCTTGCCCGCGTTGACGGTCTTGGTGGCGACGACGTCTCCGGCGGTGTTGATCTGCTCGAGGACGACGTCGTATCCGCCGGTCGCGGAGGGTCTCACCGAGGTGGCTCGGTGCAGCGCGGAGATCGAGACCTTGCCGGTGGTCTTGGCTTGGGCGAGATAGGTCTTCGGCAGCGTCCTCTTGCCGTAGTTGTTCCCGTAGAGGATCTCCTGGCCGAGCGCCGACTTGGGGACGGTGCCGGCGTCTTCGGCCATCATGTAGTCCCAGTCGTAGACGTCCGGGACGAACGTCCAGGCGAAGCCCGACCGTTGGGCGTGCTTCCGGCCGACCCGGGAGTACTGGTAGTAGGACGTCCGCTCGAACCAGTCCGGATCGACCATGCCGACGCCGAGGGCGGCGTTCGCGCGAGGGTAGTAGGTGGCGTACATCTCGGCGGGGTCCACCGAGGGCAGGATGGAGGCGAAGTTCTGCCGCTTCGGGGTGACGGCCATGCCGCCGTTGACGAGCGAGCCGCCGCCGACACCCCGTCCCTGGTAGACGGAGATCCCGGCGAAGTCCTCGGCGTCGAGGATGCCGGCGTACTTCGGGACGTTCTTGTCGATCGGGAAGCCCAGGAAGTTGCTGAGCGGTGCCTTGGTCCTGGTGCGCATCCAGAACGAGCGGTAGTCGGGGCTGGTGACCTTCGGGTGGATCAAGCCGTCGGGCCCAGGCGCGGCGACGGCCCAGTCCTGGCCCATCTCGATCATGTGGACGTCGATGCCCGCCTGGGCCAGTCGTAGAGCTGCGACGGAGCCGCCGTAGCCGGTGCCGATGACCAGCACCGGCACCTGCGCGCCGGGGCTGATCGATGCCGGTGCCGCGCTCGCCCAGGTCGGGGTCGCGCCGAGTGCTCCTCCCAGCACTCCGACACCGGCCAGCGAGCTCGCGCCGAGCACGAACCCTCTGCGGGACAGCCCGCGTGAAGCGGGCGTGGATCTGTCGTCTCGTTCTGTGGTGCTCATTGATGTCCTCCCTTTTCCATCACTGATTCCTAGAACATGTTCTAGTATCCCTAGGGGGGTGTCACGGTTTTCGAAAACCTCGGCTGGAGAATCTTCAGCGGGGCCAACCAGGGAGGTCGCATGATCACCGCATGCGTGTGGGGCACAGGCAACATCGGTCAGCTCGCCATCCGGGCGGTCGACGCCCATCCACGACTCGCGCTGTCGAGCGTGCTCGTCCATGGCCCCGACAAGGTCGGTCGCGACGCCGGCGACCTCGGCAATGTCGGTCGTGCCCTCGGTGTCGCGGCCACCGACGACATCGACGCGGTGCTGGCGACGCGCCCGCAGGCGATCATCTACGCCGCCTCCGGCGACATCCGCCCGGACGAGGCGCTCGCCGACATCGTGCGCGCGCTCGGGACCGGAGCCGTGGTCGTCACGCCCGCCCTCTACGCGCTCTACGACCAGCGCAACGCCCCGCCGGAGATGCGCGACCCGGTGCTGGCCGCGATCGCGGAGGGCGGGGGATCCCTCTTCGTCTCCGGCGTCGACCCGGGCTGGGGGAACGACGTGCTCCCGCTGCTCGTCAGCGGTCTGGGCAGCACCGTGGATGTCGTCCGATGCCAGGAGATCTTCGACTACTCCACCTACGACCAGCCCGACTCCGTCCGCTATCTCGTCGGGATGGGGCAGCCGATGGACTACGACGCCCCGATGCTCGCGGCAACCGTGCCGACGATGGTGTGGGGCGGCCAGGTCCGGCTGATCGCCCGTGGCCTCGAGGTCGAGCTCGACGAGATCCGCGAGACCGTCGAGCGGCTGCCGCTGGACGAGACGGTGAGCACCGCGTCGATGGGGGAGTTCGAGAAGGGCACCCAGGGAGCCGTACGTTTCGAGGTGCAGGGGATCGTCGGCGGCGAGCCGCTCATCGTCGTCGAGCACGTCACCCGCATCCACCCCTCCTGCGCCCCGCACTGGCCGACGCCTCCTGACGGTGACGGTGCCCACCGGGTGATCATCGAGGGCGACCCGCGGATCGAGGTCACGGTCGAGGCGACCGACAAGGCCGGCAACCGGGCGGCCGGTGGCAACGCCACGGCGGTCGGCCGGCTCGTCGGCGCGATCGAATGGCTCATCGAGGCAGGCCCTGGCCTCTACGACGCGCTCGACGTACCTCTGCGTCCGGCGACCGGCAAGCTGGGCGCGGCCACGACCGCGCAGGAAGGTGTGACCGCATGATCATCGACGTCCCCGAGGACAAGGACCCGATCGCGTACGTCTGGGGCGAGATGGTCCCCGGGATCGGCCCGGCCGCCGCCGGGCTCTCCCTCGCCGTCTACGAGCACACCACGCTCGGGCTCCGCGAGTTCGAGGCCGCCAGGTTGCGGATCGCACAGATCAACGGGTGCGTCTTCTGCCTCGACTGGCGCACCGAACGTGACGGGGAGAAGGTCGAGGAGTCGTTCGCCGAGGCGGTCGAGGAATGGCGTACGACGGACGCTTTCGATGACCGCACCCGACTCGCCGCGGAGTATGCGGAACGCTACGCGAGCGACCACCACGGCATCGACCAGGCCTTCTGGGACCGGATGTCGGCGCACTACACCGATGCCGAGATCGTCGAGCTGAGCATGTGCCTCGGCTCGTGGCTCGCCTTCGGCCGGCTCAACCACGTGCTGGGCCTCGACACCGCGTGCATGCTGCCGTCCCGGACGTAACCCGCCCTTGACGCCCAGGTGATCCAGAATTTCGGTGTTGCGCCCTCGGAACCGCAGGATCTCGACCTATCGTTGAGCCATGAAGACCTGCGATTTCTGCGGATGCTACGAGGCCGATCCTCACCGCCTCCTGGCATGGACCACCGCAGTCGAGCGGGGGCGCACCAAGTCGTTCTGCGAGGCCTGCTCGCGTCGTCACGTGCGCTCCATGGAAGCCAAGCTCGACTCCGACTGGTGGGCCTGAAGCTCACATCCTTCGAGGCGCCTCGATGCCGAGGAGCCTGAGTCCTCGTGACAGCACTCGCCGGGTCGCCTCGCACAACGCGAGCCGGGTCTGCCTGACCTCTCCGTCCGCCTTCAGCACGGGGCAGTTCTCGTAGAACCCGGTCAGCGCGGTGGCCAGGCCGTAGAGGTACGCCGTCAGGTGGTGCGGCTCCAAGGAGTCGGCGACCTTCGTGACCACTGCCGCGAAGCCGGCCAGCTCCAGCGCGAGCCTCTGCTCGGCCGGGTGGGACAGGGGGCCGATCGCGTACGACTGTTGCGGTGCCTGGGCGAGGATGCTGCACACCCGGGCGTGGGCGTACTGCAGATACGGACCGGTCTCGCCGGTGGTCGCCGACATCCGGGCGACGTCGAAGACGTAGTCCCGCGCCAGGTGGTTGGAGAGGTCGGCGTACTTCACCGCGGCGTTCGCGACCAGGGGTGCCACCTCGGGGGCCGCGTAGCTGGCTGCCGCCGCTTCCTCCGCCGCGTCCAGCAGCGCGGTGAGCGAGACCGTCTCGCCCGAACGGGTCTTGAACGGCCGGCCGTCGGGACCGAGCACGGTGCCGAAACCGACGTGCTGGACCTCGACCGAGTCGGGCAGCCAGCCCGCGGCCCGGGCCACCGCGAAGACCATCTCGAAGTGCTGGCTCTGCCGATGGTCGACGACGTAGACGATCCGGTCGACGGCCAGATCGTCGACGCGGTGCCGGATCGTGGCGAGGTCGGTGGCGGCGTACCCGAATCCGCCGTCCGCCTTCCGCACGATCAGCGGGAGCGGTGCGCCGTCGCGACCCGTGAAGCCGTCGGGGTAGACGACCAGGGCACCGGCCGACTCGGTCAGCAGTCCCAACGCATCGAGATCGTCGACGACCCCCGGCAGCTGCGGGTTGTAGCGGCTCTCGCCGTCGAAGTCCTCGTCGGTCAGGAGTACGCCGAGCCGGCTGTAGATGGCATCGAACTCGGCCATCGAAGCGTCGACCAGGGCCCGCCACAGCGCGAGCGTGGTCGGGTCGCCGGACTGCAGCGCCACCACCCGGAGCCGAGCGGCGTCGGCGAAGCCCGGGTCGTCGTCGAAGCGCGCCTTCGCCCGCTGGTAGAGGGCGAGCAGCGCGCTCATGTCCAGGTCGGCGACGGCCGCCGGGTCGCGGAGGTCCTCGCCGAGCAGCTCCTCGACCAGCATGCCGAACTGCGTGCCCCAGTCGCCGAGATGGTTCTGCCGCACCACGTCGTGGCCGGCATAGGCGAGCACCCTGGCCAGGGAGTCGCCGATGACGGTGGAACGCAGGTGGCCCACGTGCATCTGCTTGGCGACGTTCGGGGAGGAGTAGTCGACGACGACCCGTCTCGGGGTCTCCGGGACGGGCACCCCCAGCTGCGGGTCGGCGAGCAGGCCGCCGACGGCCACCTCGAGGATGTCGGGGGACCAGGTGATGTTGAGGAACCCGGCACCGGCGAGCTCGAGAGTGCCCAGACCGCTGGTGTCCACGGCGTCGAGGAGGCGCTTCCCGATGTCCCGTGGCGAGAGGCCGAGCGGACCGGCGAGTCGCAACGGGAGGTTGGACTGCAGGTGGCCGAACTCGGGTCGGGTGGCCGGCCGGAGCTCGGGATCGATGCCGGCGTAGGCGTCGCCGAAGCACGTCACGACGGCGTCGTGCAGGTGTGCGGACAGGGCAAGGATGTGCTCGTGCACGAGAGTGGTCCTAGGAGGTGAAGAGGGCAGGCTGACGCGAGGGCGGGGTCAGAGACCCATGCCTCGTCGTCGCAGCGCGCTCTTCGTGACCATGTCCGCAAGGGTGCCGGAGGGCGCCGCTGTAGGTCAAGCCGGTTCGTCGGTCGCCCCGGCCGAGGCGATCAGGTCCCAGGCGCAGCCGCAGTAGGGATGTCGGAGCCAGTGCCGGACCACGGGATCGCCATCACGGGTGAGGGCGACCGACGCCGACCACGAGGCAGGTGTGCGCCCGGCGAGGAAGGTGCGGGCGTCACGTACGGCCCAGGAGAGCGCGAGCGACTGCAGCAGCGCGTCGGTCGGCACCTCGATGCCGACGAGCTGGCTCACCACCACGGCACGTCGGTCGTCTTCCTCGGCGAGGGTCGCATCGACACATCGCAGGCACGCCGTGACACCGGGGACGACCAGCGGGCCGACCGACCAGCTGTCGGGGCCGCTCTCGACGACGAGGTGCGCCCGCCCGCCGCGCACCATCTCGTCGGCGCGGTCACGGTCCAGCGGGCCCTCGGAGAGGAGCACGACGACGCCGGGATCGTCCGGCGGGGGTGTCGGTCCGATCAGCGACCGAGCCGCCGAGACCATCGCCGGCGGGCCGTCGAAGCCGACGCGTACGGGAGTCTCGCCGCCGTCCACGTCCATCAGCAGTCCCGCGTTGCCGAGCTGCTGCAGCGCGTGCCGCCCGGGCAGGTGGTCGGGCTCGACCGCTCGGCCGGCGGCGAGGTCGGTCAGCAGGCGGCGTACCTCCACGCCGTCCTGCACGATCGCCCGCCGTGGGGGGTCGATGCCGATCTGGAGTCGGGTCTCATCACGTCGTACGGCCACATACCCCGGCCGAATCCGGTAGCGCGTGCTCATGCCGGGAGTCTCACACCGGGCTGGAATTCGTGCAGCAACAATCCACACGGCCTGTGGATAACCTGCCGAGGCGTCACGTGCGTCGGGCGAGTTGGCACCCAGGTGACGCTTCGGTCGACGGGGGTGACGCTTCGGCAAAACGTGGCAGCGGCGCCGCCGGACTTGCCGGGGCGCCGCCGCATGGGCTCAGGATGAACTGAGTGGTCAGGCCTTGCCCAAGATACGGTTGAGGTTGGTGCTGCAGACGGGGCAGACGGCCTTGGCCATCTTGGTGCCCTTGTCGTTCACCCGGATCTCACCGGTTGCCTCGCGCTTCTCCTTGCACTTCACGCAGTAGAACTCGCCGCTCCAGGTCTCCGCCATGACGGCCTCCTTGCTTCTATGTAACTGGTCGTCGCGACGGGGGTGTCAGGGGAAGCCCGCCGGAAGCTCGCAAGGCGAGCCGACTCGACCCTACGACACGCGGCGCTCGCGGCTGCAACACGGGCTATCGCGCGAGTGTCGGCGTGTTGGCGTCATACCGGGCGATTCGGGGCTTTCCAGGGTGTATCGAAGCCACTCGCCACGGTGGTGGAGGATGCACAGCGTGGAGGGACCCCCGGTGCCTGGATCGTCCTTCGCCTTCCCCTTGCGAAGGCCGTCCGGCGGCGCCGGGGGTCCCACTGACATCGAACCTAAAGAGGTTGAGGGAGCCAGTCAACGTCCCACTCCGCGATCCCTGTGGACAAGGTGTGCACAACCCCGCTTTGCTTGGGGAAAGTCGGTGGAAGACACGCGCCTTCCTGTGGGTAACCAGGGTGTGAGGGTGCGGAATGATCGGTTGAATCGCGACCATGACCTGGGAAAAGCGTTCTCCACCGGCTGTGGAGGAGAAAATAGTTGGAGGAAGATGTGGTAGGTGAGGCGTTGTCCCCCGTTGCGGCTCTGCGTCGGATCGCGTTCCTGCTCGAGCGTGGCCGCGAGGACACCTACAAGGTGAAGGCCTTCCGCACCGCTGCGGCGGCGATCCTTCCGCTCTCCGAGGAGGAGGTACGCCGCCGCGCCGACGAGGGCACGCTGACCGAGCTGAGCGGGGTCGGTGCCAGCACGGCCAAGGTCATTTCCGAGGCCGCGCGTGGCGAGATCCCGCAGCGGTTGCAGGACACCGAGCGGGCCCATGGTGGACCGCTGACTGCCGGCGGGGCGGGGGAGGGGCTCCGGAGCCGGATCCGGGGAGATCTGCACAGTCACTCCGACTGGTCCGACGGCGGCTCGCCGATCGAGGAGATGGCCTTCACCGCGATCGAGCTGGGCCACGACTACCTGGTGCTCACCGACCACAGCCCGCGGCTGACCGTGGCCAACGGCCTCAGCGTCGCCCGCCTGGAGCGCCAGCTCGGTGTGGTCGATGCGGTCAACGACCACCTCGCCGGGCACGGGTTCACCCTGCTGAAGGGGATCGAGGTCGACATCCTCGACGACGGCAGCCTCGACCAGACCGACGAGATGCTCGACAAGCTCGAGCTCCGGGTCGCGAGCGTCCACTCCAAGCTCAAGATGGACAAGGAGCAGATGACGAGGCGGATGGTCGCCGCGGTCTCCACGACCCGGATGAACGTGCTCGGCCACTGCACCGGCCGGCTCGTCACCGGAAACCGCGGCACTCGACCAGGAAGCCAGTTCGATGCACGCAAGGTCTTCGAGGCGTGCGCGGAGCATCAGGTGGCGGTCGAGATCAACTCTCGACCCGAGCGGAGAGACCCGCCGACGAAGCTCCTCGAGCTCGCTCGTGACATCGGTTGCCTCTTCTCGATCGACTCCGACGCGCACGCTCCGGGGCAGCTCGACTTCCTCGTTCTCGGGTGCGAACGAGCGGAAACTGCGGGTATCGAAGAGGAACGGATCGTCAACACCTGGCCGCGCGACCGCCTGCTGGCCTGGGCGAACAGGTAGTTTCTTGACCCATGGACGAGACGGAGATCGAGGTGCGGCGCAGCAAGCGGCGCCGGCGTACGGTCTCTGCCTACCGTGATGGCGACCGCATCATCGTGATGATCCCGGCCGCGATGTCGCAGCGCGAGGAGGCCGAGTGGGTCGAGCAGATGGTCGCCCGCCTGGAGAAGGCCGAGCGTCGGCGCAAGCCCAGCGACGATGACCTGATGCGGCGCTCGGCCGCTCTGAGCGACCAGTACTTCGGTGGTCTGGCCAAGCCGGACTCGGTCCGCTGGGTCGACAACCAGAACAGCCGCTGGGGCTCCTGCACCCCCGGTGACCGTTCGATCCGGCTCAGCGACCGGCTGCGCGGCATGCCGAGCTGGGTCATCGACTACGTGCTCGTCCATGAGCTCGCCCACCTCTTCGAGGCCAAACACAACGAGGCGTTCTGGGCCTGGGTCGACCGTTATCCGCAGGCCGAGCGCGCCAAGGGCTACCTGGCCGGCTGGTCCGCCGCCGCCAGGCTTCCTGCCCCTCCAGGCGAGGACGACGACGACGTCGACTAGCGCTCCCGGGCGACCAGCTCGCGCACCTGCGGCGCGACCTCGGCGGCGAACCGTTCGGCCACCGCGGGGTCGTCGCCGCCGATCAGGAACGTCGAGAACCCGTACTCCAGGACCAGCCCGGCGAGATCCTCGACCCACTGGTCCACCGGCCCGTTGAGGAGCGCCCGGCTGGTCGGCTGGAACGAGACGTTCATCAGGTTGAGCAGGCGGCGTACGTCACCGGGCGCCCGCCCGGCCGCGACGGCCGCCTCGTCGATGCGGTTGTTGAGATCCGGCACCGAGTCCAGTCCGCCCTCGATGTACTCCAGCGTGGGCAGCCAGCCGTCCGCGTACGCTCCGGTGAGCTCCAGCATCTTCGGCTTGTAGGACCCGACCCAGATCGGGATGTCGTGGGCCGGCTCGGGGCCGCGCTTGGCCCCGTCGACCTGGTAGAACTCGCCGTCGAGGTGGATGCCGCCGCGGGTCGAGACGTCCCAGACCTCGCGGATGATGCCGACCGCCTCGCGTAGCGCGGTCACCCCTTGAGCGGCGGTGAGCCGCCTCCCGCCCATCGCCTCGATGCCGTCCCAGAACGCGCCGGCGCCGATGCCGAGCTCGATCCGGCCGTCGGAGAGCCGGTCGAGCGAGGCGACGGAGCGGGCGAGCATCGCGGGCGGCCGCAGCGGGAGCGAGTGGACGTTGCCGGCCAGGTGGACGCGGGACGTGCGCGCGGCGGCGTACGAGATCAGGGTCCAGGTGTCGAGGAACGCGGGCTGGTAGGGGTGGTCCTGGAACGTCACCAGATCCAGACCGGCGCGGTCGGCGGTGACGGCGAGGTCGACCACCTTCTGCGGGGACTGGGCGGACGGGGTGACGAAGGTGCCGAACAGCAGGTCGTGGCCGTAGTCGGTCATCGGTGCATCTCCGAAAGGTCGATGTTGAAGTTGTCGCGGAACAGGTTGGTCGGGTCGAAGCGCTGCTTGAGCTCGCGCAGCCGGGCCAGGGTCGCGGGCGGGAACGCGTCCGCGACCCGCTCGGGGGATCGGGTGGTCTCGAAACTGAGGTAGAGCCCATCGAGATGGGGCTGCGCCAGAGACCATGCCGTATCCAGCGCCTCCGTGCCCCCGCCCATCGCCGTGATCTGGAATGCGGCGGTGCGGTGGGCGAAGGCGGTGGCGGCGGGATCCACGTCGGCGACCGCGCCGCCCATGGTGCGCAGCTGGAAGAAGTAGACGTCGCCGGTACGCAGCAGCTGCGCCGCGTCGCGCGCGAACTCGCTGGTCAGGGCCGGGATCAGCCCGGAGCGCGCGTGCGGCTCGCCATGTCCCTGGTGGCCGTCGGAGCCGACGTCGTGGGCCTGGTTCATCACCTCGGTGTAGCGGGCGAGGACCACCTGCTGCTGCACCAGCGCCCCGAGCGAGGCGAACGGTGTCAGCCGCTCCAGGATCACGTCCGGGTCAGGTGAGTCGACCAGGCCGTAGAGCTGGATCACCGAGCCCTCCGGGCGCGGGTGACCGGTCACCAGGAAGACGGTGGTGTCCCGCGGTGCCGCGGCCGCGACCTCCCCGAACCGGAGCAGGGCCTCCTCGATGTCGGGGACCACCAGCGTGAGCTGCGCGGAGCCGACCTCCGCGACCTCGTACACCTCGAAATCGAAGGCGGTCACGACACCCAGGTTGGCGCCCGCGCCGCGGACGCCCCAGAACAGGTCAGGGTTCTCCTCGCGGTCGGCGCGCACGATCGACCCGTCGGCGAGCACCATCTCGACCGCGACCAGGTGGTCGATGGTGAGGCCGTGCTTACGTGAGAGAAAGCCGATCCCGCCTGCGGTCGCCAGCCCGCCGACCCCTACGCCGCCGTAGTCGCCCGAGCCCAGCGCCCAGCCGTAGGGATCCAGCGCTACCGCGACCTGCTTCCAGGTGGCCCCCGGCTCGATGCGTACGCGACGGGTCGCTGTGTCGAGGACCTCGATCGTGTTCATCCCGCCCACGTCGATGACCATCCCGCCGTTGTTCGTCGACCGGCCGCTGACCCCGTGGCCGCCGCTGCGGATGCCGAGCGGCAGATGCCGGTGACGGGCGGCGAAGGCCAGCGCCTCGGCCACCTGGGCAGCGGTCGTCGGCCGCAGCACGAGGCCGGGCCGTCCGCCGCGCAGATAGGTCGAGCGGACCGCCCGGTAGGCCGGGTCGCCGGGCTCGACGGCCGTCTCGGCGAGCGAGGCGGGCACCTCGTCGTAGGCGATGCCCGGGAGTCGCTTCGCCCGCACCGAGGACGTACGCCGCGGCCCCGTCGGCCGCGGACCGCCGTGCTCGATCAGCAGGCGAGCCAGCCGGTCCACCTCGGCCTCGGTCGAGGCCGGGACGACGACGGGGAGCTCCGTGGCTGCCAAGCGCTTGAGGTCGTCGGGCACGGGATCGGCAGGTGCGAGCGTCCATGCGTTCGGGTCCGTGATCAGGCGGGCGCCGGCCAGCAGGCCGAGGCTGTCCCGGGCCCGCCCGGCGACGCTCGGGTAGCCGGCGTCCGGGTCACGCGGGTCGGGTGCGGCGACGGGCGCCAGCGCGACGCCGATCGGGATGGACTTGGTGCTGCCCAGCAGCCAGGTCGCAGTGGTCCACGGGTCCAGGTCGCCGGGGTTGATCACCACCAGATCGAGGCCGGTCTCCTCGGCACGCTGTGCGAGAGCCGTCATCGTGGCGGGTGGTAGCGCCGGGTCGAGTGCAACGCCCAGCTCGAGTGTCATCGAGATCGTTCCTCCAAGAATCGTTCGCCACAAGATCGTATGCGAAACAGACGATTGGTTCAACAGAACGATTTGCTAGGATGTTCCCGTGACCACCAGAGCCGAACCGCAGACCGACGCCGCCACGCAGGCGGAGGGTGCCGACGACCTGGGCTGGGGCCTCGGTGCCCTGCTGCGCGGTTACCGCCAACGGGTCACCGACGCGATCGGCGACTTCCCGCACGGGGCGCGCGGCTACCAGACGATGTGCGCGGTGGTCGGCGGCGACCACCCGAGCCAGCTGGCGCTGGCCCGCAATCTCGGCATCGACAAGACGGTGATGACCTATCTGGTCGACGACCTCGTCGAGGCCGGTCTGGTCGAGCGCCGGCCCAACCCGGCAGATCGCCGCCAGCGCCAGGTCGTCGCCACCGACCGGGGCACGCGCGCGGTGGCCGAGCTGTGCCGCCGGGTCGACGCCGCCGAGAACGACCTGCTGGGCCGGCTCGACGGCGACGAACGCGCCACCCTACGCCGCCTGCTCAGCAAGGCGACCGGCCCCGCGCCCGGTCACACGGCCGAGGCCTGCGCGCTCGTCACCGGAGAGGCCGAGGAGGCAGACCGGCCCACGGAGTAGGTGAGCGCCACGGTCCCGAGACGCGTCGAGGCGATGTCCGCGAGCCGCAGCGAGCCCGGCGACGGCAGGTCGCCGAAGAGCCGCTTGCCGGTGCCGAGGAGCAGCGGGTGCACGAACAGCTGAAGCTCGTCGACCAGCTCGGCGCTCATCAGCTGACGGACGAGGTCGCCGCTGCCGAGCACGACGACCGTGCCCGAGCCGTCGGCCTTGAGCTCGCCCACCGCCTCGACGACATCGCCCTCGAGCACGGTCGCGCCGGTCCAGTCCAGGTCACGGAGTGTGCGGGTCGCGACGTACTTCGGGGTGGAGTTGAGGCTCGCCGCCATCGGGTCGGTGTCGGGCTGGTTCGGCCAGAAGGCCGCCATCTTCTCGTAGGTGCGCCGGCCGAACAGGTAGGCCGACGTCTGCGCGCCGACGTCGGGCGGGAGGACCTCTCCGAGGGCTGCGCCGAACTGCGCACCCCAGCCGCCGTGCTCGAAACCACCGTCCCGATCCTCGTCGGGGGAGCCCAGCCCCTGCATGACTCCGTCGACGCTCAGGAACTCCACGATCGCAAGTTTTCGCATGCCCCCAGCCTGCGCTTCGACCGAATCGGCTGGCTTGAACGAAATCGACCGGCGATGATCGGTCCATGACGGGTGTGACCCGCGAGCTCGTACGACTGCCCACCCACCCGGGCCTGCGGGGCCTGGTGGCGGGTGTCGTCGGGTTCCGCGAGCGGTCGGACACCCCGCTCGAGCGGCGTCAGCCCGCCGGGACGCTGCTGCCGCTCGTGCTCTCCTTCGGCGACCCGTTCGAGGTCGTCGAGGTCGGCGCGGGGCAGGGAGAGGGGACGTACGGCTCGTTCCTCTCCGGCTTCATGCCCGGGCCGGCTTCGACCCGGTCCGGCCGCAGTCATGCGTGTGTGCAGGTGTACCTGACGCCGCTCGGCGTCAGCCGGCTGCTCGGCATCCCGGGCCGGGAGGTGGCGGCCAGCGTCGTATCGGTCGACGACCTCGTCCCCGAGCTCGGGACGTCGTTCTCGGAGCAGCTCGCCGAGGCCGGTACGTGGCGGCAGCGGTTCACCCTGGTCCAGTCCGCGCTGCTGGCGCGAGCCGGTGACGAGACCGACCCACTGGTGTCCTGGTTGTGGGACCGGATCACCGAGTCCGGGGGACAGGCGCGGATCCGTGACCTGGTGGCAGAGACCGGCTGGAGCCACCGCTACGTCACGACCGTCTTCCAGCGCACTGTCGGGCTCACCCCGAAGGCGGCCGCAGGCGTCGTACGTTTCGAGCGTGCCGCAGCTGATCTCGGCCGTCTTCCAGTGGCCGAGGTCGCGGTCCGACACGGGTATGCCGACCAGAGTCATCTGACCCGTGACACCGTCAGGTACGCCGGAGAGACGCCCGTCGTTCTCGCCGCCAGCCGCCGACCGACCGCCCACACCGCCCTCGGGACGAGCCCGGCGGGCTCGCGAGCTAGAGGCGCGCCTGGGCGAGCTTGATGAGCTCGATCAGGTTGTCCTCGGGGTCGGGGACGCCGTCGACCGGCCACCACCGCACGTCCAGCGACTCCTCGCTCACCTCCGGAACCGCGCCGGAGGGGGCGATGGCCATGAAGCGTACGTCGAGGTGGTGGACGTCGCCCGAGGGCGCGCAGAAGGGCACCGGGTGCTCGGAGAGCTGCACCACCCCAGGCAGTGGCTCCAGGCCGGGGACACCGGACTCCTCACGCAGCTCGCGCGCGGCGGCCGCCCACAGCGTCGGGTCGTCCTGCTCGAGGTGGCCGCCGAACTGGAACCAGCGCCGCGCCTTGCGGTGATGGGTCAGCAGCACCGAGGAACCATCCTCGGCGAGGACCACGCACGAGGCCGTCAGGTGGTTGGGTAGGCACGACTTGAAGACCCCGGCCGGCTCGGTCTCGAGATGGGCGACATAGCGCTGCCGCAAGGCCTCCTGCGGAGCCGACGGAGCGTCCCACGCCCGCAGGACTGCGAGCGCGTCAGCGTGCAGGCTCACGCCGCCACCTCCGTTGCGCAAGCGCCAGAGTACGGACGCGGCGGCGTGTGGTGTTCGTGGTTCGCTCGCTGGCGCTCGCTCACTCCTCGGAGTCTCCGCCGAGCAGCTTCTTGAGCTCCGCATCGAAATCGATCGACTCGACGTCGGGAGCCTCGGCGCCCTCGCGGAAGCCGAGCGGATCGTCAAGGTCGGCCGACGTCGGCAGCAGCGCCGGCGACATCCAGACGCCGTCGCGGGCCTCGATGCCCTGCCGGGTGCGCAGCGAGCCCCACAGCGCGGCCGCATCACGCAGGCGCCGCGGACGGAGCTCGAGGCCGACCAGGGTCGCGAAGGTCTGCTCGGCAGGACCACCAGCGGCTCGGCGGCGGCGTACGGCCTCCTGGAGCTGCGCCGCGACCGGCATCCTGTCGGCGGTGGCCAGGGCGACGACCTCGTCTACCCAGCCCTCGACGAGCGCCAGCACGATCTCGAGCCGCTCCAGAGCAGCCTTCTGCACCGGCGAGTCGGGCACCTCGAACATGCCCTCCTCGAACATGTTCTGCAGCTGCGAGGGGTCCTGCATCGCGGAGAGGTCGATGCCGCGCATCTGCTCCTCGATCCGCTGCTGCATCGCCTCCATGTTGAGCTCCACGCCCTGGGCGTAGTCGGTGACGGCGGAGACCACGTGGTCACGCAGCCACGGCACCCCGGCGAAGAGTCGCTGGTGGGCGGCCTCGCGCAGCGCCAGGAAGAGGAGCACGTCGTCGGTGCTCACCCCCAGGCCCTCGGCGAAAGGCTCGACGTTGACCGGCAGCAGCGCGGCCTGGCCGGACTCGGCCAGCGGGATGCCGATGTCGGAGACCGAGATCACCTCACCGGCGAGATGGCCGAGGCCGGTGCCGGCCTGGTTCGCGTACAACGCGCCCATCGCCTTCCCGACGAACCCGATCATCGGGCCCATCTGGGCCTTCATGTCCTCGGGGAGCTGTCCGCTCATCGCGGCCGCGGTCGAGGCCGCGACCGGCTCGATCAGCGGCTTCCACGCGTCCAGCGTGTTGACCAGCCACTCCGCCTTCGACCAGGCGGTCGCGGACTTCACGCCGGTGGCGAAGGAGGTGGTCTCCTCCAGCCAGTGGTCCGCGAGCTGGATCGCGTCGGCGACCGCGTCCTTCTGCTTCTGGGAAGGTGTCGGGTCGGGTGTGGATGCGGCGACCTTGCGGGCGAGGTCCATCGCGACGTCCCAGTTCAGCGGGCCGTCATAGGGCTGTAGCAGCGACTGGATCTGACCGAAGATCTGGCTCAGGTCAGGCATGCCGCCGGGGCCGCCACCGACGCCGCCGATGGGGAAACCCCCGAAGAACGCTTCGAAGGGCGTGCCCTTGAAGGGGTTCTCCGGCTCCTCCGGCTCGTCGGGGCCACCTGGGGTCTGACTCATGTGTCCAGCCTACGCGGTGACGGAAGGCCGCCGCGACGACGCACTAGGCTGATCCCATGGCCGAACCGAAGAATGGCGCCGTCAAGCTACTCGACATCCGGGAGACCCCTCTCGACGTCACCGAGGTGATGGACGCTCTCGACGACGACGCATCCGGCGGGGTGACGCTCTTCGTCGGCCGCGTGCGTGACCACGACGGCGGCAAGGGCGTGACCGGCCTCGACTACCAGGCACACCCGACCGCCCTCGCGCGGCTGACCGAGGTCGCCGAGAAGGTGGCCGCCGAGCACGGCGTCGCGGGTGTTGCGGCCGTCCACCGCACCGGTCACCTCGACATCGGTGACATCGCCGTGATCGTCGCGACCGCCTCCGGGCACCGCGGTGAGGCCTTCGCGGCCTCCCGCGACCTCATCGACACGCTCAAGGCCGAGGTGCCGATCTGGAAGCACCAGGTCTTCACCGATGGCACGGACGAGTGGGTCGGCGCGCCGTGACATGGCGATTGCTGTACTTATGGCGATTGCTTCGCAATTCGCGCAGCGCCTCCGCTTGATCCTCGTCTTCCCTCCCGCCGCTCAGTCGCTTCCCTCCCTCGCTCTGGTCAGTCCAGACGAGGAGCGCTCCGGCGCTGTACTGGTGGCGATCGCTTCGCAATACGCGCAGCGTACGCAGTTGAACGGAGTCAGGGGCGGCGCGCCATGGTGCGCGGCGTAGGGGTCACCAAATAGGCTGGGTGCGTGGACATCCTGCTCTGGCTCGTACCCTCCGCGGTCGTCACCGTGCTGGCGATGGCCTGGGTTGCGTTCCTCGGACGTGAGGGACGCGAGACGGACCGCGAAGAGGTCGTACGCCGCCTCGGCATCGCGCTGGAGAACGACAAGACCCGCGAGCGCTCGAAGAGGTACGCAGCGCCGCAGCCGCCGCCCGACAGGTCGACCGGCATCGCGGTCCGCGTGAACCGTGACGCCTCGTAGACGGGTGCTCAGGGGCCACTTGGTTTCGAATGAGAAGGTGACGCTATGACACAGCGCACCCTGGCCGGTCTCATCGCCCTGCCGCTCGTGGTCGCCCTGATCGTGATCGCCTGGGTCGTTCCGTTGCCCTACACGATCTACAGCCCCGGGCCGACGGTGAACGTCCTGGGCGAGTTCGACGGCAAGGACATCGTCCAGGTCAAGGGCCACCCGAGCTACGACGACAAGGGCCAGCTGCGGATGACCACCGTCTCCGAGACCACGCGCGAGGCCCGCCTCGGGCTGTGGACCCTGCTCGGAGCCTGGATGAGCGACACCGAGGCCGTCTACCCGCGCGAGGTCGCCTACCCCGAGCAGGGCACCGTCGAGGACGACCGTGAGGCCGGGCAGGTGCAGATGGCCAGCGCCCAGGACGCCGCGATCGCCGCCGCACTGACCCAGCTCGGTGAGGACGTCGACGAGGTCTCGGTCGCCGAGGTCGCCAAGGACGCGCCTGCTGCCGGCAAGCTGAAGGCCGACGACGTCGTCACCAAGGTCGGCGACACTCCCGTCGACACCCCGCAGGAGGTCGTCACCGAGGTGCAGAAGGTCGAGCCCGGTGACCCGGTCGAGATGACCATCGAGCGTGACGGCAAGCCGCTGACCGAGACCATCACGACCGGTGAGAAGGACGGCAAGGCCTACATCGGCGTCTCGCTCGGGGCGACCTACGAGTTCCCCTACGACGTCAAGATCACCCTGGACCCCGCGATCGGCGGTCCGAGCGCCGGGCTGATGATGGCGCTCTCGGTCTACGACACCCTCACCGAGGAGCCGTTGACCGAGGGGAAGAAGATCGCCGGCACCGGCACGATCGACGGTGACGGCAATGTCGGCCCGATCGGCGGGATCCAGCAGAAGATCCCGGGTGCGGCCGAAGACGGCGCCCAGCTCTTCCTGGTGCCCGCCGCCAACTGCCAAGACGTCGAGGGCGCCGAGAACGGTGACATGCGCCTGACCCGTGTGGAGACTCTCGATGACGCCATCAAGGCCATCGAAACCTGGACCGAGGACCCCGATGCCAAGCTGCCGACCTGTGGGAGCACCAAGTGAACGACGCCCCTGAGCCCACGCCTGAGACCACGCCTGAACCCACCCCTGAACTCAGCCGCGGTCTCGATCTGGAGACCGACCCGGCGCTGGCCGCGGCGGTCCTCGAGATCGAGGCGCACGTCGCCGGCGAAGGCTGGGACGGGCCGGCGCGACTCTTCGCGCTCGTCGACACCGCCGCGCTGGTCGAGGCCGAGCCCGCCCTCGCCACGATGATGGGCCTGGACGCGCCCGACCAGGACGGGACGCTGACCCCGATCGAGCAGGACCAGGTGCCGGTCACGACCCAGCTGGAGGAAGTGCTCCAGACGACGGCCTGGCCCGCCGGGGTCACCGGCTGCGCCGCGGTCGTCGAGCGCCTGGTGCTGCCGCCCGACGCCGACGGCAAGATCCCCGAGGACGCCGAGGCGGCCGCCGAGTTCGCCAAGGCGCACCCCGACCGTCAGGAGGTGCGCATCGTGGCGGGCGCGACGCGTGCAGGTGCGACGTACTGTGCACTGCGATTGAAGGCGCACGACGACGACCAGTCGGTCATCGGCGGCGTGGATCTGGTCCCTGAGCTCCTGGAGCTGCTGCGTGGCACGCTCGAGGAGAACCCGGACAGCGAGGGTGAAGCATGAGTCTCTTCGACGACGACGACCCGGCGCAGGCGCCGGCGCGCACGCAGAGCACCGGCCGCAACCGCTGGCTGGCGATCGCGGCCGTCTCGGTGATCGTCGCCTTCTTCGGCATCAGTGCCTTCGCGGCGATCTACACCGACGCGTTGTGGTACGACGCGATCGACTTCAGCAGCGTCTTCGGCACCGTCTTCTGGACGCGTGCTGCACTCTTCGTCATCTTCGGTGTGCTGATGGCGATCATGATCGGGCTGCCCGCGGCGCTCGCCTACCGCACCCGGCCCTACTTCCACCCGGCCGATGACATCGGCGGCCTGGACCGCTACCGCGACGCGATCGCCCCGATCCGTACGTGGCTGCTGATCGGCATCGCCGGCGTCTCCGGCATCTTCGCCGGCTTCTCGGGCGCGGGACACTGGCGCACCTATCTGATGTGGCGTCACGGGCGCGACTTCGACAAGACCGACGAGTTCTTCAAGAAGGACATCGGCTTCTACATCTTCGACCTGCCGTGGTGGCACTACCTGGTCAACTTCGCGCTGACCGGGCTGATCCTGGGCACCATCGGCGCGATGGTCGTGCACTACGTCTACGGCGGCATCCGGCTGACCGCTCAGCGCGACCGGTTCACGCGGTCGGCGCAGGTCCAGCTCAGTGCCATGTTCGGGCTGATCCTGCTGGTCAAGGGGCTCGACTACTGGGTCGACCGCTACGACCTGGTCAACGGGTCGGGGCCGCGCCTGGACGGGATGACCTACACCGACCAGCACGCGGTGCTCCCGGCCAACCAGATCCTGCTCGGGATCGCGGTGATCTGCGGGATCCTGTTCATCCTCAACATGTGGCGGCGTTCGTGGCAGCTGCCGTCGATCGCGATCTCGCTCTTCGCGATCTCGGTGCTGCTGATCGGGATGATCTGGCCGGCGATCGTGCAGGGCTTCCAGGTCCGGCCGAGCGAGCAGGACAAGGAGAAGCCCTACCTGGCGGCCAACATCAAGGCCACCCAGGATGCCTACGGCATCGCCAAGGACGACCTCGAGGTGACCGAATACACCTCCCAGGCCGAGGCCGACGGCGCCTCGCCCGAGGAGCTCGACCAGACCGCCTCGTCGCTGCCGATCGTCGACCCGGCGGTCGTCCACCGCGAGTTCGAGCAGGTCCAGCAGGGCCGCTCCTACTACTCGGTGCACGAGCCGCTGGACATCTCGACCTACGAGGTCGGCGGCAAGGAGCGGGCGGTCGTGCTCGGCGTACGCGAGCTCAACCAGGCCGGCATCTCCGACTCCGACCGCACCTGGACCAACCTGCACACGGTCTACACCCACTCCAACGGGGTGATCGCGTCCTACGCCAACATGCGTGGCGCCGACGACAAGACCGAGTCGAACCAGATGCAGTGGGCCGAGGGCGACCGCACGGGACAGCACGACCTGACCTCGGGTCAGGAGAACTTCCAGGACAAGGTCTACTTCGGCGAGGACTCGCCGGAATACTCCATCGTCGGCAAGGTCCCCGGCGGCGCCGCTCGCGAGCTCGACTACAACTCCGAGGACGGCGAGACCCGGACGACGTACGAAGGTGCCGGCGGTGTCCCGATCGGGAACAACTTCCGCCAGCTGATGTACGCCATCCAGTTCGGCTCCACGAACTTCCTGCTCTCCTCGAGCGTCAACGAGAACTCCGAGATCCTCTACGACCGTTCGCCGAAGGAGCGGGTGCAGAAGGTCGCACCGTGGCTGACGCTCGACGACGACGTCTACCCGGTGATCGTGGGCGGGCGGATCCAGTGGGTGGTCGACGGCTACACCACCACCGACCGCTACCCGCAGGCCGCGCGCGACTCGTTCGCTGCGATGACCGACGACGCCACCCAGTCCTCGGCCGGGGTGCAGACGCTGCCGACCGACGAGATCAACTACATGCGCAACGCGGTGAAGGCGACCGTGGACGCGTACGACGGCACCGTCACCCTCTACGAGTGGGACGAGGCGGACCCGATCCTGCAGACGTGGGAGGCGGCCTTCCCCGGCACCGTGATGCCGAAGTCGTCGATCCCGAAGGAGCTCATGGAGCACCTTCGCTACCCGGAGGACCTCTACAAGGTCCAGCGCTACCAGCTGGCTCGCTACCACGTCTCGGACCCGGACGTCTTCTTCTCCGGCAACGAGCGGTGGGCCGTGCCCGAGGACCCGAACGACGACAACCACCAGCAGACCCCCTACCGGATGTTCCTCACCGACAAGTCGGGCACTGCCCGGTGGTCGCTGACCTCGGCCTTCGTTCCCTACAACCGCCCCAACCTGGCGGCGATGATGTCGGTCGACTCCGACGCCACCTCGGAGAACTACGGGAAGATCCGGATCACCACCGGCTTCCCCGAGGACACCCAGGGTCCCGGCATGGTGTCCAACGAGTTCCGTACGGACAAGGCGATCGCCGACGAGGTCGCCTCGTTCAACCGCTCCGGGTCGGCGCCGGTCTGGGGTCAGGTCATCACCTACCCCACGGCGAAGGACGGTCTCCTGTACGTCGAGCCGATCTACGCCCGCCGAGCCACCGCCTCGACCTCGGGCTATGCCCAGCTCGCCTTCGTGCTGGTCTCCTACGACGGCCGGGTCGGTTACGGCTCGACGTTGAGCGAGGCCTTGGAGGTCGCGCTCACCGGAGCCGAACCCACGCCCCCGTCCGACTCGGAGCCCGAGGACGACCCGGCCGCGACCGACCCACCCTCCTCCGGCGACTCACCGGGCGAGGTCGGCCAGCTCCTCGAGGACGCGCGTGCCCTGTTCGCCCAGGCGGACGAGGCCGGCAAGTCCGGCGACTACGCCGAGCGCGAGCGGCTCATCGCCGAGGCTCAGGAGAAGGTCGATCAGGCCGCCGACCTCATCGCAGGGGGCTGAGGACACCTACGATTTGGGTTCTGTTTCCCCCGCATGTAACGTTCTTCTTGCGACGCGGGGTGGAGCAGCTCGGTAGCTCGCTGGGCTCATAACCCAGAGGTCACAGGTTCAAATCCTGTCCCCGCTACTCCAAGACGAAGGCCCGGACCATTCGGTCCGGGCCTTCGTGATTTCAAGCCCCGACGGAGGCCATGGTCGTCGGCACTGCAGTGCGGGGCCAGGTCCAGGCGTACCGGACGATGAGGGCGAGAAGGACCAGCTCCAGCGCGACGCCGAGGCCGTAGAAGAACAGCCAGGACTCGCCGGCCACGTTGAAAGCCGTGACGGGGACGTAGAGCGCGGCCACGACGAGGTTCGTGGTGCGCGCCGCCCGGGCGGGGAGTGTCATCGACAGCGCGATCATGAGGATCGGGACGGCCACGAGGGTGAGCGCCGTGGTCGAGAAGGTCTGGGAGAGGGCGAACGCGAAGACCCGGCCGGCGAGGATGTCGTCGACGACGCCCGGCGTGAAGAAGTTGAGGATGTCCACGTAGGCGTACAGGAACATGAAGCTCGTCCAGGCCGCGGCGAGCTTGCCTCTCACCGGGGTCGGCTGGTCGTCCAGGGTGGTGGGTTGACGTGTGTTCATCAGGGGCTCCATCGGTCGAGGATCGGTACGTCCACCATCGCCGTGCCGAGCGATGGGCGGATCGGCCTGGAGGCCGGAGCGCGCCCGGCCGAGGGGAGGGTCCTCGCCTCGTACTTTCGGCGGGTACGCAGGGGCGACTCGATCCCTAGGCTGGAGCCGTGATCACCGCCCGGCACTCCCTCTGGCGCGAACCGCGGCCTGCTGACGCCCCAGCCATCGGTCGTCTCGACTGGCTGCTGGTGGGTGCGTACGCCGCCGCCGTCGTGGTCGAGGCGGTCGTCCGGCCGGACGTGGCCTGGCGGCCGGTGGTGACGGTCCTCGCGCTGGCGCTGGTGCCGGCCCTGCTCTGGAGACGAGACCACCCGCTGCTGGCCGCCGTGATCGCGTGGAGCGTCGCCGCGTCGCTCTCGACCCTCCAGATGACTGCGCGGACCGAAGACCTCGGCCTCGACTCCATGATCGCGGTCCTGATCCTGCTCTACTCCCTGGTGCGGTGGGGCTCGGGTCGGGAGATCGTCCTGGGGGCGGCGTTCGTGACGCTCGTCGTCATCCTGGGGGCGTACGCTTCTTCCGCGGGCTCGGCCGATGCCTTCGGCGGCAGCGTCCTCCTGCTGCTGGTCGTCGCGATCGCCGTGGTGTTCCGCTATCGCGCAGACCTCTGGCAGCGCCAGCGGCGCGAGATCCGCAACCAGGAACGGGTGGCGCTGGCGCGCGAGCTGCACGACACCGTGGCCCACCATGTCTCGGCCATCGCGGTGCAGGCGCAGGCCGGTGGGGTGGTCGCCGGCAGCCAGCCCGAGAAGGCTGTCGAGGTCCTGGCCGCGATCGAGTCGGAAGCATCGCGAACCCTGGCGGAGATGAGGTCCATGGTGCAGGTGCTGCGTGATGAGGACGCGGTCGCGTACGTTCCCCAGCCGGGTGTCGCGGACCTGCCCGCTCTGGCCCGCACCGACACCACGCCCGCGGTCGAGGTCTCGCTGGACGGTCTGCGGGGCCGGCTGGCACGACCTGTGGATGCCGCTCTCTACCGGCTCGCGCAGGAGTCGCTGACCAACGCCGTCAAGCACGCAAGGGGCGCGACCCGGGTCGAGATCGACGTACGTCGGGAAGGTGGTGTCGTGAGGCTGCGTGTCAGCGATGACGGACGGACCGATCCGGGACCTGTCCCCGTGCCCGGGTTCGGCCTGTTGGGCATGGCCGAGCGAGTCCGGCTCCTCGGCGGATCGTTCTCCGCCGGGCCGGGGCCGCACGGCGGCTGGGTGGTCGAGGCCGTGCTGCCGGCAGAGGTGTTGGCATGAGCGAGCGACCATGAGCATCCGCGTCGTCGTGGCCGACGACCAGGACCTGGTCCGGGCCGGACTGGTGATGATTCTCGGCGCGCAGCCCGGTCTCGAGGTCGTGGGGGAGGCGGCCGATGGCCTGGAGGCGCTCGACCTGGCGACCCGGTTGCGTCCCGACGTACTCCTCGTCGACATCCGGATGCCGGGCCTCGACGGCGTCGAGGTGACCCGGCGCCTGGCCGGGCCGGACGTGAAGGACCCGTTGGCGGTCGTCGCGATCACCACCTTCGACCTGGATGAATACATCCTCGGCGCCCTGCGCGCAGGAGCCCGCGGTTTCCTCCTCAAGGACGCCGGCCCGGAGCTCCTCGTCCAGGCCGTCCATGCGGCAGCCGACGGGGACGCGCTGATCGCCCCCAACGTCACCCGCCGGCTGTTGGCCACCTTCGCCGACCAGGCTCCGTCGGCGCCGGTCCAGCCCCTCACCCCGCTCACCGAGCGCGAGGAGGAGGTGCTCGCCCTGGTGGCGCGGGGCCGGACCAACGCCGAGATCTCTGCGGAGCTCTTCATCGGGCTGAGCACGGTCAAGACCCACATCGCCTCGCTGATGGCCAAGATCGGCGCCCGCAACCGTGTCGAGATCGCGATGTGGGCCTACGACACCCGACGCGTACGAGCCTGATCTTCGGGCTCAGGCGGTCGCGTCCCGTTCGGGTTACGTATCTCGACACACGTGTGAGTGATATGTAACATCATCGCGATCCCCCAGTGCTGAAGAAGGTAGGCCCGTGCCATGAAGAGACTCCTTGCCGCAGGTGCGGTTGTTGTGACGACCCTCGTCCCGATCGTCGCCACGCCCTCGGCCGAGGCCGACACGGGCCGGTCTGCGCGGGCCTCGGTGCGGGTCTCAGCGCAGGTCCCGGTGCAGGACGACGCCTTCTACCGTACGCCTGAGCAGCTTCTCGACGGCCCGCACGGCAGCGTGATCCGGAGCCGGCCGCTGCGCGGTGACGCGGCGTACGACGGAGCTCGCAACTGGCTGGTGCTCTATCGATCCGTGACGCCGCAGGGCGAGCCGGTCGCGGTCTCGGGCACCGTCGCCATCCCTCACGGGCGCGCGCCGAAGGGAGGGTGGCCGGTGATCTCGTGGCTGCACGGCACCACCGGTGTCGCCGACGTCTGCACGCCCTCGCGTGACTCCGCCGACCACCCGACCCACGAATACCTGCAGGTCATGCACACCACGGTGCAGCGCTGGGTCGACCGCGGGTACGCGGTCGTCGCCACCGACTATCAGGGCCTGGGCACCGACGGTCCGCACGGCTACCTGGTGGGTGAGGCCGAAGGACGTGCCGCGGCCGACATGGTGCGCGCCGCGCACCGGCTGCCGGGCGCGGCCGGGCAGCTGAGCACCGAGTGGATCGCCGCGGGGCACTCCCAGGGCGGCCATGCGGCCGTGTTCGCGGCCGACGTCGCACCTCGCTGGACGCCCGAGCTTCCCGTCACCGGCGTCGTCGCTCTCGCCCCTGGGTCTCAGCTGAGCGGCTTCGTCCAGCAGATCCGCAACGTGCCGCTGCGCGGCATCACCGGCTTCCTGCCGCTCATCATCCGCGGCGTCGAGACCACCGGTGTGTCGAGCGAGGGCCTGCTGACCCCCGAGGCCGACCGGCTGATGGCGCACGCCGAGGATCGCTGCGTCGGCCAGCTCAACGCCGCCGATTCCTGGGGCGCTCTGAGCACCGACCAAGTGTTCCGGCAGAGCGCCGACTTCTCTGCCTTCGACCGGGCGATGGCCGAGAACGAGCCGGGTCGGCTCGCGCCGTCGGTGCCGGTGTTCCTTGCTCAGGGTGACAGCGACACGACGGTGCTGCCTGCCTGGACGCGGGCGCTGACGTCCCAGCTGACCGCGAACGGCGTGGACGTCACCTCCGAGACGTACGCCGGGGTCGATCACCGTGGCGTCATCGCCGCCTCGTACGAGGATGCGACCGCATGGATGGGCGGACTTCGCGGCCAGCACTGAACGCTCGAGCCTCGGTCGAACCGCCCGGAGCGGCGGGTCGCTGGCCTCAGGCGTGCTTGACCCTGCTTGACGCGGTTACGGAGGGATGACCTCGGAGCGTTGTGTCTGAGTGTCATCGGCGGCATTTGGTGACAGGGTTTGGTCATGAGCGCGGACGCGGGCGGTGAAGAGACGAGGCTGCGGGCGATCGGTGCACGTGTGCGGCAGGGGGTTCGGGACCTGCTGCCGACCACGTCGCTGACGTTGCATGGGGGAGAGGTGGCGGTCGCGGTCGGTCCGCCGGGAGGCGGGCACACGTCGCTCGCCCTGGCACTGGCCGGCAGGCTGCGGCTGGATGCCGGCCGGGTCGAGACGGACGGCGACGCCACGCCGCGGACCCTGCAGGAGGCGGTGGCGCTGGTCGACGTGCCGGGGGTCTCCGAGCCGGACGAGATGGTGCCGTTCCGTACGATCCTCGGCGAGGAGCTCGCGATGGCGAGGCGCAAGCCGAGTGCGGCGGCGATCGACCGCTGGCTGGCGGACTACGACCTCGCGACCGATATCACCACGGAGGCGGTCCCGCCGAGGCCGCGGCTGGAGATCCTCGGGCGGACGGCGTTGCTGCGGTCCGGGACCCGCTTCCTCGTCCTCACCTATCCCGAGCGGCTCGGCCTGCCTGTCGAGGACTGGCTGGCCGTCGCGTACGACCTGGCCGGTGCCTCGCCCGGGCCAGGTGTCCTGGTCACGGCAAGCGCCGCGGTCACCGTGCCGGACGGCGTTCCTACGTTCCCCATCGGCCCGAGGGAGAAGGCATGAACTCGCTGCGGATCGCGCTGACCGAGCTGCGCCGGATCACGGCCGGCCGGCTGGCGAAGCTCGTCATCGTCGCGCTCGTCCTCGTGCCCACCCTCTACGCGGGCCTCTACCTCTATGCCAACCACGATCCGTACGCGAACTTCGACGAGCTCCCGGCGGCGCTCGTCGTGGAGGACACCGGTGCCACCACGACGGACGGCACGGAGGTCGATGCTGGCCGGGAGGTGGCCGACAACCTCCTGGAGTCGGGAGACTTCGACTGGACGGAGACCTCCGCGGCCGAGGCGGAGGAGGGGGTGCGCGAGGGTGACTACTACTTCGCGCTGCGGATCCCGGCGGGGTTCTCCAAGACGCTGACCGGCGCGGAGCGGCTCGACCCGGAACAGGCACAGATCCAGGTCATCACCAACGACGCCAACTCCTACCTGTCCACCACGATCGCGACCAACGTCACCGACAAGGTCCGCGACGCCATCGCCAGCGAGGTCTCGGAGCAGGCTGCGGCCAGCTTCCTGCTCGGCATCTCCGATCTGCGGTCGGGCCTGGTGAAGGCCGCGGACGGCGCCGCGAAGCTGGAGAAGGGCGCGGTCGAGCTCCGCGACGGGGCTGGAAAGCTGGCCACCGGCGCGGGCGACCTCGAGGACGGCCTGACGACCATCGAGACCAAGGTCGCAGACCTGCCGGCCGACACCCGCGAGCTCGCCACCGGTGCTCGCAAGGTCGCCGACGGGAACGGTGAGATCGCCGCCGCCGGTCAGCGGGCCGCCACGGCGGTGGACGATGCGGTCGCGGAATATGCGTCGAACCGCGACGACCTCGAGGCACGTCTGGAGGCGATCGGGCTGGACGAGCAGCAGCGTGCCGAGGTCCTCGCCATCTACGACCGTGGATCGGCTCCGCTCGACCGTGTCGACCAGCGCGTCGGCGGCGTCTCGGACCAGCTGGACCAGCTCGCGGACGGCGCAGACCAGGTCGCGGACGGCAACGAGCAGTTGGCCGACGCGATGCCCGACCTCGTCTCCGGGATCTCCCAGGCCGCCGACGGTGCAGGCGACCTGAGCACCGGCGCGACGCAGCTGCGTGACGGTGCTGCGAAGCTCGCCACGGGAGCCGGCGATCTGAAGAAGGGCCTGCAGGACGGTGCCGAGCAGGCGCCGGCCACCAACGACGAGCTGCGGGACGCCATCGCCTCGACGATCGCCGACCCGGTCGCCATCGACTCGGTCTCCGAGGCGAAGGCGTCCTCCTACGGTGCCGGTCTGGCGCCGTTCTTCCTCGCCCTGGGTGCCTGGATCGGCGGGTACGTCCTGTTCCTGCTCGTGCGGCCGATCTCGACCCGTGCGCTGGCCGCCAACCAGACCCCGCTGCGGATCGCGCTGGGAGGCTGGCTCACGCCGGCACTCATCGGTGTGGCCCAGATGGTCGTCGTGCTCGTGGTCGTCGGTCTCGCCGTCGACATCACGCCGGTGAACTGGCTGGGCACGATGGGGTTCCTGCTGCTCGTCTCCGCGACCTTCATCGCGATCGTGCACATGCTCAACGCGCTCCTAGGCGCACCGGGCCAGTTCCTCGGCTTGGTCCTGATGGTGGCTCAGCTCGTCACCGCCGGCGGGACCTTCCCCTGGCAGACCATTCCCGAGCCGCTGCACGGGCTCCATCACATCCTGCCGATGAGCTACGCCGTCGACGGGCTCCGCCAGCTGATGTACGGCGGGATGTCCGGGCGGGTCGTCACCGACGCGCTGGTGCTGGTCGCCTTCCTCGTCGGCGCACTGCTGGTGACCAGCTACGGCGCCCGCCGCCAACGCGTCTGGACACCCAAGCGGGTGCGGCCGGAGATCGTCCTCTGAGCCGCCCCGCGAGGGTCGGGTCGCTCAGTCCTCCCGAAGTCCCGGCGGGAGGACCCGGTCGACCCAGCCGGTCTGCTTCTCGTACGCATGTGCCAGCTGGAGGACGGCGAGGTCGCCGTTGTCGGGACCGATGATCTGCACACCCATGGGCAGGCCGCGGGAGTCGAAGCCGACCGGGACGTTGGCGACCGGGTGGCCGGTCATCGTCCACGGAGCGACGGTCTCCATCCAGCGGTGGTAGGTGTCCATCGGGCGGCCGTCGATGGCGTCGGGCCAGTGCACGAACTTGTCGAAGGGGAACACCTGCGCGGTGGGGGCGAGGATGTAGTCGTAGGTGGAGAACATCGCGGTCACCGCCCGATACCAGGCGGTGCGTGCCTCGGTGGCCTCGGTGACGTCGCGGGCAGAGAGCTCGAGGCCGTTCTCGATCTCCCAGATCAGCTCGGGCTTCATGAGCTCGCGCTTGTCCGGGTCGTCATACATCGCGGCGTACCCGAGCATGCTCCACCACCGCCACTGCAGGAAGAGCTTCCAGATCTTGGCCGGGTCGTGGTCGGGCAGGGCGCGTTCCACGGTGCAGCCCAGGTCGGCGAAGGCACCGAAGGAGGACTCGACCAGGTCGAGCACGCCCGGCTCGGTGGCGAGGTGGCCGTCCCAGTCGCCGACGTACGCGATCCGGGTGCCCCGGAAGTCGCGCTTCAGGCTCCTGGTGAACACCGCCGGGTCCTCGTCGATCGCCAGCGGTGCGCTCCGGTCGGGGCCGGCCATCGTCGAGAGCAGCATCGCCACGTCGGCCGCGGTGCGTCCCATCGGGCCGGCGACGGCGCCCTGGGCGACGAAACCCGGGGCGGGGACCCGGCCCCAGGACGGACGGAAGCCGACGACGTTGCAGAACGCCGCCGGGTTGCGCAGCGACCCCATGTAGTCGCTCCCGTCGGCGACCGGCACCATCCGCAGCGCCAGCGCTGAGGCGGCACCGCCGCTGCTTCCGCCGGCAGTGCGGGAGGTGTCGTACGGCGTCGCCGTTGCCCCGTAGACCGGGTTGTACGTCTGTGAGCCGAGGCCGAACTCGGGGGTGTTGGTCTTGCCGATCACGATCGCCCCGGCAGCCTTGATCCGCTGCACGAACAGGTCGTCGGTGTCGGCGATCCGGTCCTTGAAGATCGGCGAGCCGGAGGTGAACCTGATCCCCTTCGCCGCCGAGAGGTCCTTGACCGCGTGCGGGAACCCGTGCATCCAGCCCAGATACTCACCGCGGCGCAGCTGGAGGTCACGCTCCCGCGCCTCCGCGAGCAAGGCGGTCCGGTCGCGGAGCGCGACGATGGCGTTCACGCTCGGGTTGTGCCGCTCGATGTGGTCCAGGTAGGTCTCCATCACCTCGACACAGCTGACCTTGCGCCGCTTGATCAGGGCCGAGAGCGTACGCGCGTCGTGCATCACCAGCTCGCTCAGCTCCGCCGGCCGCTCGACCGCGCCGATCATGGTCTCGAGCCCGGTCTGCGGGGTGGCCGCACCGGCCGCGCGTCCGAGCGCGGCTGCTCCGGTGAGTGCGGCGGCGGTGGCGACGATGCTGCGGCGCGAGAAGCCTCCGCGAGAGGTGGCGACGTCGGCTGGATCTTCATGAGGGTGGGTCATCGTAGCGACCTTTCGGAGGCGGACCGGACGGAAATTCAACGTAGCGGTGGCTCAGTGGCCTAGTCAATGGGTCTATCTACCAATGCGTCCTGCTGTTCCGCCCCTCGGCCGGGGAGCGTCATGGCATGATTTCCGCGCTCGCCCGGTGCGAGGACGCAGACGTTGAGATCTCGACGAGGGGAGCGCCGGCCATGCCTCGGGACAGGGAGCCGCTCACGGCGAGCTTCGTCGGCCGTGATGCCGAGCTCGGTGCGCTCGTCACGACGCTGTCCGCCGCTCCCGCTGTCGCGGTCGTCGCCGGCGAGTCCGGGATCGGAAAGACCCGGCTCGTCGCCCAGCTGCGGTCGGACCCGAGCATGGCGGGTCGCCGCCACGTCGTGGGTGGCTGCCGGCGGATCGGCGAGCCCTTTCCGCTCGGCCCGATTCTGGAAGGTCTGTTGCGGCACCGGGATGCCCTGACCGGGGCGAGTCTCTCCCCGGTGACGGGCGCGCTCCGGCCGCTGCTGCCGGAGCTGTCGGACGTGCTGCCCGCAGCCCAGCCGCCTCTCGACGACAGCCTGGCCGAGCGGCATCGGGTGTTCCGCGCGCTGGTGGAGCTCCTCGGTGCGTTGGGGCCGTCGCTGCTCGTCGTCGAGGACTTGCACTGGGCCGACGAGCAGACCATCGAGTTCCTGGGCTACCTGATGATGGCCCCGCCCGACGAGCTCGTCCTGGTGATGACGTCACGGGACGATCTCGACGCGGTGCGCCGCACCGTCAGCGCCTCCATCCCGACGTCGGTCGCTCGGGTCCACGTGGATCTGGCTCCGCTGGACGTGGACGAGACCTGGGCGATGGCGGCACGGATCCTCGACTTCGACGGTCTGTCCGGCGAGTTCGCTGCCTACCTGTGGGGACGTACGTCGGGCCTGCCGCTGGCGATCGAGGAGCTGCTGGCGCTCATGCTGTCCCGCCAGACGCTCGTCCGTCATGGCTCGGGATGGGTGCGCCGCGCGATCGACGAGCTCGATGTCCCGCCGCGGATCCGGGACGCGGTGCTCGAGCGGATCGGTCGTCTGTCAGCGGATGCCCGCGCGGTCATGGAGGCTGCGGCGGTGCTTCAGGTGCCGCAGCCGCTCGACGTGCTCGTGGCCACGGCGGGCCGGTCCCCGGAGACCGTCGTCGACGGGATCGATGAGGCTCTCGACAGTGGTGTGCTCGTCGACAGCGACGACGGTATCGGCTTCCGTCATGTCCTGGCGGCCCAGGCGGTGTACGACGATGTGCCGCCGACCCGCCGCCGGCACATGCACGCCCGAGCCGCGGCCGCCCTGGAGTCTTTGCCCGACCACTCGCTGGGGCAGGTTGCCCATCACCTGCGCCAGGCGGGTGGACCCCAGCTGTGGGCCGCAGCGGTCGAGCGGGCAGCGGACAAGGCCGTCGAGCTCCGCCACGACGCGCAGGCCCGCCGGCTCCTCGAGGACCTGCTCCGGAACGGTTCGCTGCCGGCATCCGATCGTGGCCGGGTGGCGGTCAAGCTGGCGTGGGCAGCCAGGGAGTCGGCAGCCGGCGAACCCGACCTCGTCGAGCTGCTGGCGAGCGTGCTGGACGAAGGTGTCCCGGCGCAGTGGCGAGGCGAGCTGCGGTTCCTCCTCGGTGTCCACCTCGAGCAGCGTGGCGGTGACCCCGCCCCGCGGCGCGAGCTGTACGCCCAGGCCGTGGCGGAGCTCGAGCACCGTCCTGACCTGCAGGCCTGGGCGATGGTCGGGCTGGGCATCCCCACCGTGCCGGAGGTCCCCGTCTCCGAGCTGCGCGAGTGGCTGCACCGTGCCCTGGAGATCGTCCCGACGGTCGAGGATCCCGCCTTCCGGGTGTTCCTGTGGGGCAAGGCGGCGATGGTCCTGGTCTCCCTGGGCGACCCTGCCTGGGTCGCCCTGGTCGATCGCGTCGTGGACCAGACGCACGGCGCGCCGAGATCACGGCGTGAGATCAAGGCGTACGAGTCGGTCGGCATCGAGGCCTGCTACGCCGGTCACCACGAGACCGCGGCGCGGCTCCTGGAGTCGGGGATGCGAGGCGCCGCGCACTGCGACAGCCGGGTGCTCGAGCTGCGCCTGCTGCGGTCGATGGTGCTCCTGGACTTCTGCACCGGGCGCTGGGACGGGCTGGCCGAACGGGTACGCACCATGCAGGACGAGCTGGCCGGTGGCGGGCACGTGCGTGCAGCCGTCGATGCGGTCGCGGGATGTCTGGCCCTCGCCCATGGTGAACTGGACGAGGCCCAGCGTCGCCTCACCGATGTGATCGCCGGAGTGCAGGACGTCGGGGCGTACGTCCTCCTCCCGCTTCCAGCTGCCGCTCTGGTGCGCCTGCTGGTGGCACGCGGTGACGCCGAGGAAGCGGTGCGGATCGGGTCGGAGGTGCTGGCCGTGGCCGAGTCGCACGGCCTGCTGGCACCGGCCGCACGCCTCCTACCAGCCCTGGTGGCAGCGTTGACCGCAGCCGGCCTGAACGCCGACGCGGAGGCGTTGGTGGACCGGCTCGCCGTGGCGCTCGGCGAGCTGGACGCCCCGCTCGCTGCGGCGACCCTGAGCGAGGCGCGCGGCCACCTCGCAGCCGCCGTCGGCAGGCGAGCCGTCGCGGCCGAACGGTTCGGGGAGGCGTCCGGGAGCTACGAGGCCTTGGGCTGCGGCTACGAGGCAGCGCAGGCCGCGGAGGCCGCCGCCCATCACCTGGTCGAGAGCGGGGCGACCAGCGCCGGTCAGAGCCAGCTGCACGCGGCGCTCGCGGCGTACCGGCGACTCGGCGCGGGCTGGGACGAGGCCCGCGCCGCCCGCACCGCTCGTGCGTGGGGGATGTCCGTGCCCGGTCGTCATCGCTCCGGTCGCCGTGGCTACGGCGACGCGCTGTCACCGCGCGAGAGCGAGGTGGCCGACCTGGTGGCGATGGGGCGGTCCAACACGGAGATCGGGCGAGAGCTCTTCCTGTCGCCCAAGACGGTGGAGAAGCACGTCAGCGCCGCGAAGCGGAAGCTCGGCGCGACGACCCGGGCCGACGTCGTCCGGCTGCTCCTCGACGGCGGTTCCGAAGCAGTCTGAGGGACCCGCAGTCGATCGCGGCAATGGTTGGGGGATTCTCCCCATGGTTACGCCCCCGGCCTGGTCGCAGACTCGGTATCCACCGAACGGCAGCGCCGTTCCCGGACAGCGAGGTGGCAATGCGGACACCAGACACCGACGGCCGGCAGGGGCCGGACACCGACGCGGAGACCATCGACACGGCGACGGATCCCGACACGCCGTCAGGCGCCGGTCGAGAACCAGAGGCCGGCGACGTGCCCGAAGGGTGGGTCTCCGCATGAAGGGCTGGAAGGGCTTCCGAACCGCGACGACCCTGAAGGTCGTCGCCGCTATGGCCGTCGTTCCGGCAGTCGTCGCGCCGGCGTTCATCGCCTCACCGGCGGCCGGGGCGGACACGGCCGGCACCACCGTGACCGGCACGGTGGTCGACGGATCCGGCCACGGCTGGCCGCTCTCTGCGCAGGTCGCGGTCACCGGCGACCCGAGCACGGCGACCTACACCGACCCGGCCACCGGCGCCTTCGAGCTCTCGGCTCCTGCCGGTGACTACGAGCTGACCGTGAAGCCGCGGGTCGACGGGTACGTCACCACGACCGTGCCCGTCTCCGCGGACTCCACCGAGGTCGACATCGACGTCCCGGTCGACACCGCTGCCTGCGTCGCCCCGGGCTACACCGTGCTCGACGAACCGTTCGACGGCGGCACCCTGCCACCGGAGTGGGACACCGTCGACCACGCCGGCAACGGCCACGTGTGGAGGTTCGACGACCCCGGACGACGGGGCAACCGCACCGGTGGTGACGGCGGGATGGCCATCATGGACGGCTGGAACTGGGGCAGCAAGGGAGGACGCAAGGACACCTCGCTGGTCTCGCCGGCGATGGACCTCACCGACGTCGCCGCGCCGACGGTGCGGTTCGCCACGGACTTCTGGATGGCGTCGGAGCGGATCGACCTCGGTCTGTCCCTCGACGGCGGCAAGACCTGGTCCACCGTCTGGCGGCACTGGTTCGGCAACCTGCGCGGTCCCCGGAACGTCTCGGTCGCTCTACCCACCGCCGGCGGGCACGACGACGTACGCCTGCGGTGGCACTACGACTCCGTCGTCTCGTCGGCGAACTGGTGGCAGGTCGACGACGTCGTCGTCCGGGACGCCTCGTGCGCACCGGTCGCCGGCGGGCTGGTCGTCGGCGAGGTCCGCGACGGGCTGACCGGGGCCGGGCTGGCCGCAGCGCCCGTGACCATCGACGCGGTGCGACTGCCGCTGAAGGCGTACGCCGCCGACAGCGCGGGCGCCGGAGCCGGCCACTATGTCGCCTTCGCGCCGAAGGCCGGGCCCACGACGGTCACCGCGACGAGCCCGCAGTATCAGGAAGCGAGCACGCAGGTCGAGGTCGTCGCCGGCTCGGTGACGCGCGCCGATCTCGAGCTGGCTGCCGGCCGGATCGAGGTCCGTGGCGACGTACAGGAGAGTCTGCGCCTGGGATCGACCGGCACGGCTTCGTTCGAGGTGGCCAACACCGGGACCGCTGCGGCCTCGTTCGAGCTGCTGACCCGAAGCCTCGGCTCCGCGGTCACCGGCTCGGGCGGCGAGCCCGTCGCCGGAGCCGACGCGGCAGCCGCCTGGACGTCCCTGCCGGACTACCCGATCGCGATCAAGGACAACGTGGCCGGGGCTCACGACGGGACGCTGTATTCCTTCGGTGGCTCGACCGGCAGCGGGACCACGGAGCGGGGCTTCGGCCTCGACCGGGAGACCGGCACCTGGTCCGAGACCGCCCCGATGCCCGTGGGCCGGGAGAGCCACGCCGGGATGTTCGTGGACGGCCGGTTCTATGCGATCGGCGGCTACTCGAACAACCGCAAGGCCGTCGAGGCAGCCACGATGATCTACGACCCGGCCTCCGACACCTGGTCGCGCGGCGCGGACAGCCCGGCCCCGCGAGCTGCCGCCGGGTCGGCTCTGCTCGACGGCAGCATCTACACGGTCGGTGGCTGTGACGTGACGCGGTGCGGGCACCCCGACGTCGTCGCCTATGACGTCACCCTCGACACCTACACCCGGCTCGAGGACTATCCGGAGGCGGTCGCCTGGCCGGCCTGCAGCGCCATCGACGGCCACGTCTACTGTGCCGGGGGCAAGCGCGCCGACGGCTCCGTGAGCAAGTCCGCCTATGCGTACGACCCGAAGTTCGGGTCCTGGACACCGATCTCGGATCTGCCCAGGACCGTGTGGGGAGCGGGCGCTGTCGCGGCCGGCCATCAGATGGCCGTGGTGGGTGGGTACGCCGCCGGTGGCCCGACCCGCGCGACCTGGCGCTACGACCCCGCCTCGGACACGTGGGCATCGCTGCCCCAGACCCTCAACGCGTTCGGTGGCGCGGGGGTGGCCTGCGGCCTGTTCCGGGTCGGCGGTACGGAGGGCAACTACCCCAGCCGTCGTGTGGAGGCGCTGCCGGGACACGATGCCTGCGTCGACCGGTCGCCAGCCACGCCGTGGATGAGCCTGGACCGCAGCACCGCGTCCCTCCAACCCGGCGAGTCGGTGACCGTGTCGGTGGCGTTGGACGCCACGGTGGTCGACCAGCCCGGCGACTTCGAGGCCGTGCTCCGGGTGCTCGAGGACACCCCGTACGACGTGGACCTGATCCAGGCGGCGATGACCGTGCCCGTCCCGAAGTCGTGGGCGGCGCTCGCCGGCACGGTGTCCGGTCGGTCCTGCGACGGCGAGGTCGCCCCGCTGAGACGGGCGACGGTGACGATCCGGACCGCGGCTCAGGAATGGACCGTGGTGACCGGCCAGGACGGGCAGTTCCGGCGCTGGATCGACCGGGCGGAGAACCCGCTGACGGTGATCGCCGGGCGCGACGGGTATGCGCCGGCCTCCAGCGAGATCCGGCTGACCACGCGGACCACGCAGCACGACATCACGCTGACCGAGTCCGGCTGTTGAGGACGGGAAGGAATCTCATGTCGAGACACCACAAGACGGGCGGCCGGACGGCGATGGTCGCTGCCGCGCTGGCCGGACTGATCCTGGGGCTCGGGCAGCAGGCGGTGGCAGCTCCTGCGCCGACCGAGCCCTCCCGGCAGACCTCGGCCGAATCCTCGGCGGAGGCCAAGATCCACCCCAAGCTCGACCGGGAGCTCGACTCCGGCAAGCCGGTCGACTTCTGGATCGAGTTCGACAGGCGTACGGACCTGTCCGAGGCGGAGGCCGTCCAGGACTGGAACGAGCGGGGCACCGCGGTCGCGGCGGCCCTGCGGACGACGGCGCAGCAGAGCCAGCGCGGGGTCCAGGCTCGTCTACGGGCGCAGGACATCGACTTCGAGAGCTTCTGGGCGACCAACGCGATCAAGGTCCACGGTGCCGACTCCGCTCTGGCGACCCAGCTGGCGTCCCAGGCCGAGGTCGCGGAGCTGTGGCCCACCTTCGAGGTGACTCCGCCCGAGCTGACCCCGGCCGAGGCGGAGGCCGCGGTCGACTCCGTCGAGTGGGGGATCGCCAACATCAAGGCCGACCAGGTGTGGAGCTCCGAGGGGGCGCGTGGCGAGGGCATCGTCCTGGCCAACCTCGACACCGGCGTCGACTACGAGCACCCCGCGCTGGTGAACCAGTATCGCGGCAACAACGGCGACGGCACCTTCAGCCACGACTACAACTGGTTCGACAGCCGGAACGTGTGTGGTGGTGAGCCGTGCGACGACCACGGCCACGGGACCCACACCATGGGCACCATGGTCGGCGACGACGGCGGCCAGAACCACGTCGGCGTCGCACCCGCCGCACGCTGGATCGCCACCAACGGCTGCTGCGCCAGCGATGCGAGCATCATCGCGTCCGCGCAGTGGCTGCTGGAACCGACCGACCGGGAAGGGAAGAACCCCCGAGCGTCGATGCGTCCGCACATCGTCAACAACTCGTGGGGATCCAACCTGCCCTCCAACCAGCCGTTCCTGGAGGACATCAGCGCGGCCTGGACGGCCTCCGGCATCTTCGGGGTCTGGTCGAACGGGAACATCGGCCCGAGCTGCGCCACCTCCGGGCGACCCGGCAGCCGGACGATCAACTACTCGGTCGGTGCCTACGACTCGCTCGACAAGATCGCCTCCTTCTCCAGCCGCGGCGCCGGCCAGGACGGCGCCATCAAGCCGGACATCGCGGCGCCGGGCGTCGCCGTGCGCTCCAGCCAGCCCGGCGGCGGCTACCAGTCCATGAGCGGCACCTCGATGGCGGCACCGCACGTCGCCGGGGCGATCGCGTTGCTGTGGTCGGCGCGGCCGACCGCGCTGGGCGACACCACCCTCACCCGTGAGCTGCTCGACCGGACCGCGATCGACACCTCTGACCTGTCCTGCGGCGGAACGGCGGAGAACAACAACGTCTACGGCGAGGGCCGGCTGGACGCGCTGGCTCTGCTGGCGGCGTTGCCGTCGGGTCCGGCAGGGGAGCTGGCCGGCACGGTCACCGACGGAGAGACCGGTGCACCGCTCGCCGGTGTGCAGGTGAACGTCGCCGGTCCGATGGACCGGTCGGTGACCACGCAGCGCGATGGTCGGTTCGGGTTCCATCTGCCGGTCGGGACCTACGACCTGACCGCGACCCGGTTCGGCTACGAGCCCCGCCCGCTGACCGGCATCGAGGTGACCGCGGGTGCCGCGGTCGAGAAGAACGTCGGCCTGGTGCCGCTGCCCTCGGCACGGGTGTCCGGCACGGTGAGCGACGACTCCGGCCAGGGATGGCCGTTGTACGCCCGGGTGAAGGTCGACGGCACGCCGGTCACCACCCACACCGACCCGGCGACCGGCGCCTACTCGCTGCACCTTCCGGTGGGGAGCGACTACTCGCTGACCGTCGACTCGCTCTACCCGGGCTACGGCCGGTCGACGAGCACGGTGTCCGTGGCCGAAGACGGCTCCGCGGTGGTCGACGACCACCGGTTGACGACCACCGACTGCGATGCCGCCCTGGGGTACGCCGCCGACTGCACCGTGCAGCCGGGCGGGCTCGTCGTCGGGCACGTGACCGACGCCCAGACCGGGGCCGGCGTCGCCGACGCCCGGGTGCACAGCGTCGACGCCCCCGACGACAACGCGACCACGTCGGTCTCGAAGGACGACCCGACGCATGGCGCTGGCATCTTCTGGATGTTCTCCTCGCTCACCGGGGAGCGCGCCTTCACCGCCCGCAAGGGCAGCGGATACACAGCAGGCACGACGACGGTCGACGTACGTGAGCACACGGCCAACCGCGCGGAGTTCGCGCTCGGAGCCGGCCGCCTCGAGGTGACCCAGGAAGCGGTGTCGGGCACTGTCGAGCTCGGCGGCGCGACCACCCGTGACATCGAGGTGCGCAACGTCGGCAGCGCGCCGGCGACGTTCGAGCTGACCGACCAGGACGAAGGCTTCCGGATCAGCCGGGCCGACGGGTCGAAGGTCTCGTCCGTCGACGTCGCCGATTCGGCGGGACCGAAGCCGCAGCGGATCGAGATCGAGGCCTCGCCGTTGCGTGGTGGGCAGAAGATGGACCCGGCGGGAGCTGGCGCTGCTGTCCCGGATGCCACCGGCGTACAGGAAGGGCCGTGGCTGGATCTGGCCGACCACCCGGTGCCGGTGATGGACAACATCGCCGGGTATCACGACGGAATCGTCTACAGCTTCGGTGGCACCCGGGATGGAGAGATGCCCACGTCGGCGGCCTATGCGTACGACCCCGAGTCGCTGCGCTGGAACGAGATGGCGGCCATGCCCCAGGCACGGATGAAGCCCGGTGGTGCCTTCGTCGACGGCCGGTTCTACGTGATCGGCGGGTGGGGCGCGCCCGGCTCGATGGTCGATGGCACCGCGATCTACGACCCCGAGACCGACAGCTGGTCGGCCGGCGCCGACAACCCGCAGCCGATGGCGGCCGCCGGTGTCGCCGCGCTCGACAGGGTGATCTACTCGGTCGGCGGCTGCGTCGCAGTCTGTGGGTCGCGCGCCGTGATGGCCTACGACGTCGAGGCGGACAGCTTCAGCCGGGTCGCCGACTATCCGGTGCCGACGGCGTGGCTGGCCTGCGGGGCGCTCGGCGAGAAGGTCGTGTGCTCGGGTGGGATCGGCAACGGGACTGCCTCCCGCGGCACGTACGCCTACGACCCCGAGCAGAACTCGTGGACCCAGGTGGCCGACATGCCGCGCGCGGTCTGGGGTGCTGGCTACACCGCGGCCGGCGACCGCCTCCTGGTCTCCGGCGGCATCGCCGACGATGCGCTGACCAACGCGGGCTGGGCCTACGACCCCGTCGGAGATGCCTGGACGTCCCTGCCGAACTCCCAGCACGCGGTGTATCGCGGCGGATCCGCGTGCGGCTTCGCCAAGGTCGGCGGATCGGCCGGTGTCTTCGCGCCGGCTGCGACGGCAGAGGTGCTCCCGGGCTACGACGACTGCGGGGGAGGCGACGCCACGGACGCATCATGGCTGTCGACGGCCGCCGGATCGGTGACGCTCGCTCCGGGTGAATCGGCCACGGTCACGCTCACTCTGGACTCAGGCGAGCTCGGTCAGCCGGGGGAGTACGCCGCGAGGCTCCGTCTCACCGAGGACACGCCGTTCGACGTACCTCTGGTCAGCGTCTCCCTGCGGGTCGACCCGCCTCGCACCTGGGGCAAGATCCTCGGCACCGTCTCGGGCGCCGCCTGCGCAGGTGAGCCGGTCCCGCTCGAGGGGGCGACGGTCAGCCTGGCCGGATCGACGAGCACCTGGACGGTGACGGTGCCCGCCGACGGCGGCTACGCGCGGTGGATCGACCGCGGCCAGAACCCGGTCAGGGTGACGGCCCACAAGGACGGGTTCGTTCCCGGAGCCCGGACCACCCGCGTCGGGAAGACACCGGTGCGTGAGGACTTCGTCCTCGCGCGCAGGACCTGCTGAGCCGTACGCCATCCCGGCCGTCCCCAGAGGCCGGGCGCGTCCCCCATGCGCGCCCGGCCTCTGGGGGACATGTCGTACGCACGGGAGAAAGCGCGCGAGAGGCCGTCGCCGCCGCAGGGGCCTGATCCGTCGGGCGATCGTCACCCCGACGCAGCAGGTCCTCTACGTTGGTGTGACGCGTCGCCCGACGCACTCCTGCCCGAAGGGATCGGCCAAGCCATGAACATGAACGAGCCGGGTGTCGACCTCAGCATCGATGGCGCTGTGGCGACCGTGCTGCTGGACCGCCCTGACGTACGCAATGCCCAGCATCCGGCGATGTGGGCGGCGATCGCGTCCTTCCTCGAGTCGCTCCCGGTCGAGGTCAGGGTCGTGGTGGTGCGCGGGGCCGGCGGCACCTTCTCCGCGGGACTGGATCTGTCGCTGGTCGACCCGGGCCAGACCGACGTGGAGGGCAGCCTGGTCTCGACGCTGGCGCGCAGCGACCAGGAGGTCATCGACCTCATCGGCGAATACCAGCGGCCGTTCGTGGCGCTCGCCGACCCGAGGTTCATCTCGATCGCAGTCGTCGACGGGTACGCGATCGGCGCGGGTTTCCAGATGGCGCTGGCGTGCGACCTGCGGATCATGGCCGAGGACGCCTGGGTCTGCATGAAGGAACCTGCGCTGGGGCTGGTCCCCGACCTGGCCGGCACCAAGCCGCTGATCGAGGCCGTGGGCTACGCGCGAGCGCTGGAGATCTGTGCCACCGCGCGCACGGTGGGCGCCGCCGAGGCCGAGCGGATCGGGCTCGCGCAGAGCGTGGTGCCGGCGGACGAGCTGGATGCCACGCTCATCGGCCTGGTCACCTCGCTCGTCGCTCACGATGCAACCGCCGTGCGGCGTACGCACGAGCTGCTGGCGGCTGCGCCGGGGCGGAGCCTCGACGAGCAGCGTCTCGCCGAGCGCACCGCCCAGGTGGACCGGCTCCGCGCCGTGCTCGGTCGCTGAACCGGGCCCGACGCGGCCTAGGACACCGGCTGGCCGTTGTCTACGAACTCGATCCCGATCGCCAGCTGGCGCAGGCGGGTGCCGAACCAGGCGGCCGCCAGGCAGATGACGAGATACATCGAGACCGCCTGGGTCGCGTAGTTGGGGTAGTGGAGCACCCAGACCACGTGGTCCTCGGGTGAGGCCGGGTCGACCCAGATGTAGGGCATCAGCCAGGCGATGAAGCCGCCGACCAGCTGGGAGGCGATGAAGATCAGCAGCGCCTCGCCGGCGCGACCCCACCACTGTCGGGGCAGCTCGCGGCGAAGGGCGGGACCGACCTTGCCGACGAGTGCCGGACGCCATCCGGCCTCGGGGGCGACCCGGGCCGAGAGGCGGGGCGCCACCGCGATCAGCAGGAAGGACAGGAGCATGAACGCCGCGATGCCGAACGCGGTGATCCCGGGGACGAGAGCGACCCGGCTCCGCAGGAGCCCGGGGGTCAGCATCAGTGCCGCGAGCGGAGCGCCGACGAGCAGGACGGCGACGTAGCACCGGAGCAGCGCGCCGGCGAAGGTCAGGGAATCGGTGGTCGCCCGGGGTGGCGAGAGCTCGATCTTCATGGCCGGAGACTATCGTGTTATTTCACTAAGGTGAAACAAATTAGCTGACGTCGAGAAAGGCCCAGATGTCCCAGGACGGCAACCGGCTCGGTGCTGACCTGAGCCTCCATGTGGTGATGTTCCATGAGGCGATCGCCCGCCGCCTGGGCGTCAGCAACAGCGAGCACAAGATGCTCGACCTGGTGGCCCGCCACCCCGACGGCATCACTCCGGGGGAGCTCGCGGCCGCCACCGGTCTGAGCAATGCGGCCGTCACCAAGATCATCGACAAGCTGGTCGACGCCGACTACGTACGCCGCGAGCGCAACCCCAGCGACCGCCGGTCGTTCCGCATCCACACCACGCCTCACTTCCGACAGACCTCACGTCCCACGGCGGCGGGGCTCGCGCAGCGGATCGAGGAGATGAACGAGAGCTTCGACGAGGACGAGCTCGCCGCCATCGCACGCTGGGTCACGGGTGTGATCGAGGCGCTCCGGGCCGAGACCGAACGCCTGGAGACCGGGGGCGAGCCCGGCGCCCGAGGGGGAGACGGTCACACGGAGGCGTTGGGCGGGTAGGGCACCAGCGGTCCGGTGGCGCGGCCGAGTTCGTCGAGCCTCCAGCCGAGGCGCTTGATCTGGCGCAGGATGATCGCGGACTCGACCACCTTCAGAGCGAGGTCCCGCTGGAGGTGCTCGTGGAGGAGCATCGCGCTCTCGGCGGAGCGAGCCCAGGTGCTGATCAGCAGGTTCGTCGGCCCGGGCAGGCCGACGACCTGGCGTACGCCGGGGGTGGTCCGCAGGCGGCTCACGCACTCGGCGACCGCCCCGACGGGCACCTGGCACCAGGTCTGCACGACGATGGGCAGCGGGGTCAGGCCCTGGGCGACCTCGCAGCGGAACGTGAGCGAGTCGGAGGCGAGGAGCTGGCCGAGCTGGCGGCGGGACGTCGACAGCGGTCGGCCCGTCTGGCGGGCGATGTCGGCCGCGCTGCTGCGGCCGTTCTTGATCAGGGCCTGCGTGATCCCGGCGTACGGCTCGGCCCAGGGGTTGACCGGGGTGGACGGGCCGCCACCGTGGTCGGGGATGCGGGCGACCGCCTGGGCGCGCTCGTGGTCGAGCCCGCCGACACGCCAGCTGCTCGCGTCGAGGTGGAGCCGGGCGACGTGGTGGGCGCGTACGCCGAGCACGCCCGGCAGCGCGGACAGGTCGTCGAGGAGCAGCTTGGGCATGTCCCCGGGCCCGAGGCCGACCGCGGTCACGATCAGGCCGTAGTCGCGGGCGGCCTCCTCGATAGTGATGATCATCGGCCACTCGGCCAGCTCCTGGGCGAGCGTGCCCGTGCGCCCGCTGACGCAGGAGATCTCGGCGATGGCGAGGCTGGCCCCGTGGTGCCCGCGGACCCGCGGATGGCCGATGACCCAGGCACTGCCGTCGGCCCGCAGCCTCTCCCAGCGGCGGCTCAAGGTCGTCGGCGAGGTGCCGAGCGCGGCAGCGAGGTCCGTCCAGGTTGCGCGTGGCCGGATCTGGAGCGCGTGGATGAGCGAAAAGTCGTCCTCATCCAGTGTCGCCATGGTCACATCCTGTCGGATCGCCCTGCCGGACGAGCGATTCGGTCCAATTCGTCTGCCGCCGGCGTTCGCGCCGAGATACTCGTCCCCGCCCGTGCGCTCGGCCAGCTCCGAGCCTGCCCCGAGAGGACCCTGCATGACCCGCCGCTGGACGAAGCGACTGCTTCTGGCCGTACTCACCCTTCTCCTCGTCGGCGTCGCCGGCTTCTTCGCGCTGGCGCCCGGGATCGTGGAGAACGGCCAGAACAAGATCCGTCCGGCCAGCCTGCCGGAGGTCACCCCCGAGACGCGGCGGCTGCACGAGTCCCTGCAGGTCATCGACATGCACAGCGACACCCTGATGTGGGACCGCGACGTCCTGGAGCACTCGGACAGGGGTCACATGGACCTGCCGCGGATGGAGGACGGCAACGTCGCGCTGCAGGTGTTCTCCTCGGTGTCGAAGTCGCCCAAGGGTCAGAACTACGACAGCAACACCGGTGACAGCGACAACATCACCCTGCTGACCTTCGCCCAGCTCCAGCCTCCCCGCACCTGGACCTCGCTGCTGGACCGCTCGCTCTTCCACGCCCAGAAGCTCGACAAGGCGGCGGCCGACTCCGACGGCAGGCTGCGGTTGATCCGCACCCGCTCCGACCTGGACGCGCTCATCTCCGACCGCGAGGCCGGCAAGCGGGTCACCGGTGCGCTCTTCTCGGTCGAGGGTCTCCAGAATCTCGAGGGTGACTTCGACAACCTGGACACGCTCTATGACGCCGGCATGCGGATGGCCGGGTTCACCCACTTCTTCGACAACGAGGTGGCCGGCTCGATGCACGGTGTCGAGAAGGGCGGCCTCACCGATCTGGGGCGGGACGTCTTCGCCGAGATGGAGCGGCGCGGCATCATCGTCGACATCGCCCACGCCAGCCACACGGCGGTCGCCGAGATGCTCGACATGGCGACCAAGCCGGTGGTGCTCAGCCACGGCGGTGTCCAGGCCACCTGCGACGTCAACCGCAACCTGACCGATGAGGAGGTACGCGGGGTCGCGGCGACCGGCGGCGTCGTCGGTGTCGGCTACTGGGACGCCGCGGTGTGCGACCTGACCGTGGCAGCCGTCGTCGACGCCATCGACCACGTCGTCGAGGTCGGCGGCATCGAGACCGCCGCCCTGGGCAGCGACTACGACGGCTCGACCACCGTCGGCTGGGACGCCGGCGACCTCGCCGCCATCACCCAGGAGCTCCTCGACCGCGGCTACGACGAGACCGAGGTGGCCGCGATCATGGGCGGCAACACCCTGCGCGTGCTCCGCGCCACCCTGCCCGAGTGAACCCGATCGTCAGCGCCGGGTGATCAGCGCGGCAAGGCTCTTCGCGCCGACCACGATGTCGTGGCCCAGGCGGACGGCGAGCTCGGGGGCATGGCCCTGCTGGGCCCCGCCGACGGCGACGACGAGATCGGGACGGCGGTCGTGGATCGCGGTGATGACGGTCGTCGTGGCGGTGATGTCGGCGGTGGTGGGGATCGCGAGCACGACAGCCGCAAGGGTGGGTTCGTCGACGACGGTGAGCCAGTCGTCGATCGGGAGGTCGGTGCCGAGGTAGTCGGTGTCCAGACCGTGGCGTCTGGCGGCGACGGCGAAGGCGAGGAGACCGATCTCGTGCCGGGTCCCGGGTGCCGTCCCGAGGGCGATGCGAGGGCCGCGGCCGTAGGCGGCGGCAGCCTCGTAGGCGATGGCGAGCCGGCGCATCACCGCGTTGGAGGCCAGGTGCTCGCCGGCGACGGTCACCCGGCCGTCCGCCCAGGCATCGCCGAGCTTCTCCAGCGCGGGAAAGACGTTGTCGGTCATGGCTGCCTCGAAGCCGCCGAGGGCGAACACCTGGTCGAGGGTCGTGGCCAGGTCGGCGGCGTCGAGGGTCGCTGCGGCGCTGGTCATCCGGTCCGCGAGGTCGGCGGAGCTGCCGGGGGAGCTGTCGGGGGAGCGGCCGGGGGTGTCGGCGCCCGCGGGGGAGGAGGCCGGACCCTCCTGGTCGAGCCGGATCGCCTCGGCCGCAGCGACGGCGGCCGACCAGCCCTGGTCCACCAAGTGCTTCATCGAGCGGAGCACGGCGACGTCGTGCTCGCCGTACAGGCGGTAGCCCCCCTCGGACCTGTGAGGAGAGATGATCCCGTAGCGACGCTCCCAGGCGCGGAGGGTCGCGGTGGTGATGCCGACCTGCTGCGCTGCGTGCTTGATGGTGTACATCTGGTCGGCTTACCGGTCCAGCCGGGCAAGGGTGGTGCGCAGCTGTGCGGACGCGGTGTCGCCCAGGCGGGTGAACGCGGGTTTCAGCAGAGGAGCCACGATCCGGGCGATTCCTTTCATCTTGAACTCGGCCACGTAGCGGACGGACGTCCCGCCCGTCGCTGTCGGTGCGAAGGTCATCGTGTCATGGGCGACGACCGTCTTGTTCTCGCCGCGTAGGGCGAAGCGCGTGCCGGGTTCGTAGGTCTCCACGACGTAGGTGAGGTCGGTGGTGCGTCCGAGGAACCGCGACGTGTTCGCGTAGGTCGTCCCGACCCCGCCGTCGCCGGAGACGCGTTCGGTCCGCACCGTGCCCGGATCCCACTGTTCCGTGGTGGTGAAGTCGGCGAGGAAGTCGAACACCTCGGAGCTCGGTGCGGAGGTCTCTACGGTCCGATCGATCTTCATCATCGTCTCCTTATGCAAACCTTTGACAAACCTTGAACAAGGATTGTACATTCGAAGTCGGAAACTGGCCAGCGTGCCCATCACCGCAGGAGGAGCTCCCATGAGTCGAACGGCCGATACCCGGCGCCAGAGGGTCGCCGTGATCGGTGGCGGTGTGTCCGGGCTGACCGCTGCCCACCTTCTCGGCCGGACCCATGACGTCACCGTCTTCGAAGCCGAGCCGAGGCTCGGCGGTCATGCGCACACGCACGACGTCCCCAGCTCGTCGGGGGGTCGTCTCCGAGTCGACAGCGGCTTCATCGTGATGAACGAGCGGACCTACCCGAACCTGCTCCGCCTGTTCGGAGAGCTCGGCGTCGAGACCCGGCCGACCGAGATGAGCATGAGCATCGTGTGCGACGACTGCGGGCTGTCCTACGCCGGCGGCCGCGGTCTGAGCGGCATCCTGGCCGACCCCCGCCGGATCGCCGACCCGCGCTTCGTACGCATGCTGGCCCAGGTGCCGCGGTTCCACCGCCGGGCCCGTCGCCTGCTCGAGTCCGACAGCGACCTGACCTGGGGCCAGTTCCTCGTCCAGGGTGGTTTCAGCGACTACTTCGTCCAGCACTTCGCCGTGCCGCTGGTGGCCTGCGTCTGGTCGTGCGGTGACGAGGACGCCTTCGCCTATCCGGCGCGCCACCTGTTCGCCTTCCTCGACCACCACGGGATGCTCCAGGTCACCGGGTCACCCACGTGGCGGACGGTCGTCGGCGGCTCACGCACCTATGTCGACAGGCTCGTCGCGCGGATCGACGACGTCCGCACCGGCGATCCGGTCACGGCCGTCGAGCGGCACGCCGACGGGGTCGACGTACGGACCGGGACGGGATCCGAGAGCTTCGACCGCGTCGTCGTCGCGACGCACGCCGACCAGGCGCTGAGGCTGTTGGCCGATGCCACCCCGGAGGAGAAGAGCGACCTGGCCGCGATCGGCTACTCGCGCAACCAGACCTGGCTGCACCGGGACGAGAGCCTGCTGCCGGACCGGCCACGCGCCCGCGCGTCGTGGAACTACCGGCTCGCGTCCTGCCATGGGGGTGCGGACAAGGTGGTCGTCAGCTACTGGATGAACCGCCTCCAGGGCCTCGACGACCGCGACCAGCACGTGGTCACCCTCAACGCCACCGAGCACGTCGACCCGGCCAAGGTCACTGCCCGGATGACGTACGAGCATCCGGTCTTCACCACCGAGGCGGTCGCGGCGGCGTCGCGGCTGCGCACCGCCGGTGGACCTCGCCTCGCCTTCGCCGGAGCTCATCTCGGCTGGGGGTTCCACGAGGACGGCTGTCGCTCCGGGGTGGAGGCGGCCGAGTCGTTCGGGGTGACCTGGTGAGCCGGCTGCTCGCCCCACCGCTCCCGGCGCTCGTCGTCGGTCACGTCAGCCACGCTCGCGAGACCCCGGTGCAGCACGCCTTCCGGCACCGCAGCTACCAGTGGCTCGTCGACGTCGACGAGCTGCCCAGACTTCCGCTCTGGCTGCGTCCGCTGGCCGGGTTCCGGGCCGAGGACCATCTCGATGCCGGTGCTTCGGGAGGCGGTATCCGCGGTGATCTCGAGAAGATGCTCGCCGACCGCGGCGTCCTCGTCGCGCCGACCGACCGGGTGTTGATGCTGGCGAACGCACGGGTGCTGGGTCATGTCTTCGACCCGCTCACGGTGTTCTGGGTGCAGCAGGCGGACGGCGACCTGCGTGCGGTCGTCTTCGAGGTGCACAACACCTACGGTGGCCGCCACGCCTACCTGCTCGACCTCGACGAGCAGGGCCGAGCCCGCACCGACAAGACCTTCTACGTCTCGCCGTTCAACGACGTGACCGGCAGCTATCAGATCCGGCTCCGGCTCGATCCGCGGCGAGTCTCGGTGACCGTCGGCTACGACCGCGACGGCACTCGGGTGCTGACGGCGACCACCAGCGGACGACCGGAGCCCGCGACACCTCGGGCGCTGCTCCGGCTGAGCCTCACGCATCTGTTGATGCCCCAGCGGGTCAGCGCGCTCATCCGGTTCCACGGGATCCGGCTGTGGTTGCGCAGGCTGCCCGTGATCCCTCGCCAGACCCCACAGAAAGAAGCCATCTCATGAGTGCTGAGCCCATGACGCTCCACGTGCCGCTCCACCGTCCCTCGACGCTCCCCGCGAACCTGCGAGCAGGTGTCGCCAAGCAGGTCCTGCGCCTGGCCACCCGCCGGGTGCCGGTCGACGTCGTGCTCCCGGACGGCGACCTGCTCAACGACCGGGGTGGTGTGCGCACCCCGGACCGGCCCGCCATCGTGCTCCGGCACCCGGAGGAGTTCTACCGCCGGCTCGCGGAGAACCCGAAGATCGGCCTCGGAGAGGCCTACACGGCCGGAGACTGGCACCCCGCCGAGGGCACCGATCTCGCGGATGCGCTGACGCCGTACGCCGCCCGCCTCTCCGGGCTGGTCCCGGGCTGGATGCAGCGGCTGCGCCGCCTGGTCGACCAGCCCATCCCGGAAGACCAGCGCGGCGCGGTGGAGGACTCGCCGGAGAACATCTCCGCCCACTACGACCTGGGCAACGAGATGTTCGCCGCGTTCCTCGACCCCAGCCTCAGCTACAGCTCGGCGCTGTTCGACCGCGCTCGACCGGTCGCCGAGCAGGATCTCGAGGAGGCGCAGCTGCGCAAGGTGCACGCGGCCCTGGACCTGGCGGGCGTCGGTGCCGGTGACGACGTGCTGGAGATCGGTACGGGGTGGGGGACCCTCGCGATCGAGGCGGCCCGCCGCGGCGCTCGCGTCACCACGGTGACGCTCTCGGGGGAGCAGGCGGCGCTGGCGCGACAGCGGATCGAGGCGGCGGGATACGCCGACCGCGTCCAGGTGCTCGTGCGGGACTATCGCCACGTCGTCGGCACCTTCGACGCCGTGGTCAGCGTGGAGATGATCGAGGCGGTCGGCGAACGCTACTGGCCCGACTACTTCGGCGCCCTGTCCCGGCTGGTCCGTCCCGGCGGCGCGGTCGCACTCCAGGCGATCCTGATGCCCCATCAGCGCTACCTGGCCACCCGCAACTCCTACGGCTGGATCCAGAAGCACATCTTCCCGGGCGGCCTCATCCCGTCCGAGACGGTCATCATGGAGCAGGCCGGCAAGGTCGGGCTGACGGTCACCCGCACCGACAGGTTCGGCGCCGACTACGCCGAGACCCTGCGCCGGTGGCGCGCCGCCTTCCTCGCGGCCTGGCCGACGATCCGGTCGGACACCTTCGACGAGTCCTTCCGCCGCACCTGGGAGTTCTACCTCGCCTACTGCGAGGCGGGTTTCCGCACCGACTGCATCGATGTCGCCCAGATCCGCCTGGAACGACCGAGCCACCCATGACGACCTCGGTGATGTGGTTCCGCCGGGACCTGCGGCTGGGGGACCACCCGGCGCTGCAGGCCGCGGCCCGAGACGGACAGGTGGTGCCGCTGTTCGTGATCGATCCGCGCCTGGCTCGCCCCGGGCCCCGGTGGGACCGGCTCCTCGCCTCCCTCGCCGCGCTCCGTGAGGAGACGGGTGGGGCACTGGTGGTCCGGCACGGCGACCCGGTTGAGACGGTCGCCCAGGTGGCAGCCGAGGCTGGAGCGACCCGGGTGCACGTCTCCACCGAGACGACCCCTTTCGGCCGGCGCCGCGACGCCTCCGTCGAGCGCCGTCTGGCCGCCGACGGCATCGAGCTGGTCGGCACCGGCAGCCCCTACGCCGTCACTCCGGGACGGGTCCGGAACACGGCCGGATCTCCCTACCGTGTCTTCACGCCCTTCCTGCGGGCGTGGCGCGAGCACGGCTGGCGGGCCCCGGCCGGCGACGCCCGGGTCGAGTGGGTGACGACGCTCGGGTCGGACCGGCTGCCCGACGGTCCCGGCTGCGAGGCCGGGGAGCAGGCGGCGCTCCAGCGCTGGGAGGACTTCTGCGCCGAGGACCTGGTCGGCTACGCCTCGTCCCGGGACCGACCTGACCTCGACCGGACCAGCCGGCTGTCCACGGCTCTGAAGTTCGGCGAGATCCATCCGCGTACGCTGCTGGCGGATCTGCAGGCGTACGCCGCCGGTGCCTCCGGCGCCGATGTCGAGCGTTTCGTCGCCGAGCTGGCCTGGCGCGAGTTCTACGCCGACGTGCTCTGGCACGACCCCGACTCGGCGTGGCGCGACCTGCGCGGATCCTTGCGAGGCATGCGCTACGAGGAGGATCCCGAGCTCCTGACGGCCTGGAAGTCAGGCACCACCGGCTATCCGTTCGTCGACGCCGGCATGCGGCAGCTGCAGGCCGAGGGCTGGATGCACAACCGGGTGCGGATGGTCGTGGCGAGCTTCCTGGTCAAGGATCTGCACATGTGGTGGCCTGTCGGTGCCCGGCACTTCCTCGACCACCTCGTCGACGGCGACGTGGCCTCGAACAATCACGGCTGGCAGTGGGTCGCCGGGACCGGGACCGACGCCGCGCCGTACTTCCGGGTCTTCAACCCGGTCGCACAAGGCCTGCGGTTCGATCCGGAGGGTGACTACGTCCGACGGTGGGTACCTGAGCTGCGTCATCTCCCCGGAGCCGCCGCCCACGAACCGTGGCTCCACCCCGACGGTCCGGCCCACGGCTACCCCGGTCGCATCGTCGACCATGCCGAGGAACGTCGCGAGGCGCTCGCCCGGCTGACCGAGCTCAAGGAAGCCGCCCTGTGAAGCCGACGCACGGGTCCATCGATGCCGAGAAGGGGCTGGACCGTCTGCTCGACCGGACGATCGTGGCCGGCTACTCGCGCCTCGGCTACGCGATCCGGCGTCGCCGCTGGCCCGCGGACGACCCGCGCCCCGGCTCGCTGGCCGGGCGGACCGCCCTGGTCACCGGTGGAGGCAGCGGGCTCGGCGAGGCCACCGTGCTCGGTCTCGCTCGTCTCGGTGCGCGCGTGCATCTCCTCGTCCGCTCACCCGATCGCGCCGCACCTGCGGTCGCACGGATCGAAGGGCAGCTGCGCCGCGAGGGGCTGGCCGCCGACCTGCGCATGGAACGTTGCGATGTCTCGGACCCGGCCATGGTCGACGCGTTCGCGGAGGAGTTCCGTGCGCGTGACGGCGGCCACTCGGTCCTCGACGTGCTCGTGCACAACGCCGGCGTCATGCCGCCGGAGCGGACCGAGTCGGTCGATGGTCACGAGCTGTCCGTGGCCACCCATGTGCTCGGGCCGATCCGGCTGACCGAGCACCTGCTGCCTGCCATGCGACGGTCCGAGGCCGGAGCCCGGGTGGTCTTCGTCGCCTCGGGCGGCATGTACACGCAGCCAATGCCGGTCGACGACCCCGACTTCCGACTCGGCGACTACCGGGGCGCAGTGGCGTACGCGAGATCGAAGCGCATGCAGGTCGAGCTCACCCCGATCCTCGACCGGCGATGGTCCTCGGACCGGGTCTCGACCTATGTGATGCACCCCGGCTGGGCCGACACACCGGGCATCGCCCGCTCGCTCCCGCTCTTCCGTACGTTGACCCGGCCGCTGCTGCGCCCGGCCGAGGCCGGGGCGGACACGGCGGTCTGGCTCGCGGCCACTGAACCCGCTCCACCCTCCGGCACGTTCTGGCATGACCGTCGCCAGCGCCCGACGAGCTATCGGTCCACGACCCACCCCGGTCCCGCCGAGACCGGCGAGCTGTGGAGGTGGGCTGCATCAGCCGCCGGCGTGGCGACGCCATAGCCAGGATGTCGACCCGCGCACCGAGCATGCGGAGCACCAGCGACTCGAGCATGCTGCATCCTGCTGGACACCTTCCTCGTCCGCACCGTCGTCGGTCGCCCGCCGTGCTCAGGAACCCGTCGGTTCAGCGGAGCACCGGTAGAGCCGTCACCGGTTCGAGCCGGGCGACGCGAGATGCTCGCCGAAGAACGCGAGGATACGCCGCCAGGCGTCCTCCGCCTCGGGCTCGGAGTAGTTGAAGCCGACCACGCGCTCCAGGAGAGGGACCGGCCCGCGAAATCCCCAGTCGTTCATGAAGCTGTGTCCGACCTCCGGGTATTCCTTGATGTCCCGCGGGACATCGCCCTTCGCGAGCGCTGCCTCGATCTTGTCAGCGGCCCCGGGCAGGGTGCGGTCCTTGCCTCCGTAGCTCGCGACCATCGGGCACGAGGACCTCAGCGCGGACAGGCTCCGGGGAAGCTGGCCGTAGTTGGGCGCGGCCGCGTCGAAGATGCCGCTCGGGGCCAGCAGGAGCGTGAACCCACCGCCCATGCAGAAGCCGACGACCCCGATCTTCCCGGTGCAGCGTGGATCGGCGGCGAGGTGGTCGCGAGCGGCGATCAGGTCGTCGACGGCGGGCCCCTGGCCGGTCACCAGTGACTTGATGGTGCTCACCACGCACCCGACCTTCGCCCCACGCTGGTAGAGCGCCGGGGTCAGGGTCAGGTAGCCGTTGGCCGCGAACCGATCGCTGATCCGCTTGATGTCCGTGGTCATGCCGAGGATGTCCTGCACGACCACCACGCCGGGCCAGGGTCCCTCGCTCTCGGGAACGGACAGGTGGCCACGCGCTGGTCCGGCGGGAGCCGTGTAGTCGATCATCGACATCTCATCACCTCAGGCGTCATCCTCGCAGGTCGAGCGCCCTGGGCGCGGCCACTTCCGGCACGCGCCTCCGCCCGGGGTCGGCCGCGTCGGCGTCCCCGGGCGGAGTGGTTCGGTCAGCGAGCGTCCGGAGCGACGAGGTCGGGCAGGGCCTCCTCGAACCGCTGGATCATCGTGGCGGACGGCAGGACGTGCCCCTTCTTGTGTGCCGATGCGGCCTGGTCGATGCCCCACAGGGCCGCGGCGCGGCGCTGGCTCGGCATGCCATGGTGCCCGGGAGCGTCGAAGCCGCAGTCACCGACCTGGCCGAAGGTCTCCGGGACCTCGACGATCCGGTGTTTGTTGAGCGTCATCCCACGCTTGTGCGCCATGTAGTAGGACGCCAGCGCGTCGGCCATCAGCTCGGTGCGTCGCGTGGACTCGGGCTGGTCAGCCGGGTCCGCGGCGTCGAACACCACGTTGCGCTCGTACTGGATGTGGTGTGCGAACTCGTGGGCCATGATGCTCTGCGGGCCGTACGCCTCGAGGCCCACGAACTCCATGAAGTCGAGGATGCCGTCGCCGAACACGATGCGGTCGGAGAGCTTTCCGAGCATCGGGTCGGCCTGAGCCTCGGGGTCGTCGGCGGTGGAGTAGGCGAAGGCGTTCATCGTGAACAGGGACGTACGTCCCTCGTCCAGAAACGCCAGTTCCGGAAGGTCGAGGAGAGGGTCGAGCACGTTCAGCGTCGCCTCTGCAGTGGCAGCCGCAGGGTCGGACGGCACCCACCCTGCATGAGGACGAAGGTCGAGCGTCTGGCGGCAAGCTGGCGGCGCCATCAGGAGAGCGACTTCCCGATGGTCGTGCTCCGGGGTGCTGACAGCAACGCGGCCTACGCCGACCTGATGGAGAACGCCGGGTCCATCAGTGCCCTGAACCGGCTGCCGACGAAGATGCCGACATGGAAGCCGACGGTGGAGGAGCATGCCCTCGACAACCTGGCCAAGGGGGTCCCGATCCGGGTCGTCTACGACACCGGGGTGATGGCCAACCGCGCGGCTCTGGCGACCGTCGAGCAGTGCGTGAGCGCCGGTGAGCAGGCACGAGTTCTCCCGGGCGTACCGTGGACGATGTTCGTCACCGACCACGCGGCCTGCCTGACCCTGGACGCCCCCGGTGCCGAGGTCCCGGTCAGGGCGTTCACCCGGTCCCCGGATGTTCTGTCCGCGCTCCGGCACGCCTTCGAGAGTTGGTGGAACATGGCGATCCCGGTGTCCCTCGACATCCCGGACCTCGACGCCCCGGCCGACGACCGGCGGCTGCTGACGCTCCTCAGCGCGGGGCTGACCGACCACGCCATCGCCCGCGAGCTCGGGGTGAGCGAGCGGACCGTACGCCGCCGGATCACCCGGCTGCAGGCGGTCCTCGCCGGCCACACCCGGTTCCAGCTGGGTGTTCAGGCTGCGCGCCGCGGTTGGCTGGACCAGGAGAGCCCAGGAAACGGCCTGTCATCGGGCGGCCCGGACGCCCCCGTTTGACCTGGACCGAGGTCCAGGTCCGAGGCTTGCCCCATGAACGAGCACGAAGAGCGGTTCGGCATCGGCGAGGTCGCCGCGCGCACCGGTCTGGAACCCGACACGTTGCGATACTTCGAGCGGGAGGGGATCCTGCCGGCGCCACAGCGGGACGCGGCCGGGCGTCGGCAGTATGTCGCGGCCGATGTCGACCTCATCCGCATGCTGGTCCACCTGCGCGAGACCGGGATGCCGCTGGCGGACATCGCCCGGTTCACCGGCGCCGAGCCCGGAGCTTCCGATCAGGAAGCAGGCGACCCCGCGGCCGGTGACCCGTCCCGGCTGCGACTGGAGCTGCTCACCGCCCACCGTCGCCGCGTCGAGGAGCGCCGGGAGGCGCTGGACCGAGCCCTCGAGGTGATCAACCGCAAGATCGTGGACTACACCGACCTGGCCACCGGCACGACCGGCGTGCTCGAACGGCCGGACACCACGATCACCTACAGCGTCCGGGGCAGCGGCCCGCTGCTGTTCCTCGTCGGTGCGCCGGCCGGACGCGCCGGGTTCGCGGCGCTCGCCGAGGAGCTGGCGGGGCGATTCACGGTCGTGACCCACGACCCTCGCGGCATCGGGGAGAGCGCAGCCACCCACACGATGGCCGCGCCGACGCCCCGCGTCCTCGCCGAGGACCTGGCCGCGCTGGTCGAGACCTTCACCGAGGCGCCGGCGAGATTCGTCGGCACCAGCGGCGGGGCGGTCACTCTTCTCGAGCTCGCCCGGCTGCGTACGGAGATCGTCGGCGCAGCCGTGCTGCACGAGCCGCCCCTGATCACTCTCCTCGACGACCCGGCCCTTGCCGACCGCGCCGCGGCGGCCTTCGCCGTCGCGGACACGGATCCGCAGCGGGCCGTCCAGGAGTTCTTCGACCTCAGTGGCGCCGCCCACCACACCGGACCGGACCAGAAGCCGCCCGCGCACGTCGAGCTGCCGGCGCTCCCGGCCGACGAGCTCGCGAAGAACCGCTACTTCCTCGGGCAGATGGCCGGTCCCAGCGTCTTCTACGAGCCCGATGTCGAGGTCCTAGGCGGCGTCCCGCTGACGGTGTGCGCCGGCTCGCAGAGTCATCACCAGATGGCGCGCCGGGCTGCCCAGGCCCTGGCCGACCTGCTGGGCCTACCCCTGGCCGAGATGCCCGGAAACCACGTCGGTGCCAGCGCGGTCCCGACGGAGTTCGCGCGCGCTCTGGTGCCGCTGCTCGGTCAGTCGACCTTGGACGGATGCTTCGCCAGCGGGGTGACCTCGACGTCCATGTAGGGGAACAGCGGGAGGCCGGACAGGATCTGGTGGAGCTCGTCGTGGGAGTCGACGTCGAAGACCGAGAAGTTGGCGTACTCCCCGGCGATCCGCCACAGGTGCGGCCACTTCCCCGCGCGCTGGAGCTCTTGGGCGTAGGCCTTCTCGCGGGCGATGGTGTCGTCGCGGACGTCCGGATCCAGGTCGTGCGGGATCCGGACGTCCATGCGTACGTGGTAGAGCATCAGCCGCGGACCGGGTCGAGCACGAAGCCGTAGTCGACGGTGACCGAGCCGTCCTCGGCCGCGACCGGGGCGAGCACCAGTTCGGGCTTCACCGCCGAGGCGATGTCGTCGTCGTTGTGCTCGTCACCGGGGAAGTAGAGCTGGGCGGTGAGGAGCTCGTGGCCCGGGGCCGACACCTTGACGTGCAGGTGGGCGGGACGCCAGGCGTGCCAGCCGGCGGCGGCGATGAGCTTGCCGCAGGAGCCGTCGGTCGGGATCTGGTAGGGCGCCGGCTGGATCGTGTGGATCTCGAAGGCGCCGTCGGCCCCGACCGTGAAGGTGCCGCGCAGGTTCCACTCCGGGATGCCCGGCGCGAACTGCGAGTAGAAGCCGTCCGCGTCGGCGTGCCACAGCTCGACCTTGGCGCCGTCGAGCGGGGCGCCGTCGGTCGAGGTGATCTTCCCGGTCCAGGTCAGCGGCGTGCCGGCCTCGCCGTCACGCATCGGGATGGTGCCGTTCGCGCCCTGCTCCGGCGCCTCCGGGACGTAGTAGGGGCCCTCGATGGTGCCCTTGTTGCCCTCGCGGTGCTCGGTGGCGACCTTCTCGATCTCGTGCTCCACCCAGACGTCGAGGAAGAGCGGCCACTCGCCGTCCTTGCCGACCTGGATCAGCCACGCCTTGAGCGCGTTGTATTCGTCATAGCTGACCTTCTCCTCGCGGATCGTGTCGTAGACGGCGTTCAGCACGCGCTTGGCGAGCCGGTCGACGCGCTCGGGCGGGGTGTCCTTGACGGCCTCGAAGGGCGACTTGTCGGCGGCGAACCGCTCGGTGGCGGAGGCGCCCGAGGCGGCCGCGGTGGCTGCCTCGACGGACTCGAGGGTCTGGTCGGTGGTCATGAGTGTGTCCTCTCGTGTTGCGGTGTGGGGTCTGGTGTTCAGTTGTCGGTGCGGTAGCGATCCAGCTTCTCCGGATCGATCTCGACCCCGAGGCCGGCACCAGGACGTACGGCGAGCTCGCCGTCGCGGATCTCGAGCGGCTCGGTGAGCAGGTCATCGGCCATGTCGAGGAAGTTGGAGAGCTCACCGGCGCGGCGGGAGGTGAGCCGGTGGGCGGCACCGAAGGCGAGCGTGCACGCGGTGCCGAGCTGGCCGTCGATCTGGTTGCCCATCACGACCTCCAGCCCGAGACCCTCGGCGAGGTGGAGCACCTGCTGCGAGCCGGTGAAGCCGGTGCGTGCGGTCTTGATGCTGATCGCGGTGGCGGAGCCGCCGAGCACCTCGCGGGTGACGTCGGCCGCCGTCGGCACCGACTCGTCGGCGATGAACGGCACGTCCACCTGGCTGACCAGCCAGCGCCGGCCGAGCACGTCGTCGGCAGGGTTGAGCTCCTCGGCGAACAGCAGGTCCAGGTCGGCCATCTGCTTCATCGCGCGGGCGGACTCGGCGGCGGTCCAGCCGCGGTTGCCGTCGACGTACAGCTCGATCTCGGCGCCGAACCGCTCGCGCAGGGCACGGACGACGGCGGTGTCGAGCTCGATGGGGGAGCGGCCGACCTTCACCTTGAACGTCGAGATCCCGTACGTCTCCCGCATCCGCTCCGCCTCGGCGACCATCGCCTCGGGGGTGTCGAAGCCCAGCATGTGGGAGACCCGCATCCGGTCGGTGAAGGCACCGAGCAGATCGACGACCCGGAGGTCCAGGGTCTTGCCGAGGGCGTCCCACATGGCCATGTCGACCGCGGCCTTGGCGGTGGGATTGCCGACCGTGCGCTCCATCAGGGCGCGGGCGGTCTCGCGCTCGAGCAGGGTGAGCCCGGCGAGCTGCGGGGCGAAGAGCTGGTCGATCACCGCGATGATCCCGGCCTGGGTCTCGCCGTAGGTGAACGGCCGCGGCGGCGCCTCGGCGGTGCCCACGACACCGTCGTCGGTGTGGACCCGGACGAGCACGTGCTCGGCCGTGTGGACCTCGCCGGAGGCGAAGCGCAGCGGCTTGCGGTAGGGGATCGCGAACGGGATCGCCTCGATCTTGGTGATCTTCATGGTCGGGGAGCTTCCAGACGGGGTGCGGTGAACAGGTCGGCTGCCTCGAGGACCTCGATGACGGCGTCGACGACCGGGTTGTCGTCGTCGGTGCGGTAGGCGAGGGCGAGCTCGACGCTGCCGGCGTCGAGCAGGTCGCGGAAGACCACGCCCTCGAGCGGGAGGGCACGGACCGAGGCCGGAACGACGGCGACGCCGAGGCCCGCGGCGACCAACGCCAGCAGGACCGCGGTGCTCGGCGCCTCGTGCTCGCGACGCGGTACGAACCCGGCCTCGCGACAGCTGCGCAGGACGGCCTCGTTGACGGCCGAGTCGCGGGCGCTGTAGGCGATGAACGGCTCGGTGCGCAGGTCGGCCAGTGCCACGACCGGCTCGACGGCGAGGCGGTGGTCGAGGGGGATGGCGAGCGCGAGCGGCTCGACCTCGAGGGTGCGCAGGGTCAGTCCCTCGCCGGTGGCGGGCGGCCGCAGGACGCCGAGGTCGAGCGCCCCGCTCTCCAGCCGCTCGCACTGGGCCGGCGTCAGCAGGTCGGCATGGATCTCGAGCGCCACCTCGGGCAGCTCGCGCTTGACCACCCGGGCGATGCCCGGCAGGTGCGAGAACGAGGCGGTGCCGGTCAGGCCCAGCCGGACCAGGCCGTGGCGGCCGGCCCCGATGCGGCGTACGCCTCGGATGCTGTCGTCGACGGCGGCGAGCACGCGGGTGGCCTCGGCACGCAGGAACTCGCCGGCGGGGGTGAGGGTGACCTGGCGGGTCGTGCGCGTGAACAGGGTGACGTCGAGCTCGGACTCGAGCTGGCGGATCGCCTGGGAGAGCGCCGGCTGGGCGATGTGCAGCTGCGCCGCGGCCTGGCCGAAGTGGCAGGTCTCGGCGACAGCGGCGAAATACCGCAGGTGGCGTAGCTCCATGAAGCGCTCCTCAACGAGGTGGTGATGCCCGCCACACTAGGTCCGCGATAGATAAACAACAAGGACGAAACTGCCGCGTATTGATTGATTCGAATGATCAATAGATGCCTAGGTCGGAACTGGGCATTCGCCTGGTGTGACGGACGCCACTCACTGCGAAGGTCGAAGGACCGTCACCCGTTGGAGGCATCACATGACCGCACCGCTCACCGAGAGCCTGGGCCACATCGAGAACGTCCTGTCGGACGCCGTGGTCGAGGACCGCGAGGCCGGGATCTACCGCGCCAACCGTCGGATCTTCACCGACGAGGAGATCTTCGAGCTGGAGATGAAGCACATCTTCGAGGGCAACTGGATCTACCTCGCCCACGAGAGCCAGGTGCCGAACCCCGGCGACTACTTCACCACCTACATCGGTCGGCAGCCGGTCATGATCACCCGCGACAAGGACGGCGAGCTGCACTGCATGATCAACGCCTGCGCCCACCGCGGCGCGATGCTGTGCCGGCGCAAGACCGACAACCGGATGACCCTGACCTGCCCGTTCCACGGCTGGACGTTCCGCAACGACGGCACCCTGCTCAAGGTCAAGGACCCCGACGACGCCGGCTACCCGGAGAGCTTCAACACCGAGGGCTCCCACAACCTCACCCATGTGGCCCGCTTCGACAGCTACCGCGGCTTCCTGTTCGGCTCGCTCAACGACGACGTGCTTCCGCTGGAGGAGCACCTCGGGGACACCGTCAAGGTGATCGACATGCTCGTCGACCAGTCGCCCGACGGGCTCGAGGTCCTGCGCGGCGCCTCGACCTACACCTACGACGGCAACTGGAAGGTCCAGGCGGAGAACGGCGCCGACGGCTACCACGTCACCGCGACGCACTGGAACTACGCCGCCACCACCTCGCGCCGCAACACCGGCGAGTCGAAGAACACCACCAAGACCGTCGACGCCGGCAGCTGGGGCAAGGCGGGCGGCGGCTACTGGTCCTACCCGAACGGTCACCTGTGCCTGTGGACCTGGGCGGCCAACCCGGCCGACCGGCCGCTGTGGGACCAGATGGACTCGCTCAAGGAGAAGTTCGGCGAGGCCAAGGGTGAGTTCATGGTCAAGGGCTCCCGCAACCTGCTGCTCTACCCGAACGTGTATCTGATGGACCAGTTCTCGACCCAGATCAGGCACTTCCGGCCGATCTCCGTCGACAAGACCGAGGTCACCATCTACTGCATCGCTCCCAAGGGCGAGAGCCCCGAGTCGCGTGCCTGGCGGATCCGGCAGTACGAGGACTTCTTCAACGCCTCCGGCATGGCCACGCCCGACGATCTGGAGGAGTTCCGCTCCTGCTACGTGACCTACCAGGCGTCCGCCGCGCCGTGGAACGACATGAGCCGCGGCGCCGAGCACTGGCTCAACGGCCCCGACGAGGTCGCCGAGGCGCTGGAGATGCCGGGTGTCATCTCCGCCGGCGCCAAGAACGAGGACGAGGGTCTCTACCCGGTCATGCACGCGCAGTGGGCCGAGCAGATGCGTACGGCCATCGCGAACGAGAAGGGCAAGTGATCATGACGCTCACGCAGAACGCCCCCGCCGGGGCGAAGCTCATCACCCAGAACTCGATCGAGCAGTTCCTCTACCGCGAGGCGCGCTTCCTCGACGACCGCGAGTTCGAGAAGTGGCTCGGGTGCTACGCCGACGACGTCGTCTACTGGATGCCCTGCTGGGACGACGCCGACCTCCTCACCGAGGACCCGCAGACCGAGATGTCGCTCATCTACTACCCCAACAAGGGTGGTCTGGAGGACCGCGTCTTCCGGATCCGTACGGAGCGGTCCTCGGCCACCTCGCTGCCGGAGCCGCGTACGTCCCACAACATCAGCAACGTCGAGGTCATCGAGCGCCGCGGCGACCTGGTCGACGTGCGCTTCAACTGGCACACCATGTACTTCCGCTACAAGACCGTCGACCCCTACTACGGCACGTCGTTCTACACGATCGACTTCGCAGGCTCGCAGCCGCTGATCCGCCGCAAGACCGTGGTGCTGAAGAACGACTACATCCACCACGTCGTCGACATCTACCACGTCTGAGGTGCCGCGATGACTGCAACTGCTGAGCCCATTTCTGGCGAGCCGACCACGGGGGTCGCCACTCACCAGGTGGCCCTGTCGTTCGAGGACGGGGTGACCCGGTTCATCACCGTCCGCGAGGACCAGACCGTCGCCGACGCGTCCTACCGGCAGCGGATCAACATCCCGCTGGACTGCCGCGACGGTGCCTGCGGGACGTGCAAGGCGCTGTGCGAGTCGGGGGAGTACGACGGCGGCACCTACATCGAGGACGCGCTGTCCGATGCGGAGGCCGCCGAGGGGTACGCCCTGCCGTGCTCGATGAAGCCGCGCTCGGACCTCGCGCTGCAGATCGCCACCACCTCCGAGGTCGCCAAGACCGGCGCCGCGAGCTACACCGGCACCGTCGTCGGCCTGAACCGGCTGAGCCCGACCACCGTCGAGCTCTCCCTCGACATCCCCAACCGCGGCGAGCTCGCCTTCCTGCCCGGCCAGTACGTCAACATCGCCGTCCCGGGCACCGACGTCACCCGGTCGTACTCCTTCGCGAACGCCCCGCACGAGGAGCGGCTCGTCTTCCTGGTCAAGCTGACCGAGGGCGGTGCGATGTCGACCTGGCTGACCGAGCGCGCCGCGGTCGGCGACGAGGTCACCTTCACCGGCCCGAACGGCTCTTTCTTCCTGCGCGAGGCGCGCCGGCCGGTGCTGATGCTGGCCGGCGGCACCGGGCTCGCGCCGGTGCTCTCGATGCTGCGCCAGCTCGAGGTCGACGGTTGCGACCGCGGCGGCCGGCTGGTCTACGGCGTCAGCACCGACGACGACCTGGTCAAGCTCGACGAGGTCGGCGAGCTGATCGCGAGGATCCCCGGCTTCACCTGGGACCACTGCGTCTCCGACCCCGCCTCGACCGCAGCCAACAAGGGCTACGTGATGAGCCTGATCGGTGAGGAGGACCTGCACGACGGCGACGTCGCGATCTACCTGTGCGGCCCGCCGCCGATGGTCGAGGCGGTACGTACGCATGTCGCCGGCGCCGGCATCGAGCCCACCGGGTTCTACTACGAGAAGTTCGCCCTCGCCGTCCCTGCTGCCGAGGCGTCAGCCCCGTCGGCCGAGGCGTCGGCCCCGTCGACCGAGACGTCACCCGTACGCATCGAGCTGGAGACACACCCCGAGGCACGCGCAGTCGCCGGGCAGCAGATGCTTCCGGCGGTCGACCTCGGACCCGCCGGATCGGCCGCCGTCGCTCAGGACGACGGAGATGTCGTACGCCGCATCGCCGGCCAGCTGGTCGCGCCGGCCGCGCTCGACGGAGTCAGCGGCGCGGTGGTCGAGGACGATGCTCTGAGCGTGACCGGCGACGCCCGCCGGATCGGTGGTCAGGAGGTGTTCCCGACCCGGGATGACCTCTCGGCCGACCTGCCTGACGCTTCGACCGTCCGCGCTGACGCTTCGGCCGACGCGGGCGACGTCTCCGCGCTGCGCGCGGTTACTCCCTCGCTCGGCGCGAGCGGACGAGCAAGCTCGCCGCTCGGCCTCGCTCCGGTCGTCTCGACGACTGCGGACGGCTACACGATCGGCGAGGAGCACCCGGACATCTCCGCCTCCGACGCGATCTTCGAGGCCCGGGCGGCACTGGAGGTGGGGGCGCTCGATCTGACCATCGGCCGGCTGGACTCCCAGCAGCTGGCCGGCTACCGGCTGCTCGCCGAGTCGACCCTCCCGTACGTGGAGGGCGACAGGTTCCTCGACGCCCACGGCTACACCGAGTCCAACGCGGCCTTCCACGACTACCTGTTCACCCTCACCGGCAACGGCCACCTGCTGGCGGCCTACCAGGCGCTCGGGGTGAAGGGCCGGATGGAGGACGTGCTGCGCAACGCCACCTGGTGCCACCCGCAGTGCACCCAGGACCACCTCGACATCGTGGAGGCCTTCGAGCGCGGCGACCGGATCGCTGCCCGCGACCTGATCAAGGCTCACAGCGAGCGGTCCAAGGAGACGATGCGGCGCGCGATGGCCGAGTCGGCCGCCGCGACCAGGCCGCGGTTCATCACCCCGGGAAGGTTCGCCGGACAGGTCGTGGTCGTCACCGGGGCCGCCCAGGGCATCGGCGCCCAGGTGGCCCGCCGGGTGGCGGCCGAGGGCGGCAAGGTCGTCCTCGCCGACCGTTCCCCGCTGGTCGCCGAGATCACCGACGACCTCACCGGCCAGGGCGCGACCGCCAGCGCGGTGGAGTGCGACCTCGAGCACTACGAGGGCGCGGCCGCGCTGGTGGAGCAGGCTCTGGCGGCGTACGGAAGGATCGACGTGCTGATCAACAACGTCGGCGGTGCGATCAACTTCAAGCCGTTCACCGAGTTCACCGCCGAGCAGATCGACGCCGAGATCACCCGGTCGCTGATGACCACGCTCTATGCCTGCCGGGCCGCGCTGCCGGGCATGGTCGGGCGGGGGAGCGGCGTCATCGTCAACGTCTCCTCGGCCGCGACCCGGGGGATCCACCGGATCCCGTACTCGGCCGCGAAGGGCGGGATCAACGCGATCACCGCCTCACTCGCGCTGGAGTACGCCGATGCCGGCATCCGGGTGACCGCGACGGCCCCGGGAGGCACGGAGGCTCCGCCGCGCCGGATCTCCCGAGGCACGCCGACGCCCCGGACCGACGCCGAGAAGGCGTGGTTCCAGGCCCACATCGACCAGACCCTCGAGACCTCACTGATGCATCGCTACGGCACGCTCGACGAGCAGGCCGCCGCGATCTGCTTCCTCGCCTCCGAGGAGGCCTCCTACATCACCGGCACGGTCCTTCCCGTCGCCGGCGGTGACCTCGGCTGAAGCCACCAGGTTCCTCTCTCGGGGCCGTCCCTCCCTTCGCGAGCACGCTCGCGTCATCCATGGAGATCCCTCATGTCCGAAAACACGCACGACAAGAACCGGCGTCAGCTCACCTGGGTCGTCGCGCTCTCCGCGCTGGCCCTGATGTTCGACGGCTACGACCTCGTGGTCTACGGCACGGTGCTGCCGACCCTCATGGCCGACCCTTCCCAGATCGGGCAGCTCTCCGCGGGCCAGGCAGGGACGCTGGGCAGCTATGCCCTGGTCGGCGTGCTCGTCGGCGCCCTGAGCGCCGGCGCGGTCAGCGACCGGATCGGCCGCCGCAAGGTGGTGCTCGCCAGCATCACCTGGTTCTCGCTCGGGATGGCCGCGACCGCGTTCGTGCAGTCGATCGCCGTCTTCGGCATCCTGCGCTTCCTCACCGGCCTCGGGCTGGGCGCGATCCTGGCGACCGTCGGCGCGCTGGTGGCCGAGTTCGCGCCGCCGGAGCGGAAGAACCGGCTCAACGCGATCGTCTACAGCGGCATTCCCGCCGGCGGTGTGGCCGCCTCGGTGATGGCGCTGATCATCGACCCGAGCGGCTCCAACTGGCGGATCCTGATGGCGATCGGCGCGGCGCCGCTGGTGCTGCTGCTCCCGTTCGCCGTCGCCAAGCTGCCCGAGTCGCAGCTGTGGCTCGACTCCCGCGGCCAGGTCGCGTCGACCGGGACGGTCCAGGAGGCCGTCGGCTTCAGCGCCCTGGCCCGTCGTCCGCTCGCGTTCCCGACGGCCGTGCTCGGCCTGATGAGCTTCTCCGGTCTGCTGCTGACCTACGGCCTCAACACCTGGCTGCCGAAGATCATGGAGGACAACGGCTACGGCAAGGCGTACGCACTGACGTTCCTGCTCGTGCTCAACGGCGGTGCCATCGTCGGCGGGCTCCTCGCCTCGTACGTCGCGGACCGGACCGGTGCCAAGAAGGTGGTCTCGACGACCTTCGTCCTCGCCGGCCTGATGCTGTTGCTGCTCCCGCTGGGACTGCCGCTCGCCGTCCTGTTCCCGGCGGTCGCGATCGCCGGCGTCGGCACGATCGGCACCCAGGTGCTCATCTACGGTCTGGTCGCCAACTTCTACCCGACCCGGGCTCGCGGCGCGGGCGTCGCGTGGTGCGCCGGTTTCGGTCGCCTCGGCGGGATCGTCGGGCCGATCATCGGTGGGGCCCTGGTCGCCGCCGGAGTCGGTGGCACGACCGCGTTCCAGATCTTCGCGGGCGTCGCGGTGCTCGGTGCCGTGGTCACCGCGGCCGTGCCGCGGTCCCCGGAGGACACCGTCGTGAGCGCCACGCTCGAGGACGGTGTCCCCGCATGAGGAGGCCTAGGGTGTGACCGTGCTCATAGAAAGAGCTGGGTGTGTCGGTCGTGAGGACGAGCTCGTCGAGCTCACCTCGCGGCTGGCCCTCGCTCGCACCGAAGGCTCCGCCGCGGTTCTGGTCCTCGGGGACCCGGGGCTGGGGAAGACCGCGCTGCTGCGCGGGCTGGCGGACCGGATCGCGACGCCGTCCCTGAAGGCCCGCGCGGGTGCGTGGGAGCAGGACTGCCCCGGCTCGGTGCTGCGCCAGCTGCTCGGTGAGGATCCGCCGGCCGACGCGGTCGCGGCGGCCGACACCCTGGTCGCGCGCGCCCTGGCCGAGTGTGCGGAGGACTCCGGCCTGATCCTGGTCGACGACGCCGACCTCGCCGACGCGTTCTCGCTGCAGGCGATCGCCTCCGCCCTGCGGAGGCACCAGGAATCACCCGTGCTGGTGGTGCTGGCGGCCACCCGCAGCACCCCGTTCCTCGGCGAGATCGCCGCCGACACCGTACGCATCGAGGGACTGGCCGCCGCCGCGGTCGGCGAGCTCGCCGCCCTGCGCGGGCGGGTCCTGCACCCGGCGATGGCCGAGGTCCTCGCCCGGCACACGGCGGGCAGCCCGCGCGATGCGGTCGCCCTGCTCGACGAGCTCCCGCCGAGCCGCTGGGCACGTCCCGAGACCCCCCTGCCGGCACCCGCCCACGTACGCTCCGAGGTCGAGCTCGCGCTCGCCGGGTGCGGCGCCGACGGGCGCGCCCTCGCGGAGGCCCTCGCGATCCTGGGTGAGGACGCCTCGCTCGGGCAGGCCACGACCCTGGCCGGCCTCGAGGACCCGCTCGCGGCCGTCGACGCCCTGGCCGCTGCTGGGCTCGTCGAGACCATCCACGAGCACCGCCCCCGATGGCGTACGCCGCTGGTCGGAGCCGCTGTGCTGGCGACGATGGGCACTCGTCGGGCCGCCGATGCGCACCAGCGCGCCGCTGCGATCGTCGACGACGAGGTCCTCCGGGCTCGCCACCTCGTGGCCGCGACACCGGTGCCGGATGCCGCGCTCGCCGACGAGGTCGCCCGGTTGGCGCAACGGCGTGGCGACGAGGGCGCCTGGGCGCAGGCTGCCGCCCTCTACCGCGACTCCAGCCGGCTCACCGAGGATCCGCTGCAGCGCGACGACCGACTGATCCGCTCTGTCGACGCCTTGGTCGCGGCGGGTGACGGCATGGGTGCCGCGGCGCTGGTGCCGGTGGTCGAGAGCCTGCGCGAGACACCGTTGCGCGATGCCGTGCTCGCCTATCTGGCGATCCTGCGCGGCCGGGCCACCGAGGCCGAGGTGCGGCTCAAGCGCGCCTGGGACATCGTCAACCCCGAGCGGGAGCCGGAGACGGCCGCGCTGATCGCCACCCGCCACGTCCTCCACTCGCTGGCGCTGTGCCGCGGCGAGGAGCTGGTCACGTGGGCCGACCGGGCCATCTCGCTGGCCGGCCGGGACTCGGCCGCGGGCGTCGAGGCGGCGGCGATCCGCGGGCTCGGGCTGGCGATGTCGGGCCGGTTCGAGAAGGCCCATGAGGCGTACGCCGCAGCCGCTCGCCGCGTCGGCCACAGCGCCCAGACCCAGCGGGTCACCATGGGACGAGGCTGGCTCGATGTCCTCACCGACGAGCCCGACGAGGCCCGCAGCCGTCTGGAGGGGGTCACCGACCCGCGGATCCTGGGCGGATCGACGCGGATCGCGATGTGGGCGCTGGCCTGGCTCGCACGGGTGCAGTTCCTGACCGGCGAGGGCGACGCCGCGCTGCAGACGGTCGCCGCCGGACGAGCGCTCGCCACGACGTCGGGCATCGCCCTCGTCACGCCCCTGCTGGAATGGACCGCCACCGAGACGCACCTGCTGCGGGGCAGCTGGGAGGACGCTGCCCGCACCGCTCGCGCCGCCGAGGTCGGCGCCCAGGGCTACGAGATCATGCGGGTCCCCGCGCTCCTTACCCGTGCCCGCATCGCCGAGGCGCGCAGCGACTACCGCGCCGTGCTGCGCATCCTCGAGCCGCTCACCCAGGCCCCGGCCGGCAGCGCGCTGAGCGAGCCGGCGATCTGGCCGTGGGCCGAGACGTACGCCGCCGCGCTGATCGCGGAGGGCCGGCTCGACGAGGCCGACGAGTTCCTCCGCCCGCACGAGACCCGTGCCCGCGAGGAGGAGCACCGCTCCGCCCAGGCCAGGCTGGCCACCGCGCGTGGCCGTTGGCACGGCGCGCATGGCGACCTCGCGGGGGTCCGCGACACCTTCGACCGAGCCCTCGAGCTGCTCGACGGGCTGCCGCTGCGCTACGAGCGCGCTCGGGTCACCTTCGCCTACGGACAGGCGCTGCGTCGGGCCGGCCGCCGCCGGGACGCCGAGGCGCTGCTCTCCACGGCCCGCGAGCTGTGGGACGGGCTGGGAGCCTCGATGTACGTCGACTCCGCCGAGCGTGAGCTGCGCGCCGGGGGAGTGCGGGCACCACGCGGCCGGCGCGGCCCGGTCGACCTGACCCCGCAGGAGGAGACCGTCGCCGAGATGGTCGCCTCGGGCCTCTCCAACCGCGAGGTCGCTGCGCAGCTGTTCGTCTCGCCCAAGACCGTGCAATACCACCTGACCCGCATCTACGCGAAGCTCGGCGTACGCAGCCGGACCGAGCTCGCCGCGATGGCGGCCGAGCCGACGGAGGAGCCATGAGCACCGACCTCGACGTCCGGGACGCACCGACAGGACTGAGGAGAGACCTCGGCCGTCACGAGCTGGTCAACGGCTTCATCGGGTTCCTGTTCTCGTGCACCGGCCCGGTCGCGGTCATTCTCGCCGTCGGCCAGGGCGCCGGCCTCTCCGCCGGTGTCGTCGCCTCCTGGGTGAGCGCGGTCTTCTGCCTCAACGGCGTCCTGACGATCGTCGCGTCGCGCTGGAGCCGACAGCCGCTGGTCTACTTCTGGACGATCCCCGGCACGGTGGTCGTCGGCCAGGCGATGGCCGCCGGCACGAGCTGGCCGGAGGCGGTCGGTGCGTTCTGCCTGGCCGGGGCCCTGCTGGTCGCGCTGGCCCTGACCAAGCAGGTCGACCGGATCATGCACCTGCTCCCGATGCCGATCGTGATGGCGATGGTCGCGGGTGTCTTCCTCGGCTTCGGCACCGACCTGGTCCTCGCCGTCGACCGCGACCTCGCGATCGCCGGCCCCATGGTGGTCGCCTTCGTCGCGGTCAGCGCGGTCCCGCGGCTGGCCCGCTGGCTCCCGGCGGTGCTGGTGGCGCTGGCGGTCGGCGCCGTCGCGGTGAGCCTCGCCGACCGGCCGGCCGTCGAGGTCTCCGGGAGGTGGGTGATCGATCCCGTCTGGACCACGCCCACCTTCACCGGGTCTGCCTTCGTCGAGCTGACCATCCCGCTGCTCGTCACCGTCCTGATCGTCCAGAACGGCCAGGGCATGGCGGTGCTGCGCGCCGCCGGCCACGACCCGCGGATGAACCAGGTGACCGGCTGGTGCGGGGTGACGTCGCTGGTCGCGGCCCCGTTCGGTGGCGTCTCCACCTGCCTCGCCGGACCGACCAACGCGCTGGTCACCGCCTCCGGCGAGCGCCGGCGGCACTATGCGGCGGCGGTCTGGTGCGGCGTACTCGCGATCGCGTTCGGCCTGCTCGCTCCCGGCATGGTCCGGGTCATCACCACCATGCCCGAGGCGTACGTCGCCACCCTGGGCGGCCTGGCGATGCTCAAGCCGCTCCAAGGTGCCTTCCAGACCGCATTCAGCGGACCCCACGTGACCGGCGCGCTGGTCACCTTCCTGGTGACCGTCGCCGACATCACCGTCTTCAACATCGGCTCCGCCTTCTGGGGGCTGGTGGTCGGACTCGCGGTCAGCGCGCTGCTCGACAAGGACCACACCAAGGAGAAGTCATGACCCGGACAGCACACCTGACCGACACCACCTTTCCCGACGCGACGATGCGCTACGGCGCCACCGCCCGGCAGGTAGCCGACGTCTTCGAGCCGGCCGAGCCGACCGACTCGCTCGTCCTGCTGCTCCACGGCGGGATGTGGCGCGACTCCGACCGGATGCGCACCTGGGCGGCCGGCCGGGCGCTCGCGGAGGCGGGCCACCTGACCGCGACGGTGGAGTACCGGCACGGTCCCGGCCAGTGGCGGCAGGCCTTCGAGGACGTCGAGACGGCGATCGAGTCGATCCAGCTCAGCGGCCGGGAGTGGACGGTCCACAACGACGCGCCCCGCCGGCTCACGCTGGTCGGGCATTCCTCCGGCGGCCAGCTCGCCCTCTGGGCGGCCTCGCGCCCGAACACCCTGGTCACCGGGGTCGTCGCGCTGGCCCCTGCCGCCGCGCTGGCGGCGATGAGCGAGGAGGGCCTCGGAGACGGTGCGGTGGATGAGTTCCTCGGCGGCACGCCGGCCGAGACCCCCGAGGCCTACGCCGCTGCCGACCCGGTCGGGCTCGCCCCTCGGGTCTCTGTGCGGATCCTGCACGGCGCCGCCGACACCGTCATCCCGCTCGCGATCACCGAGCGCTACGCGGCCGCCCACCCCGGCGTACGTCTCGAGGTGGTCGACGACGCCGACCACGCTGCCTGGGGCGACCCGGCCTCCTCGGCCTGGCCGCATCTGCTCACCGCGGTCAGCGAGGGATGAGGATCGAGGCGAGGCCGAGCAGCGCGCAGGCGCCGAGGGTCCGCAGCGTGGACCACCGGCGCCAGAACACCAGCGCGATCGCGACCGCCGTGATCGCGAACGCGACCGGGTCCCAGGAGGACAGGACGGGGAGGTCGAGGTCGAGCGGTCCCCACGTCAGGGTCCGAGAGCGGTCGAAGAGGGTGTGCAGCGTGAAGAACAGCGCGAGGTTGGCGATCACGCCGACCACCGCCGCGGTGATCCCGGTGAGCGCCGCGGTGAGATGGTGGTTGTTCCGGAGCCGCTCGACGTAGGGCGCGCCGAGGAAGATGAACAGGAAGCACGGCACGAAGGTCACCCAGGTCACCAGCAGGGAGGCGATGACGGCGGCGACCCACGGGTCGAGCGAGCCCGGGTTGCGATAGGCGCCCACGAAGGCGACGAACTGCACCACCATGATCAGCGGTCCTGGCGTCGTCTCGGCGAGCGCGAGACCACGGACCATCTCACCGGCCTTCAGCCAGCCGAAGACGTTGACAGCCTGGTGCGCGACGTAGGCGAGGACCGCGTACGCGCCTCCGAAGGTGACCACGGCGGCCCCCGAGAAGAACAGGCCCTGGTCGACGAAGACGCTGTCGCGGCTGAACACGACCGCCGCCAGCGCCACCGGAGCGAACCACAGCACCAGCCCGAGGACGAGGATCTTCAGGCCGCGAACCTTCGAGGGGGCGTCGTGATGGAGGGCGTCGTCGCTGATCAGCGGAGCCGGGCCGTCGTCGGTGCTGCCGTGGCCCTTGCTCTGGACGAAGCCGGGCACTCGGGCGCCGATCAGCCAGCCGAGCAGGCCGGCGACGATGATCACGACGGGGAACGGGGCCTTGAAGACGGTGAGCGCGAGGAACGAGGCGACCGCCATCACCACCAGGAGCGGATGGTGCAGAGCCCGGGTGCCGACGCGCTGCACGGCCTGGACCACGATCGCGATGACCGCAGGAGCGAGCCCGGCGAACAGCCCGGCCACGACTGCGGTGGATCCGGCGCCGACATACAGCGCCGAGAGAGCGAGGAGGGCGACGACGCCCGGGAGCACGAACAGGATGCCGGCGATCAGCCCGCCGAGGGTGCCGTTGAGCAGCCAGCCGACATAGATGGCCAGCTGCTGGGCCTCGGGGCCGGGCAGCAGCATGCAGTAGTTGAGGGCGTGCAGGAAGCGCTGCTGCCCGATCCAGCGCTTCTCGTCCACGAGCTTGTGCTGCATGACGGCGATCTGACCCGCCGGGCCCCCGAAGGTCTGCAACGAGATCGAGAACCAGGCGCGCGTCGCCTCCCGTAGCGGGATGACGTCGCCGGTGCGGATCTTCTCGGGCGTCATGGGTGTCCGTTCCGGTCGGTGCAGAGCTCCGTCAGAGACCAGTGTCGACGTCGTCGGCGCGGTCGCTCGCGTCGGGGTAGAGAGCAAGGATCAGGAGTACGCCGACAACAAGGCCGACGAGTTGCGCCAGGATGAACGGAGCGACCGACCCCGGCGCGATGCCGGCGAAGGTGTCGGAGAAGATCCGGCCGATCGTGACCGCCGGGTTGGCGAACGAGGTGGAGCTGGTGAACCAGTAGGCCGCCCCGATGTAGCCGCCGACCGCGGGCGCCGCGAGGGCGCCGCGGCCGCTGCGTACGAGCGCGAAGATCAACGCCACCAGACCGGCGGTGGCGACGATCTCGGCCACGAAGTGCCCGCCGGTGGAACGGTCCTTGGTCGAGATCGCCTGGTCGATGTCGAACATGACGTTGGCCAGCAGCGCGCCGCCGATTCCGCCTACGACCTGGGTGATCGCGTAGGCGCCGACCTCGGCGAGCGAGAGTCCCGTGCCTGCTCGGCGCCCGAGGAACCAGTCGGCCATCGAGACCACCGGGTTGAAGTGGGCTCCCGAGACGGGGCCGAGCATCAGGATCAGTGCCGCCAGCCCGAAGACCGTCGCCATCGAGTTCTCGAGCAGTTGCAGACCGACATCGCCGGGCGAGAGCTGCTCGGCAGCGATGCCGGAACCGACGACCACGGCGACGAGCAGCGCCGTGCCCACCAGTTCGGCCAGCAGACGGCGGGGGAGAGTCGAGGTCATGCGCCGCATTCTTGACGTCCGACGATTACTCAGTCAACATTGAGTCAATGGAGGTTGAAAGATATTCGACGCTGGAACGCCGCGCCAAGATCTACGCGGCGCTCGGTGACGCAGTACGGCTTCGGATCGTCGACAACCTCCAGATCAGTGATGCCTCCCCCACCGAGCTCGCCGGGATGCTGAATGTCCCGTCGAACTTGTTTGCCCACCACGTCCAGGCGTTGGTGAGCGCGGGTGTCGTGTCCCGCCATCAGTCCGAGGGTGATGGGAGACGGACCTACCTGCACCTCGAGCAGGACACGCTCGAGAGCCTGGGCACCGCGTCCCCCGTGGCGGTGCCCAGGCGTGTCCTGTTCGTGTGCACCGGCAACTCGGCTCGGTCGCACCTGGCCGCGGCGCTGTGGCGCCAGGTCAGCGCGATCCCGGCCGCCTCGGCCGGCACGCATCCCGCAGACCGCATCAACCCCGGGGCCGTCGAGGCCGCCGCCCGCCATGACCTGGATCTACCGGTCGTCGAGCCGAGCCATGTCGACGACGTCCTCGACCCGAACGATCTGGTCGTCACCGTCTGCGACCGTGCTCACGAGACCCCGAAGGTCCCTGGCGAGCTGCACTGGTCGATTCCTGACCCCGTCGGCAAAGGCCCCGAGGCCTTCGATGCTGCGTATGTCGAACTCGAGCACCGCGTCCGGGCGCTCGCCTCGCGCTTCGACTCCTGACCCCTCACAACGTACCGCGCAAGGAGAGACCCTGATGGACGCAACCCCCACCGACGGCACCCCGGCCGTGCTGTTCCTCTGCATCGAGAACGCCGGCCGTTCCCAGATGGCGCTCGGCTTCTTCCAGCACTACGCCAGCGACCGGGCGATCGGCTGGTCCGGAGGCTCCGCACCCGCCGCGTCGATCAACCCGGTCGCCGTCGAGGCCATGGCCGAGCTCGGGATCGACATCTCCGGGGAGTTCCCCAAGCCCTGGACCGACGAGGTCGTCCGTAGTGCCGACGTGGTCATCACCATGGGCTGCGGCGACTCCTGCCCGTTCTACCCCGGCAAGCGCTACGAGGACTGGAAGGTCACCGACCCGAAGGGCGGTGGCATCGAGTACGTACGCGGCATCCGCGACGAGATCGAGCAGCGAGTGCTCGGTCTGCTCGGCGAGCTGGGCGTCACCGCTGAGCCATCGATCACGAGAGCGTGATCGGCGCCCGGCTGATCGTGAACAGCTCCTCGCTGGGGGCGGACGGGCCGCAGCAGCCACCGCCTGACGTGGTGCTGTCCGGGTCGTCGAACACCCCGGCGCCGCCGCAGACCCCGGTGTCCGGGAGCTCCAGCTCGACCCGGGCGGCCGCGTCGTGGTCGCCGGCGAGCTCGGCCACCACGCTGCGTACCTGCTCGTAGCCGGTCATCGCCAGGAACGTCGGCGCGCGGCCGTAGGACTTCATGCCGACCAGATAGAGGTCGGGCTCGGGCTGGGCGAGGTCCTTCGCACCGGTCGCGCTGACCGATCCGCAGGAGTGCAGGTTGGGGTCGATCTGGACCGCGATGTTGCGCGGCGCCTCCAGCGTCGGGTCGAGGTCGAGGCGCATCTCGCTCAGGAACCCGAGGTCGGGACGGTAGCCGGTCAGGACCACGATCTGGTCGGCCTCGATCATGCGGCCGTCCTCGGCGGTGATCGTGGCGCCGTCGGCACGCCCGACGATCTGTTCCGTGCGGAACCCGGTGACCAGCTCGACGGTGCCGTCCTGGACCGCCTTCTTGGCGCGTACGCCGAGGGCACCCCGCTCCGGCAGCTCGTCGGCCTCGCCGCCGCCGAAGGTGTTGGTCGAGACCGCGCGGCGGATCGCCCAGGTGATCCTCGTGCCCGGGTGCTCCTTGGCGATGGCGGTGAGCTCGTTGACGGCGTTGAACGCCGAGTCGCCGGCACCGATCACGACCGTGTGCTTGGCGGCGTAGGTTGCGGCGTCGGCCCGGTCGGGCACCGCGTAGGCGACTCTGCCGGCCGCGTGGGCGGCGCGCTCGCCGAGCGCCGGGAGCCCGTCGGCACCGGCCGGGCTGGGCCGGCGCCAGGTGCCGGAGGCGTCGATGACCGCCTGCGCCTCGATGTGCTCTTCGCTGCCGTCGGCGCTGGTCACATGCAGGACGAACGGCTGCTCCGCGCGACCTGCGTCGACCAGCCGGTCGCGGCCCTTGCGGGAGACGCCGGTGACCGTGGTGCCGTAGCGGACGTGGTCGCCGAGGGAGTCGGCGAGCGGGGACAGGTATCGCTCGCGCCACTGAGCTCCGGTCGGGTATCCCTTGGCCGGCGCCTCCCAGCCGGTCGGCTCCAGAAGTCGGGCGGCGGCCTTGTCGACGAGCTCGGGCCAGGCAGAGAAGAGACGCACGTGGCCCCACTCGGCCACGGCCGCGGCGGGTTCGGACCCTTGCTCGAGCACGAGCGGGGTGAGGCCACGCTCGAGGAGATGGGCGGCGGCCGCGAGGCCCTGGGGTCCGGCGCCGATGACGGCAACAGGCAGGTCGGTCATGATGCTCCTCGGATTCAAGAACGTCGATATGACCGCGACACTAGGGGACGTATCGACGTTCGTCAATATCTTTCGGTAGACTGCTGGTCATGACCGCTCCTCCCGTCCTTCAGTCCCATGCTGTCGTGTGCTGCTCGCCAGTGACGGCGGGCGTCCTCGACGACGCCCAGGCCGAGGCGCTGGCGCGGATGTTCAAGGCGCTCGGCGACCCCAACCGGGTCAAGCTGCTCTCGATCATCGCGGCCTCCGAGGGACAGGAAGCGTGCGTCTGCGACCTCACCGAGCCGGTCGGACTGTCTCAGCCGACCGTCTCTCACCACATGAAGCTGCTGGTCGAGGCCGGCCTGGTCGCCCGCGAGCAGCGCGGACGGTGGGCCTACTTCTCCATCGTCCCCGGCGTCCTCGACTCGCTCGCGGGCACCTTGGTCTCCCGCTGACGGGCGCTGCGCGGGTCAGACGGTGGTGTAGCCGCCGTCGATCAGCCAGTACGCACCGGTGACGAACGAGGCGTCCTCGGAGAGCAGGAACCGGACGACCGTGGCGATCTCCTCGGGGCGGCCGAGCCGGCCCAGCGGGTGCTTGGCGGCCAGGGCTTCGCGGGCGCTGTCGTCGGCGGCGGCCTGGACGAGCGGGGTGTCGATGTAGCCGGGGCCGACGGCGTTGATACGCAGTCCGGCCGGGCCGTACTCGGCGGCGGCGTTCTTCGTGAGACCGACGACCGCGTGCTTCGTCGCGGTGTAGGCGGCGTTGCCGAGGGCAGCCACCTCGCCGTGGATCGAGGCCATGTTGACGATGGCGGACTCGCCGGCGCCGGCCTTGATCAGCTCCGGGATCTGGTAGCGCAGGCCGTACGCGACCCCGGAGAGGTTGATGCCGACGACGCGGTCCCAGTTGCTGGTGTCCAGCTCGCCCACCGGCGCCGCGGCCCCGCCGATCCCGGCGTTGTTGACGGCGTAGTTGAGCTTCCCGTACGTCTCGACGGCGAAGGCGACCGAGCGCTCCGCGTCCTCGGCCTTCGCGGTGTCGGCTCGCAGTGCGCTCGCCTCGCCGCCGACGGCCTTGATCTCCTCGGCGACCCTGGTCGCGGCGTCGAGGTTGATGTCGGTGATGACGACCTTCGTGCCCAGTCCGGCGAGCTCCTTCGCGATCGCCTCCCCGAGCCCGCTACCGCCACCGGTCACCAGGGCGACCTTGTTGTCGAACGTCATGTCTTCCTCCTCGCATCTGTCCGGGCCTGGGTCCGGGCGTTATTTGATCCAACATTCAAATAACGCTGGTGCGGGGCGGTGTCTTCCGATTACATAGGTGACCTATGCCTCTTTGTGGTCATCTGGTCGCCGCGGCGATGACGTCCAGCAGCCGGCGGTGGAGCTCCGTGAGCTCCTCGACGCTCATGTCGAGACGCTCGACGATCGCGGGTGGGATCTTCTCGGCGTCGTCGCGAAGGGCGCGTCCGCGATCGGTCAGCACCACGGCGAGGGAACGCTCGTCGTGCTTGTTGCGCTCGCGCCGGATGTAGTCCTGGGCCTCGAGGCGTTTCAGGAGGGGGGAGAGGGTGCCCGGGTCGAGCTGGACCTTGCGGCCGAGCTCGGAGACGCGGAGCGACTCCTCCTCCCAGAGCGCGAGCATGACCAGGTATTGCGGGTGGGTCAGACCCAAGGGCTCGAGCAGGGGGCGGTAGAGAGCGATGACGCTGCGCGCGGCGACGGCGAGGCCGAAGCAGACCTGCTGATCGAGCGCCAGCGGGTTCTCGATCTCCGAGAGCGGGTCCTTCTTCGTCGGCATGTTGATTAGTGTACCAACAGTTTGTGTGCAAACAGTTCATCTGCGAGGATGGGACCGTGAACGACCAACCGCGACGACCACGCCACCTGATGGACCCGGACAACCCGATCCGGCCCGTCAACGACAAGTCGCTCACCCAGGTGAAGCAGTGGGTCGCGTCCGTGCTCGTCGTGTTCACCGTCGCCCACCTCGTGGTGGGGCTGGTCATCGGGGCCGTGGCGATCGACCCGGTCTACCAGAGCTCACGGATCGGGCTGTGCGTCATCGCCGCGGGCTTCGGGTTGCTCGGCCTGGCCGGCGGCTTCCTCATCCACCGCCGCAGCCCGTTCACGCCGTGGCTGGTCCTCGGAGTCGTCCCCTCCGCGGTGGGGCTCTGGCTCATCCTTCGCTGACGGGGCGGCGCCCGGTCGGACGCCGCCCCGTCAGCCAGCTGGGATCAGCGGGTCAGAACAGGTCCGGAACGGTCCAGCCGTCGAGGTCGTACTCGGCCAGGAACTCGTCCGCGAACCCCTTCATCGCCTCCGCGTCACCGCGGTTCTGAGCGGCGAAGAGGAGCTCGGCCTTCACGTTCTCGTGGTTGCCGGAGTAGTTGCGCTCGTAGAGCTCGTGGCGGCCGCCGAACTCGGAGCCGATCGAGTCCCACAGCGCCTTCATCACCTTCACCCGGTCGACCGCGGTGATGCCGTTGGAGCCACGGACGTACTTGTCCAGGTACGGCCGCACCTCGGGGCTCTTGAAGTCGGCCGCGCCCGACGGCAGGTAGATCAGCCCGGAGGCGACGTCCTGCTCGATGATCTCCTTGACCCGTGGATAGCCGTGGATCATGAACATCCGGTACGTCAGGCCGTACTCCAGCTTCGGGATCACCGCGTCGCCGACCCACGGCTCGGGGTCACGGGCCATCGACTCGGTCAGCGACCAGAACAGGTTGCGCCAGCCGATGACCTCGCCGACCCGGGTCTGCACCCCGCGGAAGCCGCCCGAGCCGGTGGCGTCGAGCGCCTTCATCAGCAGGCCGGCGATGAAGTCGAGCTTGACGGCCAGACGCGTGCAGCCCTGGAAGGTGAACCGGGGCAGGAACCCCGACTGCGGGAAGAAGGCGTTGATCCGGTCGACGTCGCCGTACATGAAGACGTTCTCCCAGGGCACCAGCACCTTGTCGAAGATGAAGATGGTGTCGTTCTCGTCCATCCGGCTCGAGAGCGGGTAGTCGAACGGCTCGCCGTTCTTCGCGGCCTGCTCGGTGTAGGAGGAGCGGCAGATCAGCTTGATCCCGGGTGCGTCCATCGGCACGGTGCAGATCAGCGCGAACTGCTTCTTGCGGATCGGCAGGCCGTAGTGGGCGATGAAGTTGTAGTTGGTGATCGCTGAGCCCGTCGCGACGACCTTCGCGCCGGAGACGATCAGGCCGGCGTCGGTCTCCTTCTCTACCTTCATGTAGACGTCGCCGACCTCGTCCGGCGGCAGCTGGCGGTCGACCGGCGGGTTGATGATCGCGTGGTTCCAGTAGAGGACCTTCTCCTGGGACTCGCGGTACCAGCGCTCGGCGTTGTCCTGGAACGGTGCGTACAGCTCCTTGTTGGCGTGCAGGGTGCCGAGGAAGCTGGCCTTGTAGTCGGGGGAGCGACCCATCCAGCCGTACGTCATCTTCGCCCAGCGCGCGATCGCGTCGCGCTCCTTGAGGAGGTCGGCCGAGGAGGTCGGGGTCTTGAAGAACGGCATCGTGACGCCGCCGTTGCCGGTGTCGGTCGGCACGGTGAGCTCGTCGACGTGGGGGCCGCTGTGCAGGGCGTCGTAGAGGCGCGCGGTCATCCGGACGGGGTTGCGGAAGGCCGGGTGGGTCGTGACGTCCTCGACCCGCTCGCCGTGCAGGTAGATCTCGCGCCCGTCGCGCAGGCTCTCGATGTACTCGTCGCCGGTCATCGGCCGCGAGGCGAAGTTGGTCTGCTTGTTGGCGGGCGAGCCGGCGGCCGGGTTGACGGTCGGTGGGCCGTCGAGCTGGGTCTCCGGGGCGAGGGTGTCGGTCATGGTTCTCTCCTTGGTCTGGCTGTTCGTTGGCGTCAGTAGTGGGTGGATCGCGGGATCGCGGGAGTCGCGACGGCGGTGAACGACGCGGTCGCGTCGAACCAGCCGGTGTGCGGGTCGTCCTGGCAGCCGAGCCAGACGACCTCCGAGGACGGGTTGCCGATGTGGTGGAAGGCGCTGTCGTGGAAGAGCAGCGGCTTGCGGTCGGTGGTGATCACCTCGACGACCTCGCCGAGGAACAGCAGGTGGTCCCCGCCGTCGTCGGTACGCCACGGCCGGCACACCAGCGTCGCGGCCGTTCCGCCGAGCCGCGGCGCGGCCGCGCCCTCGCGCCAGGGGAGCGGGTCGCCGCACGGGCGTCCGGCGAAGTGCATGGCGACATCGCTCTGGTCGGCCGCGAGCACGTTGACCGCGAACGCGGACCCGTCGAGGTAGGCGGCCGCCTTCGACGTACGCGTCAGGGCGACCTGCACCAGCGGCGGGTCGAGCGAGATCGGCGTGAAGGCGGTGACCGTGGCGCCGTGGTGGGCGCCGTCGGGGGTCCGGCAGGTGATGACGGTGACACCGGTCGCGAAGCGGCCGAAGGTCGACCGCAGGGTGCGTGGATCCATGGAGCTCCTCCTTCGTTCGGGCCACGAGATGTGTGGCGGCGGTCACGTCGGAGGACGACGCTAGGTCCGGATCAGCAGAGCGGCGATCCGCTGGGCGAAGGGCCTGTCCGGATTGCGCACCTGGTTTCCGGACGCTCTCGGCGACGGGCCGGTGCGCTGTTACTGTGAAGGACGTCACTAGGGGGTGACAGATGGGCGTGACCAGCACTCTCACCGGGTCGTCCGGTGACATGGAGACCTTTTCCGACGAGGTCTCGCGGGCCTACTTCCCGCATGCGCTGACCATGCGCGGGCGGCCGGCTCGGCCCGCCGAGCTGCGCGCGGTCGACCTCGGCCCGGTGCGGCTGACCCGGATCGGGTGGGGAGCCGAGGTGGCGGTCGAGTCGGACCATCCGGGTGCCTGGGCGGTCAACGTCCCACGCAGCGGGGTGCTCGAGGCCGACGTCGGCGGCGCCCACGTACTCTCGCTCGACGGTCAGGCGACCGTGTGCCCACCCGACCGCCCGACGAAGATGACCCGCTGGTCGGCCGACTGCTCGATCGTCGGGATGCGGGTCGAGCGCGACTACCTGGTCGAGGAGGTCGCCGCCCTGGTCGGCCTGCACACCGACCGGTTGCCCGCGCAGCTCGACCTGCGCGCCGACGGTGCCCGTGCCTGGATCGGCCTGCTCGGCTCGCTCGGCACCGAGGCGATGCGCAACCCAGCCCTGGTGGGCGACGAACGGGTCCGGGTCCGGCTGGCCGGGACGCTGACCGCCGCTTTCGTCGCCGCCTGCTTCCCCGAGGAGCCCGCCGTCGGCTCCGTCCAGCCCCGCATCGTCTCCCGGGTCGTGGAGGCCATGGAGGCCGACCCGGCCCGGGAGTGGACCGTCTCGGACCTGGCCCGCGAGGCCGATGTCGGCATCCGTCGCCTCCAGCAGGGCTTCCAGCGCTACCTCGGCCGCACCCCGACCCAGCGGCTGCAGGAGATCCGGCTCGAACGCGTCCACGCCGACCTCATCGCCAGCCGCGGCGACACCGTCGCCGAGATCGCCTACCGCTGGGGCTTCACCCACCTCGGCCGCTTCGCCGCCGCCTACCGCCAGGCCTACGGCGTGACCCCGTCCCAGACCCTGCGCTGCCGCTAGCGTTCCGCTCGCCGAGTCGGCTCGTCATGACGAGCCGACTCGGCGTGATCTCACGAGCTGCAGCTCATCGTCGGTAGCGGTAGGTGATCCGGCCTCGGTCGAGGTCGTAGGGCGTGAGCTCGACCTGAACTCGGTCGCCCAGCTCGATCCGGATGTAGTGCTTCCGGAGCTTCCCGCCCAGGTGCGCGAGGATCTCGTGGCCGTTCTCCAGCTCGACCCGGAAGGTCGCGGAGCGTAGACACTCCGTCACGGAGCCTTCGATCCTGATCCCGCCACTCATCGGCACACCAGCTCGATGAGCCCGCCCGTGCGCACGGCCTCGAATCGTGAAGCCAGGCCGAGCGCCGGCCTGTTGCCCTCGTCGACCTCGGCGATCGCCGCGTCGACGCCGCGCCGATGCAGCACGTCGAGCGCGTAAGCGATCAGTGCCGTGCCGACGCCGCGACGCCGCTCAGACCGGAGCACGGCCACCAGACCGATTCGCGGCTGACGGTCGCGACCGGTCACCCGGACAAGACCCACATCCGTTCCATCCCGCCTCGCCACCGCATAATGAGAGGCATCGAGGGATGTGAGCGGGTCGACGAGCTCTGTAGGCATGCGGTGCCAGCCGAGCTCGGTGTCCACCTCGTCGCGAATGCGGCCGTACAACGTCGCGAGCCGCTCCGGATCGGTCGTGCCGAACGGTTCGACGGTCACACCCGATGGTGGCGGAGCTGGCTGCGGGGTGAGGACGAAGACCGCCTCACGACGATGTTCCGCGAAGCCCGCAGACTCCCAGAGCGAGAGCCCATCGGTGTCGGCTTCGTCGACCAGGGTGAAGGCAGGACGCGGCAGCCTGGACACGGCTTCGCGTGCGGTGGTGACGAACACATCGGACGTCCATGCGTCGATGCTCAGGTAGGTGCGACCGTCGGGTCGTCGGGTGACGTCGGCCGGCACCGACGCAGAGGTTTGTTCCATAGGAATGCCTTTCGGGAGTGCTGGGCACTCACGACGGCTCCTAGGTCAGCCGATCTCCCGTGGCTCGGAGGGGAGCACCCACGCGTTGACTGCGTACACGGGTCTCACCTCCTTGGATCATCTGCCACCTTCGGTGGGGGAGACTACCCCATGGCGGTCAGTCGGCGCTGAGGCCGGCCAGGATGGTGAGCGCGCGGGCGAGCAGGGGACTCTCGTCGCCGGCGCGGGTGGCGGCGACGAGCTCGACGCCAGGGGTGCCGGTGAGGGGGACGTACACGACGCCCGGGACGGCGAGTGCGGCGGTCGGCTCGGGCACGATGGCGACCCCGAGGCCGGCGGCGACGAAGGTGACCAGGGTGGAGGTCTCGGCGACCTCGTGGGCGATGTGGGTGGTGATCCCGGCCTCGTCGAAGAGGTCCTGGATCATCGCGTTCATGGCCGAGCGACCGCCACCGGCGTGGATGACGAGGCCCTCGCCGTCGAGGTCGGCGATGCGTACCCGGCGACGTCCAGCGAACCGATGCTCCTTCGCCATCGCCACGAGCAGGTTCTCCTGGCGGAGGTGAGTGACCGTGAGGTCAGGGCCGGGGAAGGGGTCCGTGGGCAGGGGACGGAGCAGGCCGAGGTCGAGGCTGCCGTCAACGAGCGCCGCGGCCTGGTCCGGCGACAGCATCTCGCCGCGGAACCCGACCTCCACCTCGGGCAGCTCCGCGCGCAGGGTGCGTGCCAGCGCCGGAAGCAGCGAGTACGTCGCCGATCCGACGCATCCGATCAGCAGCCGCCCGCGCCGCCCCGAGGCGATGCTGGCCGCCTCGTGCGCGGCGGCGTCGACGGCACCGAGGATCTCCCGGGCCCGGTCCAGGTAGGCGGCCCCGGCCGGGGTCAGGTCGACCCGTCGTGTCGTACGGGTGAGCAGGGTCAGCCCGAGCTCGGCCTCGAGCTGGCGGATCTGCTGCGACAACGGTGGCTGTGCCATGTGGAGCCGCTGCGCCGCCCGGCCGAAGTGGCGTTCCTCGGCGACCGCGACGAAGTAGCGAAGATGGCGCAGCTCCATGCACTCATACTCGCAGAGTCTCAGTCACCCGGCACTGATCAACCTGCCGAGGCGTCACCCCCGTCGGCCGAGGCGTCACGTACGTGGGGCGCGTTTGCCACCGGTTTCCAACACGGGCCAACAAAACGACGTCTCGGCCGACCAGACAGTCGCCGCGGCGGGGGGGGTGA
>NZ_JBBBNW010000007.1:0-176407 GCF_037137035.1 Nocardioides sp. CCNWLW239 | reverse complement strand
CGTCTCAGCCCCGCGCCTGTGCACCCCGGGGCGCGGGGACCCCCCCGGCGGCCGGGGCCCCCCGGCCGGGGGCCGTGTGGCCCCGGTGTCCCCACCCCGCCCGACCTCACCGACGTCTCGGCCGACCTACCTGACGCCTCGGCTGCGGGGGTCAGGCGGGGAGCGTGTCGCCCTGGACGGCCTGGATGTCCAGCTCCACCTTGAGGGTGGTGCCGATCGTGGCGATCCCGGCGGCGACGGCCTGGTTGTAGCTCATCGCGAAGTCGTCGCGGCGCAGCTGAGCGGTTGCGCGGAAGGCGGCTCGGGTGCCACCCCACGCGTCGGGCCCGGTGCCGAGATAGGCGACGTCGAGATCGACGGAGCGGGTCTGCCCGTGCATCGAGAGCTCGCCGTGGACGGTCCAGCGGTCCGGTCCGGCCGGGGTGAGGCCGGTGGAGCGGTAGACGATCTCGGGGTACGCCTCGACGTCGAGGAAGTCGCCGCTGCGCAGGTGGTCGTCGCGCATCCGGTTGCCGGTGTCGATCGAGGCGGCCCGGATGACCGTCTCGACGCGCGACTTCTCCAGGTGGTCGGGAGCGATCTCGACGAGACCGGAGAACTCGGTGAACCGGCCGCGCACGCTGGAGATGCCGAGGTGCTGGGCGACCGCGCCGACGGTGGAGTGGGCGGGGTCGATGGTCCACGGGCCCGGGGCCGGCAGCGAGGTGTCGCCCTGCCGGGTCAGGGTCACGGTGCCGAGCGAGGCCGTTCCGGACGCGGTGACGATGGCGGTCGCCGCCACCGGGGTCCAGCCGATCGCGCTGACGATCGCGACGTACGGCCCGGGGGCGAGGACGGTGTCGTCGCTGACGGCACCGTCCTCGTCGGCCTCGGCGCGCAGCACCTGACCGCCGGCCGTGTCGGTGAGGGTGAGGACCGCGTGTGCCACGGCCCAACCGTCGCGGGTGCGGATCTGGGCGGTCAGTGCCATCGTGGATCAGTCCTCGGGGTGGGAGAGGACGATCTCGTGGCCGTCCACACCGTGGCCGGAGAGGCTCACGGCGCTCGCGACCGGCGGATAGCTGGTCGCCAGGACCGTGTAGTCGCCACCGTCGAGATCGGCGAAGGCGTACGCCCCGTCTGCACCCGTCGTCGCGGTCCCGGCCACGTTGCCGGCCGCGTCGACCAGCGTCACCCGGGCATCGGCCAGCGGCCCGAAGGCAGCCTTGACGACGCCGGTCAGGCGAGCGCCGGTGATCATCTCGACCTCGATCCGGGTGACCCCGGTGGCACCGATCTCGATGGGCACCGCGTGCGGTCGGTAGCCCTCGGCGTTGACCGCGACCGTGGCCGGCCCCGGGACCAGCTCGTCGACGAAGAACGTGCCGTCGGCGACGGTCGTCGCGGTGGAGAGCAGGTCGCCGCGTACGTCGGTCACGATCACCATCGCGCCGTGGATCGGCGCACCGTCCTCGCCGGCACGCACGATGCCCTTGAGGCCGGTGGTGCCGCTGAGCAAGAGGTCGTACGCCACGGGCTCCTCGCCCACGACCACGGTGGAGGCCTGCGGCTGGAAGCCGTCGGCGGAGGCGATCAGGACATAGGTTCCGGAGCCCGGGGCGTCGACTGCGTAGGAGCCGTCGGCGTGGGCGACCGAGCGGCCGAGCTGGCGTCCGGACAGCGAGATCAGCGTGACTGCGGCGTGGGGGACCGGGACGCTCCCGGAGCCGCGGACGAACCCGCGCAACGGGGTGCCGCCGGAGACGGGTGCGACCGCGTCCGGGTGCTGCTCGGGGACCCCGGCGATGGCCTCGGCGACCGCCGCGGCCGAGTCCTCCTCGGCTGCCTGGGCGAGCCCGCCCTTGGTCTTCAGCGGCACCTCCTTGATGAACACCACGAAGATCAGCGCCACGACGGCCACGCAGGCGGCGACGAAGAAGATGTCGGCGATGCCGTGCCCGTAGGCACTCTCCAGGACGGTACGCAGCGGCTCCGGGACCTTGTCCATGTCCGGGATCTCGCCGGAGGTGCCCTGGGCGAGCGCTGCGTACTTCGGACCGAGGTCGGCGAGGCCGTCCTGGACGTAGTCGGTGACCCGGTGGGCCATCAGGGCACCGAGCGCGGAGACGCCCATCGCGCCACCGAGGCTGCGGAAGAAGGTCACCATCGAGCTGGCCGCGCCGAGGTCGGCGGGCGCCACTTGGTTCTGCGTGGAGAGGACCAGGTTCTGCATCGTCATCCCGACACCCAGGCCGAGGACGGCCATGAAGACGGCGACGTGCCAGTACTCGGTGTCGTAGCGGATCGTGCTGAGCAGGCCCAGCCCGCCGACGATGAGGACGGCGCCGGCCACGAGCCAGGCCTTCCAGCGACCGGTGCGGGTGATGATCTGGCCGGAGATGGTCGAGGAGAGGAACAGTCCAGCGATCATCGGGATCGTCATCACGCCGGCCATCGTCGGCGACTTGTCGCGGGCGAGCTGGAAGTACTGGCTGAAGAAGATGGTGCCGGCGAACATCGCCACACCCACGAATAGCGAGGCGAGCGAGGAGAGCGTGATCGTGCGGTTGGCGAAGAGCCGCAGCGGGACGATCGGCTCCTTGGCCCGAGACTCGACGACGACGAAGATCAGCAGGAGCAGCACGGAGCCGCCGACCATGGCCGCGGTCTCCCACGAGGCCCAGTCGTACTTGTCCCCGGCGAAGGTGACCCAGATCAGCAGCAGCGAGACGCCGGCCGCCATGAAGAACGCGCCGGCCCAGTCGACCTTGACGTCGTCGCGCTTGACGACGGGGAGGTGCAGCGTCTTCTGCAGCACGATGAAGGCGATCACCGCGAACGGGATGCCGACGTAGAAGCACCAGCGCCAGCCGAGCGAGTCGGCGTCGGTGATGACTCCGCCGATGAGCGGGCCTCCGACGGTGGCGACCGCGAAGACGGCGCCGAGGTAGCCGGAGTAGCGGCCTCGCTCACGCGGCGAGATCATCGCCGCCATGATGATCTGGGCGAGCGCCGTCAGGCCGCCCATGCCGATGCCCTGGATGGCTCGCGCGGCGATGAGCTCGCCGGGGTTCTGGGCCAGGCCGGCGACGGCCGAGGCGGCTACGAAGAGCACCAGCGCGATCTGCATGAGCAGCTTCTTGCTGAACAGGTCGGCCATCTTGCCCCACAGCGGCGTGGTGGCCGTCATGGTGAGCAGGGAGGCCGTGACCACCCAGGTGTAGGCCGACTGCCCGCCGCCGATGTCGGCGATGATCTCCGGCAGGGCGTTGGAGACGATCGTGGAGGAGATCATCGCCACGAACATGCCGAGCAGAAGACCCGAGAGCGCCTCCATGATCTCGCGGTGAGACATCTGGCCGTGCAGGGTCTTGGACGACCCGTCGGACGAGCCTCCCGGTGGACCTGCGTGAGTCCGTTGGGCTGTCGTCGTTGCCATGGACTTCCCTTCTGAAGTGAGCACAGTGCTGCCGGGGCAGAGCCTCAGCTGCGTACGTGGATGAGCGTGTGCGCCGGGCAGGCGAGGCTGTCGTGCAGCTTGGCCATGAGCCGGATCAGCTCATGGACCTCGTCGTCGCTCCAGTCGCTGAGCCGCTCGGAGAGCAGCTCGGTGATGTCGTCGGAGAACCCGCCCAGCAGGTCCTGTCCGGAGGTGGTGAGACGCAGCAGGCGTGAACGCCCGTCCGCCGGGTTGGGCGAGCGCTCGAGCCAGCCCTGGTCGGCGAGGTAGGAGACGTGCCGGCTGGTCACCGAGATGTCGACGGCGAGCAGTTCGGTGAGCTCGCTGATCGTCATCTCGCCGTGCTGGCTGAGGAGGCCCAGCACCCCCGCGGAGCCGGCCGGTAGGTCCGGCGGGAGGTTGCGGGCGAGGCCCTTCTTGACGGCCCCGATCTCGCTGAGTCGATGCATCAGGTCGCGGTAGGTCGCCTGCTCCAGCATCATCGCCCCTCTGATTGGTTGACTTTTACAACCATAAGGAGGATAGGAGGACGATGCAAATTGCCGCGCCGGCCGACGCAGGCGCTGCGCGGCGTCGCTAGGCGACGGTGCCGCGGGCCGCCCAGGCTGTCGCCGTCACGGTGAACGGTCCCGCGCCGAAGCGGCGTCGGGCGACCTCTTCGAGCGCGGTGCGACCGTCGTCGTCGAGGGATTGCACGTAGTCACCGGCCGGCCCGACGCCGTAGGTGTAGGGGTCCCACCAGTCCTCGAACGTCGGGTGGGTGACGCGGACGACCAGGCCGCTGGGCTCCACCTTGCGGAGCCCGGCCTTCTTGAAGAGCTTCTCGAGATCACCCATCCGGGACCCGGCGAGAAGCGCCTCGTCCTCGGCCTCCGGGTCGATCTCGTGCACGCACGCCCAGAACGGAGCGACGGCACCGGTGTCCCCGTCCCAGACGCACGCGGCGACCGTGCCGCCCGGCCGGGTGACCCGGATCATCTCGTCGATCCCTGCCTCCGGGTCGGTCATGAAGTGCACGACCAGCTGGGCCAGCGTGGCGTCGAACCAACCGTCGTCGAAGGGGAGCGCCTCGGCGACGCCGGTGTGCACGTCGACCCGCGCCAGCTGTCGTGCGACCGACTCGATGAACGGTGGCGAGGGGTCGACGGCGGCCACCAGATGGGCCTCGGTCAGGGTCACCAGGACCCGGGTGAGCGTGCCGGGCCCGCAGCCGACGTCGAGGACCCGCTGGCCCATGCTGACCCGCGCGAAGTCGGCGAAGTGGGGTGCGAGGGGTTCGGCGTAGCGCCCCATGAAGCGGGCGTACCTCTCTGCGGTGACGTCGAAGCCCATGCTCCAAACTAGGACTGCCGCCAGCTACCCCGACAGCCCCAAGTTCGGTATCCCCGCCAGGGCCCCTAGTGCGTCGAAGGCGTCGTGGCGATCTCCGAGCGGTCGTCGGACCACAGCGTGTGGAAGGTGCCGTCCTTGTCGACGCGCTGGTAGGTGTGCGCGCCGAAGAAGTCGCGCTGGCCCTGGATGAGGGCAGCGGGCAGGCGGTCTGCGGCGAGCGAGTCGAAGTAGGCGAGCGCCGAGGAGAACCCGGGAGCCGGTACGCCGGAGGCGGCCGCGATGCCGACGACCCGCCGCCACGCGTCCTCGCCGGAGGCGACGGCGTCGGCGAAGTAGGGGTCGACGAGCAGCGTCTCCAGGTCGGGCGTGGTGGCGTAGGCGTCCACGATCCGGTTGAGGAAGCGCGCGCGGATGATGCAGCCGGCCCGCCAGATCTTGGCGAGCGCGCCCAGGTCGATGTCCCAGCCGTACTCCTTGGCGCCGGCCACGATGAGGTCGAACCCCTGCGCGTAGGCGACGACCTTGGAGGCGTAGAGGGCGGCGCGTACGTCCTCGACGAACGTGTCGGGGACCCGCGCCGGCTTCGGGCGGCTGGTCACCGAGGCCCGCACCGCGTCGCGCTGCGCCGGCTTGGAGGAGACCGCCCGGGCGAAGACGGCCTCGCCGATGCCGGAGACCGGGATGCCGAGACCGAGGGCGTTCTGCACCGTCCAGACGCCGGTGCCCTTCGAGCCGGCCTGGTCGAGGATGACGTCGACCAGCGGCGTCCCGGTCTCGGCGTCGGTCTGGGCGAGCACCTCGGCGGTGATCTCGATCAGGTAGGACTCCAGATCGCCGGTGTTCCAGTCCTTGAACACGTCGACGAGCTGCTCGACCGAGAGGCCGGCGACCCGCCGGAGGAGGTCGTAGGCCTCCGCGATGAGCTGCATGTCGGCGTACTCGATGCCGTTGTGGACCATCTTCACGAAGTGGCCGGCGCCATCGGTGCCGATGTGGGTCACGCACGGCTCGCCTTCGGCGACCGCGGCGATCGACTTCAGGATCGGACCCAGGGTCTCCCAGGCCTCGGCCGAGCCGCCAGGCATGATCGAGGGGCCGTTGAGCGCGCCCTCCTCGCCGCCGGAGATGCCGGCGCCGACGAAGTTCAGGCCCCGCTCGCGCAGCTCACGCTCGCGGCGGATGGTGTCGTTGAAGTTGGCGTTGCCGCCGTCGACGATGATGTCGCCCGGCTCGAACCGCTCGGCCAGCTGCTCGATCACCGCGTCGGTGCCCTTGCCGGCCTGCACCATGATGATCGCCGTGCGCGGCGTGGCCAGCGTCGCCACGAAGTCGTCGATCGTCTCGGCGGCGATGAAACCGGCCTCGGGATGCTGGGTGACGAGCTCCTCGGTGCGGGCGTAGGTGCGGTTGTAGACCGCCACCGTGTTGCCCTCGCGGGAGGCGAGGTTGCGGGCCAGGTTGGAGCCCATCACGGCCAGGCCCACCACGCCGATGTTCGCGGACCTGTTGTCGGTGTTCGGCATCGCTGCTCCTCGTTGCTGCGTCTGGTGAAGGTGCCCCCATCATGCCCGCGGCGTGAAGACCATGTCCTCGGGAATCTCCAGCCCGAGCTGAGCGAGCAGGTCGAAGAGCACGCCCGCGACCTGGCGGGTGAGCCGCGCCACCACCTCGTCACGGGTCTCGTCGTGGTGGTCGAGCCACCAGATGATGCTGGCGTCGACCATCCCCATCAGCCCGGCGAGGACGCCGTCGGGCGGCTCGCCGCTGAGCTCGGACTCGCTCAGGTAGCCGCGCATCGCCTCGACGAGCTCGTTGAGGAACCGGGTGCGTCCCATCCGAGCGCGGTGCAGCGCCTTGGTCTGCTGCTGGGCCGCGACGAAGCGGTAGAGGTTGGGGTGCTCGGCCGCCCAGTCGACGCACGCCCCGATGACGCCGCCGATCACCTCGCGGGGCGTTCCGGTGCGCGCCAGCTTGGGGCGTACGCGGCGCAGCAGCTCGTTGGCGGCGAATCTCGTCACCTCGGCGTCGAGCTGATCCTTGCCGGCGAAGTGCCGGTAGACGTTGGGTCGCGGCAGGCCGGCCCGCTCGGCGATCTGTGCCATCCCGACGGTGGGGCCGTCCTGCTCGATCGCCTCGACGGCGGCGAGCACCACGCGTGAACGCCGTGAGTCCTCCGCGAGCGCCTCTTTCGCCGAGCGGCGCCGCACTGTCGAGTCGACCCACTTCGCAACGTCCACCACGCGTTCACCGTAGCGCTGATACACCTTGTATCCAGTTCCGGTACGGTGATACAACCTGTATCCAGTACATCGTGTCCCACATACCGTGGGGTGCGCGACCGGAAGGAACGCCCGTGAACCGCCGCTCTCCCTGGATGGACCAGGACCTCGAGGACCTGCGCGACCTCGCCCGCACCTTCTGCGAGAAGGAGATCAAGCCCAACATCGAGTCCTTCATCGCCAACAAGCAGGTCGACCGCGATCTGTGGAACCGGGCCGGCGAGCTCGGCCTGCTCTGCCTCTCCGTGCCCGAGGAGTACGGCGGTGGCGGCGGCACGTTCGCCCACGAGGCCGTGCTCATCGAGGAGCAGGCCCGCATCGGAGACTCCTCGTGGGGCGCACCGCTGCACAGCGGGATCGTGGCGCACTACCTGGTGGCGTACGGCACCGAGGAGCAGAAGCAGGAGTGGCTGCCCAAGATGGCCAGCGGCGAGGTCGTCGCCGCCGTCGCGATGACCGAGCCGGGCACCGGCTCGGACCTGCAGTCGATCAAGACGAAGGCGATCCGCGACGGTGACGACTATGTCGTCAACGGCGCCAAGACGTTCATCACCAACGGCAACCAGGCCGACATGGTGCTCGTCGCCGTGAAGACCGACCCGGAGGAGAAGGGTGCCGGGATCTCCCTGGTGATCGTCCCCACCGACACCCCCGGCTTCCGGCGCGGGCGGGTGCTGAACAAGATCGGGATGAAGGGCCAGGACACCTGCGAGCTCTTCTTCGACGACGTACGCATCCCTGCGGCCAACCTGCTCGGCACCACGGAGGGCGAGGGCTTCGTCCAGCTCATGCTGCAGCTGCCCCAGGAGCGCCTGATCGTCGCGCTCGGCTGTGTGGCGGCGATGGAGTTCGCCTACGAGGAGACGATCTCCTACGTCCACACCCGCACCGCCTTCGGGCGTCCCGTCTTCGGCTTCCAGAACACCAAGTTCACGATGGCCGAGGTCGCCACCGAGGCCCGCGTGGCACGCTCCTTCATCGACGAGTGCATCGAGCTGCACATCAAGGGCGAGCTCGACATCCCGACGGTCGCGATGGCGAAGTACTGGTGCTCCGAGCGCGCCATGCAGGTCGTCGACAAGTGCGTGCAGATGCACGGCGGCTACGGCTACATGGAGGAGTACCCCATCGCCCGCGCCTTCACCGACCTGCGCGTCCAGCAGATCTACGCCGGCACGACCGAGATCATGAAGGAGATCATCAGCCGCTCGCTGCCGGTCCCCGGCTAGGGCTCAGGTCTCAGGCCGCGGCGCTGGGCGGCGCGGCGCGGAAACGCGCCGGCCGCCCATCGACGCCGAGCGCCCGCCAGGCCCAGCCGGTCAGCGGCGTGCGCAGTCCCAGGTTGTCGAAGAGCATCCGCACGTCGGCGAAGAGATGCCTGCGGAAGGCCGCGGCCTCGGCACCTTCGCCCCACACCTCGCGGACCACCGAGTCCGGCATGCCCATGAGCTCCCGGTCGGCGCGGGAGGGGATGATGATGGCGTCGGCGCCGAGCCGCATCGCCAGCGGCGTGAGGATGCCGAGAGCGATCCGGGAGACCGGGTTGAGCGAGGGGGCGTGCTCCTCGAGCCAGGCGTGGGCGAACCCGATGTGGCGGGCCTCCTCGGCGATGTGGATGGCCATGATCCGGTCCAGGAGCGGGTGGGTCCCGCCGGAGCGCATGACCTCCTTCTGCACGTGGTCGATCGGCTCCTCGCCGGCGAGAATGATGGCGAAGAAGAGTGCCGGGTAGAGCCCGCCGAGATGTCCCACGAGCGGGATGGCCCGCATCAGCCACTCCGGCGCTCCGGCGACGTCGGGGCACACCCGGTTGGTGAACTCCTGGAACATCTGGATGTGGTGGGTCTCTTCGGTGAGCTCGTGCATGAAGTAGCGGAACTCGGGGTCGCCGTTGTCGACGCCCATCAGGAACTGGGTGCCGCCCAGGAGCAGCAGCTGCTCGAACTGGGAGCCGGTCTTCACCATCGCGGTGAGGCGGTGGCGGCCGACCTCGATCTGCCGCGCCTTGGGCAGCGACTGATACCAGGGGTGGGCGCCGAGCAGGTCGAGCGGAGGCAGGATCCAGCGCTCGTCGTCCTCGTCGACGGCCATCTCCGGGGCGTCCCAGTCGACGTCCTTGAATGCGTTGAAGTATTTCTCGACGGAGGCCTCCGACAACGTACGCAGCGTCTCGTCGTACTCCCGGCGGGGGTGCGAGCGAGGAGCGATCACGCGGGCCGGAGTGCCGGCCACGGCGCCCACGTAGCCACCGATCGAGCGAAGTGTCTGCACAACCATCCGAGCCTCCTTGCGCGATGTTGATACATCATCAAGGTACATGGGATTTGTGTCCCGGAAAACGGTTCCGGTGGCGTGTCTCGCTCAGCAGATCTCGGCAGCCAATGCCTTGCGCACGCCGGCGACCAGATCGTCAGGGGTCCGCGCGGGTCGGTCGAAGGTGGTGCGTGCGCTGTGCGCCCCGCGCTCGTCGACCCACTGGAATTCGAATCCATCGGCGTCGAGGCCGGTGATCTGGGCGGCCAGGATGCTGTCGACCGGGAGGTAGGTGCGGGTCGCGACCGCCGCGCGAAGCTCGTCGGGGTGATGGTTGTTGAGGTGATCCTGGTTGCGGTGGAGCACGCCGTCGTTCAGGTCGAGACTGTGATCGGTGAAGGTGTCGAGCGGGATCGGTAGCGCAGCTCCGTCGGGGCGGACCAGCATGACGCCGGACACGTCCATGACGACCTCCTCCCACTCTGTCTCGCAACAGGTGCAGGCGTCGGTACGCAGCCACCTGAGCGTGCCGGTGAGCCGGATCGCCTCGCCGGCGCCGAGAGTGCCCTGCAGGACCAGGACGACATGGCTGCCGCGCCGGCCGGCGTACGCCATCCGCCGCTCGGGTGGGCACAGGAAGGTCGGCCGCCCGCCGTCGTCGGCGAAGCCCTGCATCTCGAGCTCCTCCATCGAGTAGGGGATCCCGTCGATGACCACGCTTCCGCCGCGAGGGCAGGACAGGATGCTGCGGGCGATGCTGGCGGTCGAGTCCATGACACCTCCATGTTTAGGTAAGGCTTACCTAAACATGAGTTGATCGGACGGGCAAGGCCGAGGCGGCATCCGCGCTTCAGATCGTGAACTATCCGGCCGCTGGCGGCGGAGCTAGCGTCGAGGTGATCCGGTCGACCGACCGGACATTCTCGGGCACACGAGAGGGGGAAATCAATGACCGTCACCGACATCGACACCGACAAGCTGATGGCATTCGTCTTCAGGGCCGTCGACGAGGTGGGTGCCACGCTCAACGCCGCTCTGGTCGTCATGGGCGACAAGCTGGGCTACTACCGCGACCTCGCCGCCCACGGACCGTCGACGGCCGAGGAGCTGGCGCGGCGTACCGGCACCGTCGAGCCCTATGCCCGCGAGTGGCTGCGGGCGCAGGCTGCCGGCGACTACCTGACCTACGACGCCGAGACCGACCGGTTCACGCTCCCCGCGGAGCAGGCGGTGGCGCTGACCGTGGAGGACAGCCCGGCGTTCCTGCCGGGGTTCTTCCAGATCGCCCTCGGCACCGTGCACGACACCGCGCACATCATCGAGGCCGCTCGGATGGGGACAGGCGTCGGCTGGGGAGACCACGACAGCGACGTACACAACGGCTGCGAGCGGTTCTTCCGCCCCGGCTACAACGCCAACCTCATCCCGGCGTGGCTGCCCGCGCTCGAGGGCGTGGTGCCGAAGCTGGAGGCGGGTGCGTCCGTCGCCGACGTCGGCTGCGGCCACGGGGCCTCGACGATCCTGATGGCCCAGGCCTACCCGCGCTCGACCTTCGTCGGGTACGACGCCCACGGCCCCTCCGTCGAGATGGCCCGCAGGCGCGCCGCCGACGCCGGCGTCGCCGACCGGGTGCGGTTCGAGACGGCCACGGCCCAGTCGTTCGGCGGCGAGGGCTACGACCTGGTCACGATGTTCGACTGCCTCCACGACATGGGCGACCCGGTGGGCGCCGCCCGTCAGGTCCGTGCCGCCCTCGCTGACGACGGCACCTGGATGATCGTCGAGCCGAGGGCGGGCGACCGCGTCGAGGACAACTTCAACCCGGTCGGGCGGGCCTACTACGGCTTCTCGACGCTGCTCTGCACACCGGGCTCCTACTCACAGGAGGGCGCCGCGGCACTGGGCACCCAGGCGGGACCCGCGCGGATCCGAGAGGTGACCACCGAGGGTGGCTTCAGCTCCTTCCGGACCGTCGCGGAGACGCCGTTCAACCTGGTCTACGAGGTGAGGGCCTGAGGTCCTCGGGGCTGCCCGGCCACAGGATGACAGGGCAGCCCCGTCCCGCCACATCGTCGGGGCGTCGATCAAGGTGCCCGTCGTCAGGGCTTCTGGGCCAGCGACAGCGTCACCGGGATGTTCCCGTTGACAGCCCTCGAGTAGGGGCACTTGCGATGTGCCGCCTCGAGCAGCGCCTCGCCGGTCTCCACCGGGACGTCGGGCATGAGGGCGACCAGCTCGACCGCCAGATCGAAACCGGCGCCGCCCCCACTGATCGTCACCTTCGCCTGCACCTGTGCGTCGCGGAGCTTGACGCGTCGCGCGCGGGCGACCGAGTTCAGGGCCGAGAGGAAGCACGCCGCGTAGCCGGCGGCGAACAGCTGCTCGGGGTTGCTGACCTCCCCGCCCGCGCCACCCAGGTCCTCGGGGATGCCGAGATCCAGGTCGACGAGGGCGTCGCTGGAGCGGACGTGTCCGTTGCGGCCGTCACCGGTGGCCACGGCGTCGGCGGTGTAGCTGAGTGTCGTCATCATCGATTCCCTTTCACGAGAGCGAGAAGCTCGTCTACTGCTTGCTGGGTTGCTCGCGCGAAGGTGCCTCCGCGAGAAACCGGGGTTCCGGCGGCGCGGGCGATCGCGACCGACGCCTCGGCCTGGCGCACCGCGAGGAGCGTCGGGTTCACCACCAGGGCACCCGGCACCTCGACGTGGTCCTCGGCGCTGAGGAGGGCGAACAGGCCTCCGGCCGACATCACCACGTCGACCTGGCTCTCCTGAACCATGGCGCTGGCCTGGGAGATGAAGGTGTCCTTGATCGACTGGTAGGCCCGCTCGTCGTCGTACGCGGCGACCGCCTGGTCCGGAGTCAGCCGGAACGCGCGGACGTCGACCACCCGAGACTCCAGGCCGTAGCGTGCGATCTGCTCGCGGTGCCACGGGAGATAGACCGGGTCGAGGGTCACCAGGCCGATGCGGCCACCGAGCATGCACGCCTGGAGCATGCTCGCCTCCCCGTGCCCGATGACGGGAATGTCCACCGCGGTCCGCGCCTCGTAGAGGCACGCATCCTGGAAGTGGCCGACGAGGACCGCGTCGAAGCCCTCCGCCGCCGCCTCGACGATGCCGTCGATCGACTGGACACCGCAGCGCAGCTCGCTGAGTCTGCCCAGCTGGGTGTCGGCCGGGCTGATTCCCCTGACCTCGTAGGTGACCCCCGGCGCCGCGATCTCGGTGAGATAGGCCTCCAGCCGCTTCAGGTAGGGCTGGTGCACCGCCGGGTCGGTGAAGCTCTGGTAGAGGATCCGGGTAGGAGAGGTGTTCATGTCTGCCTATCGGGTGTCGGGGACAGGTCCGGGTCCGCGAGGAGCAGGACCTTGCCGCGGTGGTGGGATCGCTCGAGCAGGAGATGCGCCTCGGCAGCCTGCTCGAACGGGAACGCTGCGTGCGTGGTGGGGACGACGGCGCCGCGTTCGTAGAGCGGCCAGGCGTTCCGGACGAGATCGTCGATGATCCGGTCCTTCTCGTGGTCGGGGCGCATCCGCAGACCGCTGCCGCTCACCGTCAGGTTGCCCAGGAGCAGGCGGGTGAGGTCGATCTGGGCCGACGAGCCGCTCTGGTGCCCGATGATCACCAGACGTCCGCCTCGCCCGAGCACCTGCAGGTTCCGCTCCAGGTAGTCCGCACCGACGATGTCGAGGACGGTCGCCGGGCGGATATCTCGGTCGAGCAGCTCATCGGCGAAGTCCTGGCGGCGATGGTCGATCACCAGCTCCGCGCCCAGCTTCTCGACGAACAGGCCCTTCTCGGGGGAGCCGACCGTGGTCGCCACCCGCACGCCGTGCGCGACGGCGAGCTGGACGGCGAGCGAGCCGATGCCGCTGGCACCGCCGTGCACGAGCATCCAGGAGCCGGGCTCGGGCGGGCCCGGCAGGTAGAGGTTGGACCACACGGTCGCGGCCGCCTCCATCAGGCCGCCGGCGTCCCGGAGGGAGACCCCGGCCGGCACCGGCGCGAGGTGGGCAGCCCGCACGGCGACGTACTCGGCGTACCCGCCGCCCGGGAGCAGCGCACACACCTCACGGCCGACCAGGTCGTCCGAGACACCGGTGCCGGTGGCGACCACCACGCCGGAGACCTCCAGGCCGAGGATCGGGTCAGCCGCCGCCGCGGGGTACGTCCCGGCCCGCTGCATCAGATCGGCGCGGTTGACCCCGGCGGCGGCGACGCGGACCAGCGCCTCGCCGTCTCCTGGCTGCGGGACGGCGCGCCGGGTCACAGAGAGCACCGCCGGCCCGCCCGGCCGGCTCGCGACCACGGCCCGCATCTGCGTCGGTAGTGGCTTCTCGGTCACGACGCCGTGGCCATCCGGTCGGCGCCCAGCCAGGTGGTCGCGTTCCCGCGCAGCAGGAGCTCGCGGTCGCCGTCGCTGAGGAAGCTCGCCCTCCGCACGACCGCGCCGACCGGACGTTCCCCCAGCGGGTAGGGGTAGTCGCTACCCACCATCACCTGGCTGGCGCCCAGGGTGTCGACCAGCAGACGCAGCGGCGCCTCCTCGAAGACCACCGTGTCGACGGAGAACCGGTCGCGGTAGTGCGAGGGCGGGTGCTCGGAGGTGCCGATGACGTCGTGCCGCTGGCGCCAGGCGTTGTCCATCCGGCCCAGCCAGTAGGGGAAGGACCCGCCGCCGTGCGCGAAGCAGATCCGCAGGTCGCTCGACACCCGGTCGAAGACCCCGCCCAGCACCATCGCCAGGATCGAGAGGTGCGTCTCCGCGGGCATCCCGGTCAGCCACTGCGCCATCCACCGGTCGAGGCGTGGTGAGCTGGGCAGGTCCCAGGGGTGCACGAAGACGGGCACGCCGAGGCTCGCGCAGTGCTGGAGGAAGGTCACGACGCCGGCGTCGTCGAGGTCACGGTCGCCGACGTGGTTGCCGATCTCCACACCGACGTGGCCGTTCGCCAGGGAGCGCTCCAGCTCGGCGCAGGCGAGGTCGGTGTCCTGCAGCGGCACCTGGCAGAACGGGAGCAATCGCGACGACTCGGCGGTGGTCTCGAGCGCGAGATCGTTGAAGATGCGGGCGATCGCGGCCGCGTCGGACGGTGCGGCGTCGTAGCTGAAGAACACCGGTGTCGGTGAGACGACCTGCATCTCCACGTCGTCGGCGTCCATGGCGGCGAGACGGACGTCGGCCGCCCAGGCCGAGGAGCTGATCCGCCGGAACTCGCGCGAGCCGATCATCATGACCGCCTCGCGCTCGCTGGTGACGTCGAGCCACAGCCGAGGCTCCGGTCCGGGAAGCTGCGGCCATCCGTGGGGTACGGAGTGCGTGTGTACGTCGATGGCCGAGGTCACGCGCCTCAGCCCTTTCCGGGGTGGAGGGCCTGGCACCGGCCGCATGTGCGGGCGGCCTCGTCCTCGTAGAACGCGGTGAACACAGGGGGAAGGTCGGCGACGATGTCGCGCACCTGGAGCTCGACCTCGTGCACGAGCGCCGAGCACTCGAGGCAGTACCACTGGAACTTCTCCAGCGTTCCCTCCTCACGGATCCGCTCGATGACCACGCCGATCGACCCGGCCTCGGGACGCTGGGGAGAGTGCGGGAGGTTGCCGGGCAGCAGCCAGGTCTCGCCCTCCTTGATCTCGACGGTGACCTTGCCCTCCTCGGTCATGACGTCGACGTGCATGGAGCCCTTGATCTGGTGGAACCACTCCTCGTAGGGGTCGACGTGGAAGTCGGTCCGCTGGTTCGGTCCGCCGACGACCTGGACGATGAAGTCGTCGCCGGTGAAGATCGCCTTGTTGTTGACCGGCGGCTTCAGGTCTTGCTCGTTGTCGCTGATCCACGTCATGAAGTCGAGGACCGGGGGGACGCTGGTGGTGGTCGGCTGGGTCATTTCGTTTCCTCCTGAGGGGTGGTGGCGGGAAGGTGTGCCACGGCCTGGATCTCGATGAGCAGGTGCGGGTGGGGCAGCTGATGGACGGCGACAGTGGTCCGGGTCGGCCCGGACTCGTCGAAGTAGGAGCCGTAGACGTCGTTGTAGCCGCCGAAGTCGTTCATGTTGACCAGGTAGGACGTCACCTGGACCAGGTCGTCGAGATCGCCGCCGGCGGCTCGCAGGATGTCGCGGATGTTCTCGATCACCGCGGCGGTCTGGGCGCGGATGTCGAGCCGGGTGGTCCCGAGCTCGTCGACCTCGACACCGACGAAGGTGTTGTCGGGCCGGCGGCTGCTGGTGCCGGAGACGAAGAGCAGGTCGCCGGCCCGGCGGGCGTGCGGGAAGCGTCCGCGGGGCCGCGCCTTGGTCTCGACCAGGAACGCGTCGCTCATCGGCCACCGTCCTCGCCGAGCGGACGGGCGCGGTCCGGGACGCCGACGGCGCGGACCGTGCCGAGCCCGGCGACCTCCGCGCTGACCGGTCCGGGCGGAAGGGCTACGGCCTCGGTCGCGGCGCCGGCGAGGACGACGGAGCCGGCGGGCAGCCGCAGGCCCAGGCGGCCCCCGAGGGCGACCAGGCGTGGCAGCGTACGCAGGGGGTGGCCGAGGATGGCCGCGGTCGTGCCTTCGGCGATGACCTCGTCCCCGGAGCGCAGGGTGACCGGGACGTCGTCCAGGTCCACCTCGTCGGGGGAGTGCCACGGCCCCAGGACGAACATCGCGGCTGAGGTGTTGTCGGCGACCACGCGCGGCAGGTCGAACCTGAACCCGTCGTAGCGGGAGTCGATGATCTCGAGCCCTGCGGCCACGCCGGTGATCGCCGCCGCCAGGTCGACGTCCGGATCGGCGAGGTCGATGTCGGTGCCGATCAGGAACGCCACCTCGGGCTCGACCCGCGGGTGGATGAGGCTCGCCAGGTCGATCGTGCCCCCGTCCGGGACCTGCATCCCGTCGGTCAGCTGGCCGACGATGACCTCGTCGACCCCCATCTGGCGCATCTTGGCCTCGCTGGTGAACCCGAGCTTGAGCCCGACCCCGTGCTCGCCGCGCTCGTGGCGGCGAGCGATCAGCGCCGACTGGCTCGCGTACGCCTCGTCGAGGCCGAGCTGCGGCCACGGCGTCTCCGTGCCCACCGGGATGGCGTTCTGCTGGGCGGTGTCGAGGAGCCGGGCGACCTGGGAGACCACGTCGACGGGCGTCGTCCCGTCACGTCCTGCTGCCGCGTTCACAGTGCCACGCACACGTTCGTCGTCTCGGTGTAGAAGTCGAGCGAGTGACGCCCGCCTTCACGACCGATGCCGGACAGGCCGATCCCACCGAAGGGCGACCGCAGCTCGCGCAGGAACCAGGTGTTGACCCACGAGATCCCGGTCTGCATCCGGCCCGCCACCCGGTGCGCGCGGCTGAGGTCGGTCGTCCAGACCGCCGCCGCGAGCCCGTAGTCGGTGTCGTTCGCCAGATCGATCGCCTCGTCCTCGGTGTCGAACGGCATCAGCGCCGCGACAGGCCCGAAGATCTCTTCACGGACCGGTCGGTCGTTGTTGGTGAGACCCGTCCACAGGGTCGGCTCGACCCAGAACCCGCCGTTGAGGGCGCCTCCCGGTTCGGCGGCCCGTCCACCGGTCAGGGTCTTGGCGCCGGCCTGCTCGGCGAGGTCGACGTAGTCGAGGATCTTCTGCTGATGGGCTCGGGAGATGACCGGACCGGTGGTCGTCGCGGGGTCCGACGGGGCCCCGAGGCGGAGAGCCTCGGCAGCCGCGACGAGCCGCTCGGTGACCTCGTCGAAGACCGAGCGCTCGATGTAGACGCGCTCGGTGCACAGGCAGACCTGGCCGGTGTTGGCGAACACCGAACGGGTCAGGCCCGCGATGGTGGCGTCCAGGTCGGCGTCGGCGAAGACGAGCGCGGCGTTCTTGCCGCCCAGCTCGAAGGAGACCGGTCGGATGCGGGGTGCGACGGCCTTCATGATGCCGGCGCCGGTCGTGGTCGAGCCGGTGAAGGTGACGCCGTCGATACCCGGGTGGCTGGTGAGGTGCTCGCCGGCCGATCCAGTCCCGAAGCCGTGCACGACGTTGTAGACCCCGTCCGGTACGCCGGCGGCCGTGAGCACCTCGGCGAGCACGGTCGCCGAGCCGGGCGTCTCCTCGGACGGTTTCACCACGAGCGTGTTGCCGCAGGCCAGGGCCGGCGCCAGCTTCCACGTCAGCAGCAGCAGCGGGAGGTTCCAGGGAACGATGGCGGCCACCACCCCCAGCGGCTTGCGGACGGCGTAGTTCAGCGCCTGCCGGCCCTCACCCAGGTCCTGGAGGTAGGACTCCACGCCTTCGGCGCCCATGACGTCGGCGAAGGCCCGGAAGTTGGCGGCGGCGCGGGCGATGTCGAGGGCCCGTGCGCCGGCCTCCGGCTTGCCGGTGTCGGCGACCTCGGCCGCCAGCAGGTCGTCGGCTCGGCGGTCGATCTCGTCGGCGACGCGTCGGAGCAGGGTGCAGCGCTCCTGCACCGACGTACGCCCCCAGGGGCCGTCCAGGGCCTCCCGGGCCGCCCGGACGGCCTGGTCGACGAGGCCCGCATCGGCCTCGTGCACCCAGGCGACCTGCTGTCCGGTGGCCGGGTCGATGTCGGCGAACGCCTCGGCGCCGTCGGTGAACCGACCGCCGATGAAGTTCCTGTACTCACGCATGCGCTGTTCCTTCCGTTGGTGCCGAGACGGGAGCCGTCGGGCGGGGGCGGGGCGGTTGCCGATCCCACGCGCCGTCGGTCCCACGGCTGCGAAGCTCTGGTTTGCGGACCTTGCCGTTCTCGGTCAGCGGGAGAGCGTCGAGCCGGAGCATGAATCTGGGGATGGCGTACGCGGCGAGGCGTGGCCCGCAGAACTCGACGAGCTCCTCGAAGTCCAGGTTCTGCGCGTCCGTGGCGACGAGCGCCGCCATGACCTCGTCCTCGCCGAGCTCGGAGTCGACGGCGTAGACGGCGACGTCGGCGACGGCCGGATGGGCCCGGAGCACGTCCTCGACCTCCACCGACGAGATGTTCTCGCCGCGGCGACGGATCACGTCCTTGATCCGGTCCACGAAGCGCATCGACCCGTCCGCCTCCACGGCGACGCGGTCCCCGGTGTGGAACCACAGGTCCTGCCACGCCGCGGTCGTCGCCTCCGCCATGCCGAAGTAGCCGGAGGCGAAGGCGAACGGCTGGTCGCTGCGCAGCAGCAGCTCGCCGGGGGTCCCGGGCGGTACGTCGGCGCCGTCGGCGTCTACCACCCGCATGCGGAATCCCGGCTGCAACCTCCCCATGTAGCCCGGACGCTCCTCCCCGGGCCGGGTGGCGATGACCGCGTTGGTCTCGGTCGCCCCGTAGCCGTCGAGCAGCGTGACGCCGAACCGCTCGCGGAACGGAGCCAGCAGACGGCCGGGCGTCGCCGGCGACAGGGCCTTGCGCACCCGATGGGCCCGGTCGAGCTCCGAGGGCGGCCGGCTGTCGAGGATGCCGACCATCGCCCCGAGCAGGTAGGTGACGGTGGCGCCGCTGTCGACCATCTGCGACCAGAACCGGGAGGCCGAGAAGCGGCCCCCGAGGACGTACGTCGCCCCGCTGACCAGCGCCTGGCTGAACGCGTTGAGGGCGTTCGTGTGGAACAGCGGGAGACACGTGTGGAGCACGTCGTCGGACCGGATCCCGATCTGCTCACTGACGTTGCAGCCCCACCACCAGAACTGTGCGTGGGGGCACACGACACCCTTGGAGACGCCTGTCGTCCCGGAGGTGTAGAGGATCGCGGCCGGGTCCCCGGGCGCGACCGCTGCGGCCGGCACCGGAACGCCCATCTCGGCGGTCTCCTCGCCGAGGATCCACCTCGCCTGCAGATCGGGGAGGTCTGGGAGGGCGTCCAGGTGGGGCTCGATGTCGGCCTCGACGACCAGCAGACGCGCGCCGGAGTTGGCCAGGATGTGGTGCAGCTGGCTTCCGCGAGCAGCGGTGTTGATCGGGACCGCGACCGCGCCCAGCCAGGCGGCACCGAGCACCAGGTCGAGCAGCTCCACCCGGTTGGACGCGAGGAAGGCGACCCGCTCGCCGGGCGTGACGCCGCGCTCGGCGAGCGCACCCGCGCCACGGGCCACCGCCTCGACCATCTCGGCCGCGCTGCGGCGTACGTCACCACACACGAGCAGCGGTGCCTCGGGGGTCAGCGACGCCCGCGCCAGCAGCATCCCGGGGACGGTGCACTCGCTCAGCGGGGTCTCTCGCGGCAGCCGGGCCGGATCGTGGGCCGGATCGTCGGCCGCGGCGGCGGGGTCCGGGACGTACGCCGCGGGACCGGGGGTGAGGAGCGAGGAGGTGAGCGGCAGCTCCCGCTCGAGGTCGTCGGCCTCGCCGAGCAGGCGGGCGACGACGTGCAGGTCGGGTCCGCACTCGACGGTGAGCAGCGTCGTCCCGTCGCTCGTACGCGTGGACGCCGTGACGCGGCCGCGCTCGATCGGTGCGTCGGTGAACTCGGCGCACCCGCAGGTCGGGCACAGGATCCGGCGGGGGAAGCACTTCCTGCCGCACGCGCGGCAGCGCTGGGCCTGGATACTCATGCCGCCTCCAGCACGGCCACGTTCCCGCAGGACCCGTGCCGGTAGAGCACCATGCCGTAGCCTGTCACGACCCCGATCCGGGCCTCGACCTGCCGGCCGGGGGCTCGTCCGCGCAGCTGCTGCACGACCTCCACCATCCCGTGCATGCCGCCTCCGGCGCCGGCCTGACCGGCGGAGAGCTGACCGCCTGAGGTGTTGACCGGAAGGCGCCGGGTGGCGATCTGCTCTGCGACGACCGCCTGGATCGCCTCGGGCTCGGTCACCCCGAGGTCGACGAGCTGGGAGAGCACCATCGCGGGGTAGTCGTCGTACACGCTGATCACCTCCGCATCCGTCGGCGCGACGCCCGCGCGCTCCCAGGCAGCAGGGGCACAGGCGGCGACGGCGGTCCGGATCCCGTCGCCGACCTGGTCGTCGCCGTTGTAGGCGGCGGTGACCGCGAGCACACGTGCGTGCCTCCCCGTGGCCCGGTCCGCCGAGGTGACCACGATGGCGTCGGCGCCGGTGACGGGCGGGACGCAGTCGTAACGGCCCAGCGGGGTCGCGACCTGCGGTGCGTCGAGATAGTCGTCCAGCGTCATGGGCGCCCGGTAGACCGCACCCGGGTTGAGCCCGGCCCAGGTGCGCTGGGCCACCACGAGGTTGCCGTAGTCCTTGCGGTCCAGCTGCCACGCGGACATCTGCCGCTGCGTCAGCATGGCGAAGAGCGCGTTCGGCCCGGTCATCGGAAGACCTGCCAGGTGGTCGACGGTCGCCTGGTTGTACGCCTTGACCAGCCGTTCGTGCGCCGCGTTGTCCATGGCGTCACCGGCGACGAGGACGATCACCGAGGCGTCGCCGGCCTCGACGGCGCGCACGGCGTGCTGGAGCATGGCGCCGGCGCTGGCACCGCCGTTGGTGTCCTGCATGAGCCAGCGCAGGTGGAGCCCCAGGCGCCACGCGAGGTCGACCGCGTGGTCGGGGCCGAGCGTGAAGCTGGCGACTCCCAGTCCGTCGACGTCGCCGGGTTCGAAGCCGGCATCGCGCAGGGCACGGGTGACGGCGTCCCCCAGCACACCGGCGGTGGTGGTGCCGGCGGCAGGATGGCGGGTGTAGGGCGACTCCCCGGCGCCGGTGATGGCGACGTGATCGCGGGTGTGGTCAGGCATTGATCTCCTCCGACGGGCCGTACCGGTGGCGGTACGGCCCGCGCTGGTGGCGGTTGGGTCGTTCGGGGTCAGGTGCGCCGGGCGGTCGCGCTCAGCTGGCGTCTTGGTAGAGCTCGCTCGCGTCGAACGACTTCTCGAGCAGGCCCACCTCGACCATCAGGTCCACGACCTTCTGGACGCCGTCGGCGTCGTAGTCGACCTGGTACTCGGGAAGTCGCATCTTGGCGGCGACCTCCGGGGTCATCTCGGTGTACTCGGGCATCATCGCCTCGGCGACCGCGCGCGGATCGGCCTCGATGTCGGCGACGGCCTTGGCCAGGGCGGCCCGGAACCGCTCGACCACCTCGGGACGCTCCTTCATCAGCTTCTCGGACGTCGCGAAGAGGCCCTGCGGTCCGTTCTGGAACCCGATCGGCCGGATGTCGACCTCCGCCTCGGTGGCGCTGAGGGTGGGCTCGGTCTGGAAGATGCCGTCGACGTCCCCGGCCTCGAGCGCCGCAGCCATGTTGGCCTGCGGGATCTCGATGTAGGTGACGCTGTCGGGGTCGAGGCCCTCCTCCACCAGCTCCCCGCGGAACCAGATGTCGCCCACGGATCCCAGGGACGGTGTGGCCATCTTCTTGCCGGCCATGTCGGCGGGCTTCTGGATGTCGGAGTCGGCCAGCACGTAGAGACCGGACTCGTACTCGTCGGTCCCCGCGATCGCCGGTGCGGCGATGGTGACCGGCAGGTCCGAGGAGTAGGCGGTGATCAGCGACGGATAGGAGACGAGGGCGAGGTCGGTGCTGCCCGAGACCAGGGCGTTGATGGTGGTGGCGCCGTTCGCGGCCGGGGTGAGCTCGACGTCGAGACCCTCGTCGGCGAAGTAGCCCTTGCTGATCGCCTCGTACACCGGCAGCGAGTCGCCGACCGGCGGGATCGAGAGCGTGACCTTGCTGCTGTCGCCGGCGGACGCCGACGGGGTGGCTTCGCTGCCGCACGCGGCGGTGGCGCCGGCGAGCACGAGCGCGAGCCCGAGCGCGCCGAGGCGTCGATGGGTACGCAGGTTCATCTGTGTTCTCCTTGGGGGTTGCGTCGCTCGCGGTGGAGGCGTGACATCTGTCCAGAGATCCGGGCCGGTGGCGATGGGCAGGCGTCGCTCAATGAACGCTGGCCGCAGCGGCCAGCCCACCGGGGCTCGCCTGCCGGATCAGCCGGGCCACCTCGCTCCTGGTCTCGACGAACGACGGGTCTTCTCGGGTGTTGATCTGGTCCCGGGGGAAGGCGAGGGGGACCGGGACGTCGGCCGTCTTGACGGTCGGCGCCTTGCTGAGCGACAGCACCCGAGTGCTGAGGTAGACGCTTTCGTCTACGTCGTGGGTGACGAAGAGGATCGTCATGTCGAACTGCTCGCGGACACGGAGCAGGAGGTCCTCGAGGTCCGAGCGGGTCTGTGCGTCGACGGAGGCGAACGGCTCGTCCATCAGGAGGAGCTCCGGCCGCATGGCCAGCGCCCTGGCGATCGCCACCCGCTGCTGCATGCCGCCGGAGAGCTGCCAGGCGTACTTGTCGGCAGCGTCGGCCAGACCGACGGCCTTCAGCGACTCGACGGTGCGCGCCCGCCGCTCGGCCTTGGACACCCGGCCCAGCAGCGGGAACTCCACGTTCGCGCCGACGCGTCGCCAGGGAAACAGCGACGCCCGGTAGTCCTGGAAGACCATGGCGAGGCCCTTGGGTACGCCGGTGATCACGTTCCCGGACAGCGTGACCGTCCCGCCGGTCGGGCGGAGCAGGCCGGACAGCGTACGCAGCAGCGTTGTCTTGCCGCAGCCGGACGGGCCGACGATGGAGACGAACTCGCCGCGCTGGACGTCGAAGTTGATGCCGTCGAGGACCGTCTGGTCGCCCTGGCGGGTGCGGTAGGTGTGGCGGAGGTCGTCGACCTCCAGGAGCGTGGTGGACATCTGCGTTCCTTTCGGGGTGGTCAGTCCTGGACGGCCATCTGGAGCCGGTGCCAGCGCAGTACGCCGGACTCGACCCCGCTCAGGACGAGGTTGGACAGGTAGCCGAGCAGCGAGAGGGCGACGATGAACGACCACATGGGAAGCAGCTGGAAGGATCGTTGGGCCTGGGTCAGGCCGAACCCGATGCCGTCCGAGGCGGCCACCAGCTCCGAGGCGATGAGCAGGATGATGCCGAGCGAGGTGGAGACCCGGATGCCGGCGAAGATGCCCGAGCTGGCAGCCGGCAGAATCACCTGGAACAGGGTCCGCAGTCTCGAGACCCGCGCTGTGCGTGCTGTCTCCAGGTAGCCCTCGGGGACCCGGCGTACGGCGCTGTAGGTGTTGAAGAGGACCGGCCACACCGCCCCGAAGGCGATCAGCGAGACCCGCATCGTCGTTCCGGTTCCCACCAGGACCAGCGCCAGCGGGAGCAGCACCGGACCGGGCAGCGCCCGCATGAAGTGCAGGATCGGCTCGACGGTGTGGGCGACCGCGGGGATCCTGCCGAGGAGCACACCGAGCGAGATCCCGACCGTCCAGGCGACCAGCAGCCCGATCAGGAGACGCTCCAGGCTCGGGATGACATCGACGAAGAACGCGTCGGTCACGATGCCGCCGGAGAGCCCGTCGGAGAACCACCGCTCGCCGAGATCGTCGAAGATCTCCAGGGGAGTGGGGAAGAACAGCGAGTCGGAGCGCGCGGTCGCCAGCTGCCACACGACGAGCAGCAGCAGTGCGCCGCACCAGCCGACAGCGATCCTCAGCATGCGCTCGTTGGTCTGCACGGTGGTGCTCACGAGTCCTCCCGGGTTGCCCAGGCCGCGAAGCGGCGTTCGAGTACGGTGACGACACCGTTGATGAGGAGACCCAGCGCGCCGGCCACGACGACGCCGGCACAGACGGTCTCGATGCCGCCCGGCAGCATGCTCTGCTGGAGCAGCCAGCTGCCGAGCCCGTCGCGGCTCCCGCCGATGAACTCCGCGCCGACGCAGAGGATGAGCGCGACCGAGACGGTGATCCTCACGCCGGTGAGCACCGACGGGACTGCCGATGGCCAGACGACACGGAAGGCGACGGTCTGTGGCGACCAGCCGAACGAGCGGGCCGTGGCCTTCGCCGTGCCGTCGGTGGAGTGCACCCCGTGGATGGTGTTGATGAGCAACGGCCAGACGCAGCCGAGGGCGACCACCGCTGCCTTCATCTCGATTCCCTGGCCGACGACCAGGACCAGCAGCGGGACGAGGCCGACCGGCGGGAGCGGGCGGATCAGCTCGACCACGGTCGCAGTGGCGGCGTGCAGCCGGTCGGACAGGCCCAGAACCAGTCCGGCCGGGACCGCGATCGCCAGCGCCAGGACGTACCCGACCAGCGCTGCCCACAGGGTCGAGCCGATCTGCCCGAGGAACGCTCCGTCGCCGAGGAGCTGTGCGGCGTGCGCCAGCGTCGTGGATGCCGGCGGCAGCACGTCGCGGGGGAGCAGGTCGTAGCGCGCCACCAGCTCCCACAGGGCGAGGAAGCAGAGCACCCCTGCCACTCCTCGAACGGCGACGACGGTACGTTCGCTGGCCCGCCTGCGGCGGGGCGGCGTGACACGACTGCTGGCCTCGCCGGTCGGCGATATCGGGCCGATGCTCTTGGCCGCGGTCAGCACCGCGGGCCTGCTGCTCTCCATGTGTCCTCCAGACCTCGCGCCGGCTCAGTGGCCGAACGCCTCCTGCAACCACCAGGAGCCCTCGCGGGAGAGCACCTTGGCGTCGATGACCATCGGCCGGGTCGACTGTGACGACAGCCAGTCCTTGACCGGGGCGAGATCCGCGGTCTCCCGGACCGTGATCGCCTCGCACCCGTATCCGCGTGCGATCTGCGCGAGGTCGCTGTCGGGGAAGACGACGGTGTCCAGGGACGGACCGTCGAACCCGAAGTGATGCACCTCCGCGCCGTACATCGCGTCGTTGTAGATCACCACGAGGAGCGGCACCTCGAGCCGCACCGCCGTCTCGAGCTCGGTGATCCCCATGAGGAACCCGCCGTCCCCTACGCCCACCACCGGGAGCCGGTCGGGCTGTGCGAGAGCGGCTCCCAGGCCCGTCGCCAAGCCGAGGCCGACCGACTGGAACGCCTGGGTGAAGCAGAAACCGAACTCGTCCGGGACGTCGAGGTACATGCTCGGGTAACCCACGAAGTTCCCGGAGTCGACCGACACGATGCGCTCGCTCGGGAGGAGACGGTTGAGCTCCAGCGTGAGCGTCCGAGGGTCGATCCGTCCCTCGCCCGACTGGTCGGCGAAGTCGACCTGGTTCCAGCGCAGCGACGAGCGGATCCGGTCGCCGACCGCGGTGGTCCGGTAGCCGCTGCGGTCGCCGGGCTCGGTAGCCCGTAGAGCCGCAGTCGTCGCGCGGGCTGTCTCGGCGACACCGCCCCACAGCCCCAGATCGACATCGCGGTTGCGGCCGATCGCCTGGGGTTCGAGGTCGACCTGGACGACCTTGGCCTGGTCGCCGATGAGCCTGCCGTGCCTCATGGTCCACATGTTCAGCGCGCACCCGAACCCGACCACGAGGTCGGCGTCGGCGATGAGCTCGGCGCTGAGCGGCGAGCTGAACCCACCGGAGACGTCGATGCTCCACGGGTCGTCGTTGAACAGACCGCGCGCGACGGCGGAGGTCGCCAGCAGTGCGCCCGATGCGGCGGCGAGCTCTCGCAGCGCCTCCTTCGCGCCGTCGGCCCGGCCGCCTCGGCCCGCCACGAACACCGGCCGCTGCGCCGAGCGGATCAGCTCGACGAACCGGTCCACGTCCTCGGGTGCAGGCTGCGGCCTCCCGACGGGCTCGTACGTCCGGCGGGACGCCTCCGCGGGCAGCTCCATGTCCTGCACGTCGATCGGCACGTTCAGGACGACGGTGCGCTGCTGGTGGAGACACGCCGCGAAGGCACGGGCGACGTCGACCAGGGCGGTCTGCGGCGACCGGACGCGCATCGCCAGCGCGCCGGCGCCTTCGGCCATCCCGGCCTGGTCGATGAAGAAGTTCGAGGTGGGCTCGGTCGCCTCTGCGGTCAGCACGAGCAGTGGCGTCCTGCTCTTCGCTGCCTCGACAATGCCGGTGAGCGCGTTGGTGTAGCCGCACCCCTGGTGCAGCGACAGCACCGCGACCTCGCCGGACATCCGGGCGTACGCGTCGGCCATGGTGGCTGCGCCGCCTTCGTGGCGGGCGGCGACGAACCGTGCGCCGTGCTTCACGAGTGCGTTGGTGTAGTGGAAGTTCCCGCTACCGACCACGCCGAACACCGTCCGGACGCCGAGGTCGGCGAGCACCTCGCCGATCGCATCACGTACCAGCATCAGTCCACCTCCTGCCCGGCAGTGGGGACCAGGGCGAGGACCCGTGCGGGGCTGCCGGAGCCCCCCACGATCGGAAGCGGTGCGACCACGAGCAGGGCGCCCGTCGGTGGGAGCTGCGCCAGGTTCTGCAGCTGCGTGATGCCGTACTTGCCGGCACCGAGGAGGTGGCTGTGGACCGGGAAGGCCGGTTCGAAGGTGAACGCCTGCCCGGCGTCGGTGCCGACGGTCTCGACGCCGAACCCGATGATGTCGGTCTCGAGGGCGAGCCACTTGGCGCACTCGGGGTCCACGCCGGGGGTGTGCGGACCATCGCCGTCCGCGTTGAGGAACAGCTCCTGGTCGTGCGAGCGGGAGGCCCATCCGGTGCGGTAGAGGAGCCAGCCCCGCGGAAGCGGTCCGTGCTCCTGCTGCCACGCCTGGACGTCCTCGATGGTGAGCAGGTAGTCCGAGTCCTCGGCGACCTCGGCCGTCTTGTCGATGACCACCGCGGGGCCGACGAGCCGCTCCGGCGGCACCTGCGACACGTCGCCGTGCTCGATGCCGGTCACCCAGTGGCACGGCGCGTCGAAGTGGGTGCCGACGTGCTCGCCGGTGTGGATGCCGTTCTGGTAGGACGTCTCGCCGCGTTCGTCGTACTTCGCCAGCTCCTCCAGCTCGAAGCGCGGGATCGGGGCCATTCCCTCGGGCAGGGGGAGGACGGGTGTCGAGGCGGAGAGCTTCGCGGTCAGATCGACGACCGTGACGGCGCCCGAGGCCACGGCGCTGGCCAGATCCGACGGCGTGCGGTCCAGGTGAGACGAGGAGTGCATGCCTGCATCCTGCGGCCGTTGAGATCTACATCACCAATGCCAATCCGGAGGTAGGCATATCAGGGAAATTATATCTAGGCAGCGCGATATAAGGCGTTCTACGATGGCTCATCCGTCGTCGGCGAGAGGCGCCCAACGTGCAGACCCATGAACTGTTCGGCGGCAAGCTGAAGCTGCGCCACCTCGTCCTGCTCACGACGATCGCCGACGAGGGATCGTTCGTCGGTGCCGCCGAGGAGCTCTACATCTCCCAGCCCGCCGTGACCCGCAGCGTCCGAGAGCTCGAGGACCTCGTCGGCGCCGAGCTCTTCGTCCGCGGCCCTCGCGGCGTGTCGCCCACCCCGGCAGGCGAGATCCTGATCGAGCAGGCACGTTCCGCGCTCGGCAACCTGCGGCGCGCCTCCGAGCAGATCGAGGAGGTGCTCCAGGGCGGCGCGCGGCCGCTTCGGGTCGGGACCAACCTGGCCGGCGCCTACGCGCTGCTTCCACGTGCCGTGGTCGCGCTGAAGCGGGCCGAGCCGGACATCGCGGTCTCGGTCGTCGAGGGCACCGCGGAGCAGCTGACCACCAGTCTCCATCGCAGCGAGGTGGATCTGCTCGTCGGTCGCCTGGACCCCGGGACCTACCGCGGGGCGCTCCATCACATCCGGCTCTACGACGAGGCGGTGCGGGCCGTCGTACGCCGTGGCCACCCGGCCCTCTCCGTGACGCCGCCACGCCTCGTCGACCTGCAGGCCTACCCGTGGATCCTGCCGTTGCAGCCCAGCACCCTGCGGGCCGAGCTCGACGACATGTTCGCCCGTGAGGGCCTCAGCCCGCCGCGCGACGTCACCGAGTGCTCCACCCTGCTCACCTCCCGGGCGATGCTCCTGGAGACCGAGGCGATCGCGCCGCTGCCGATGCTGATCGGCGTACGCGACGAGCTGCTCCAGATGCTGCCCCTCCGCCTGGACACCGTCCCGCGTGCCATCGGCATCACGCTGCCTGCGGACCGTTCCGTCAGCCGGGAGGCGCGCCTGCTGGTCGACGCGCTGACCGCGACCGCGGCGGTGATCGCCACCGAGCTCGAGCACGCTGACTCGGCCTGATCGGAGCGGCGAGCGTCGCCGCCCGTTATGAGCAGGCGCACATATCCGTATCGGTTTTGGTATTGGTGGTCCGGACCGGGTGCTGCCCAGGATCTGTTGTCATGAACGTTCCCGAGGATCCAGTCAGCTCGACGCCAGGCTCCGGCGTCTCCCGGCGACTACTGCTGGCGGGGGCCGGTGCGGCGGGTGTGCTCGCGGGGTCGGGCACGCCGCCCGCCGCCGCAGCCGCGTCGCCGGCCTCCCGGAAGTTCGGGGCAGGCAGGCGGACCCGCCTCGTGCTCCTGGGGACGTCCGGCGGTCCGCCCTGGTGGCCGGGGACGGACCGGTCGGGAGTGTCGTCGGCTCTGGTCGTCGGCGACGCGTACTACATCGTGGACGCGGGTCATGGGGTGGGCCGTCAGGCACGGGACGCCCGGCTCGGCAGCTGGAGGCATGACACCGACGGCCCACTGGATGCTCTCCGCGCGATCTTCCTGACCCACCTGCACTCGGACCACACCATCGACCTGAACAACCTGCTCATCGAGGGGCTGTCCAACGGGCTCGCGCGGGTGACCGAGCCGGTGCAGGTGTGGGGTCCGGGGAATCGGGGCGCGCTGCCGCCTCGCTTCGGGCCGCCGCCGGACCCGCCGGTGACGGCACCGGAGAACCCGACGCCGGGGACCGCGGAGATGATCGACCTCATGATGCGGACCTTCGCGACCGACATCAACGACCGGGTCTTCGACACCCGCAAGCCCCCTCCATCGGCCCTGGTCTCCGGGCATGACGTCCCGATCCCGGAGAGGTATCTCGCCGATCCCAACGGGGACCCGCACCCCCGGATGAGCCCCGTACCGTTCTACGAGGACGACCGCGTCCGCGTCTCGGCGACGCTGGTTCAGCACGCTCCGGTCTTCCCGGCGCTCGCTTTCCGCTTCGAGACCGACGACGGGGTGGTCGTGTTCTCCGGCGACACCTCGCCGAGCGAGAACCTCGTCGAGCTGGCGCGCGGTGCCGACATCCTCGTGCACGAGGTCATGGACCGGCAGTGGGCCGAGGAGCTCTTCCCCGAGCCTCGAGACACCTCGGCCGAGGGCCGTTTCCAGCACCTGATCAGCTCGCACACCACCATCGACGAGGTGGGACCGATCGCCGAGGCGGCCGGGGTGGGAACGCTCGTCCTGAACCATCTGGTGCCTGCCAACTGGCCGGAGCACAGGTTCCGCCGGGCCCAGAAGAGATTCTCGGGTCTGGTCGTGGTCGGCCGCGATCTCGACGAGTTCGGGGTCGGTGCAGCGCTCGGCTGATCGCTGCACCGACCCCGTCGCTCAGAAGCCGATCGGCAGCCCGGCGTAGTTCTCCGCCAGCCCGGCGGCGGCGTGCTCGCTGGAGGTCACCCAGCGCAGCTGGGAGAGCTGGAGCTGGGCGTCGAACGGGTCCTCGGGCGTGTGGAGCATCGTGGTCATCCACCAGGAGAAGTGGGTGCAGCGCCAGACGCGGCGCAGGGCAGTCTCGGAGTAGCCGTCGGCCAGGCGGGGGTCCCCCTTGAGCAGTGCGGTGAGCGCGGGGGCCAGCAGCGCGACGTCCGCGATCGCGAGGTTGAGCCCCTTGGCCCCGGTCGGCGGGACGATGTGGGCGGCGTCGCCGGCCAGGAAGAGCCGGCCGTGGCGCATCGGGGTGGAGACATGGGACCGCATCGGCAGCACCGACCGGTCGGTGATCTGCCCGGGGTTCAGCGTCCAGCCGTTCTGCCCGTGGCCGAGCCGAGTGGCGAGCGCGTCCCAGATCTGGTCGTCGGACCAGGTCGCCGGGTCGGTGCCGTTGGGCACCTGGAGGTAGAACCGCGAGACGCTCTCCGAGCGCATCGAGTGCAGTGCGAAGCCATCGGGGTGCCAGGCGTAGATCAGCTCGTCGGTCGAGGGCGCTACATCGGCGAGGATGCCGAACCAGCTGTAGGGATACGTGCGGTCCCAGCTCTGTCGGGCGGGAATGGCGGCGCGGCTCGGGCCGAAGGATCCGTCGCAGCCGACGACGGCGTCGGCGGTGATCCGGCGAGCGACTCCTGAGGCGTCGGTGAAGGTGACCGAAGGCCGGTCGGACTCGAGATCGTGCAGCGCGGTGTCGCTCACCTCGTAGTGGACGACCTGTCCCGCGGCGCGCCGCGCGTCGATCAGGTCCTTCTGCACCTCGGTCTGCCCGTAGACGTAGACAGCCCGGTCGACCAGGTCGACGAAGTCGAGGTGGTGGCGCTCCTCGGGCCACTGCAGATAGATGCCGCGGTGCTTGTCGGCGTCGCGGGCCAGCCGGTCGCCGAGACCGACCTCGGTGAGCAGGTCGACGCTCGACTGCTCCAGGATGCCGGCTCGGATCCGAGCCGCGACGTACTCCTCCGACCGGGTCTCCACCACGACCGAGTCGACGCCGTCGGCGGCAAGGAGATGGCTCAGCAGCATCCCCGCGGGGCCGGCGCCGACGATCACAACCTGCGTACGTTCATCTGCCATGGCACGAGTCAACTCCCGGTCGGGGCGACTCGACCAGGCCCATTTTCCGTTGAGTGGAAAGTGCGAGGGCAAGCCCTGTGTCACATGGCACGGACGGGCTCTTGTGTCGGCGCCAGCGTGTCCCTACGGTCTAGGCAACCCAGTTGTGACACGAGTCACACAAACGCTTAGGAGCGCCCTGATGACCGACGTCCTCGCAGACCGCGCCGCCATCGAGTCCCAGATCGGCGACCGGACCATGATCGCCATCCTCGCCGAGGTGGTCGCCCGACGCGGCGACGAACCGGCCTTCTCCGACCGGCACACCGCCGATGGCACCGGATGGCGCACGCTGTCCTGGACCGAGCTGCACCAGCGGGCGCGCGAGCTCGCTGCTGCGTACGTCGACGCCGGTCTGAAGCCGGGGGAGTCGGTCGCGATCATGGCGGCCAACCGCATCGAGCACATCGTCGCCGACCTGGCCGCGGTGCTCGCCGGCGGTGTGCCGATCAGCATCTACAACACCCTCGCGCCCGACCAGGTCGGCTATGTCGCCGAGCATGCCGACCCGCGGATCGTGGTGCTGGAGACCGACGACCACGTCGCCCGCTGGGCGCTCGGGCTGAAGCGGGAGGAGGTCGTACGCGTCGTCACCATCGACACCGCGGTGGAGGGGGACCCGCGCGCGGTCGCCTGGGACGACTTCATGGCCTCGGGAGCGGCGGCGCTCGCCGATCTCGGCGAGGAGCTGGACGCGCGCGCTGCCGCGGTGACCCTCGACGACACGATCACCATGCTCTACACCTCGGGCACGACCGGGCAGCCCAAGGGTGTGGTGCTCACCCATCGCAACATCGTCTTCGAGACGACCAGCTCGCTGTCGGTCTCCGGGGTCACCGAGCCGGGGGTCCTGGTCTCCTACCTGCCGTTCGCGCACATCGCCGAGCGGGTGCTCAGCCTCTACATCCCGCAGTTCAACGGCGGCCACGTCTATCTCGTCCAGGACCCGTCGCTGCTGCTCAGCACCCTCCAGGAGGTGCACCCGACCAGCTTCTTCGGGGTGCCGCGGGTGTGGGAGAAGATCCGCACCGGCATCACCGCACTGCTGGCGGCCGAGACCGACGAGACCAAGAAGGCCGGTGTCGAGAAGGCGATGGCGGTCGGGCTGGCCTATGTCGAGTCGCAGCAGTTCGGGCAGACCACCTCTCCCGAGCTGCAGGCCGCCTATGAGCAGGCTGATGCGGCGGTGCTCTCGACCATGCGCGCGCTGCTCGGTCTCGACAAGGTCGAGTGGGCGGCCAGCGCGGCCGCTCCGATGCCGCTCGAGGTGGCGAAGTTCTTCGCCGGGCTCGGGCTGACGATCTACGACGTCTACGGCCTGACCGAGACCACCGGCGCAGCCACCGGCAATGGCCCGGAGGGCTTCCGGCTCGGCACCGTCGGGCGTGCCCAGCCCGGGATCGAGGTGCGCATCGCCGAGGACGGCGAGATCCTGTTCCGTGGTCCGATCACGACCCCTGGCTACGTACGCCGGCCGGAGGCGACCGCCGAGCTCATCGACGCCGAGGGCTGGCTGCACACCGGCGACATCGGCTCGCTGGACGAGGACGGCTTCCTGACCGTGGTCGACCGCAAGAAGGAGATGATCATCAACTCGGCGGGCAAGAACATCGCGCCCTCCAACATCGAGAACCTCCTCAAGGAGAGTCCGCTCGTCGGGCACGCGATGGTGATCGGTGACGGCCGCTCGTACGTCGTCGCGGTGCTCACCCTCGACGGCGAGATCGCTCCCGTGGTCGCCCAGAAGCTCGGGGTCGAGGCCGGCTCGCTCGCCGAGCTCGCCCAGCACCCGGTCATCCGCGGTGCCGTCGCCGAGGCCGTCGAGGCCGCCAACGCCCGCCTCTCCCGGCCCGAGCAGGTCAAGGCCTTCGAGCTGCTCGGCGAGGAGTGGACCGCCGAGTCCGAGGAGCTCACCCCGACCCTGAAGCTCAAGCGCCGGGTGGTGAGCAAGAAGTACGCCGACATCATCGACGGGTTGTACGCCGCTGGGGAGTGAGCCGCACGAGTTGTGAAGCCGAGAGCGGCCTATGGGTCACTCTCGGCTTCACAACGTCGGTGATCGGCTGCGCGGTGCTGATTCCGCGGCGCTTGAATAGGCCCTGAGACTGCCTGATGATTTGCCGACGCGCACCGACGCGGGAGCGATATCGTTCCGGCCATGCTTTCAGCGGTCGCGGCCGGTATCTCGGCGATGGACGGCATCATATCGGGGGCGAAGGCATTAGGGGCCGTTATTGCTCCGATCGTTGCGTTATCCCCGCTTGTCGTCTGGTGGTGGTCGCGGAGACGGGTCGTCCGCGCACGCCGGCTCAAGGTCGACTGGGACGTGGAGCGGGAACCGGGCGTCGTCATTCTCAACGAGTCGAAGACAACATTCGAAAGACTGGTTCTCACGGTTTCCTGCGGAATCCGAGGGCGAACCGCACGCACCGATATCACGCTGCTGCAACCGAACGATCCGCATCGTTGGCCGTCGGAGCAGGTGCATCAATCACCCGCGTTCGCCAGCCATCGAACGGAATCCGAACGTCACGACCTCAGTCATCATGAAACCTCGCTGACATTTCGAGACGGAAAGAGATATTGGTCTCGAGAAGGTGCGATGCTGAAGCGCGTGGATGAGCTGGTGATCTGGGCGGAAAAGACACGTGCAGCGACACTGAGGCAGTATTTCGGTCGGCGGAGCCAGTTCCGCCGCGCCTTTGCGGTTGATGTGAAAGTCGAGGCGTTCGACCGAACCGAGTCTCTCGAGTCCGCCTTCGCGCGACTGGCGGCGACCGGCCGTCCGCCGTCAGGGCGGCGGGTCCCGGACGTGATCGCCGGCCCGCACGACTGGATCGGCCGGGTGGTGCGGGACGAGGCGATTCAGCTGCCGCCGTTGTCGCGCGAAGGCCTGGGACGCGTATCGCCGGTCGCGATCGACGCGCTCAGCATCGACGAAGACCTCTACGCGATCCCTTACGCGTTCGACAGCGTCGCGCTGATCCGGAACAACGCACTCGCCGGAGACGGGCCGATGCCTGATCTGTTCGACGACGTGGTCCGGGGCGGGGCGGACGCACTTGCGCGTGCGGAGATCCCCGACGGCCGCGCGGTTGCACTGCAGGTCGGGTCGCCGGACGCTGAGGGGAACGCTGGGGACCCCTTCCACATGTGGCCGTTGTTCACCAGTCTCGGTGGGTCCTTCTTCGGGCTCCGCCGGACGCCGGGCGATGCCAGCCTCGATGATGAGTTCGACGATCCGAGCCAGTGGCGTGACGGGTTCGTGAACGCATTCGTTCGGCTCGCGGAGCTCGGTCGTGGACCCGGCGGCAGCGGCGTGCTGCAGGCGTCTCTGGGACGGGCAGACGCGCTGCCGATGTTCCTCGACGGCAAGGCGCCCTACCTGGTCTGCTCGTCGCGTGCGCTTGCGGCGATCACCGCCACGGGAATGCAGATCACCGTCGGGGCGGTGCCTCGGGCCGGCGAGCTCGATGCTGTGTCGATGGTGTCGGTCTACGGGCTCTACATCTATCGCGATGCTCCCAACCTGCCCGCCGCGCGAGACCTCCTCACCACCTTCCTGAGCGAGCAGCGGGCAGGCGAGGAGCTCAGCAGGATCCAGCCACTGGTGCCCGTCCAGAAGGCCGCCATGGACAGCGTCGCCCGACGTGACGCGAACCTGCGTCCCTACGTGGAGGCATGTCACGACGGGTTGGTCATGCCCTCGTGGGGCCAGATGCGCAGGCTGTGGCAGATCCTGGGCAGGGCTGAACACGACGTGCTGGCGGGTGAGGGGGACCCGCGGCAGATCGCCGAGGCGGCAGCGGACGCCGGCTGGGAGATCATCACCCGGTCGTGAGGTGCCGGGCGTCCGGATCCTGACGCCGTAGTCTCGCCCTCCGGGGCCGCCCGGTAACGTCGAGACTGACTTGTTCGGGCGGGTCAGGAGGTCTGCAATGCGTTGCTTCATCGTCGTCAGAGAACGCAGCGACGCCGAGAGCTGGGACTGGGTTCTCGCCGGTCCGGGGCTGCAGGCGGCTGGATCGCTGAGGGCGCGTGGGACCGAGGACGCGATCATCGCCGCGATCGGTGCGGCGTACGACTCGCTGGAGCCGCGAGCACCGGTGCAGGTCGTGGTGGCGCTGCCGTCCAACTCGCGGTTCTGGATGTTGACCGACGAGATCGCGGCCGCCTATCGCGGGGTCGCCGTCGTGCCGTTCGACGACGCGGACGCCGGCATCCGGGCGGAGGCGGTCGAAGCGATGGCCGTCCACCGGTCGGGTCCTCTGCAGCCGCTGGTGGTGGCGACGGACGGGTCGGCGCACCGAGGGTTCATCGGGTGGGGCTGGCTCGCCGGCGACGGCCAGCACGGTCTCGGGCGACAGGTGCCCAACGCCCGGATCCGCGACCCGCAGTCGCTGGTGGTCCTAGCCGAGCTCCAGGCCATCGCCGAGGCGGTCCGGGCGCTTCCACGACGGACGTTGACCATCCGGAGCGATTCCCGCCTCGCGCTCGCGCTGATCGAGGACTGGCTGCGGGGCGAGGAGTCGATGCCGAAGGGTTACGAGACCGAGCATCGGGCCGAGCTCGCCGGGCTGACCCGGATGCACGACGACCTGTGCCGCGAGTCCGAGCGGCTCTCGTTCGAGTGGGTGCGCGGCCATGTCGGCGAAGCGCTCAACGAGGGTGCCGACTCGCTCGCGAAGCTCGCCCGACGCTTCGCCGAGGGCACCTGGGGACTGACCGCCGAGGAGATTCCCGGGAGGGCACAGGCGATCGCGGAGACGTTCGCCGCGCCCGTGACTTCGGGACCCGCCCCGGCGGGGTAGGTTCGCCTGCTGTGAATCCTCCTGCGGTCACCATCGCCCCCGACGAGCCCGCGCAGATCCGCGCGCGGCTCGATGCGTTGGGCCTGGACGGCATCTTCGACGTACACACCCACTTCCTGCCCGCGCGGATGCTCGAGAAGGTCTGGGCCTACTTCGACTCGGCGGGCCCCTTGACCGGTCGGGCGTGGCCGATCGCCTACCGGCACTCGGAGGAGGAGCGGCTCCGCGTGCTGCGGGGTCTCGGCGTACGTCGGTTCACGGCCCTCACCTATCCGCACAAGCCCGGGATGGCGGCGTGGCTGAACCAGTGGGGCGCGGAGTTCGCGGCCGACAAGCCGGACTGCCTGCAGTCGGCGACGTTCTTCCCGGAGCCGGGTGCAGGTGACTATGTGCGCGAGGCGATCGAGGCGGGTGCGCGGATCTTCAAGGCGCACGTCCAGGTCGGCGACTACGACCCCAACTCACCGCTGCTGGATCCGGTCTGGGAGGTGCTCTCGCACTCGCGTACGCCGCTGGTGATCCACTCCGGGCACGGGCCCGCCCCCGGCCGGTTCACCGGACCGCAGGGCATGGAGGCGCTCCTGGGGCGCTATCCGGACCTGGTCCTGATCGTGGCTCACATGGGGCTTCCGGACTACTCCCGATTCCTCGATCTGGCCGAGAAGTACGACGGGGTCCACCTGGACACGACGATGGCGTTCACCGCGTTCACCGAGGCGTCGACCCCGTTCCCGCCCGACGAGCTGCCGCGGCTGAAGTCGCTGGGGGAGCGGGTGCTGTTCGGGACCGACTATCCGAACATCCCCTATCCCTATCTGGAGGCCGTCGACGGCGTCCTGGGGCTCGGGCTCGGGGACGAATGGGCGCGCGGGGTGCTCTACGGGAACGCCGCGCGGATCTTCGGGCCCTAGCCCCGCTCTCGATCGAGGAACGCGCGAGCCCTGTCGACCACCTGGGTGAGCGCGGCCCGCGACGCGTTCCGCCCCTCGCCGAACTCCTCCGAGGTGCTGCCGGGTGCCATCGCGTCGACGGCCTCGAGCGCCAGCTGACATTGCGCTCGGAGGTCCCGGTCGTCGACCAGCAGCTCCACCCGCAGCCGTGCTGCCACCGCTGCCGCGCGCACCTCGTAGTCGTGCCGACGAAGGGCCTCCTGGTCATCGCGACCCTCGTCGACGGCGTGCCAGCGGTCCATCTTGACGCGCCGGTAGGTGGTGAGGGCCTCGGCATAGGCCGAGATCGCGTCCACCCGTTCCTGCCGCCGGCGCTCTGCCCCGGCCAGTGCCTGCTGCTGGCGGATGGTGCTCCGCTGGATCGCATACGTCGCCAGAGAGCCCAGGAGGGTGCCGAGCACGGCCACCACGCTCGCGAAGATCGCTGCCACCCGCGTAGCCAACCAGGTCGGCGCTCGTCCGGGTGGGGATTGGCGGAAAGTGTTCCGCTCGGAGGACCGCTCAGGCCACGGCGGTCTCCTCGAAGCCGCCCGTGAGGAGCTGGACGATGTCGGGGAACCCGAGCGCGAGCCGGTTGAACCGGGGCGAGTCCGCGGCCACGACCAGGTGCTTGGCGAGCTCTCGCTCGTCGCGCGCCCACGGGATCAGCCCGGCGCGGTCCAGGTTGGCCGAGTTGGCGGCGCCGTGGCCGGAGATCGAGCGGTAGGTGATCACCGGGGTGCCCGATGCCAGGGCCTCGAGCGAGGTGAAGCCGCCGGCGTTCTGGACGACGCAGTCGCTGGTCGCCATCAGGGCGCGTACGTCGGTGCGCCAGCCGAGCGCCACGACACCGGGGATCCGGTCCAGGCGGCGTTTGAGGCGGTGGTCGGTCGCGCAGAGGACCACGGGGGTCATGTCGCTGCACGCGAGGATGTCGCGGGCGGTCTGCTCGAGAGCACCGGCTCCCAGCGATCCGCCGGTGACCAGCGCCCGCGGGCCGTTCACGTGGAGGCCGGCCAGCGGGTCGGGGTAGACCTGCCCCGGGACGTACGCCGCCCCTGGCGGGACCAGCGCCTGGACCACGGCCGCATGGCCGCCGAGGAGGCGTGCCTCCCGAGCGGCGACCTCGTGGATGGCGAGGTTGAGGTTGATGCCCGGGGCGATCCACAGCGCTGGGACCGCGGCATCGGTGAGGTAGGTGACGGCGGGCACGGTCAGCCGCCCGGTGGTACGCAGCCGGCCGACGATCTGGGAGCTGAACGGATGGGTGGAGATGACCAGGTCGGCGCCGCGTACGGCTTCGGTGACGTGCCGGGTGGAGAGGCGGAGAAGCTGGTGGAAGGGGCGGTGGAGCGGGCGTCCGGGCATGACCACGCTCATCGTGGATCCCCAGGAGTCCGGGCTCACCCGGAGCTGCAGGGTGTAGCCGGCCTTGAGCCCGCCGCCGATCCGCCAGGGCATCAGGTCGACGAAGTCGAAGATCTCGGTGGCGCATCCTGCTCGGGTGAGTGTTCGGGAGATCTCTCGGGAGGCCGAGCTGTGACCGGCGCCGTAGCTCGCCGAGATGATCGCCACGCGAGGTGTCGCGCCGGGCCGGAGGTGCAGGAGGGGCCCGAGCCGCTCCGAGTCGATGGGCATGCGCGGGATTCTGTAAGCCGGGTATGACGTCGTGGTGAACGTGGCGCCTCGATGCGCGACTCTTCACCGTCGGTTCGTCTCTCCCGAACCTGCGGGCGTTCTATGGTTCATCCTGTGATCACGGCCCAGACACTGCGCGCACGTGCGCGGTCGCTGGTCGCCGAGCTGGGCGGTGGCCCCTCGGCGGTGACCGCGGTGATGCGCCAGGTCGTGATGGGCTTCGCGAGGGCGCGCGGGATGGTGCTCACCGAGGATGCTCTCGACGCGGCGGGGCTGCTGACCGTGCCGCACCCCGTCGATGATTCCAGGGATCATCTGCTGTCGAACTATCTGTTCGCGGATGGAATCTCGGCGGATGATCTGGTGCTGGAGGAGATCGGGTACGTCTACGAGGCGCTGCTCGAGGACTCCTCACGGCGTGACAACGGCGCTCACTACACCCCGCCCGAGCTCGCCGACGAGGTCGTCGCGCACACCTTGGCCGGGGTCGCTTCCCCGGAGGCCGCGGTGGTCGACATCGCGGCCGGGAGCGGCGTCTTCCTTCTCGCGTCCGCTCGCTATCTGGCGTCCTCGTGCCGGGTGCCCGTGGCCGAGATCGTGACCCGCTGCCTCTACGGGGCCGATATCGACCCGGTCGCGGTCGACATCGCGAAGCTGTCCCTCTGGCTGCTCTGCGAGGACCCCGCCCTCCCGCTCGGCTTCCTCGACGACCGCATCCTGTGCGGCAACTCGCTGGTGGGGATCGTCGACCCGGCGGAGATGCCGGAGGACGTACGCGATCCGAGGGCGTATGCCGACGCCATGATCGCGGTCGCGCTGCCGCTGGGTGGCCGTCCTGGTCGGCGGCTGGACGATGCGTACGCGGCGCTGCGCCGTGCTCGGCGCCTGCCCGTGCCCGCTGTCCGTCCGATCCACTGGGGGCTCGTCGCGCCCGAGGTGATGGCGCGCGGCGGTTTCGACGCGGTGGTCGGCAACCCGCCCTACCTCGGGGTGAAGCGGGTGCGGGATGCGATCGGCCAGCAGTTGCGCGACTACCTTGCCCATACGCTCGCCGCCGGCACGACGAGACGGGCCGACTACGTCATCTACTTCCTGCTCCGGGCCGCTGCCCTGAGCCGTGGCGAGATCGGGCTGATCACGACCGACTCGATCAGCGAGGGGGACACCGCGCGCTTCGGGCTCGGCGCGCTCCTCGATCGCGGCTGGCAGGTGGCCCGGGCGGAGCGGTCGGCGCCGTGGCCCACAGCGGGCGTGAGGTTCGCGAAGATCTGGCTCACCACCCGCCCGCTCGAGACAGCGTGGCTCGACGGTCGCCCGGTCCCGGCGATCACCGGGACGCTCGAGGACGGCTTCTCGCTCCCGGAGCCGGCGCGGCTGGATCTCGAGGTGCCGCTACCCCACGGCTACCAGGGGACCATCGTCCTCGGCCGCTCGCTCGTGCTGACGCCTGCTGAGGCGGCGTTGCTCGCTCGCGGCCCGCTCGGGCACACCGTGCGGCCGTATCTGAGCGGTGAGGACCTGGTGAGGCCGTGCGGTTCGACCGCTTCGCGGTTCGTCGTGGACGTCGGCAAGCTGGGGCTCGAGGAGCTCGCCGAGGACCGCGCGATCGCGCGCCTGGTGCGGTCCAAGGTGCGGGTGGAGCGTCGCCGCCAGTTTGTGAAGTACCCGCAGCTCAAAGAGCGGTGGTGGGGCTTCCTCAGCCCGGTCGACGAGCTCTACCGCGACGCCTCCGGACTCTCGCACGTCATCGCGTTCAGCAAGCACAGCAAGCACCTGTGGCCGGTGCTGGTCGGTGCCGACCACGTGTTCTCCAACGGGCTGGTCGTCTACCCGACGCAGGACCCGGCCGCGTACGCGTTTCTCGCCTCCGACCTCCATCGCGTCTGGGCGATGCGCGCCGGCGGCACCATGCTCAACACCGCCTACCGCTACAACCCCTCGCGCCTGCGCGCCACCTACCCGTTCCCCTCGGATCTCGGGCCGCTCCACCCGGCAGGTGTCGCCCTCCTCGCCGCCCTGGAGCGTGTCGGCGTCGAGCGAGGCATCGGCATCACCGGCGTGCTCAATCTCGTCGGCGACCCCGACACCCAGGATCCTGCGACCGCCGACCTCCGTCAGGCGATCACCGACGTCAACCACGCGGCGGCCCACCTCCAGGGCATCGAGGAATCCCTCGTCACCCCTGACCTGACCCCCGCTGGCTTCGGCCTCACGCCGACCCGCCAGCGAGCTCTCATGGCCGCCCTCATCACCCAGAACCTAGCCCTCGCCGACGCGAGCGACGCCTCGGCGCTTCGCGGCCCGCTCGGCTAGACCGGGGTGGCGGGACCACCCTCGACAGGCGCGGTGAAGTCGACGGTGCGCTTGGCGTTGGCCAGTGCGGTGACGGTGGCGGTGCCGATGGTGCCCTCGCGGTCGAAGACCTCGGCGGTGCCGACGGAGATGCCCTCGTGGGCGACGTGGTCGATGGTGGCGAGACCGACCTCCATGCCGGCGGGGCGGCGGGCGAGGGCGAGGGAGATGTCGGTGTTGATCCACTCGACGCCGTTGCTGCCCCAGTTGGTGACCATCGAGGTGGCGTCGGCGATGGAGGCCACGGTCTGGAACGGGGTCATCGGCTCGTCGGCCACCGTCGGGACCGCGACCTGCCAGGTGATGTGACGCCCGGCGTTCTGGTGCTTGCCGAAGTCGTCGGACCAGGGGTTCTCGGAGACGAAGAAGGGCACGTGGGGCTCCGAGGTGGGCGGCGCCACCGAGAGCGGCGGGGGAGTGGCACGCTCGGTCGCGGACCAGACCTCGCCGGCCGGGTTCTCGCCGGCGAGCAGGTAGGTGCAGGTCGCACGTGCCACGACCTGCTCCGAGCCCTCGCGCGACGTCTGGACCATCTCGGCATCGAGCAGCGCGATGCGGGGGCCGTTGCGTACGACCCTCGTCCGGATCCTCGTCGGCACCATCCGCGGCGGCCGGAACAGGTCCACGTGATAGCGCGAAGGCACCAGCTCCGAGGCGCGTCCGAGCTCCTCGATCTGGTCCTCGAGGCCGCGGGCGATCAGGCCGCTGGCGGCCACTCCGTGCATGTGGTCGTCGGCCCACATGCTGCGAGCCATCGGCGTAGGGTCGAAACCGTCATCGGTACGCCGGAAGAATGCGAGATCCATGCGGACATTCTAGAACGTGTCCTAACTTCGGATTCAGTTGCGAAAACCGGAAAAGAGCAACGGTTTCGTCATCAAAAGCGCTGTAAAACCACGTACCATCGCACCACAGCAACCGCCGATCGAAGAGGATGACGATGAGCACCACGCCTCCCTACCAGGTGACCGACCCCGCTACGGGCGAGGTGATCGAGACCTTCCCGTTCGCCACCGACGCCGAGGTGGAGGAGGCGCTGGAGCGGTCCCAGAAGGCGTACGCAGCCTGGCGCTCGACCCCGATCGAGGAGCGCTCCGCGATCGTGAAGCGCGCCGCGGACCTCTTCACCGAGCGCGCCGCGGACCTCGGGAAGATCATCCGCACCGAGATGGGCAAGAAGACCTCGTCGGGCGCCGGTGAGGCCGAGTTCTCCGGCGAGATCACCGCCTACTACGCCGACCACGGCCCTGAGCTCCTGAAGGAGACCGACCTGCCCGGCCACGAGGGCAAGGCGGTCATCCAGCGCCTCCCGCTCGGCCCGGTGCTCGGTGTGATGCCGTGGAACTACCCCTACTACCAGGTCGCCCGCTTCGCCGCGCCCAACCTGGTCGCAGGCAACACCGTCATTCTCAAGCACGCCGAGAACTGCCCGCGCTCCTCGGCTGCGATCGCCCAGATCTTCGCGGACGCCGGCCTTCCCGAGGGCGTCTACCAGAACCTCTACGCCACTCACGAGCAGATCGCCACGATGATCGGCGACCCGCGGGTCCGGGCGGTGTCCCTGACCGGCTCCGAGCGTGCCGGCACGGCGGTCGCCGAGGCCGCGGGCCGCAACCTGAAGAAGGTCGTCCTCGAGCTCGGTGGCTCCGACCCCTACATCATCCTCGACTCCGACGACATCGACGAGGCCGCCGAGACCGCCTGGGCGACCCGCATGGAGAACGTCGGCCAGGTCTGCAACGGCAACAAGCGGATGATCGTGAACGAGGGGGTCTACGACGACTTCGTCGCAGCGCTCACCAAGCGTGCCGCCGCGATGACCCCCCTCGACGGCGAGGACGGCGACGACACGGTCTACTCCCCGCTGGTGGCCCGCAAGGCGGCCGAGGCGCTGCGCGAGCAGATCCAGGACGCTGTCGACAAGGGCGCCACCCTCCACGCCGGCGGCGAGATCTCCGACGGGCCCGACGCGTTCTTCGCTCCCGCCGTGCTCACCGGTGTCACCCCGGAGATGCGCGCCTACACCGAGGAGCTCTTCGGGCCGGTCGCCGTCGTCTACAAGGTCAGCACCGACGAGGAGGCCGTCGAGCTGGCCAACGCGGTCGAATACGGCCTCGGTGGCGCCGTCTTCTCCACCGACGAGGCCCGCGCGATCGCGGTCGCGCAGCAGCTCGAGGTCGGCATGGCCAACGTCAACACGCCGGCCGGTGAAGGCGCCGACGTTCCCTTCGGTGGCACCAAGCGCTCCGGCTTCGGACGCGAGCTCGGCCCGCTCGGGATCGACGAGTTCCTCAACAAGCGCCTTTTCTACGTCGAGCGCTGAGTGGACCCGATCAGTCGCCCCAGGATTCTGCGAGAATCCTGGGGTGGCTGAGAAGGTGACCTTCGCGAGTACGTCCGGACCCATGCTGGCCGGTCTCATCGACCTGCCCGAGGGTGAGGTGCGCGGCTGGGGAGTCTTCAGCCACGGGTTCACCCTCGGGAAGGACTGTCCGGCTGCCGCTCGGATCTGCAAGCAGCTCGCCGCCGAGGGCATCGGGATGCTGCGCTTCGACAACCTCGGGCTCGGCGACTCCGAGGGCGACTGGGGCAATGGCTCCTTCACCCACAAGGTCGCCGACACCGTCGAGGCCACCCGGTTCATGGCCGAGCGCGGCACCCCGGCCGAGCTGCTCGTCGGCCACTCCTTCGGCGGTGCCGCGGTCCTCGCCGCGGCCAGTGACTCGATCGGGGTCGACGCCGTCGCCACCGTCGGCGCGCCGTTCCAGCCGGCCCACGTGGAGCACAACTACGACGCCGTGCTCTCCCGGGTGATGGAGGACGGCGAGGCGCCGTGGATGGTGGGCGGCAAGTCGCTGACCCTGCGCAAGGCCTTCGTCCACGACGTACGTCGCGCCGACCTGCGCCACAAGATCATGCAGCTCAAGAAGCCGCTCCTGGTCATGCACAGCCCCACCGACACCACTGTGGGGATCGAGAACGCCTCCGACATCTTCAACACGGCCCGCCACCCGCGCTCCTTCGTGGCGCTGGAGGGCTCCGACCATCTCCTCACCAAGAAGGGGCAGGCGCAGCGGGCCGCGCGGATCATCTCGGCCTGGGCGGATCAATACCTGGTCGACTGAGTCGAGGCGGGGGACGGGCTCCTCCGTGCCCCCACCCTGACGCCGATGTTTGATCAATTGACAGAAAACGCGGAACGAGACTTCCGCGAACCGGTGTGGGTGGGGTTACACTCGCTGCAAGCGCCCGGCTCGTGGACGTTCGTCGTGGGGACCGAACGAGTCACTGGCCCGGTCGATGAGGCGCCGATCGTGCGTACCCGCTGTTTGAATGCGGTCGCCAGTCGTCTGCCATCGATCTGCGTGAGCCCTGGGAGGGCGACCGGCCGATGAGGGTCGGCATTTGGACATGCCACTCACCCGTGCGTGGCCCAAGGAGGATTCAGTTGGCTCAGGGAGCCGCTACCCGGCGCAACAACCGGTCAGGCCGTTCGCGTAGCAACGGCGGTGCCGGCAAGTCCGGGCAGAACGGTCGCCGCAAGGGCGTCCACAAGGACAACGAGGGCATCATCCCGGTGCTCGCTCAGGTCGTCCGCGAGGTGGAGTCGGCCGTGCAGCGCCGCTCGGCCATGCCCGACGTACGCACCAAGTTCCAGGTCGTCGCGCTCCTCGCCCGAGACGAGCGCCACCGCGTGCTGGAGGACGAGACCCTCAACGAGGGCCGCCGCGCCGAGCAGCTCAAGCGTCTGGACGGGATCGCCACGATCCTCGCCAAGACCGCGACCATGGACTCGCGTCTGTTCGAGCTCCTCGCCGAGGACGCCGAGATCTCCGACGCCGCGCTCGACCTCAAGCACGAGCTGATGGCCCGTGGTGGCGTCGACGTGCCGGAGGACGAGGAGGAGGACGAGGCCGAGACCCCCGCCGTCGCCGTACCCGACAAGCGGGTGATCCCGACCAGCGTCATCCAGCGCCAGCTCTCCAACCCGTTCCTGGTGCCCGACTTCACCAACGCCCGTCCGCCGGTGCACGCCCGACGCCTGGCCGGCTGGGAGCTCCTCGGCCCCCTGTTCAGAAGCTTCGAGTACGCCGACTCCGGGCCCTCCTGCATGCCGCTGCCCGACCCGCCGGCGTACGGCCCGGGTCACATCGACGCGCCCGGCACCCGGGAGCTCATGCATCACCAGGCGCAGCTGGTCGCGTCGGCGGCCGAGGGGCACCGCTCCTACCTGCTGGCCGACGAGCCCGGCCTCGGCAAGACCGCGCAGGCCCTGCTGGCCGCGGAGGCCGCCGACGCCTACCCGCTGCTCGTCGTCGTGCCCAACGTCGTCAAGGCCAACTGGGCGCGCGAGGTCGACCTCTGGACACCGTCGAAGAAGGCGACCGTCGTGCACGGCAACGGCGAGGACATCGACGGCTTCGCCGACATCATCGTGGTCAACTACGAGATCCTCGACCGTCACGTCGGCTGGCTCGGCGAGTTCGGGTTCAAGGGCATGGTCGTCGACGAGGCCCACTTCATCAAGAACAAGTCCTCGCAGCGCTCCCAGCACGTGCTGGCCCTCTCCGAGAAGATCCGGCAGCGTACGGCCAACCCGCTGCTGATGGCGCTGACCGGCACCCCGCTGATCAACGACATCGAGGACTTCCGGGCGATCTGGCAGTTCCTCGGCTGGATCGACGACGTCAAGCCGCTCAACGGGCTGCTCGAGGGCCTCGAGGAGACCGGCCTGACCCCGCAGGACAACAGCTTCTACGGCGCCGCCCGACGTGTCGTCGTCAACCAGGGCATCGTGCGCCGACGCAAGATCGACGTCGCCAGCGACATCCCGGCGCGCCGCGTGGCCGACCTTCCGGTCGAGCTCGACGACGCCGAGGGCCGCTCGATCCGGGCCGCCGAGGCCGAGCTGGCCAAGCGGATGGTGCAGCGCTACGACACCGCGATCGAGACCCGGGTGACCGGCGCCAAGCCGGCTCCGGGCGAGCTCGACCTCGAGCTGATCCGCCGCGTCGCCACCTGGGAGCGCGAGGACCAGGACGCCTCCACCGGCGAGAACGTCTTCGGCATGATGCGCCGCATCGGCAAGGCGAAGGCGAGCCTGGCTGCTGACTACGCCGCCCAGCTGGCGCGCAACGTCGGCAAGGTCGTCTTCTTCGCCAAGCACATCGAGGTCATGGACGCCGCCCAGAAGCTCTTCGAGGAGCGCGGCATCCGCTACTCCACGATCCGTGGTGACCAGACCTCGAAGGCGCGCGAGAAGGCCATCGACGAGTTCATGAACGACCCCGAGGTCAAGGTGATCGTCTGCTCGCTCACCGCCGCGGGTGTCGGCGTCAACCTCCAGGCCGCGTCCAACCTGATCCTGGCCGAGCTCTCCTGGACCGACGCCGAGCAGACCCAGGCGATCGACCGGGTCCACCGGATCGGTCAGACCGAGCCGGTCACCGCCTGGCGCATCATCGCGAGCCAGACCATCGACACCCGGATCGCCGAGCTGATCGACTCGAAGGCCGGCCTCGCGGCCCGCGCCCTGGACGGTTCCGACGAAGAGGTCACCGACTCCGCCGACATCCAGCTCGAGGCCCTGGTCTCGCTGCTGACCGACGCGCTCCGCAAGCGCGAGTCCGGCCGTCGGGGTCGTCGCACCGCCTGATCCGCCCCTGGCACGATCCAGGCGCCATCTCAGGGAGAATCCTGAGGTGGCGCCTGGGTGCTGCGGCGTAGGCTTCATCACATGTTCTGGATCATTCTCCTCGTCATCGCGGCAGCCGTCGGCGGCTACGTCTTCCGGGTGCCGATCGTCGCCAAGCTGACCGGTCAGCCACGCAGTCGCATCGAGCGGCACATCGGGCCGAAGACCAAGCGCCTTCCCTGACCCCACCGGGAATCCTCAGCCGCACGCGTGCGTTGAGGCGTACGTGTCCGTCGACCCGGCGAGCACGCGACTCCTGACCGGAAGTGAGACTCCCATGCCCACCGTCGAGCTCGGCGCAGAGAACTTCGAGAGCACCGTCACCGACAACGAGATCGTCCTCGTCGACTTCTGGGCGTCCTGGTGCGGCCCGTGCCGCCAGTTCAGCCCGATCTACGACGCGGCCTCCGAGGAGCACCCCGAGATCGTCTTCGGCAAGGTCGACACCGAGGCCGAGCAGGCGCTCGCCGGTGCCGCCAACATCACCTCGATCCCGACGCTGATGGCCTTCAAGAAGGGCAACCTGGTCTTCTCCCAGCCCGGTGCGCTCCCCGCCCCGGCCCTGAAGCAGGTCATCGACGCGGTCGTTGACCTCGACATCGACAAGGCGCTGGCCGAGCAGGCCTCCCAGAAGTCCGGCGAGTAAGACCCGGTGCCGCACCCGGCTTTACATCAGGTTGGATAGCGGTGTGACCGAACCCGATAGTGCCGCCCACGACGAGCTCCTCCGCCTGCGCGGCAGCATCGACAACCTCGACGCCGCCCTTGTCCACCTGCTCGCCGAGCGCTTCAAGTGCACCGAGCAGGTCGGCCGGCTGAAGGCGCGTGCGGGTTTCCCGCCCGCCGATCCCAGCCGCGAGGCCGTCCAGATCGAACGGCTCCGCCGCCTCTCCGACGACGCCGGTCTCGACCCCGAGTTCGCGGAGAAGATCCTCAACGTGATCATCGCTGAGGTGATCCGCAACCATCGCCAGTTCATCGAGGACTGAGTCGTCGGGGTAGTCCGGTAGCGAACTGCCCATTTACCCGCGGGTAATAGGCAGTTCGCTACCGGACTACCCCGAAATGTCAGCCGAGCACCCGCTCCAGCCAGGCGTTCCAGAACCGGCGGTCCGGGTCGAAGCGGCGTGCCAGGCCTTTGAAGTCCTCCCAGCGCGGGAAGCCGGCGCCCGGGTCCTCGGTGGCGAAGAGCTTGCCCCAGTGCGGCCGGGTGCCGGTCGGGAGCCGCTGTTCCAGGTCGGGCAGCAGGGAGCGCACACCCTCCGGATCGGCGTTCCAGGTGAAGTGCAGCGCCAGCACGTCGGTGCCGTAGGCGGGGGAGAGCCAGAGGTCGTCGGCGGCGACGGCGCGGATCTCGCTCACCTGCAGCAGTGGCCGTACGCGGTCGGCGAGCGACCGGACGGCGTCGACCGCTTCCTGAGCGCGGTCGAACGGCACCAGATATTCGCTCTGCAGCTCCGCGCCGACGCTCGGCTGGAAGTCGAGCCGGAAGTGGGGCAGGCGCTGGTGCCACGGCCCCGGGACGCCGAGCTGCTCGGTGCAGGGGGCGGGGTCCAGACCGGGGACGACATGGCGAGGCTCGCTCGCCGGCACCGTCCCGGGGATCCCCGGCGTCGTCGAGCGCGACTTCACCCATACCCGGCCGACGGAGCCGTCCGGCTCGTCGGCCCAGCGGGTGAAGATCGACACCGAGTAGGCGGCTCCGAGGATCTCGGTGAGGTGTTCGCGCAGGTCTGCGTAGGTGAGTCCGTCGTGCACGGTCTGCGAGATCTGAAAGGTCGGTGAGGTGAGCAGCTCGAGGTGGGTCACGATGCCCAGGGCGCCGAGGCCGACCACGGCGCCGGCGAAGTCGGGCGAGCCGGCCTCCAGGCGCACCAGCTCGCCCCGGCCGTCGACGATCTCCACGGCGGTCACGGAGGTGGCCAGCGAGCCGTTGCCGAGCCCGGATCCGTGCGTGCCGGTCGCGACCGCCCCGGCGACCGAGATGTGGGGGAGCGAGGCGAGGTTGGGCAGCGCTCGACCGCGCTCCTCGAGCCAGGCAGCGAGCTCGCCGTAGCGCATCCCGCCGGTCACGCGGACAATGTCACCGGCCAGGGTCGGCGCCGACTCCAGGGCTTCGAGCGACACCAGCACCCCCGGTGTGTCCGCGAGGTCGGTGAAGGAGTGCCGAGACCCCAGGGCGCGCAGCCGTGGCTCGCGGAGCACGAGGTCGCGTACGTCGTCCACGGAGCGTGGCCGCACGAGCTCGCGAGCGGTGTAGTCGTAGCTGCGGGCCCACGTCGATCCGGGAGCGTCGAGGGCAGGGGTCTCGGAGCGCATGAACGGGATCGTAGCCGGAGAGCGGGCAGAGTGCGCATCAATGGAAAACGTTATCGACAACGATTGACAACGCTCCCTCGCTCACGCCAATCTGTGATGCCGATCACATCCCCTTCCTGGAGGCATCGTGAAGATTCGTCACCTGGCCGCGGCCGTCGCCGCAGCTTCGATTGCAGTCGCCGTCACCGCATCGTCCACCGCCCACGCTGAGTCCCGCGGGTTCCAGCCCCCGTCCGACTCGCTCCGCTCCTACGCCTCGCAGATCGGCCTCCGCGTCGGTGTCGCCGTCAATCCCGAGGTCCTGGCCGACAAGGAGCTCGCCGGCATCGCCGCCGACGAGTTCTCCAGCCTCACCCCCGAGAACGAGATGAAGTGGGAGACCGTCGAGCCCACCCGTGGCAGCTACGACTGGTCGGGTGCCGACGCTGTCGTCGAGTTCGCCGAGGCCCATGGCCAGAAGGTGCGCGGTCACACCCTGCTCTGGCACAACCAGAACCCGGCCTGGCTGACCGACGGTGTCGCCGACGGCACGATCAGCAAGGTCGAGCTGCGGGCGATCCTCCAGAAGCACATCACGGACGAGGTCAGGCACTTCCGCGGCAAGGTCTACCAGTGGGATGTCGCCAACGAGTTCTTCGCCGACTCCTGGAGCCCCGACCCCCTCCCCAACGGCATGAACGGCGACAACTTCTGGGTCAAGCACCTCGGCACCGGCATCGTCGCCGACGCCTTCCGGTGGGCCCATGCCGCCGACCCCAAGGCCCAGCTGTTCTACAACGACTACAACATCGCTGGCGAGGACGGTGACAGTGCCAAGTCGACCGCGGTCTACAACTGGGCCAAGAAGGCCATCGCCCAGGGCGTGCCCATTCACGGGATCGGCAACCAGGGCCACCTCGACACCCAGTACGGCTTCTCCGGCGAGCGGTTCCGCGCCGACCTGCAGCGCTACGCCGACCTGGGACTGAAGGTGGCGGTCACGGAGGCCGACGTACGCACCTTCGTCGACTCCGCCGAGACCCAGGTCCCGACGGACAACCTGGCACTCTTCGCGCACCCCTACGAGTTCTCCCAGATGCTCCAGGCCTGTCTCGCCGTACGAGCCTGCACCTCGTTCACGGTCTGGGGCATCGACGACAGCCACTCGTGGGTACCGGGCTGGTTCGAGGGGCAGGGCTACGCACTGCTCTGGGACGTGAACCGGCAGCCGAAGGAGGCCTACGCCACCCTGAAGCAGGATCTCCGGCTGGCCCTGGGGGCGCCGCGCCGGCGCTGAGGCGCGGCTCGGCCGTAGCGGCTCCCGGGCGCCGGTGGTCTACTTGAGTCCGAGCACATCGATCGATCTGAGCGAGGGGTAGATGAGCGAGTACGCAGCAGAGGCAGACCTCGAGGAGCAGGCGACCGACGTCGTCAAGACCACCGTCGACGACGAGGCGCCGCTGGACGCCGAGGAGAAGGTCACCTCGGCTCCGGACGACGTCGACGAGGCCGACTACGCCGAGCAGAAGCTCGACGCAGGCGGCCCCGACGACGACTACGACTACTGATCCGACGGCCCCTAGGAGTTCTGCGGGAACCCGAGGTTGATCCCGCCGTGCGAGGGGTCGAGCCAGCGAGTGGTGACGGCCTTCTCGCGGGTGAAGAAGTCCAGGCCGGCGGGGCCGTACGCCTTCGCGTCTCCGAACAGCGACGCCTTCCACCCGCCGAAGGAGTGGTAGGCCACCGGCACCGGGATCGGCACGTTCACACCGACCATCCCGACCTGCACCTCACGCTGGAACCGGCGGGCGGCGCCGCCATCGTTGGTGAAGATGGCGGTGCCGTTGCCGAACTGGCCGGAGTTGATCAGCTCCAGACCCTCCTCGTAGCCGGAGACGCGGACGACCGAGAGCACCGGACCGAAGATCTCCTCGGTGTAGACGGTCGACGTGGTCGGCACCCGGTCGATGAGGGTCGGCAGGATCCAGAAACCGTTGGGGTCGCCGTCGACCGAGCCCTCGGAATCCAGTGCCGCGCGGCCGTCGACGACGACCTCGGCCCCGTCGGCCGCAGCCACGTCGACATAGCTGGCCACCTTGTCGCGGTGGGCTCCGGTGATCAGCGGTCCCATGTCGGTGCCGCGCGTGCCGTCGCCGGTCTTGAGCGTGGCCATCCGCTCGGTCACCTTCTGGATGAGCGTGTCCGCCACCGAGTCGACCGCGAGCACCACCGAGATCGCCATGCAGCGCTCGCCGGCTGATCCGAAGCCGGCGTTGACCGCTGAGTCGGCGACCAGATCGAGGTCGGCGTCGGGCAGCACCAGCATGTGGTTCTTGGCTCCGCCGAGGGCCTGGACGCGCTTGCCGGCGGCGGTGCCGCGCTCGTAGACGTAGCGGGCGATCGGGGTGGAGCCGACGAAGGAGATCGAAGCGACGTCGGGGTTGTCGAGGAGGGCGTCGACCGCCTCCTTGTCACCGTGGACGACGTTGAACACACCGTCCGGAAGCCCCGCCTCGGCCCACAGCTCCGCGATCCAGTTGGACGCGCTCGGGTCCTTCTCCGAGGGCTTGAGGACCACCGTGTTGCCGGCCGCGATCGCGATGGGGAAGAACCACATCGGCACCATCGCGGGGAAGTTGAACGGGCTGATGATGCCCACCACGCCCAGCGGCTGCTTGAGCGTGGTCACGTCCACGCCGTTCGAGACCTGCTCGGAGACGGTGCCCTTGAGCAGGTGGGAGAGGCCGCAGGCGAACTCGACGACCTCGAGCCCCCGCGCGATCTCACCGGCCGCGTCGGAGAGCACCTTGCCGTGCTCGGCGGTCAGGATCTCGGCGAGCTCGCCCTTGCGGGCGTTGAGCAGCTCGCGGAACGCGAAGAGCACAGCCGTACGCCGCGTCAGCGAGGTCTCGCTCCACTCTTCATAGGCCTTCTTGGCCGCCGAGACGGCGGTGTCGACGTCGGCGGCCGCGGCGAAGCGTACGTGCTTCTGGACGGTGCCCAGCGCAGGGTTGTAGACGTCGCCCAGACGGGTGCCGGTGCCGGGGCTGGTGGCCCCGCCGATCCAGTGGTCGAGGATGGGGAGGTCGGTCATTTCATGCGTCCTTTGCGTGTTACAGCGAGCCGAGCACGTCGTCGTAGATCGAGATCGCCTCGGCGACCTCGTCGGGGGTGACGACGCACGGAGGCACCACGTGGATGCGGTTCTCCATGGTGAACGGGATCAGGTTGCGGGCGATCAGGTCGGACTTGATCCGGCCCATCGTGGCCGTGGGCAGCGGCTCCCGCGTCTCGCGGTCGGCGACGAGCTCGAGGGCCCAGAAGACCCCGGTGCCGCGTACCTCGCCGATCACGTCGTGCTTCTCGGCCAGCGAGGCGAGCCCCGGGGCGATGTGGTCGGTGCCGATGGTCGCGGCGTTGTCGACGATGCCCTCCTCGTTCATCGCCTCGATGGTCGCCACGATCGACGCCATCGCGAGCGGGTGGCCGGAGTAGGTGAGGCCGCCGGGGAAGACCTGGTCGTCGAAGGTCGCCGCGATCGGGTCGGAGATGATCACCCCGCCGGCGGGTACGTAGCCCGAGTTGACCCCCTTCGCGAACGTGATCAGGTCGGGGACGACGTCGTAGGCGTCCAGGGCGAGCCACTCGCCGGTGCGACCGAAGCCGGCCATGACCTCGTCGAGGATGAGCACGATCCCGAACTCGTCCGCCAGGGCGCGGACCCCGGGCAGGTAGCCCGGTGGCGGGATCATGATCCCGGCGGTTCCGGGGATGGTCTCGAGGAGGATCGCGGCGATCGTCGCGGGGCCCTCGGCCTCGATGACCCGGCGGAGGTGGTGCAGAGCGCGCTCGGACTCCTGCTCCGGCGTGGTCGCCCAGAACTCCGAGCGGTAGAGGTAGGGGCCGAAGACGTGCACGTGGCCGCGGGCGTACTCGTTCGGGATCCGCCGCCAGTCGCCGGTCGCGACGATCGCCGAGCCGGTGTTGCCGTGGTAGGAGCGGTAGGTCGAGAGCACCTTGTCGCGGCCGGTGTGGATGCGGGCCATCCGGATCGCGTTCTCGACCGCGTCGGCGCCGGCGTTGGTGAAGAAGACCTTGTTGAAGCCGACCGGTGCGATGTCGGTGATCCGCTCGGCCGCCTCGCCGCGTGCCAGGTTGGCCGTCGTCGGCGCGATCGTGGTCAGCGTCTCCGCCTGCTTCTTGATCGCCTCCACCACCCGGGGGTGCTGGTGACCGATGTTGGTGTTGACCAGCTGAGAGGAGAAGTCGAGATAGGTGTGCCCGGAGTCGTCCCACACCCGTGAGCCCTGGCCGCCGGCGATGACGAGCGGTTTCAGCGACCCCTGGGCGGACCAGGAGTGGAAGACGTGGGCTCGGTCGAGGTCGTAGGCACGGGCGTCGCTGGCGCTGGTCAAGGCTGTCCCCTGGGTTCGTGGATGGACATGGATCTGGATGCTCACTCTACGCCGGGATCGAGGAGGTCGCCGTCGATCCGGAATACTGATTACGACGGTATATCAGGACAAAGCCTACGTTTTCGCTACATTCTCATGCCTCATGCAACGAAATCGCGCGCTCAGATCTTCGCAGTCACCGGGCGGTTCACCTGCGGGATCACCAGATCGCCGTACGCGGCCAGGGTCTGATCCATCGCGTCGTGCTGCAGATAGACGGCGAACTGGTCGACGCCGAGGCGCTTGAGCTGCTCGAGCTTGGCGACCTGCTCCTCGACCGAGCCGAGGAGGCAGAACCGGTCGACGATCTCGTCGGGCACGAACCGGGTGTGGGTGTTGTCGGCCCGCCCGTGCTCGTTGTAGTCGTAGCCCTCGCGGCCCGCGATGTAGTCGGTGAGCGCCTGGGGGACCGCGCCGCTCCCGTACTTGGCGACGATGTCGGCGACGTGGTTGCCCACCATCCCACCGAACCACCGGCACTGCTCCCGGGCATGATCCAGCGCGTCGGGCGACCCGTCGGTGACGTACGCCGGGGCCGCCACGCAGAACGTCAGCGACTCCGGGTCGCGGCCGGCGTCGGTGGCCGCCTTCTTGACCGCCCCGATCATCCACTCGGTGATGTCGGGGTCGGCGAGCTGCAGGATGAACCCGTCGCCGACCTCCCCGGCCGCCTTCAGCGCGAGCGGGCCGTAGGCGGCGATCCACACCTCGAGCTCGGAGCGCTTGGCCCACGGGAACTGCAGCGTGGTGCCGTTGACCTCGACCGGTCGCCGATTGGCCAGCTCACGGATGACCTGCGTCGCCTCGCGCATCTCCCGGATCGTCGACGGCTTCCCGTTGAGCACCCGCACCGCCGAGTCGCCGCGGCCCATGCCGCACACGGTGCGGTTGCCGTACATCTCGTTGAGGGTCGCGAAGACCGACGCGGTGACGGTCCAGTCGCGGGTCGCCGGGTTGGTGACGAACGGGCCGACCTTGATCGTGCGGGTCTCGGCGAGGATCTGGCTGTAGATGACGTACGGCTCCATCCACAGCAGGTGGCTGTCGAACGTCCAGACGTAGTCGAAGCCGTAGGCCTCGGCCTGCTTCGCCAGCGAGACGACCCGCCAGGCGGGCGGGTTGGTCTGGAGGACGACACCGAAGTCCATGGCGTCACACCAGGTACTGCGACAGGTCGCGCTTCAGGTAGCTGCCGTGGCCTTTGGTGCCCGCGAACTCGCCGTCGGCGACCACCACGGAGCCGCGGGAGAGCACCACGTCGACGTGGCCGTCGATCTCGTAGCCCTCCCAGGCGGAGTGGTCCATGTTCATGTGGTGGGTTCGGCCCTCCCCGATGCCGATGGAGGTGTGGCCGGCCGGGTCGTAGACGACGATGTCGGCGTCGGCGCCCGGCGCGATGACGCCCTTGCGACCGTAGAGACCGAACATCCGCGCCGGCGTGGTCGCGATCAGCTCGACCCAGCGCTCGAGCGTGATCTGCCCGGTCACCACGCCCTGGTAGAGCAGGTCGACGCGGTGCTCGATCGAGCCGATCCCGTTGGGGATGGCCCGGAAGTCGTCCTTGCCGAGCTCCTTCTGCTCCTTCATGCAGAAGGGGCAGTGGTCGGTGGAGACCATCTGCAGGTCGTTGGTGCGCAGCGCCTGCCACATCGCGTCCTGGTGGCCCTCCGCGCGCGAGCGCAGCGGTGTCGAGCAGACCCACTTGGCACCCTCGAAGTCGCCCCACTCCTCCGAGGACGCACCGAGCTGCTCCTCCAGGGAGAGGTAGAGGTATTGCGGGCAGGTCTCGCCGAACACGTTCTTCCCCCGGTCGCGGGCGGTGGCCAGCTGCTCGACGGCCTGCTTGGCGCTGACGTGCACCACATAGAGCGGTGCCCCGGCCACGTCGGCGAGCATGATCGCGCGGTGGGTGGCCTCCTCCTCCATCTGCCAGGCACGGGCGATGCCGTGGTAGTAGGGGCTCGTCCTGCCGGACTCGGCCAGCTGCGCGGCGAGCACGTCGATCGCCGGCCCGTTCTCGGCGTGCATCATGGTCAGCAGCCCGTGGTCGGTCGCCTTCTGCATCGCCCGCAGGACCTGCGCGTCGTCGGAGTAGAAGACGCCCGGATAGGCCATGAACAGCTTGTAGGAGGTGATCCCCTCGTCCACGAGCGTGTCCATCGCCTTGAGTGCGTCGTCGTCGACCCCGCCGATGATCTGGTGGAATCCGTAGTCGATCGCGCAGTTGCCGGCGGCCAGCTCGTGCCAGCGCGCCAACCCGTCCTGGACGCGTTCTCCGTAGCGCTGCACCGCGAAGTCGATGATCGTCGTGGTGCCGCCCCAGGCCGCGGCCCGGGTGCCGGTCTCGAAGGTGTCGGAGGCGTTGGTGCCGCCGAACGGCAGCTGCATGTGGGTGTGGGCGTCGACGCCGCCGGGGATGACGTACTTCCCAGTCGCGTCGATGGTCACGTCGGCCTCGATCGGGCCGAACGGGCTGGAGCCGGGAGAGATGAGCGCGACGATCTTCTCCCCGTCCACCAGCACGTCTGCCTGGGTGCGCCCGGTCGAGGAGACGACCGTGCCGCCGGTGATCAGGGTGATGCTCATGCGGTGCTCCTATCCACTCAAGGTCGGGGGATAGCGGTGTACGAGTCGGGCCGCCGGTCGCGGTAGAACTGCCAGTCGTCGCGCATCTCCTGGACCATGTCCATGTCCAGGTCGCGTACGAGCAGCTCCTCCTTCTCGCCCGAGCCGAGCTCGCCGACGTAGTTGCCGCGGGGGTCGACGATCTGCGACATCCCGTAGAAGTTGACCGCCTCCGGGCCGTATTCGTTGTCCTCGAGGCCGACCCGGTTGGGCGCGAGCACGAAGTAGCCGTTGGCGACCGCGGCCGCGGGCTGCTCGATCTCCCACAGCCGGTTGGAGAGGCCGGGCTTGGTGGCGTTGGGGTTGAAGACCATGTGGGCCCCGTTGAGGCCGAGCTCGCGCCAGCCCTCGGGGAAGTGGCGGTCGTAGCAGATGTACATCCCGACCTTGCCGACCGCGGACTCGAAGACCGGGTAGCCCAGGTTGCCCGGGCGGAAGTAGAACTTCTCCCAGAACTTCTCCACGTGCGGCAGATGGTTCTTCCGGTACTTGCCGAGGATGGTGCCGTCGGCGTCGACGAGCACGGCGGTGTTGTAGTAGATCCCGACCTCCGCCTCCTCGTAGATCGGCAGCACCATCACCATGCCCAGCTCCTTGGCCAGGCTCGCGAAGCGCTGCACGATCGGTCCGTCGGCCGGCTCGGCGTAGCGGTAGTACTTCTTGTCCTGGGTGATCCCGAAGTAGGGCCCGTAGAAGAGCTCCTGGAAGCACATCACCTGGGCGCCCTGAGCGGCGGCGTCACGCGCGAAGCCCTCGTGCTTGTCCAGCATGGAGGCCTTGTCCCCGGTCCAGGTGGTCTGGCTGATTGCGGCTCTGACGATGGTCATGCGGCTACCTCCCCCTCCATAGAAACATGCCGCCGCGGCCCGTGGGGCCACGACGGCATTTCTTCAGGAACAATCTTTCCTGGAAGGAGGGGCGGTGCCTGAAAGTCTCTCGCTCTACGCGGCCGTGGCCGGATGACGTACGACCACGTGCTCGACGGCCTTGGCGAGCTCCTCGCGGAGCTCGGGCGCGAGCTGGGGGCAGTCGACGGAGAGGAACAGCTCCATCGCGGAGCGGGTCGCGCGAGCACGCTCACCGGCGGTGCCCTCCGGGAGGGTGGGCGCGATCTCCGCGAGGTGGGCACTCGTCTCGACCACGGTGTTGCAGTCGTGCGGGGTGAGCGGGGCGCGGGCTTCCCTGCCGGCGCGGACGAGGACGCTCAAGACCTCCACCTTGGCGGCGGTGGTCAACGACATAGCGCTCCTCGACGAGTCGAACAGATGCGAACCCACACTGTTCGCGTGGTGCGACGACATGTATCTCCTCGGTGGGACGTGTGCCTCCCCCGAGGCACTCTCGTCCACTCCAACGAACAGGGGAAGGGATCGGTGACGCCCTTGGCTGCTTTGTAACCCACCTGTGGGCCGACCAGTGAGTAACCTATAGAAACCCCCGTCTTGGTGTTGCAGTCCGGTGTTGCCCGGTGTCGCCGATCGCCGTCCGTGGAGCGACCCGGCACAATTGAGCCCATGAGTTCTCCTGGGGGCGCCGGCATCGGCGGCCTGATGGTCGAGACCGAGGCCGATGTCGTACGCCGCCAGGCACTGCGCCGCATGCGCATCGTCGCCACGGGACTGCTGGTCGTGGCCGCCATCGTCTATCTGCTGACCCTCCGGATGGACGGGTTCTGGGGTTTCGTGAATGCCGGAGCCGAGGCGTCCATGGTCGGCGCGATCGCCGACTGGTTCGCGGTGACCGCGCTCTTCCGGCATCCGCTGGGCCTGCCGGTGCCCCACACCGCGCTGATCCCGAAGCGGAAGGACGAGCTCGGGGCGAGCCTGGAGGAGTTCGTCCAGGACAACTTCCTGCAGGAAGAGACGATCCGTGAGCGGCTCGGCGTCGCGATGCCGTCGCTACGGCTCGCGCTGTGGCTCGCCGAGGAGCCCAATGCCAAGCGGGTCGTCGACGAGGTCTCGGTGGTCGTCGCCGACGGGCTGTCCCGGATCAGCAACCAGCACATCGTCGAGATCATCCAGGACGGCTTCGTCCCGCGCTTCCGAGAGGAGCAGATCGCCCCGCTCCTCGGTGGCATGATCCAGGCGGCGCTCGACGACGGCGTCCACCACGGACTGGTCGACCTGGCGCTGGTCGAGCTGCACGGCTGGCTCGAGGAGAACGAGGAGACCGTCACCGAGGTGCTCGGTGAGCGGGCACCCTGGTGGACCCCCCAGGTGCTGCGCGAGCCCGTGACCGCCCGCATCCATGTCGAGCTGGTCCGCTGGATCGCCGACATCCGCGACGATCCCGAGCACCGCGCCCGCAAGGCGATCGACGCCATGCTCGCCGACCTCGCCGACAACCTGCAGCACGACCCCGAGACCATGGAGCGCGCCGAGCGGCTCAAGGAGCGGGTGCTCGACCATCCCGGCGTCATCGACACCGCCATCTCCCTCTGGGACGCGCTGCGCCGCGCGCTGACCACCTCGCTGCGCGATCCCGACGGCGTCGTCCGCCGCCGTGCCCTGGACGAGGTCGTCCGCTACGCCCAGAAGGTCGTCCTCGACGAGACCCTCCAGCGCCGCTACGACGCGCTCGCCTCCGACGTGGCCGTCTACGTCGTCAAGCGCTACGGCCGCGAGGCCACCACCGTCATCACCCACACCATCCAGCGCTGGGACGGCAAGCAGGCCGCCCGCCGTATCGAGCTCTTCGTCGGCCGCGACCTGCAGTTCATCCGCATCAACGGCACCATCGTCGGCGGCCTCGTCGGCGTGATCATCCACGCCGTCGCCGTCCTGGTGACCTGAGCCTGCCGAACCTGCCGAGGCGTCACTCCCGTCGACCGAGACGTCACCTGATGACGTCTCGGCCGGCGGGAGCGACGCCTCGGCCGATTTTTGTGACGCCTCGGCGGGCGGGGGAGGATGTGAGGGTGAGCGAGCCCTTCGACGTACCCATCACCGACGAGATCATCCGGCTCGGTCAGTTCCTGAAGCTGGCCAACCTGGTCGAGACCGGGTCCGAGGCGCGGCCGGCGATCACCGCCGGCGAGGTGAAGGTCAACGGCGAGGTCGAGCTGCGCCGCGGTCGCCAGCTCCGCGTCGGGGACATCGTGGAGTACGCCGGTCAGGCCGCCCGGGTCTCGGACGAGGCCGACTTCGACGTCCCCTGGTGAATCCGGCCGGAACGAGCGCGAGGCGGTGACCCCGAAGGGTCACCGCCTCGCTGCGTACGGAGCTGCTTACTTCTCGACCTTGACCAGGTCGCAGAGGAAGACGAGGGTCTCGCCGGGCTTGATGACGTTGCCGGCACCGCGGTCGCCGTAGCCGAGGTGGGGCGGGATGACGAGCTGGCGGCGGCCGCCGACCTTCATGCCGAGGATGCCCTGGTCCCAGCCCTGGATGACCTGGCCGATGCCGACGCGGAAGTCGAGCGGCTCGCCACGGTTGTAGGACGCGTCGAACTCCTCGCCGGTGGACAGCGCCACGCCGACGTAGTGGACCGAGACGCGGTCGCGCTCGGTGGCCTCCTCGCCGTCACCGATGGTGATGTCCTTGATGACGAGGTCGGTCGGAGGGGTCGGGTCGACGAAGTCGATCTCAGGCTTCTGGCTCATGGCAGATCAGTCTACGTTTCGATTCTCGCTGGGGCACACCGCCGCCGTCGCGTCGTCGGCCCCGTCGCTCGCCGGCACGTGGTAGGTCGGGGTCAGCCCGTCGGCCCGCTCGCGACCGAGGTTCCACTCCAGCCAGTCGCCCTGGCGGTCGTTGGGCCCGAGGACGCACGCGCGCAGGTCGTCGGGCAGCTTCTCGAGGGCAGGCACCGCGTCATCGCTGAGCCCGGAGAGGAAGTCGGTGTCGATCTTCCCGGTCTCCTCGTAGCGGGTGACGTTGTGCTCGGCGATCCATCCGTCGGGGTTGATGGCGGCGATCCCGAGCAGCGCGACCGCACCGCTGACCAGCGCGAACCGGCCGAGCCAGAGCTTGCGGCCGAGCGCCCCGCCGGCCACCGCGGCGACGAGCCCGGCGATCACCAGCAGCCCCAGCCAGGCCTCGAAGACGTCGACGAGCAGGCGGAGCTGCGTGAAGCCGTACGCCTCCTGGTAGAGGTGCATCCGATACAGCGCCGATCCGACGACGACCAGCGCCTCGGCGGCCAGCAGCCCGAGCGCCGCTCGCAGCCACAGCCGGTCGGCGAGGGTCTCCACCGGCGCCTTGCGGGCCGCTGCCCAGATCACCAGCAGGGTCAGCGCGGTGGCGACGGTGAGCTGGCCGAAGCCCTGGTGCACGTACTCCGCATACGTCAGCCCGGTGGTCTCACGCAGGTAGTCCTCGCCGCCGAAGACGGCGGCGGCCTGCGCGGCCAGGAACGCGGCGAAGACGGCGACCACGACGCCGACCGGAGCCAGCCACTCGTAGCGGTTGGCGACAGGCTGGGACGTACGCTCGCTGCGGTCGATCCGGGGCGGGTTCACGGCCAGGTACGCGGCGCCCAGCACCACCCCGAAGACGAAGACGGTCATGAAGATCCGAGCCGCGAAGGTGTCAGGACGTACGTCCGGCACGAACCGGTCGACCCAGCTGCCCAGCACCGCGTCGGCGGTGGTGAACAGGAGCCCGAAGATGATCAGACCGAGCAGCGAGAGCACCGTGGTGCGCGCGACCGCAGCGCCGTGCCCGTGGCCGGAGACGCTGGTCAGCGTGCGGCCGAGCCACGGGATCCCGCGCAGCCCGGCCAGCGGCCAGGAGATCCCGGTCAGGATGATGCCCAGCAGCGTCCGCGCGCCGGTCGAGGCACACAGCAGCACCGCGATCGCGGTGATCAGGCACAGGACGACGATCCACTCGGCGTCGCGGAAGACGGCGACCGAGGAGAGCAGCGCGAAGAGCACGTAGCAGACGATCGAGAACCCGGTACGCCGCTCCCGACCCGCCAGCATCACCACCCCGCCGGCGGCGAGCAGCACGATGACGGTGCCGAGCCCGGCGTTGCGGTCGGGAATGAGCAGACCGCCCAGCAGGCCGGCGACCACGGCGCCGATGAAGAGCCCGAACCGTCCGGCGACACCGGAGTCGGGCCAGTAGGTGCCGAAGATGTCGTCGAGGACGGACGGGGTGGCGGCCGCGGTCCCGGGTCTCGTGACCGGGGCGGCGGGCGGGATCGGCTCGGCAGGCTCGGCCGGCCGGGGAGTGGTGGGCATCGGGTGCTCCTCCTGGGTGGGGGTGAGGTGATGGGTCACGGTGCGGGCCGGTGGCCGCAGCGGAAGATCGACGCGCACGCGGGCACCTGCGGTGCCGGGCAGCGGGTCGAGGAAGGCGATGGTGCCGCCGTGCAGGTCGGTGACCCACCGGGCGATGGCGAGCCCGAGCCCGGTCCCGCCGCCCTCGGCGGATGCGCTGAGGGTGCCGAAGGGCTCGAAGACGCGCTCCCGGTCGGCGACCGGGACGCCGGGCCCGGAGTCGAGGACCTCGAGGTGGTAGCGCTCGCCGTCGAGGCCGGCCCGCACGGTGACGGCACCGTCTCGCGGACTGTGCCGGGAGGCGTTGTCGAGGAGATTGACGACGAGCTGGCTGAGCCGATCCGGGTCGGCATCGACGACGAGCGAGGCCGGCGCGTCGATCTCGTAGGTCACCGGACGCCCGTTGACCCGAGCCTCGGCGACGCAGGCCTCGAGCAGCGGGCCGAGGTCGACCGACGAGGTGCTCAGCGGTGCCTTGCCGGCGTCGACGCGCGCCAGGTCGAGCAGGTCCTCGACCAGGCGGCTCAGGCGTTCGGCCTGCCCGAGCGCGGTCTGCAGGGCGGCCGGCTCGGACCCGACCCCGTCGACGAGGTTCTCCAGGACGACGGTGAGGGCCGCCAGCGGCGTACGCAGCTCGTGGGAGACGTTGGCGACGAGCTCCCGGCGTTGGCGGTCGACGGCGCCGAGATCGCTGGCCATGGTGTTGAACGCGCGGCCCAGCTGGCCGACCTCGTCGGCGCCGCCGGCCGGCACCGAGACCGAGTAGTCGCCGCGGGCCATCTGCCGGGCCGCGAGGGTCATCTGCCGCAGCGGCGAGGTCATCCCGACCGCCAGCAGCTGGGTGACGGCGAGCGCGATCCCGATCGTGACCGGGATCGAGATCCACGGCGAGACCCCGGCGACCCGACCGACGGAGGCGACGACCGCTGCCACCAGCGCGCTCGCGGCGACCAGGAGCCCGAGCTTGACCTTGATCGAGGAGACCCGTTCCAGCGGGGTCATTCGCCGGCCTCCAGCGCGTAGCCGACGCCGTGCACGGTCCGGATCCGCGCGGACCCGATCTTGGCGCGCAGCCCCTTCACGTGGCTGTCGACGGTGCGGGTGCCCGAGGCGTCGCTCCAGCCCCACACCTCGGCGAGCAGCCGCTCGCGGGTGACCACCGCGCCCGGGTCGGCGGCCAGGCAGGCCAGCAGGTCGAACTCGGTCGGCGTGAGCCTGACCTCGGCCTCGTCGACCCACACCCGCCGCGCCGCCGGATCCAGCCGCAGACCTCCGATCTCAGCCGTACGCCGCGGCGACGCGGCCAGCTCGGCGGCCCGCTCCACCCGCCGCAGCAGGGCGTTGACCCGAGCGACCAGCTCGCGGGCCCGGAACGGCTTGGTGAGGTAGTCGTCGGCCCCGACTCCGAGCCCGACCAGGATGTCGGCCTCGTCGACGCGCGCGGTGAGCATGAGCACCGGCACCGGACGTACGGCCTGGATCCGGCGGCACACCTCCAGACCGTCGTAACCGGGGAGCATGACGTCCAGGACGACAAGATCGGGCGAGGTCTCCTCGAAGGAGGAGACCGCCCCCGGCCCGTCCCAGGCCCGGACGACGTCGTACCCCTCGGCGGTGAGCCGGTCCGAGACGGCCTGGTTGATGATCGGCTCGTCCTCGACGACGAGGATCCGGCGCGCGACGCTCACATGTTCTGGCACATGCTCAGGCTAGAAGCCCGAGCGGCCGGAAAGGCTGCAGAAGTTGTGCAGGTCCTGTGAAGAAGCGACCCCTACGTCTGGTGAACGTAGGCCTCGAGCTGGTCGCGCTCGAAGGCGAGCTGGTCGATGCGGTGCTTGACCAGGTCGCCGATGCTGACGATCCCGACCAAGCCGCCGTCAGCGGATACCACCGGCATGTGCCGGATGCGGCGCTTGGTCATGATGCCCAAGATGTCGTCGATGGTGGCCTCGGGATCGCAGGTCTCGACCTCGGCGGTCATGATCGAGGAGACCTCGGCGGCGAGCAGCGCGTCGTTCTCGTGGAGTCGACGCACCACGTCGCGCTCGGAGACGATCCCGGCCACGGCGGTGCCGTCGCTGCTGACGACGCAGGCTCCGATGCCGTGGTCGGCGAGCACTCCGAGCAGGTCACGCACGGTGGCGGTTGATGCGATCGTGACGACTTCAGCGATCGCCTTGCGAGTGAGTACGTCCGCGATCTTCATGAATCAACGGTAGCGGCTGTGACAGGCGTCACGCCAGAGGTTGGTGTGGCGGCGCGCTATTCGCTTGCCGGACGACGGAACGCGGTGACAGACCCCGGCTGAGCGGCCGGCCAGTCGGCGTCGTTGCTGCCGTCGGGCAGCCCGCCGAGGAACGAGAGCACCGCATCGTGCAGGTGACCGTTGGTGGCCAGCGCGTTGCCGCCCCACGGGCCCGGGTCGCCGGCCAAGGAGGAGAAGGACCCGCCGGCCTCGCGCACGATGATGTCCAGCGCGGCCATGTCGTAGACCTCGAGCTCCGGCTCGACGGCGATGTCGACGGCGCCCTCGGCGACGAGCATGTAGGACCAGAAGTCGGAGTAGGCCCGGGTGCGCCAGCAGCTGCGCATCAGCGCCAGGAAGTCCTCGAGCCGGTCGCGCTCCTCCCAGCCGTGCAGCGAGGAGTAGGACATCGAGGCGTCCTCGAGACGACGGACGTCGGAGACCTGGCAGCGGGTCGACTTCATCAGCGACTTGCCGGTGTGGGCGCCCTGACCCTTCGCCGCCCACCAGCGCCGCCCGAGCTGCGGAGCGGAGACGACCGACATCACGACCTCGTTGTCGACCGCGAGCGCGATCAGGGTCGCCCAGACCGGCACCCCGCGCACGAAGTTCTTCGTCCCGTCGATCGGGTCGACGATCCAGCGTCGGCTGGACGAACCGGAGGAGCCCGACTCCTCTCCGGTGATCGCGTCACGCGTGCGCGCGCGGGAGAGCGTGCGCCGGATCGACTCCTCCACCGCCTTGTCCGCGTCGGAGACGGGGGTGAGGTCGGGCTTCGTCATGACGTGCAGGTCGAGCGCCTTGAACCGCGACGTCGACAGCGAGTCGGCGTCGTCGGCCAGCAGGTGCGCCAGCCGCAGGTCGTCGTTGAAGTCAGGAGTGCTCGCCACGATGATCCACTCTAGTGGCTGGGACGCCGCCGCGAAGCCTCCCCTGGTAACCGGTTCGCCACGAAAACACCGCCGGGGGCATCCTGATCCACGGAGTCCGGGACGCCACCGGGTCAGAGCGCGTACGTCGGCACCGACCGCGCTTCGAGCAGACGCCGGAACGAGGCGACCCGTTCCGGATCGAGCCGGCCGGCCTCGATCGCGGCGTCCAACCCGCACTCCGGGGCGTCCGCCGCGTGCGAGCATCCGCGCGGGCACTCGGCCGTCGCCTCCTGCAGGTCCGGGAAGGAGACGATGAGCCGTTCCGGCTCGACGTGGGCCAGCCCGAACGTACGGATCCCCGGGGTGTCCACGATCCAGCCCCCACCGTCGGCAGAGTCCGGAAGCCGCAGCATCAAGGCCGAGGTGGAGGTGTGCCGGCCGCGTCCGGTGACTGCGTTGACGTGCCCGACCTCGCGCCCGGCGTCGGGGACGATGGCGTTGACCAGCGTCGACTTGCCGACGCCGCTGTGCCCGAGCAGCACCGACGTACGTCCCTCGAGCTCGCTCTGCAACGCACTCATGTCGCCGCCGCGCTGGGTCACGACCCACGGCACACCCAGCGACCGGTAGATCGACACCAACGACTCCGGGTCGGCCAGGTCGGCCTTGGTGATGCACAGCAGCGGGTCGATGCCCGCCTCGTAGGCGGCCACCAGCGCGCGGTCGATGAACCCCGTGCGCGGCTCCGGGTCGGCGATCGCGGTGACGATCACCAGCTGGTCGGCGTTGGCGACCACGACCCGCTCTACGGGGTCGTCGTCGTCAGCCGTACGCCGCAGCACCGTCTCCCGTGGCTCGACCTCGACGATCCGGGCCAGCGTGCCCTCCGCGCCGGAGGTGTCACCGACGACCTTGACCCGGTCACCCACGACCACCCCCTTACGGCCGAGCGGGCGGGCCTTGACCGCCCACACCTCGACGTCGGGGGCAGCGTCCATGACCAGCGTGAACCGGCCACGGTCGACCGTGATCACCCGGCCGAGGTCCGCATCGTCATAGCTGGGCCGGTCCTTCGTACGCGGCCGGGTGCGGCGCCGCGGACGGTCGTAGTGCTCGACGTCCTCGGTCCCGTAGCGCCGCTGTGCCTTCGCCATGTCGTCAGAACAAGCCGGCCCAGAAGGGCGCGAAGTCGGTGAAGGTCTTGGAGGTGGTGGTGATGTTCTCGACCAGGACGTCCTCGACGGCCGCCCCGATGATCACGCCGGCGTGAGCCATCCGGTGGTCGGCGTAGGTGTGGAACACCCCGCCGTGCAGGGTCGCCGGCCGGATCGTCAGACCGTCGGGGTGCTCGGTGACGTCGGCCCCCAGCGCGCCCAGCTCGCGCGCGAGCGCGGCGAGACGGTCGGTCTCGTGGCCACGGATGTGGCCGATGCCGGTCAGGTGCGAGGGCGTCTCGGCGAGGGCACAGAGCGCTGCGACGGCGGGGGTGAGCTCGCCGATGTCGTGCATGTCGAGGTCGATCCCGGTGAGCTTCTCCGGCCCGGTCACGGTGAGCCCGTCGCCGGAGACGGAGACCTCGCACCCCATCAGCGAGAGCACCTCGCGCAGCTGGTCGCCGGGCTGGTCGGTGGCCTGCGGCCAGTCGCGCACGGTCACGGTGCCGCCGGAGACCGCCGCCAGTGCCAGGAACGGAGCCGCGTTGGACAGGTCCGGCTCGATGGTGCGGTCCAGGGCCTTGATCGGCCCGGGCGCCACGGTCCAGCGGTTGGCATCTGAGTCGTCGACCGCGACGCCGTGCTCACGGAGCATCGCGACCGTCATGTCGATGTGGGGGAGCGAGGGCACGGGCTTGCCGTCGTGGCGTACGTCCACCCCCTGCTCGTAGCGCGCCCCGGCCAGCAGCAGCGCGCTGATGAACTGGCTCGACGCCGAGGCGTCGACCACCACGGTCCCGCCCGGCACGGCACCGCTGCCATGGATCGTGAACGGCAGCGCCTCACCGTCGATCGTGACCCCGAGGTCGCGGAGCGCCCGGAGCACCTCGCCGACCGGACGGTTGCGCATGTGCGGGTCGCCGTCGAAGGCGATCGTGCCGGTGGAGAGCGTGGCCACCGGAGGTACGAACCGCATCACCGTCCCCGCCAGCCCGCAGTCGATCTCGGCGTCGGAGCCGAAGGATCCGGGCGTCACGACCCAGTCGTCCCCGGAGGTGTCCACCCGCGATCCCAACGCCGTCAGGGCGGCCGCCATCAGCAGCGTGTCGCGCGACCGCAAGGCACGACGTACGACGCTGGGCCCCTCCGCGATCGAGGCCAGCAGCAGCGCGCGGTTGGTGAGCGACTTGCTCCCGGGCAGCGACACCGTCGCCGTCACCGGCTCGTGCGCTCGGGGCGCCGGCCAGGGGTCCGCGATGTCAGCTGCACGGTCGGTCGTGGAAGTCACGTACCAACCTTAGTGTCTGCGACCTGCGAAAACCGCAGCGCGTCCGCTGGCCGAAGCCGACGGACGCGCGTTGAGCGGATGTGGATCAGTCGAACCCGATCGCCTTCAGGAAGTCCTTCCAGGTCAGTCCGCCCGTGCTGGCGTCGGCCTTCTTCTCAGGAGCGACGGTCGGCGTCTCATCGGGGTCGGCGGTGTTGCTGGGCGCGCCGGGAGCGCTGGAGCTGTCCTCCGGGTCGGCCGAGCTGCTGGACGGAACCGGCTGCTGCGGCGGGTCGGGTGTCCCGGGTGCGGTCGGATGCGGCGGCACCTCCGGCGTACCGGTCGGCGTCGGTGTCGGTGTCACCGTCGGTGTCGGGGTCTCGGTCGGAGACGGCGTCACGGTGGGCGACGGAGAGGGAGTCGGCTCAGGCGCCGTGCCCGAGTCGCCGACCTGGTCGTTCCCGGAGGCGGGGTCCACGTAGCCGACGGCGGTGAGGTTCGCCTCGAAGGTCCAGTCGCCGGCGGGGACGAAGTCCAGGTGGAGGACGTCCTGGCCGTTGTCCGCGCTGGTCAGGGTGCACTCACCCTCGACGACGCCGTTGTCGGGTGCCGGCGGAGCCTGCGACTCCGAACAGGCCCACGACTGCGAGCCGGCAGGCCCCGGGTACGGATCCGCGACACCGGTCATCCGGTAGCGCAGGGTCGAGGTGCGACCGCCCTCGGGGATGCCGTCGGCCGTGACCAAAAGGTGCTCATAGGTGGGGTAGGACATGCTGTCGAGGCTGACCGAGGAGTCGCGTACCTCCTCGAGAGTCACCGTGACGGTAGCCACATCCTCGCCGCCGTGGCCGTCCGAGACCCGATAGGTGAAGGTGTCGCTGGAGCCGGCGTAGTCCTCGTCCATCGTGTATTCGACCTTGCCGTCGACCTTCGTGGCCTCGCCGTGTGCCGGCTGCTCGACGATCCCGACCAGCTCGAGCGTGTCGCCGTTGACGTCGTCGTCGTTGCGGAGCACGTCGATGGTGGTCTCGGCCGACCGGCCCTGGTTGCCCTGGCCGACGCCGTTGTTGCCGTCCTCGACGACCACCTGTGCCTTCGCGGAGTCGTTGACGGCGTCCGGGGCAGCGTTGGGCGTGGTCACGTCCACGGTGCCGGCGACCTCGCCGCCGTTGCCGTCGGTGAGGACGTATTCGATGGCCGCGGTCCCACGCCAGCCCTTCTTGGCCTGGTAGGTCACTGTCGTGACAGGCTCGTCGGCCATCCGCAGGCCGCCGAAGACCATGCCGCTGACGTTGCCGCCCTTGCCGCCGGACGGGGCCGTGCCGCCCAGGGTGACGGTGCCGGCCTCCTCGGGGACGGTGGCCGACTTGACCGAGAGCGGGTCGCCGTCGGCATCGCTGGCGCCCTGGGTCAGGTCGATGACCGCTTTGCCGCCGGGCGCGACGCTCACGGCGGGCAGGGGCGAGGTGATGACCGGAGCCTCTTGCGCCGGTGCAGTGTCGGCCGGCTGGTCGGCCGGCTGGTCGGCGGGCGGGGCGGCCGGCTGGTCGGCCGGCGGAGCCGCGGGCGGGGCGGCGGGAGGCGCTGCCGCGGGTGGCGGCGCTGCCGGCTTGGGCGCGGGAGGCGCGGCGGGATCAGCCGGTGCAGCCGGATCGGCCGGATCCGCAGGTGCCTCGGCGGCAGGCTCGTCGGCGGTCGGCTGCTTCGGCGCCGGGTCCCCGCCGGTGAGCGCGAACCCGGCGACGACGGCCGCAGCGGCCGCGACACCGGTCGCCCCTGCGACCGTACGTCCCACCGGATCGCCCAGCACCCAGTCCCGGACGCGTCCGAAGAAGAGCAGCACGCCGCCCTTGGCGGCGACACCGCCACCGACAGCGAGGTAGCCCGCGCCCGCGGCACCGAGCAGAGCCGGTGCGAGCCAAGCACCCATACCGGAGTTGACCTCGGTGAGCTCGAGGTAGATCGCGGTGCACGGGCGGCAGTCCTGCAGGTGGTCGTCGACCTTCTTCGAGTCGCGCTTGGACAGGCCGTTGCGGATATAGGCGCCCAGGTTGGCGCGCGTCGTCGCGCAGGCCTCCTCGCCGGCATCCTGCGCGTGCATGGAGATGAAGGCCTGCTTGAGGCCCTCGCGCGCCCGGTAGGCGAGCGCGGAGACCGAGTTGGCCGACATGCCGAGCATGGGCGCGATCTCGGCCGGCTTCTGGCCCTCGACCTCGGTGTGCCACAGCACCTGCTGCCAGCGCTCGGGGAGCTGCTGGAACGCCCGCGCGGCCGCCTGGTTGTCGAAGCCCGAGACCGCGGTGTCCTCGAAGGGGACGCCCGGGTCGAACGGGGTCAGGTCGTCGGTCGTGGTGAGCTTCGAGGCAGCGCGGATCTTGTCCACGTGGAGCCGGCGCAGCGAGGTCAGCAGGTAGGCGCGGAACGCCAGGTCCGGGCCGCCGCCGCGCTGCAGCACGTTGAGCACCTTGGCGAACGCCTCGGAGACGAGGTCGTCGACGTCGCCCGCCGACACCAGCTGGCGGGCGAGACGGCGCGCAGACTCGACGTGGCGCTCGAACAGAGTCCCGTAGGCATCCAGGTCGCCACCGCGTACGGCGGTGATCAGCTCGGCGTCGCCCGGGGCGTCGAGGGTCGGTAGAGAGGTGGGGGTCGTTTCGCTCACAGCACCAGAGACGTTAGAGGGACGGAGGTATGACGCAGGTTGCGCCATCGGCAGACATACGTTGTGCTAACGGCAGCCGTGGCCAGCACGTCACGCCCACCTCCCCGGGATCTGACAAAAGTTTCCGAGAAACCCGGAAAAGGCGGGTCTCTATCGCGTCATGGTTGCCGATTTCACACGTCAAGTCCATGTGAACGCGCTGTGGATCGGCTCGTCCACCACTGTATCCATGACCTGACAACTTCGAGCGAGGAACGACGACAACGCCAGGAAACACGAGGAAAGAGGTGAGTTGTGCGGCTGTTCTCCGGGGGTCGGCGTGCGCGTGCGTCCACCCCGCCTGAGATCACAGAGCTCACCGAGGAGCAGCGCGCGGTGCTGCCCCCTCGTTTCGAGGCCGTTGCCGAAGCGCTGGCCGATCGAAGCAGCTACGTCGCCGAGGCCTGCTGGGTGGTCGGTCACGACCTGGCCGAGACCGGTGTCTCGCTCGGGGAGGGTCTCGAGGACCTCCGGACGACGACCCAGACCGTCGAGAGCCGCGATCCGGCCTTCGCCGAGGTGCATGCGCTCTCGGTCGCCTGGAGCGAGGCGACCCTCGGCTATCTGCACACCATCTCCTGCGCCGACCCGCTCACCGGCCTCTCCACCCTCGCCCACGTCCGCGAACGGATCTCGGATCTCTACCGCGAAGCCAAGGCGTGCAGCCACGCGCTCGTCGTCACCGACGCTCACCTCCCGGGTACGCCGGGTGGGAAGACCGACAGCATCGCCACCGCACGCCGGATGTCGCTGCTGGGCCAGACCGCCCGTTCGGTCTTCGCCGGCGCCGCAGCCGTCGGACAGGTCGGCCACAGCCGGATGATCGTGGTCGCGGCACGCGACGAGACGCTGGTCAGAAGGCTCGGTCTCCTCAAGCGGATGGTCGAGCACAGTGCCGACCGGATCTGGATCGAGGGGCTTCCTGAGAACGACACGTCGGCCGGCTTCCTGCTCGACGAGCTCGCCCGCGGAGCCTAGGAGATACCGGGCAACACGGCGCTCACCCGGCGCTATGGTGAACGTATGTGCGGTCGTTACGTGTCCAGCCGCCAACCCGACGAGCTGGCCGAGGAGTTCGAGATCGATGAGCTGCGCCTGCAGGAGCCGCTGACCGAGAGCTACAACGTGGCGCCGACCGACGACGTCTACGCCGTCCTCGAGCGTCCGCCGCGCGAGGACGACGAAACCAGCGAGCGCCAGCTCCGCTCCGTACGTTGGGGGCTGGTGCCGTCCTGGGCCAAGGACGTCAAGATCGGCAACCGGATGATCAACGCCCGCATGGAGACGGTCGCCGACAAGCCCGCCTACCGTCGGGCCTTCGCCAAGCGCCGCTGCCTGCTCCCGGCGGACGGCTACTTCGAGTGGTATGCCACGGACGCCGTCGATCAGAAGGGGAAGCCGCGCAAGCAGCCCTACTTCATCACCCCGAAGGACGGGGGAGTCCTGGCGATGGCCGGCCTCTACGAGCTGTGGCCCGACCCGGCCAAGGCCGAGGACGACCCCACCCGGTGGCTGTGGAGCTGCACGGTGATCACCACCGAGGCCGAGGACTCCTTGGGTCGGATCCACGACCGGATGCCGCTCATGGTGGAGCGTGAACGCTGGGACCAGTGGCTCGACCCGACCCGTCCAGGCGACCTGGAGCTGCTGACCCCGGCGTCGCCGGGTCGGTTGGAGGCCTATCCGGTCTCGACGCTGGTGAGCAACGTACGCAACGACGGTCGCGAGCTCATCGAGCCGCTACCGCTCGAGGAAGCCTGGGGCTGACATGGGTGGCACCACGACGCAGATGATCGACACGCCCTACGGCGAGGGCCGGCTCTACACCCGCCGGGCGCGGCGGCCACAGGCGACGCTGCTGCTCTCCCACGGCGCCGGCAACGGGATCGACACCCACGACCTGATGGCGCTCAACGACGCGCTGCCGGCCCAGGGGATCACCGTGGTCCGCTTCGAGCAGCCCTGGCGCGTCAAGGGGAAGCCGGTCGCGACACCGCCCAAGTCCCTCGATGCGGCGTTGACCCTGGCGGCCAACTGGATGCGGGTGCGTACGCCGCTGGTGGTCGGCGGCCGTTCCGCGGGCGCCCGCTCGGCGGTCCGCACGGCGCGCGGCTTCGGCGCTGCCGGGGCGCTCTGCCTGGCCTTCCCGCTGCACCCGATCGGCAAGCCGCACATCTCGCGCGCCCACGAGCTGCTGGAGGCCCGGGTGCCGACCCTGGTGCTGCAGGGCACCCGGGACCGGTTCGGCAGGCCCGAGGACTTCCCCGAGAGCGTCGAGGTCACCCCGATCCCGGGTGCGGACCACTCGCTCGTCGTCGGCAAGCGGAGCCCGGTCACCCAGGCCGACGCCGACGCCATCCTGGTCGAGTCCACCCTGGAGTGGCTGGTCCGCGAGGTCATCGCCTAGGCCGTGTCTCCCAAAGACACGGCGGCCGCGAGCGGCGTTTCGGGCCGATCTGGCAAGGCGTCCGCCGCGAAGACATCCTGACGGCTTTCGAGTGGCGGCAACGCAGCCAGATCGGATGCGAAACGTCGCGTAGCGGGCGTGGATTTGGGAGACACGGCCTAGACAGGTTTCCGGGGCGGCGGCGGCATCGCGACGCTAGGGTTTACCACGTGGTAAACACCCGTCGCCTGCGCAGTCGAGACTGGTTCGACAACCCGACCGATCCCGCGATGACGGCGCTCTACATCGAGCGCTACATGAACTGGGGAGTGACCCGCGACGAGCTCCAGTCGGGCAAGCCCGTGATCGGCATCGCGCAGACCGGCTCGGACCTGGCGCCCTGCAACCGGCACCACCTCGGGCTGGCGCAGCGCGTACGCGACGGGATCCGGGAGATGGGCGGGATCGCGTTCGAGTTCCCGGTGCACCCGATCCACGAGATGGGCAAGCGGCCGACCGCGGCGCTGGATCGCAACCTCGCCTACCTCGGTCTGGTGGAGGTCCTCTACGGCTATCCCCTCGACGGAGTGGTGCTGACGACGGGGTGCGACAAGACCACGCCCGCCTGCGTGATGGCGGCGGCGACGGTGAACATCCCGGCGATCGTGCTCTCGGGCGGGCCGATGCTCAACGGCTGGCTCAAGGGGGAGCGCATCGGCTCCGGCACGATCATTTGGAAGGCGCGCGAGATGCTCGCGGCGGGGGAGATCGACCTGGCCGGGTTCACCGAGCTGATCGCGTCCTCCGCGCCGTCGCCCGGCCACTGCAACACCATGGGCACCGCCGCCACGATGAACAGCCTCGCCGAGACCCTCGGGATGAGCCTGCCCGGCTCGGCCGCGATCCCGGCGCCGCACCGCGATCGCGGCCGGGTGGCCTACCTGACGGGCAGGCGCATCGTCGAGATGGTCCACGAGGACCTCAAGCCCTCCGACGTCCTGACCCGGGAGGCGTTCGAGAACGCGATCGTCGTGAACTCGGCGATCGGTGGCTCCACCAACGCCCCGGTCCACATCAACGCGATCGCCCGCCATGTCGGGGTCGACCTCGGCATCGAGGAGTGGGAGACGATCGGCCACCGGATCCCGCTCCTGGTCGACATGCAGCCCGCCGGCCGGTTCCTCGGTGAGGAGTTCCACCGTGCGGGCGGAGTGCCGGCCGTGGTCCACGAGCTGATGCGTCACGGGTTGATCCACGAGGGTGCGCTCACCGTCAACGGCCGGACCATCGGCGAGAACTGCCGCGACGCGGTGAGCGAGGACGCCGAGGTGATCCGCGACTTCGACAACCCGCTCGTGGAGTCCGCCGGCTTCATCGTGCTGACCGGCAACCTGTTCGACAGTGCGATCATGAAGACCAGCGTGATCTCGGCGGAGTTCCGAGACCGCTACCTCTCCGACCCCGAGCACCCGAACGTGTTCGAGGGCCGCGCGATCGTCTTCGACGGGCCCGAGGACTACCACGCCCGCATCGACGACCCCGCTCTCGAGATCGACGAGGGGTGCATCCTGTTCATCCGGGGCGTCGGTCCGATCGGCTATCCCGGCTCGGCCGAGGTCGTCAACATGCAGCCTCCCGCAGCACTCATCGAGCGCGGGGTGCACTCGCTGCCGTGCGTGGGCGACGGTCGCCAGTCGGGTACGTCGGGGTCGCCCTCGATCCTCAACGCCTCGCCCGAGGCTGCTGTCGGAGGTGGCCTCGCGCTGCTGCGTACGGGCGATCGTGTCCGGATCGACCTCAACGCGGGGCGGGCGGACATGCTGGTCCCGGACGAGGAGCTGGCCGAGCGGCGCGAGGCCGTCGGGGAGCTCCCGGTGCCGGAGTCGCAGACACCGTGGCAAGAGATCCAGCGGTCCATGGTGGGCCAGCTCGCCGATGGCATGGTCCTCGAGCCCGCCGTGAGATATCAGCGGGTGGCCCAGACCAAGGGCACCCCGCGCCACAACCACTGAGCGACAACCATCGAGGTAGGAGCAGCCGATGCACCTTGTCCGGTACGACCGCGGGAACGGTCCCCAGGTCGGCGTACGCAGGGACGACTCGATCACGCCGCTGAGCGGTGTCGGCTCCATGGCGGACCTCCTCGCGATGCCCTACGACGAGCTCCGGGCCACCGTCGAGTCCGCCGACGCGGCGCCGGTCCCGGTCGCGTCCGCACGTCTGCTCGCCCCGCTGGACGGGCGCGCCGAGCTGTGGTGTGCGGGCGTCACCTATGACCGCTCGCGCAGCGCGCGGATGGAGGAGAGTGCGGAGCGGTCGGTCTACGACAAGGTCTACTCCGCACGGCGGCCCGAGCTGTTCCTGAAGGCGCCGGCCTGGCGCCTGGTCACCGATGGTGAGCCGGTCGGCATCCGGGCCGACTCCGGCCACGACGTTCCCGAGCCGGAGCTCGCCGTCGTCGTCAACGCCCACGGCGAGGTCGTCGGCTACACGGTCTGCAACGACATGAGCTCCCGCTCGATCGAAGGCGAGAACCCTCTCTATCTGTCCCAGGCCAAGGTCTATGCCGGGGCCGCAGCGCTCGCGCCCGGCATCCGGCCGGCATGGCAGGTCGCTGACGCCACCGGTCTGGCCATCACCCTGGTGATCCACCGGGGTGAGCACGAAGTGGTCGCGGCGGAGACGACCTCTGGCCGGCTCGTACGTCCGATTCAGGAGCTCGTCGACTACCTGTTCGCCGGCAACGACTTCCCTGACGGTGCCGCGCTGGCCACCGGCACCGGGATCGTCCCCGACATCGACTTCAGCCTTCGGCCCGGCGACGTGGTGGAGATCGAGATCGCGGAGGTCGGCAGGCTCGTGAACCGGGTGGAGGTGGGCAAGGAGCCGTTCCGGTGGCTCAGCCGCTGAGCATCTGAGCTGTCGCGCCGGACTTTCGCGCTGACGCCGCTGGCATCCCGGCGGCGGCCCCGCCGGAGGACTCGCGCACGATCAGGTCGAAGGCTGCCTTGTGCAGCCGTGGCGGCCGCGACGACCCGGCGCCCCACTCGATGCGCTCGACGAGCATGCCGACCGCCGTCTCCGCGATCTCCGCCCGGCCGGGGTCGATGCTCGAGAGCGAGGGGACGGTGAGGTGGCTGATGGCGATGTTGTCGTAGCCGATCACGGCGACATCGTCGGGCACCGCCCGCCCCGCCTCACCGAGAGCCCGGAGCGCGCCCAGCGCGAGCGAGTCCGTGAGAGTGAAGATGGCGTCGAACTCCAGCCCCGACCGGATCAGGTCCCGGGCCGCTTCGGCGCCGTCCTCCGGATGCCAGGGCGCGACGACGAGCTCGAGCCGTGGGTCGTGCTCGATGCCGGCAGCGGCCAACGCCTCCCGGTAGCCCTGGATCCTCAGGTTCGAGGGCCCCAGCTGCCGGGTCTCTTCCTCGGGATGGGCGCCGATCACCGCGATCCGCCGGCGCCCGAGTGAGATCAGGTGCTCGACGGCCGCCCGGGCCGCGCTGACGTTGTGCATGGTCACGTGGTCGGTGGGGCCACCGAAGATCCACTCGCCGAGCATGACCAGCGGGAAGTCGACGTACGCCAGCAGGTCTCGGTCCTCGGTGCCGAGTCGCTCCGGGCTGAAGAGGAGACCGTCGGTCTGGGGGAGTCCGTGGGTGAGGAGCTCGATCTCGTGCTCGCGGTCGCCTCCGAGCTGTCCGACGATGACGCTCAGGCCGCGCTTGGCCGCCGCAGCGATGACGGCGTCGGCCAGCTCGGCGAAGTAGGCCTGCTTCAGCTCCGGCACCGCCAGCCCGATGACGCCGGTGCGGCCGGAGCGCAGACCGCGCGCGGAGTGGTTCGGGCGGTAGCCCAGCTCGGCGATCGCCTGTTGCACGCGTGCGCGCGTGTCCGGGTGCACGTTCGGGTGGTCGTTCACCACGTTGGACACGGTCTTGGGCGAGACGCGAGCAACGATCGCGACGTCGCGCATCGTCACAGCCATCGTCGCCTCGTGTTCCCCTCGTGCCCCCGGTTCATGGGCAGCCTACATCGGTGTTTTCGCGTCGGCCCTGACCGCCCTTTCGGACACTCCGTGTGGCGAATGTCACGTTCGGGTCTTGACACGGGTCTGACCGCAGGACAAGGATATGCGCTGATTACCACGTAGTAAATCCGCTGGTGAGGGACATACATCGTCGTAAACCGGCGGATCGCGCCCCCACCCGTGTGTGATGCCTCCAGCGAAGAGGAGTCTTCCGATGGTCGTTCTCCGGCGGCTGCTGTACTCGCAGAAGGCGGCGCCCTACCTCTTCATCGCGCCGTTCGTGATCACGCTGCTCGCCTTCTGGCTGCTCCCGCTCGCGCGCACCTTCCTGCTGAGCACTCAGGAGGTGGTCTTCGGACAGGCCGCCTTCATCGGCTTCGACAACTACCAGCGGCTCTGGGAGGACCGGCTCTTCTGGAAGGCGATGTTCAACAGTGCCCGCTACATGGTGCTGACCATCGCGCTCCTGATCCCGGTCCCGCTGGTCCTGGCGGCGCTGATCAACTCCAAGATCGGCAGCGAGCGCGTCAAGGCGGTCTTCAAGGCCTCGATGTTCGTGCCGGCGCTGACCTCGGTCGTCGTCGCCGGCATCATCTTCCGGCTGATGTTCGCCGAGACCGGCACCGGGCTGATGAACCAGATCGTCGGGATCTTCGGCCTCGAACCGGTCCGCTGGCTGCGTATCGACACCGGCGGGCTGATCGCGCTGCTGGCGCTGGCGATGTGGCGCTGGACCGGCGTCAACATCCTCTACTTCCTCGCCGGCATGCAGTCCATCCCGGAGGAGTACTACGAGGCCGCGACCATCGACGGCGCCAGCAGGCTGCAGCAGTTCTTCCACATCACCCTGCCCAACCTGAAGCCGACCATCGTCTACGTCACCACCATCAGCATCTACGGCGGCCTGGCGATGTTCCTGGAGAGCTTCATGCTCTACCGCGGCAACTCCTCGCCCAACGACCAGGGGCTCACCGTGATCGGTTACCTCTACCGGCGGGGGATCGAGCAGAACGACCTGGGCTTCGCCTCTGCGGTCGGTGTCGTGCTCGTCGTGGTCATCATGACCATCAACCTCACGTTCCTCACGCTCAGCGGGACCTTCAAGAAGGAGAGTGCGCAATGAGCGCTCAGCCGGCCACCCGCACGAAGGTCCAGCTGCCGCACTGGCTCCACGGGTCGGTCCAGACGGGGTTCCTGCTCGTGCTGACCCTGATCGTGCTCGCTCCGCTGCTGATCATGTTCGTGGCGACGTTCCAAGACGGCAACGACGTCATCCGGCGGGGCCTCTCTCTCGACATCGACCGCAGCTCGCTGTCGCTGGACAACTACGTGATGCTCTTCACCGACTCCGGGCCCTACTTCCGGTGGTTCGCCAACTCGATCCTGCTCACGGTTGTGCAGGTGGCCGGGACGTTGCTGGTCAGCTCGTTCGTCGCCTACGGCTTCGCCGTCTACGAGTTCAAGGGCAAGACCGCGCTGTTCATCGCCGTCCTGCTGCTCATGGCCGTGCCGTTCGAGATCATGATGCTGCCGCTGTACGTGCTGGTGAACGACGTCGGCCTGGCCGACTCCTACTCGGTGATCGTGCTGCCGTTCCTGGCAGCGGCGGTAACCATCTTCTACTTCCGGCAGTACTTCCTCGGCATCCCGAAGGATCTGCTCGAGGCAGGCCGGATGGACGGTGCCACGGAGTTCGGCATCTTCTTCAAGATCGTGGTGCCGGTGGCGAAACCGGCATTCGCGGCGATGGCCATCCTCAACGGGATGATCATCTGGAACAACTTCCTCTGGCCGCTGCTGGTGCTGCGCTCGGAGTCGAAGTTCACCCTCCCGATCGGGCTCAACACCCTGCTCACCCCGCATGAGAACAACTACGAGCTGCTCATCATCGGGTCCCTGTTCTCGCTCCTTCCCGTCCTGGTGCTCTTCCTGCTGTTCCAGCGGTTCTTCGTCGCTGGCATGACGGCCGGGGCGCTCAAGGGGTGACCCCTTGCCCAAACCTCACAGATGGAGAGAGCCATGACAACAAGGCGGAGAATCACCTCCTTACTCGCCGCGGGACTCGCTGCGACGCTCATGCTGAGCGCCTGCGGCGGCTCCGAGGAGGAAGGCGGACCTGACGCAGAGGGCCGCACCAGCATCGACATGTGGGTGTTCGCCGAGCTGCACGGCACCTACTACGAGGCGATGGCCGAGGCGTGGAACGAGAAGAACCCCGACAAGGAGATCAAGCTCGACGTCACGGTCTTCCCCTACGACGAGATGCACAACAAGCTGCAGCTGGCCGTGAACTCCGGCAAGGGGCTCCCGGACGTCGTGGACATCGAGGTGAACAAGTTCTCCAACTTCGTCACCGAGGACGGACGTACGCCACTGGCCGACCTGTCCGAGGCCGCCGAGCCCTACCAGGAGGACATCGTGCAGGCCCGGATGGACCTGTACGCCCGGGAGGGGAAGCAGCTCGGCTTCCCGACTCACGTCGGGGCCCAGGTGGCCTTCTACAACATCCCACTGCTGGAGAAGGCCGGGGTCGACTACACGACCATCAAGACCTGGGACGACTTCAAGGCGGCCGGCGCGAAGTACAACAAGGCGACCGGCAAGGCCTTCGGTGTCGCCAGCACCGACACCAACATCACCCAGCCGCTGGTGATGGCGCAGCTCGGCGGCGACCTGTTCGACGAGGACGGCAACGTCACCGTGAACAGCCCGGAGGTCGTGGAGGCGATCGAGCTGCTGCAGGACATGCAGAAGGCCGGAGCGCTCTCGACCATCCCGGGCGGCAGCCCGGACATCGAGGAGGCCTACGGCCCCATCAACAACGGGGACTACGCGGCCATCGTCTACCCGGCCTGGTACACGTCCCGGTTCGTCGACTACATGCCCGATCTGGCCGGGGACATCGCGATCGCGCCGGCACCGGTCATCGAGGGTGGTGAGGTCGCCACGGTCGGTGGCGGCGGCACCGGCACCGCGGTGATCGACAGCTCCCCGGACAAGGAGTTCGCTGCCGAGTGGCTCGCCTTCGCGAAGCTGTCGCCGGAGGCCAACGTCGCCGTCTGGGAGGAGCTCGGCTTCGACCCGGTCAACATGTCGGTGTGGGAGGACAAGGACGTCACCCACAACCCGGAGAACAAGTTCAACAAGTACTTCCGGACCAACCTCTTCGACGTGCTCAACGAGGTCAAGGGCGACATCGGCCACTTCGAGTCCTTCGAGAACCCGAACCTGCCCAAGGTCGACGAGGTGTTCACGACCAGCACGTACAACCAGATCTTCGGGGACGGTGTCCCGGCCAAGCAGGCGCTGGACCAGGCCCAGGCCGATCTGGAGAACCAGCTCAAGTAGATGGCGACGGACCCGGGCGCCGGCGATTCGCCGGCGCCCGGGATGCCGCTGCCCGGATCAGGAGGAACCCATGGAGAACGGCAAGCTGACAATCGATCCGGCGTTCACCGTCGCCCCCGTGAACAGGAGGGTCTTCGGATCGTTCGTGGAGCACATGGGGCGCTGTGTCTACGGCGGCATCTTCGAGCCGGGACACCCGACGGCGGACGAGGACGGCCTGCGGGGCGACGTACTGGATCTCGTCCGCGAGCTCGGAGTGAGCGCCGTTCGCTACCCCGGCGGCAACTTCGTCTCCGGCTACAAGTGGGAGGACGGCGTGGGGCCACGCGACCAGCGACCGACCCGCCGGGACCCGGCGTGGCGGAGCATCGAGACCAATGCTTTCGGCCTCAACGAGTTCATGACCTGGGTGAAGAAGGCCGGCATCGAGCCGATCATGGCGGTGAACCTGGGCACGCGCGGCCTGCCGGAGGCGCTCGAGCTGCTGGAGTACGCCAACCACCCCAGCGGAACCGAGCTGTCCGACCGTCGCATCGAGCACGGCGCCGTGCAGCCGCACGACATCCGGATGTGGTGCCTCGGCAACGAGATGGACGGACCCTGGCAGTTGGGGCACAAGACGGCCGAGGAGTACGGCCGTCTGGCCAAGGAGGTGGCGAGGGGGATGCGCCAGCACGACGCCGACCTCGAGCTGGTCGCCTGCGGCAGCTCGGGCCGCTCGATGCCGACGTTCGGCGCCTGGGAGGCGACGGTGCTCGAGCACACCTACGACGAGGTCGACTTCGTCTCGGCGCACGCCTACTACGAGCTCGACGGCGACGACATCGCGAGCTTCCTCGCCTCGTCGGTCGACATGGATCTCTTCATCCGGGACGTCGTCGCGACCGCCGACCACATCGGGGCGAAGCTCTCCTCGCCGAAGCGGATCAACATCTCCTTCGACGAGTGGAACGTCTGGTACCTGAAGAAGTTCCAGCAGGAGGGCATGCCGGAGGACTGGACCTTCGCCCCTCGGCTGAGCGAAGACGCCTACACGGTGCTCGACGCCGTCGTCGTCGGCTCGCTGCTCATCACGCTGCTCAAGCACAGCGACCGGGTGACCGCCGCCTGCCAGGCTCAGCTGGTCAACACCATCGGCTCGATCAGGTGCGAGCCCGGCGGGCCGGCATGGCGGCAGTCGATCTTCCACCCGTTCGCGCTGACCTCCCGGTTCGCGCAGGGGGAGGTGCTCGAGCCCCGGGTCGTCGCTCCGACGATCACCACCGCCAAGCACGGTGACGTCTCCGTCCTCGACTCCGTGGCGACCCACGACCCGGAGAACGGCCGCGTGGCGGTGTTCGTCGTCAACCGGCACCCGTCGGAGCCCCTGGCCTTCTCCACCGACCTGCGCAACTTCGGCGGCGTGGAGCTGGTCGAGGCGACGGTCCTGGGTGGCGAGGACCTGTTCGCGGCGAACAGCGTGGAGCATCCCGACCGGGTGGTGCCGAGGGCGTACGACTCGGCGAAGGTCGTGGGGGGAGCGCTCGAGGCCGAGCTTCCGCCGGCCTCATGGAGCATGTTCGTCCTGCAGACGTCCTGAGGTGGCCGACGGCCGCGGGGCTCTCCGACCGCGGGAATGTTTCGCGGCCGTCGCGACGTTCATGCAGCATGACCATCCTGCTCGAACGCCCCCCGGAGAACGTGTCGCCGATGGGCGCCCCGATGCTCACGCGCGTACCCTGGGACGTGATGAGCGACAACGACACTGAGACGACCGGAGCGAGGTCGAGCGGCGAGCTTGCTCGTCCGCTCGCGCCGAGCGAGGGAGTGACCGCGCGAAGCGCGGAGGTCGACCTGGCCACCGAGACTCCCGAGGAGCGCGCCCTGCGCTTCGAGCGGGACGCGCTGCCCTTCCTCGACCAGCTCTACTCGGCGGCGATGCGGATGACCCGCAACCCGGCCGATGCGGAAGACCTGGTGCAGGAGACGTTCGCGAAGGCCTACTCGTCCTTCCACCAGTTCAAGCCCGGCACCAACCTGAAGGCCTGGCTCTACCGCATCCTCACCAACACCTTCATCAACACCTACCGCAAGAAGCAGCGCCAGCCACAGCAGTCGATGTCCGAGGACGTCGAGGACTGGCAGCTCGCGCGGGCCGAGTCACACACCTCGACCGGTCTGAAGTCCGCGGAGATGGAGGCGCTCGAGCACCTGCCCGACTCCCAGGTGAAGGACGCGCTGCAGCGTCTCCCCGAGGAGTTCCGGCTCGCCGTCTACCTCGCCGACGTCGAGGGATTCGCCTACAAGGAGATCGCCGAGATCATGGAAACCCCGATCGGCACCGTGATGTCGCGGCTTCACCGAGGCCGTCGCCAGCTGCGCGATCTGCTCTCCGACTACGTACGCACCAACGACCTCACCGGCGCTCGTGGAGGTGCGTCATGAGTGCCCACGAACACGACGCCTCACCCAGCGACTGCGCAGACTTTCTCGAGCAGATCGTCTTCCTGATCGACAACGAGCTCGCCGCGGCCGACGCCGACCAGGTCAAGCTCCACCTGCAGAGCTGCAACCCCTGCCTGGAGACCTACGACCAGCAGCGCATCGTCAAGGCCGTCGTGGCGCGCTCGTGCACCGAGGTCGCCCCCGGCGAGCTGCGCGCGAAGATCATGGTCCAGATCCAGGAGCTCCGCACGCAGTCCTGACCCAGACGCGTACGGACCCGGACGCGACGAGAGCCCCAGCCGAATCGGCTGGGGCTCTCACGTCATTAACAGCCGTGATCAGCTGTTGGGGCGCTTGCCGTGGTTCGCGCCCTTCTTGCGGCGCGCGCGGCGCTTGCGGCCGGTCTTGCCCATAATGATCTCCTCCATTGGGGTACATGGACCCCGAGGGGTCTCGGCACAGTCTCTCAAAGCCAGGGGTGTCAGTGCTAATTCAGCCCAGGTAGGCCGCGTTGGACCGCTTCAGAGCGGCGACGACGACCAGTAGCAGATCGCCCCGGATCTGCGGGCTGTCGTTGCTGAGCGCGAGCTGGATGTAGAGGGCCCGCAGGAACGCCTCGGCGTTGCCGGTGAGCAGGAACGGGTCGCGGTCGGGCGTCTCCGGGGTCGCGGTGGCGACGGTGACGATCCGGTTGATCCACGGCTCCATGATCGTGAGCGGGACCAGGTTGCGGCGCAGCACCGACATCGTCGCCGCCGCCAGCCGGTCGGGCTCGCCGTGGGTGTAGATGGTGTCGCCTCGGGCCAGCACGCGGTCGGCGACGACGTCGAGGATCACCGTCAGCTCGGGCTTGCCGAGGTGTTCGGAGGAGGCCAGGGTGCCGAGGGCGTCGGCGCCGCGGGCGACCGCGTGCGCCCAGCCGCGCTCGGGTACGAAGGCACGCAGGTCCCGCTCCCGCAGCAGCCAGGTGGCGATCCGGTCGCCCCACTCCAGCACCTTCTCGGCGGGCACGAGCGAACGTGCGTTGTCCCGGGCGATGCACTCGGCCAGGGCCTCGACCGAGGAGGCCCGGCGGAAGACGCCGTTGTTGCCGGAGTCGCCGAGCCCGACGACCAGGCCGGCCGCCATCCCGTCGCCCAGGCCGGCCAGCAGGTCGTCGTAGACGCCGCGCTGGATCCACGTCGACAGGGCCGGCACGGCCAGCCCGCTGCGTACGTCCGGGTCGGGGTCGCCGAGCATCCGGGTGAGCTCGATCGTGAGGTCGCCCAACGGCCGGTCCGTGGGTACAGCGAGACCGGTCGAGTGAACCTCCCGCCAGTACGCCTCCGACATAGGGAACATCCTGCCAAACCCCGCCACGCGTGGACATCCGACCCGCGCAATGCTCATACCTTGGTCTACATCTACGCTGTCGCCGTGCCCACTCTGAGTGAGCTTGCCCAGAATCACACCGACCTCGACAGCGAGGACGTCGGCTGGCTTCAGCTGCTCATGGCCGACTGGCAGATCCTCGCCGACCTCTCCTTCGCCGACCTCGTGCTGTGGCTGCCCGACAAGTCCGGCAACGGCTTCTGGGCGGCCGGTCAGATGCGTCCCACGACCGGCCCGACGGCCTACGTCGACGATATCGTCGGCATGTTCGTGCCGAAGGGCCGCCACGCCACCCTCGACGACGCCGTCGACGTCGGCCGGCTGGTGCGCGAGGGAGACCCGGAATGGCGCGACGACGTCCCGGTGCGGGTCGAGACCATCCCCGTACGCCGCTCCGGCCGCATCATCGCGGTGCTGAGCCGCAACACCAACCTGCTCGGCGTGCGCACGCCCTCCAAGCTCGAGCTGTCCTATCTGCAGACCGCCAACGACCTGACCCAGATGGTCGCCAACGGCTTCTTCCCGGCGGTCGGGCAGCGCAGCGACCACACCGACACCCCCAGAGTGGGGGACGGGTTCGTCCGGGTGGACGCCGACGGCGTCGTCGACTACGCCAGCCCCAACGCGCTCTCGGTCTTCCGCCGGCTGGGTCTCTCCGGAGACCTCGCCGGCCAGTCCCTGGCCGGCATGACCCGTGCTCTGGTGCCGCCGCGCAAGCGTCCCGACGAGGAGACGCTGAGTGCGGTGCTCGGCGGGCGGGCGCATCGCGACACCGAGATCGACACCGGGGTGATGGCGATCATCATGCGCTCGATCCCGCTGCGGCCACGTGGCGAGGCGATCGGTGCGCTGGTGCTGCTGCGCGACGTCACCGATCTGCGCCGACGCGACCGTGAGCTCGTCACCAAGGACGCGACGATCCGCGAGATCCACCACCGGGTGAAGAACAACCTACAAACCGTGGCCGCGCTGCTGCGGATGCAGTCTCGCCGTGTCGACTCCGGCGTCGCGCAGGACGCGCTGAACGAGGCCGTACGACGGGTCGGGTCGATCGCGCTGGTCCACGAGATCCTCTCCCAGCAGGCCGTCGAGGAGACCGTCGAGTTCGACGAGATCGCCGACCGGCTCGCCTCCATGGTCGGCGAGGTCACCTCGGTGGGGGTGGCGGTGCGGGTGCGTCGCGAAGGCTCGTTCGGGTCGCTGCCCTCGGAGGTGGCCACACCGATGGCCATGGTCGTCACCGAGCTGCTGCAGAACGCCGTGGAGCACGGCTACCGCGGCAGCGGCCCGGGGGATCCCGAGACGGGCACGATCGTGATGTCCGTACGACAACAACCCGCCGGGCATCTCCAGGTGACCATCGAGGACGACGGTCATGGATTACCCGACGGGTTCAGTCTCGACACATCGACAAATCTGGGTTTGTCGATCGTGAAGACTCTCGTCGAAGGCGAGCTCGGTGGCCGGCTCTCGTTGGGGCCCCGGCCGGTTGGCCATGGGGCGAGAGCTGCGGTCGAGCTGCCGGTGGAGCTCTAGGTAGATCTGTAGGGGGATCTCTCGGGGGTGGTCAGACGGCGGTGCGGACACGCGAGCGGGCGTTGCGGCGCTTCAGCGCACGACGCTCGTCCTCGCTCAATCCACCCCACACGCCGTGATCCTGACCGGCCTCAAGAGCCCACTGAAGACATTGCTCCCGGACGTCGCAACGCCGGCAGACCTGCTTGGCTTCCTCGATCTGAAGGATGGCCGGACCGGTGTTTCCGATGGGGAAGAACAGTTCCGGGTCTTCATCGAGACAAGCCGAACGGTGGCGCCAATCCATGGCTGGGTAGACCCTCTTTCTGACGTAGGATGGGCAAGGCCCTGGTGCTTCGAGACCCTGCGAGCGGGCACGTGGCGGGGATGTGTGAATGTCTTCACGTGCGTGCTGTCTCTAGAGTTCCAAGAAATGGACGCCGAAACAACCCCTAACCAGTGTCTGCTTCGTCACCGGACCGTAACACTCGGTTGTCCTGGTGCTAGACAATTCGGTAACGCGGTGAGTTACCCGCAAGGTCGGTGGTGTATGCTCTCGCGGATTTTTCGACCCTTGGATCGGGTTCTAGGCTGCTCAGGTGACCGCGCCGCATCGTCCCTGGACCCTCTTGCTGACCGTGTTCGCCGCAGGCGTCGAGGCCGCGGCGATGCTGGTCTGGGGAGCGATGGAGTTCGTACGCATCCCCGACGCCGCCTCGCTCACGACCGCGATCGCGGGCGGCCTGTTCTTCCTGCTCTGCGCCGCCGCCATCGGCTGGTGCACCTTCATGTTCTGGCGTCTGGAGTCCTGGTCGAGGGCGCCGCTGGTGCTCGTCCAGCTGATCGTGCTCGGCCTGGCCTGGAACCTGCGTGAGGATCTCGCCGTCGCGGGCGGGCTGGCGCTCGTCGCGGTGGTCGCGCTCGCCGGCGTCTTCGCGCCCCCGAGCATCGCCGCGCTCGAAGATCGTTAGTCCTCTTCCAGCGCCTTGCGGAGCCGCGCGAGCGAGCGGTTGAGCAGCCGGGAGACCTGCATCTGGGAGACCCCGAGCTCGGCGGCGATCTCGGTCTGGGTCTTGCTGCGGAAGAACTTCAGCATCAGCACCTGCTTCTCGTGGGCGGAGAGGCCGTCGAGCACCGGCTTGATGGACTCGCGGACCTCGACGTCGTCGAGACGCAGGTCGTGGGCGGTCAGCGAGTCGAGCATCGGCGCCGTCTCGTCGCTCTCGTGGTCGAGGGACAGCGCTGCGTAGGCATTGCTGGACTCCAGGCCCTCGACGACGGTCTCGAGGCTGACGCCGAGCCGGGTGGCGAGGTCGCGAGCCGTGGGGGAGCGGCCGAGCTCCTGGGAGAGCTCGGCGGTCGCTTCGCGGAGGTTCTGCTGCAGGTCGCGCAGCCGGCGGGGCACGCTGACCGCCCAGCGGCTGTCACGGAAGTAGCGCTTGATCTCGCCGAGGATCGTCGGCACGGCGTACGTCGAGAACTCGACGTCACGCCCGAGGTCGTAGCGGTCCACGGCGTTGAGGAGGCCGACCACACCGACCTGGACGAGGTCCTCGTGCGGCTCGCCGCGACCGTAGAACTGGGAGGCGCAGTACTCCACCAGCGCCATGTTGAGGTGGACCAGCTCCTCGCGCGCGCCGGTTCGCTCCGCGTCGGTCAGGTCGGAGCCGGCAAGGGCCGTGAAGAGCTCGCGGGAGCGGGCGCGGGCATCCTCCACCTCGCCGGTGCTCCTGGACCTCGACGACCGAATCGTCTTCTGCGCCATGTCAGCGCGCGGCTCCGAGCGGGGTCGCGCCGGCAACCAAGGAGATCTTGAGCTGGTCCCCGGCGGGGACGGCGGTGACGTCCCTGGCCAGCGTGGTGAGCACCTGCCAGGCGAAGCTCGTCTCGTCGATCTCGGCCTCGGCGTCGCAGGTGGTGGTGACGGTGACCCCGATGGTGTCCTCACCGATGTCGAAGACGATGTGCAGGTCCGCGCCCTCGCTGGCGCACTCCAGGCAGATCGCCGCCGCCTCGCTGACCGCCATCCGCAGGTCCTCGATGTCCTCGAGGGTGAAGTCGAGGCGCGCGGCGAGGGCGGCGGTCGTCGTACGCAGTACGGAGACGTAGGCGCCTTCGGCGGGAAGGCGCAGCTCGACCTGGGGCATCTGGGTTGTCAGTCCTTCTGGGTGGGTGTCTCGATGATTATGCAACGAGACCGGACGCGCCGTGCCGTTAACCCACCGCAGCCGCTCCGAGATCGGAGCGGCTGCGGTGTACGGGGGCTGAGACCCGAAGGTCGTCAGGCCTTCTTGGTCTCCCAGAAGATCTCGGCGATCTCGTCGATCTTGGCGAGGAGCTTGTCGGCGACCTCGAGGTCGAGGGTGCCCTTGGTGCCGGAGGCGCCGGCGAGCTTGGTGGCCTCGTTGACGAGGGTGTGGAGCTGGGGGTACTTCTCGAAGTGCGGGGGCTTGAAGTAGTCGGTCCACAGCACCCACAGGTGGTGCTTGACCAGCTCGGAGCGCTGCTCCTTGATGAGCACCGCGCGGGTGCGGAAGTCGGGGTCGTCGCTGTCGAGGGCCTTGGCGATGACGGCCTTGACGGACTCGGCCTCGATGCGGGCCTGGGCGGGGTCGTAGACGCCGCAGGGCAGGTCGCAGTGGGCCGAGACCTCGATGGTGGGAGCGAAAAGTCGCGCGAACATGCGGGTCCTCTCAAAGAGTGTTCATGTGTCCTACGGATTGCGACACTACTCCGCATGGAGGACAACGCGGCCAGGGCACCCCGACACGCCTGGGGGATGGCGAAGGTCGAAGGGGTGTCGATGGAGCCGACGTTGCAGGCCGGGGACCGGTTGTGGGTCTCCTACCGACGTACGCCGGAGCCCGGTCGTGTCGTCGTCGCCCGGCTCGCCGACGGGGCGGTGGTGGTGAAGCGGGCGGTGGAGCGGCGTACGACCGTATCCGGGCGCTCCGGGTGGTGGCTGCTCTCGGACAATCCGGCCGCCCCGGGAGTGATCGACTCCCGTCATCGCGGGCCGGTGGCGGATGCCGACGTGATCGGCGTCGTCGTCGGCAGGCTCTGGCCACGCCCGCGCGTCCTGGCGTGAGCGTTCTGGCCGAGAGCTCCAGATGAGGGCTTGATCACCTTGTAGGAAACATCAACCGCTTCCTCCGGTAGCCTGTGGGACACTGCCATCCGGGCACCACATCCCTGTAGATGGCGCCATGCGCGGCTCCACCCCTCGGCTCGCGTTCGACCGCCCCGACGTTCCGAGTCCGTAGTTTCTGGAGGCCCCCAATGACCGAGTCCACCCTTTCCACCGAGACCACCGCCTATGACGGCGACCCGGTGTTCGAGCTTCACCGCGGCGGCAAGATGGCGATCGCGGCGACCGCCTCGGTCTCCGACAAGGCGTCGCTGTCGATGGCCTACACCCCGGGCGTCGCGCGGGTCTGCACCGCGATCGCCGAGCAGCCCGAGCTGGCTCACACCTACACCTGGGTGCCCAACACGGTCGCTGTCGTGACCGACGGCACCGCGGTGCTCGGCCTCGGTGACATCGGTCCTGCCGCGGCGATGCCGGTGATGGAGGGCAAGGCGGTGCTGTTCAAGGAGTTCGGCGGCGTCGACTCGATCCCGATCTGCCTGGACACCACCGACGTCGACGAGATCGTCGAGACCGTGGTCCGGATGGCGCCGTCGTTCGGTGGGATCAACCTGGAGGACATCTCCGCGCCGCGCTGCTTCGAGATCGAGGACCGCCTCAAGGAGGCGCTCGACATCCCGGTCTTCCACGACGACCAGCACGGCACCGCCGTGGTCACCCTGGCCGCCCTGATGAACGCGCTGAAGCTGACCGGCCGCAACCCGGAGTCGACCCGGGTGGTCATCTCCGGTGCCGGCGCCGCGGGCGTCGCGGTCGCCAAGATCCTGCTCGAGTTCGGCATCAAGGACCTCGCCCTGCTCGACCGCAAGGGCGTCATCTCCTCCACCCGCTCCGACCTGACCGCGTCGAAGAAGGCGATCGCCGCGGTGACCGCGGACGTCACCGGCCGGTCGGGCACGCTCGCCGACGTGCTCGCGGGCGCCGATGTCTATGTCGGCCTCTCCGGTGGCACCGTTCCCGAGGAGCTCGTCGCGACCATGGCCGACCAGGCGATCGTCTTCGCGATGGCCAACCCGACCCCGGAGATCCACCCCGACGTGGCGCACAAGTACGCCAGCATCGTCGCCACCGGGCGCTCGGACTTCCCCAACCAGATCAACAACGTCCTCGCCTTCCCCGGCATCTTCCGGGGCGCCATCGACGTGCACGCCTCCTCGATCACCGAGGGGATGAAGCTCGCGGCTGCCCAGGCGCTGGCTGCCCTGGTGAGCGACGAGCTCTCCGAGTCGAAGATCATTCCGGAGCCCTTCGACCCGCGTGTCGGCCCCGCGGTCGCCGCCGCGGTCGCCGAGGCTGCCCGGGCCGACGGGGTCGCGCGCGCCTGAGCGTGTTCCTCCGTCGAGGGATGCAGGCGAAGGCACGCATCCCTGGCGGAGCTCCGCTGGGGAAGTGTCCCGCCATCTGCATACCTTCATCGAGCAACCACCGGGATCGGTAGGGTCGGTCGCATGTTCGCTGCGTACGCCGAGAAGTTCTCATCCGACGACCCGATCTCCGGCCTCGTGCTGGGGGAGCGGCCTGACCCGGTCGCTCCGGACGGGTGGACGACGGTCACCGTCAAGGCCGCCTCGCTCAACCACCACGACCTGTGGTCGCTGCAGGGGGTCGGGCTCAAAGCCGAGGCGCTCCCGATGATCCTCGGCTGCGACGCGTCCGGGCTCGACGAGGACGGCAACGAGGTCGTCGTGCACTCGGTGATCTCCTCGCCGGACTGGACCGGCGACGAGACCCTCGACCCGAAGCGGTCGCTGCTCTCCGAGCGCCACCAGGGCACCTTCGCCGAGAAGGTGATCGTGCCCCGCCGCAACGTGGTCGCGAAGCCTGCCGGCATGTCGTTCGAGGAGGCGGCGTGCCTGCCGACGGCGTGGCTGACCGCCTACCGGATGTTGTTCACCCAGGGCGGGCTCAAGGCCGGCGACTCGGTGCTGGTGCAGGGTGCCGGCGGAGGCGTGGCGACCGCGGCGATCACGCTCGCGCGGGCGGCGGGGCTGAAGGTCTACGCCACCTCGCGCGATGAGGCGAAGCAGAAGCGTGCCCTCGAGCTGGGTGCACACGAGGCGCTGCCGAGCGGCGAGCGGCTGCCGGTCAAGGTCGACGCGGTGATCGAGACCGTCGGCCGGGCGACCTGGAAGCACTCGGTCCGGTCGCTGCGGCCGGGTGGCGCGATCATCATCAGCGGCACCACGTCGGGGGCGAACCTGGACGATGCGCTGCTGACCAACATCTTCTTCCTGCAGCTGAAGGTGATCGGCTCGACGATGGGCACCCGCAACGAGCTGGCGAGCCTGGTCTCGCTCCTCGAGGCGACCGGTGCCCGCCCGCTCATCGACCGCACGATGCCGCTGACCGAGGCCACGGCCGGGTTCGAGGCGATGCAGGCCGGTGATCTCTTCGGGAAGATCGTCTTCACCGTCTGAAGCGTCGTGACGTTGTCCGGCGCGGTGTGACGTACGGAATATCGTTCGACTCTCCCCGGTTGAGCAAGGGACCATTGAGTGTCACTGCCGGGGGCTCGGAGAGTTTTCTCGTGGCGTGATGTCGAAATCGGCCCCGCCCGTTCGATCTATGTATGAGAGCGGGCGGCAACGGGCCCCTGCGTACGACCCGAGGAACTCGTCATGACTGCTGCCGTCACACCATCACATCGTCCCGTAGACGGTGAGAAGCGGCGTACGCCTGCCGTCATCACCCTGCTCGTGCTGGCCACCTTCGTGGTGATCCTCAACGAGACGATCATGCTCAACGCGATCCCGAACCTGATGACCAGCTTCGGGGTCACCGAGCACGCCGCCCAGTGGGTCTCGACCGCGTTCATGCTGACCATGGCCTCGGTGATCCCGGTGACCGGGTGGTTCCTGCAGCGGGTGACCACCCGGACGGCGTACGCCACGGCGATGGGCGTCTTCATCGCCGGCACCCTGATCTCGGCGATCGCGCCGGTCTTCGGCATCCTGCTCGCCGGCCGTGTCATCCAGGCGGCCGGCACCGCGGTGATGATGCCGCTGCTGATGACCACGCTGATGACGGTGGTCGACGAGCACGACCGCGGTCGGGTGATGGGCAACGTCACCATGGCGATCTCGGTCGCGCCGGCGCTGGGTCCGACGATCTCCGGGCTGATCCTGGGGTTCGGCTCGTGGCGGCTGCTCTTCCTGCTGGTGCTCCCGATCGCCGTCGTCGTCGCGTGGTCCGGGCTGCGCCGGCTGGAGAACGTCGGTGAGACCTCGAAGACGAGCGTGGACTGGGCCTCCGTGATCATCGCCGCGCTCGGGTTCGGATCGCTCGTCTACGGGCTGAGCCGGTTCGCCGAGGGCGAGGTCGGGCGTCCCGTGGTCATCGCCGCCGTCGGTGCGGCCCTGATCGTCGCGTTCGTGTTCCGCCAGCTCCGGCTGCAGCGCGTCGGCTCGCCGCTGCTGGACCTGCGTGCCTTCCTGCACCCCACCTTCACCAAGTCGCTGGTCCTGATGGCGGTCGCGTTCCTGGCGATGATGGGCTCGATGATCCTGCTGCCGCTCTACCTGCAGACCGTGCGCGGGCTCTCCCCGCTCTACACCGGCCTCCTGGTGATGCCGGGTGGTCTCGCGATGGGTCTCCTCGGGCCGACCGTCGGGCGGATCTTCGATGCGTACGGTGGCCGGGTGCTCGTCATCCCGGGCTCCGTCGGCATCGTGGCCGCTCTCGCCGGCCTCTCGCAGATCTCGCTCACCACGCCCTACTGGTCCATCCTGGCGCTGCACCTGGTCCTGATGGTCAGCCTGGCCGCGGCCTTCACGCCGGTCTTCACCCTCGGCCTCGGATCGCTGCCGCCCCACCTCTACTCCCACGGCTCCTCGATCCTCGGCACGCTGCAGCAGGTCGCGGCGGCGTTCGGCACCGCGCTGGCGGTGACGGTGATGTCCGTACGCAGCGACCAGGTCATCGACGAGGTGGGTGCCGTCGCGGCTCAGGTCAGTGGCCTGCAGGCGGCGTTCCTGGTCAGCGCCGGGCTCGCCCTGATCGTGGTCGTGATGGCCGTCCTGCTGCCGGCTCGGGCAGAGGGGCACGATGAGCCTGCCGAGCAGCCCGAGGCGGATCTGGACGCCGAGCTCGCCGAGCTGTGCGAGCACGGGCGCGAGCCTGCGACCTGCGGCTGCTGAGCTGCTCTCAAACCGCTAGCGTTCCGACTGCCACTGGTAGACGCCGACCAGCAGCATCCTCAGCTGGGTTCTGACGGCTGCGACGATCTGCTGCTCCTGCTCGGGGCGGGTGGTGGAGAGAATCTGCTCGGCGGTGGCGACCAGGACCGTCACGAACAGTGACGAGAGCACGCGCAGATCCGTGCCGGTCCACGTGTCGGTGCCGGTCATCAGCGCCAGGTCGGTGGCGAGCTCGCGCTCGCAGAGCTCGATCTCGCGCCGGATGGCCTCACGCACCGAGGGTGGACCGGCGACCCGCTCGCGGGCGATGAACCCGAAGTGGTCGCGGCGTCGGTGGACGTGGTCGACGAGGGCGTCGATGGAGCCGTCGACGACATCCTTGTCGGCCTGCGCGTTGCGGCGTACGTCGCGGAGGAGGTCGCGCAGCGAGTCGAAGGACTCCTCGACGAGGGCCAGCCCCAGCGACTCGATCGAGTCGAAGTGGCGGTAGAACGCGGTCGGCACGATGCCGACCTGCTTGGCGACCTGGCGGAGCGAGAGCGCGGTCAGCGAGCTGTCGGTGGACAGCTCCAGCGTCGCATCGAGGATTGCTCGCCGGGTCCGGAGCTTGCGCTCCGCACGGCTCTCCGGCTCCGCGCCTGTCTCGATCACCCGACCATCTTAGGGTCACGCCTCCGAAACGGCGACAGTGCACGCGTGTACACCGTGATTCGGGTCACTGGCGTGCGGCCTTGACGCTGAACACGCGACCCGCCATGGTTGTGGGTGTACAGATGTTCACTGAAAGGCGAAACACATGGCACTCGACCTCGGCGGCCGGATCCTCCGCTCGCGCACGGTTGCGGCGCTCGCCTCACCGCACAGCATCGACCGCTACCTCACCCAGATCAACCCCATGCTGGCCGCGCACGAGGTGCGCGCCCGCATCACCGACATCCGCCCGGAGGTCAGCGCGCCCGACGCGCCCCGGGTGGCGACCGTGACGCTCCAGCCCACCTCGACGTGGCGCGGCCACCGCGCCGGCCAGCACGTCACGGTCGGCATCGACACGGGGGAGGGGCGGCGGACCACCCGCGTCTTCACCGTCTCCAGCACCGAAGGCAAGCCGGGTGAGCCGCTCACGATCACGGTGCGTGCTCACGACGACGAGCACGCGACCCCCTACAGCATCTCCAAGTTCCTGACCGAGCGAGCCACCGTCGGCACCCTGGTGCACCTGTCCCAGGCCGAGGGCGACTTCGTCCTCCCCGACCGTGTGCCCGAGCACATCGTCCTGATCTCCGGCGGCTCCGGCATCACCCCGGTGATGTCGATGCTGCGCTCCCTGCAGCGGCGTACGCACCGGGGCAAGGTCACCTTCCTGCACTGGGCCCCTGGCGCCGACCGTCAGATCTTCGCCGAGGAGCTCGAGGAGATCCGTCACCAGGGCCACGGCGTCGACCTGCACCTTCTCCACACCGCCGACGGTGCGCCCTACCTCTCCCCGGCGCTGCTGGAGAAGCTGGTCCCGGGATATCGGGACCTGCCCACCTGGGCCTGCGGGCCGGCGTCGCTCATCGAGGCGGCCCAGGCGGCGTACGAGGGCACCGACTCGCTCCAGGTGGAGTACTTCAAGCCGCCCAGGAGCGCTGGCGTGGCCGGCGGCGAGATGGAGTTCGTGCGCACCGGCAAGACCGTCACCAACGACGGCGCCACGATCCTCGACCAGGCCGAGGCCGCGGGACTGACTCCCGAGTCCGGCTGCCGGATGGGGATCTGCTTCTCCTGCACCACCAACAAGAGCTCCGGACGGGTGCGCAACATCCTGACCGGCGAGACCTCCGAGCTCCCCGACGAACAGATCCGGATCTGCGTGAGCACGCCTGAGGGCGACTGCTCCGTGGACCTCTGACCTCTCTAGGAGACCCCCATGACCACCGTTGAGAACACCGGCAACCGTCGCCTCTCCGCCGAGGAGCTCGAAGCCTTCGGCAAGGAGATGGACGCCATCCGCCAGCGGATCGTCGCCGACCTGGGCGAGAAGGACTCGGCCTACATCTACGACATCGTCAAGAAGCAGCGCGCCTTCGAGATCGCCGGGCGGGCGCTCTTCTACCTGCCCGTGATCGGCTGGGTTCCCGCGGTCGCCTGCCTGTCGATCTCCAAGATCCTCGACAACATGGAGATCGGGCACAACGTCATGCACGGCCAGTACGACTGGATGGGCGACCCCGACCTCAACTCGCGGATGTTCGAGTGGGACAACGTCTGTCCCTCCGACCAGTGGAAGTACTCGCACAACTACATCCACCACACCTTCACCAACGTCCTCGGCAAGGACCGCGACATCGGCTACGGCATCCTGCGGATGGACGAGGACCAGAAGTGGCACCCCTACTTCCTGGGCAACCCGCTGTATGCCTTCCTGCTGATGATCTTCTTCGAGTGGGGCGTCGCGATGCACGACCTCGAGGTCGAGAACATCGTCGCCGGCAAGCGCAAGATGTCGGACAACGCCGAGCTCCACCGCGGCCTCATGAAGAAGGTCAAGCGCCAGGCGCTGAAGGACTACGTCCTGTTCCCGCTGCTCTCCGGCCCGCTGGCGCCGCTGACGTTCCTCGGCAACGGTGTGGCGAACCTGGTGCGCAACATCTGGGCCTTCAACATCATCTTCTGCGGCCACTTCCCGGCCGGCGTCGCCTCCTTCTCGCAGGAGGAGTGCGAGGACGAGACCCAGGGTCACTGGTACTACCGCCAGCTCCTCGGCTCCGCCAACATCACCGGCGGCCGCATCTTCCACATCATGTCCGGCAACCTGTCCCACCAGATCGAGCACCACCTCTTCCCCGATCTCCCGGCGCGCCGCTACCCGGAGATCGCCGAGGAGGTCCGCGAGATCTGCGAGCGCTACGACCTCGCCTACAACACCGGTCCGCTGCACCAGCAGCTGTGGGGCGTCTTCAAGAAGATCTGCAAGTACGCCCTCCCTGACCGCAAGAAGCCGGCATCCGTCGGTGTCGAGAGCACCCCTGCGCTTTCCGCGGAGGTGGCGGCATGACGCCTGACCAGCCACAATGGGTTGTCATGGAGCCTGAGCTGAGCAAGAACGAGATCCGCAAGGATGTCGCGCAGAGCGCCGTCGAGGCCACCGCGACGACCGTCGGCCAGGTCACCATGATCATCACCGGCGCCGTACGCGACGTGGCCGGCGCCGTCGGCGGCCTCGCCACCGAGCTCTTCGAGCTCCGTGCCGCCGCCAAGCGAGCCGAAAAAGACCTCCCCGAGTAGTCAGTTTCTGGCCGCGAGTAGTCGAAAATTGGGGCCGAGAAGTCAATCCATTGACTTCTCGGCCCCAATTTTCGACGTTCCGGCGTCAGAAACTGACTACTCGGGGAGGTTTAGTCTTCGGGGTCGTCGAGGCGGGCCAGCCAGGTGGCGAGGCGCTCGATGGCGGTCTCGTGCTCGGGGTGGACGTCGACGAAGGCTTGGAGCTGCTCGGCGAGCCAGGCGAGGGTGACCTCCTCGTCGCCCCGGCGGGTGACGAGCTCCTCGATGCCACGGTCGGTGAAGTACATGGGGTCAGTCTTTCATTCTGCGTGCAGCGGTGAGTCGGAGGCCGGGCCGCCGGCGAGGCCGCGTACGACCATGCCGAGGGTGGAGCTGATGAGCTGGTCGCGCTCGGCGTCGGGGAACACGCGGTAGGGGCCGTCGATGAGCAGGACCGCGAGGCCGTGGACGGTCGCCCAGGCCGCCGTCTCGGCGTTCGGGCGGAGCTCCGGGGCCAGCCAGCCGGCGTCGACCAGATCGTCGAGCGCGGTGGTCAGGAAGGCATAGGGCGGCGCGTCGGCCAGAATCGCCGACATCTCCTCGGGTGGGTGAGCCTCGCCGTCGTGCTGTCGGAGGAACGCGGTGCGGAACAGGCCGGGCTGGGCGAGCGCGAACTGGACGTAGCCGCGCCCGGCCGCGGCGAGACGCTGGACGGCAGCCTCCGCTGGATGAGCGGCGGGCGTCTCGGCAGCCAGGAGATCGAGGATCGTCGCGGCCAACCGGTCCATCGCCTCGTGCTTGGCGGCGACGAGCAGATCGGCCTGGTTGGCGAAGTGGCGGTATGTCGCGGTCGGAGTCACGCCGACCGCACGCGCGGCGGCGCGGATGGTCACGGCGTCCGGTCCGCCCTCCTCGGCGAGAGTCGCGGCCGCATCGACCAGGGCGTTGCGGAGGTCGCCGTGGTGGTAGGGCCGGGCGCCCTCGTCCGAGCTCTCTGAGGATTTCACGGAATTCATGTTGACACCTGCCCACATCAAAGGGAAAGTTAACACCTGTAAAGTTTACGGCTGCACACATTCCCTGGGAGGACTCATGTTCCACCGACTCGGCACCTTCGTGGTGCGAAATCCGCGCCGGGTCCTGGTGATCGGCCTGGTCGCCCTCCTCGGCGCGATCTATCTGGCCACCTCGGCCTTCGGCAAGCTCGACGACGCCGGCTTCGACGACCCCGCCTCGGAGAGCAGCCGTGCGGCGACGGCGCTCGAAGAAGGTTTCGGCAACGAGGCCGGGTTCCTCCTGACCGTCAGTGCCGACGAAGGCACGGTGACCGAGGGCGCCGCCCTGACGGAAACCCGAGCACTCGTCGACCGCCTCCGCAGCGACGACGACCTGACCGACGTCGTCTCCTACCTCGATGCTCCGGGTCCCGGCATGATCTCCGAGGACGGTGCCCACGGCCTGATCTCGGTCGGAGCGAAGGACCCCGACAGCGTCGACGCCGCCGCGGTGATCGACCGCTACACCGACGAAGCGACCGCCGGCGCCACCACGGTTCATGTCGGCGGCCAGCTCGCGATCTTCGAGGAGGTCGGGACCCAGATCGGCGCAGACCTCGGCCTCGCCGAGGCCATCGCGATCCCACTGATGATCGCGTTGCTGGTCCTCGCCTTCGGCAATGTCGTCGCTGCCTTGGTGACGATCGGAGTCGGCGGCTTCGCCATCGCAGGCACGTTCGCGGAGCTCTCGGTGCTCGGCAACTTCACCGACGTCTCGATCTACGCCCTCAACCTGACGACGGGCCTGGGGCTGGGCCTCGCGGTGGACTACGGCCTGCTGATGGTGGCGAGGGTCCGTGAGGAGCGCACGGCCGGAGCAGACCACGCCGACGCCGTCGTGCGGGCTGTGGAGACCGCCGGCCGGACCATCGTCTTCAGCGCCACGACCGTCGCTGTCTCTCTGGCGTCGCTGCTCGTCTTCCCGCTCTACTTCCTGCGCTCCTCCGCATATGCGGGCATCGGGGTCATGGTGATCACCGCGGTGGTCGCGGTGGTCCTGCTCCCCGCGACGTTGGCCCTTCTGGGGGACCGGATCGACGCGCTCCGAGTCCCCGGCGTCCGTGGCCTCCGTGGCGGCGCGGCCCCGTTCTGGAGCAGGCTGGCGGGCTTCGTCACCAGACGCCCGTGGGTCGCGCTCCCGGTCGTCGCCGTCCTGCTGGCGATGGCCACACCGTTGGCCGGCATCGAGTTCGGCACCCCCGACGACCGGGTGCTCCCCGCCTCGGCGGGGAGCCGCCAGGCGGGCGATCTGCTGCGCGAGGAGTTCGACGGCGACGGCACCAGTCCCATCCGCGTCGTGACCACCTCGAGCGTCGAGGACGAGAGCCTGGCGACGTACGCCGCCGATCTCTCTCGGATCGATGACGTCGACCGGGTCGACACCCGCGTCGGGACGTACGTCGACGGCGCCCTCGCCTCGAGGACACCGGCCCTCCCGCCCGGCGACGACGCGGACGAGCTGGCGGTCGTCAACCAGCTCGATCGCCAGTCGGCGGAGGCTCGTGACCTGGTCCGCGACGTACGCGCCGTCCCGGCCCCGGCCGGGACCGAGGCGCTCGTCGGCGGAGGTGCCGCCGAGCTGCTGGACTCCCTCGACGCGATCGGCGCCAAGCTCCCGTACGCTGCCGGCGGCCTCGCGCTCGCGATGGTGGTGATCCTCTTCCTGTTCACCGGCAGCCTGGTCCAGCCGCTACGTGCCCTGGTGCTCAACGTCATCGGTCTCGGCGCAACCCTCGGGACGACCGTGATGATCTTCCAAGACGGCCTGGGTGCCGACCTCCTCGGCTTCACCGCCATGCCGCTCAACGTCTCGATGGTCGTGCTGCTGCTGGTGATCGCGTTCGGGCTGTCGATGGACTACGAGGTCTTCGTGCTGGGCAGGATCACCGAGATGCGCCGGCGCGGGCTCGGCAACGTCGACGCCGTCGTGCAGGGGCTGGCCCACACCGGTCGGATCGTCACCACGGCCGCCGCCCTGATCGCGACCAGCTTCTTCGCGTTCATGGTCAGCGACATCAGCTTCATGAAGTTCTTCGGGCTCGGAGTCGGCCTCGCGATCCTCATCGACGCGTTCCTGATCCGCGGGATCCTCCTCCCGGCAGCGATGCGGGTGCTCGGCGAGGCGGCCTGGTGGGCGCCGCGCCCGCTGCGACGCCTGCACCGCAAGGTCGGGCTGAGCGAGGAGCCCGTGGAGGAGCCCGTCCCGGTCCCCGTCTGAGACGACCAGGTCCAGGACGTACGAAAGGTCCCTCGGTGCGAACACCGAGGGACCTTTCGTGGGTGCGGATCAGGCGAAGGCGCGCTCGATGAGCTCCTTCTGCTCGACCGTGTGCCGCTTGATCGTGCCGACGGCGGTGGTGGAGGAGGCCGGGCGGGTGATCGGCTCGACCTCGCGGCCCAGCTCGGGGACCACATTGAGGTAGTAGCTCGGCCACGGGCCCTGGTTGTAGGGCTCGTCCTGGACCCACTTGATCTTCGCGTTCGGGTACTTCGCGAGCTCGGTGGCCAGCTCCTCGGTCGGCCACGGGTAGAGCTGCTCGACGCGGACGATCGCGACGTCCTCGCGCTCCCGCTTCTTGCGCTCCACGGCGAGATCCCAGGTCAGGCGACCGGAGACCACCAGCACGGTGCTGACCTTCGAGGCGTCCGCCTCGGAGTCGCCGATCACCGGCAGGAACGCGCCCGAGGTGAAGTCGGCCGGCTGCGAGGCGGCCTCCTTGCGACGCAGCATCGACTTCGGGGTGAAGACGATCAGCGGGCGGTGCTCCTCGCCGAGGGTGTGCGTACGCAGCAGGTGGAAGTAGGACGCCGGGGTCGAGGGCTGAGCCACGACCATGGCCTCGTCGGCGCACAGCGTGAGGAAGCGCTCGATGCGCGCCGAGGAGTGGTCGGCTCCCTGACCCTCGTAACCGTGCGGCAGCAGCAGCACGACGCCGGAGTCCTGGCCCCACTTGGTCTTTCCGGCCGAGATGTATTCGTCGATGACGGACTGGGCGCCGTTGACGAAGTCACCGAACTGCGCCTCCCACATGGTCAGCGCCTCGGGGCGAGCCACGGAGTAGCCGTATTCGAAGCCGAGGGCGGCGTACTCCGAGAGCAGCGAGTCGTAGACGTAGAACTTCGCCTGGTCCTCGCTCAGGTTGTTCAGCGGCGTCCACTCGTCGGCGTTCTTGCGGTCGATCATGGTCGCGAAGCGCTGCACGAAGGTGCCGCGCCGCGAGTCCTGACCGGCCAGACGCACCGGGCGGCCGTCGAGCAGCAGCGAACCGAAGGCGAGGGTCTCGCCCGTGCCCCAGTCGATGCCACCGTCGGAGATCTGGGTCGCGCGACGCTGCAGCTGCGGCATCACCTTCGGGTGGACAGTGAAGCCCTCCGGCGGCGTGACGTAGGCGTCCGCGATCCGCTTCAGCACGTCCGGCGTGATCGCGGTGACGGTCTCGCCGGCAGGCTTCTCGGGGTAGTCCGGGACGGTCTCCCAGGCCTGCGGCATCTTGTCGGCCTCGCGCACCTCGGTGAAGACCTGCTCGAGGCGGGCCTGGTAGGCCGCCAGGACCTGCTCGGCCTCCTCGATCGTGATGTCGCCACGACCGATCAGCGACTCGGTGTAGAGCTTGCGCACCGAGCGCTTCTGCTCGATCAGGTCGTACATCATCGGCTGGGTGAACGACGGGTCGTCGCCCTCGTTGTGACCGCGGCGGCGGTAGCAGATGAGGTCGATGACGACGTCCTTGTTGAACGCCTGGCGGTATTCGAAGGCGAGCCGCGCGACGCGCACGCAGGCCTCCGGGTCGTCGCCGTTCACGTGGAAGATCGGCGCCTGGACCATCCGCGCGACGTCGGTCGCGTAGAGCGAGGAGCGCGAGGAGCCCGGCGAGGTGGTGAAGCCGACCTGGTTGTTGATGACCAGGTGGACCGTGCCACCGGTGCGGTAACCACGCAGCTGGGACAGGTTGAGCGTCTCCGCGACCACACCCTGGCCGGCGAACGCGGCGTCACCGTGGACCAGCAGCGGCAGCACCGGGAACACGGCGCCCTGGTCGAGCACGTCCTGCTTGGCGCGGGCGATGCCCTCCAGGACCGGGTCGACGGTCTCGAGGTGGGACGGGTTGGCGGCGACCGAGACCTTGATCTTGTCGCCCAGGTCGGAGACGAACTCACCCTCGGCGCCGAGGTGGTACTTCACGTCGCCCGAGCCCTGGACCGTGCGCGGGTCGATGTTGCCCTCGAACTCGCGGAAGATCTGGTTGTAGGACTTGCCGACGATGTTGGCGAGCACGTTGAGGCGGCCACGGTGGGCCATACCGATCGTGACCTCGTCCAGACCGGCCTCGGCGGCGGCCTCGCAGACCTCGTCGATGACCGGGATCGCGGTCTCGCTGCCCTCGAGGGAGAACCGCTTCTGACCGACGAACTTCGTCTGCAGGAAGGTCTCGAAGGCCTCGGCCTCGTTGAGCTTCGACAGGATCCGGAGCTGCTCCTGGCGCGGGGTCTTGTCGTAGGGCCGCTCCACGCGGTCCTGGATCCACCGGCGCTGCTCGGGGTCCTGGATGTGCATGTATTCGATGCCGGTGGTGCGGACGTAGGAGTCCCGCAGCACACCGAGGATCTCGCGCAGCTTCATGAACGGCTTGCGGCCGCCGGCGAAGGAGCCGACCGGGAACTCGCGGTCGAGGTCCCACAGGGTCAGCCCGTGCGACTCGATCTGCAGGTCGGGGTGCGAGCGCTGCTTGTATTCCAGCGGGTCGGTGTCGGCCATCATGTGACCACGCACGCGGTGGGCGTGGATGATCTCGCCGACCTTGACCTGCTTGGAGATCTGGTCGTCGTGGGTGGTGTCGATGTCCTGGTTCCAGCGGATCGGCTCGTAGGGGATCCGCAGCGACGCGAAGATCTCGTCGTAGAAGTCGTTCTCACCGAGCAGCAGCTTGTGCACGGTGGCGAGGAACTCGCCCGACTGCGCACCCTGGATGACCCGGTGGTCGTAGGTCGAGGTCATCGTCATGATCCGCGAGACCGCGTTCTGGGCGAGCTTGGACGGCGAGGCGCCCTGGAACTCGGGCGGGTAGTCCATCGAGCCGACGCCGATGATCGCGGCCTGGCCCTGCATCAGCCGCGGCACCGAGTTGTTGGTGCCGATGCCGCCGACGTTGGTCAGGCTGACCGTGGTGCCGGAGTAGTCGGCCATGGACAGCTTGTTGTCCTTGGCCTTGCGGACGATGTCCTCGTAGGCGGTCCAGAAACCGGCGAAGTCCATCAGCTCGCAGCCCTTGATGGACGGGGCGACGAGCTGGCGGGTGCCGTCCTTCTTCTGCTGGTCGATGGCCAGGCCGAGGTTGATGTGCGGCGGGGTCACCATGGTCGGCTTGCCGTCGATCTCGGCGTAGGTGTTGTTCATCGCCGGCATCGCCTTGATCGCCTTGATGATGGCGTAGCCGATGAGGTGGGTGAAGGAGACCTTGCCACCGCGAGCGCGCTTGAGGTGGTTGTTGATGACGGTGCGGTTGTCCCACAGCAGCTTGACCGGCATGTTGCGCACGGAGGTCGCGGTCGGCACCGAGAGCGACACGTCCATGTTCTTGGCGGTGGCGGCGGGGATGCCGCGCAGCGTGGTGTAGGTCGGCTCGTCGGTGACCGCGACGGCGGTCGGCTTCGGGGCGTCCTTGGGGGTGGGCGTCGCGGTGCCCTGGGCCGGCTCGGCGGCCTGCGCGGCAGGTCGCGGCTTGGCCTTGGGGGCCGGCGCCGCCTTGGCCACCGGAGCCTCGGTGGAGGCGGGGGTGGTCGGCGCGGGCGCGTTGGCCGGAGCGTCGGCCGGAGCGGTCGGGACCGGAGACTTGGCAGCAGGCGTGGCCGGGGCCGCGCTGGCCCCGTTCGGCGACGCGCCAGGCTGTCCGTTGGTCTCGAAGAACTTCACCCACACGGGGTCAACACTGCTGGGATCCTTCGTGTACTGGTCGTACATCTCCTCGACCAGCCACTCGTTGGCGCCGAATTCCGCTGGGATGTCGGCAGTGTTGGGGGACGGGGTGCCTGAGGACACGGCTTGATTCGCCTCTTCCGAATTTTCGCACAGTAAGAAATGGGTTGCCCACGGGCAAGGCTATCCCCCCGAACACGCAAATGCCCGATGCAGGCTCTCCCTGTGGACAGGATGTAATCCGTCCCACATCCTGCGTTACCTACCGGGTGCAGTTGCAACCCGGGTCGATGTGCGTACAGTGGCCCGGTCCCGGAGCAGGTCGATGAGACGGATCCCCACATGACGAGCAGCAGTACGAGGCCCCGCTGGGCAGCCGGACGGCGGGTCACCACGGCACTCACGGCAGCGGTTCTGAGCGGCACGTTGGCGCTCGCCGGATGCGGTGGTGAACCCGACAAGCCGGCCGCGTCGCCGTCCCCGTCGCCGACCCCGCCACCCACCGTGAAGTCGGCGGCGAAGCTCGTCCACGTGCAGGGCAGGTTCCCCAAGAGCCGCCATCAGGCCGTCGCCACCAACGTGGCCGCGGTCGTCGACCGCTGGCTGCAGGCCGCGTACGTCGGGGGCGACTATCCCCGCGCGACCTCGACCTTCACCGCGAAGTCCTTCCCGGGGTTCTCCCCGGGCACGATCGCTCAGGCCGGCAAGCAGATGAGCCTGATGAGCAACGCCACGATCGCACCGCACATCGACGGCGTCGAGGTGGTCGCCAGCGACGTCCACGTCGACCTGCTGGCCAACAACAACTACCCGGTCGGCGCGGTCGCGCGGGTGCGGATGGTCTACGACACGACCGGTGAGCGCGAGTCCCGCCAGACCGTCCGCGGCACCCTCGACATGGTGCCGACCAAGACCTCCTGGGCCGTCTTCGGCTTCAACATCACCCGCGAGGAGAAGCTGGCATCAGACCCGGCTACGGCGCCGTCCGCCTCGCCCAGCCCGTCGGGAGACAAGTCGTGAGCCGCATGACGAAGCTCGTACGCCGCCGCCTGCTGACCACGCTCGCGCTCGGTGTGGTGCTGGCGCTGACCGCCGTCCTGGTGCCCGACGCCGAGGTCGCCGAGCCACGGGCGGAGCTGATCGCCACCAAGTGGGCCAAGGGCCTCGACGTCGGCAAATACACCCGCAAGGGCGGCACCATCTGGGTCCTCGCCGTCGGGTCGGACGCCCGTCCCGGGCAGAAGGTCACCCGCACCCGCGGTGACGCTCTGCACCTGATCGGTTTCAACCCGTCCTCGGGCTATGCGACCGACATCAGCATCCCACGCGACTCCTACGTCACCATCCCCGGTCACGGCCGCTCCAAGATCAACGAGGCGCTGACGGTGGGTGGCCCGAAGCTGATGGGCCGCGCCGTCGGCAACCTGGTGGGCGTGCAGCCGCAGTACGTCTTCGTCACCTCCTTCTCCGGCATGAGCGACCTGGTGATCGGCATCGGCGGTGTCGACGTCGACAACCCGCGGGCCTTCAGCGACCCGTACGTCGCGCCCTACGGCTTCAAGAAGGGCCGGATCCACATCAGCGGTCCGCACTCGGTCGACTTCGCGCGGGCTCGCAAGACGCTGCCCGGCGGTGACTTCGACCGCTCGGCCAACCAGGCCCGGGTCATCCGCGGCATCCACCGCAAGATCGTCGCGCGGCAGCACGACGTCGGCTTCATGGCCAAGGGCGTCTCGCTGGTGATGAAGAAGATGCACACGACCGGCCTCTCCGGCCGCGACCTCTACCAGCTGGCCAGCGCCGTCGCCGCGATCAACCCCGGCAAGGTCCGCACCTGCGTCGTCCCAGGCGGGATCGGCAACGCCGGCGCCGCCAGCGTCGTGTTCCCCAACGTCGGGGCGGCCCGGGCGATGGGCAACGACGCACGCCACGACGGCCGGCTCAACCGTGGTTGCCGCGGTTAGCCGCGGCTGAGGACGAAGTCGCGCACCAGCGGAGCGATCCGCTCGGGATGCTCGGCCGCCACCCAGTGCGAGCCGTCGACCTCGCGGACCGTCAGGTCCGCGACGTACGGCCCGGGTGCCTCGGTCGCGAGCGCGCGGCTGACGTAGGCGTCGCGGCTCGGGACGATGACCTGGACGGGGACGTCGACCGGCCCCGGCCGAGGATGGACCATCCGGGCGATCGCGTTGGCGCGGTAGAGCTCGAGGCCGTTGATCCGGTCGGCCCGGGTGCGGTCGACGGCCGACCCGCCGACGATCCGGTCCAGGATCCCGGAACGCCAGGCGAGCTCGGGGAGCAGCGGCGTCTGGAAGAAGCCGATGTACGTCGACTCGGCGCCCTGCTTGAGGCGCGCGAGGACGCCGCGTGCTGTCCGGCCGGGCGTACGCAGCCACGCCCCGGTCTGGTCCAGGCTCGGCCCCGAGATCGAGGTGAACGACGCGATCCGCTCGGACGGTACGTTGCCGGCGACCGCCTCCCAGGTCTGGGTCGAGCCCCAGTCGTGGCCGAGCAGGTGCACCGGCGCCGACGGGCTGACCGCGTCGATGACGGCCTCCAGGTCCGCGTTGAGCTGCTCGATCAGATAGCCCTCGCGCGTGGCCGGAGCCTGCGAGCTGCCGTGGCCGCGTACGTCGTAGGTCACGATCCGCAGCTCACCGCCCAGGATCCTGACCAGCGGCAGCCAGTTGCTGGAGTTGTCGGGGTAGCCGTGGACGCAGACGAGCGTCGGGCGGGTGTCACCGGGAGACCCGAAGTCGGTGACGGCCAACCGGAGCCCGTCGGTCGTCTCCACGTAAAGGCTGCTCACACCGGCGAGGCTAGTCGGGCGGCGTTGACACCGACGTGACACGATTCGCCCCATGGACATCAGCTATCCGGTCACGATCGCCGCGGCTCGCACCTGGTTCAAGCTCGGCGACATCAAGATCAACATGACCGGCGCGGAGCACATCCCCGAGAAGGGCGGCGCCCTGCTGGCGGTCAACCACCTCTCCTTCGTCGACTACATCATGGCCGGGTTCCCCGGGGCGGAGCGCGGCCGGCTGACCCGGTTCATCGCCAAGAAGGAGGTCTTCGACCACCCGGTCGGGGGCCCGGTGATGCGCTCGTTCCACCACATCCCGATCGACCGCAGCTACGGCGCGGCCGGGATGAAGAAAGCCGTCGAATACCTCCAGAACGGTGAGATCGTCGGCATCTTCCCCGAGGCCACGATCTCGCGCTCGTTCATGATCAAGGACCTCAAGACCGGCACCGTACGCATCGCCGCCGACGCCGGTGTCCCGCTGATCCCCGTCGTGCTGTGGGGCACCCAGCGGATCATGACCAAGGGTCAGAAGGTCGACCTCTCGCGTCACAAGACGATCGGGATCGAGATCGGCCCGCCGCTGCCGGTGACCGGGGAGGACCCGGCCGCCGAGACCGCCGCGCTCAAGGCGCAGATGGAGGCCATGCTCGACCGGCTGATCAAGGCGCACCCGGCCGAGGAGCAGCCCCCGGGCTCGTGGTGGCTCCCGAAGGCGTACGGCGGCTCGGCCCCCACCCTGGAGGAGGCTGAGGCGATGTACGCCGAGGAGCGCCGTCTCCGCGCGCAGCGGAAGGCCGCTAAGAGGAAGTCGTGACGCCGACGCGCTCGGCGACGGCGCCGACCTTGTCGTGGAACATCCCGAGCGACTTGGCCTCGTTGCCGGTCATGTGCTCGACCGCGGTCATCGCGGTGATCGCCACGTCGAGGAGCTCGTCGACGACGTCGTCGTAGGTGTGGGTGATGCCCTTGCGGGGGTTCTGCCCGGTGGCGCCGATGAGTGCGGCGATGGCCTCGCCTGCCTCTTCGCTCACCTTCGCGACTCTCCCCCAGAGAACGGCTTCCGCGTCGCGATCGCCCTGGGACTCGTCGAGCCACCGGGACAGATACGCGAGCAGAGCCGGCGTAGCGTCGGTCATGCGGTCGGAGTCTAGGCCCGTCCAGGTGATTCGGTCGAGCCTTAGTTACTCGGCAGGCTGGTAGACCCCGAGTCGGTTGCCGGACGGGTCGGTGAAGATGAACCGGCGCCCGCCGGGGTAGTCGTAGGGGCCTTCGGCGATCGTGCCGCCCGCCTTCTCGACCGCCGCCACCGCGGCTTCGAGGTCGGTCGTGCGGATCAGCGGGAGCGGAGCGACGGGGGTCTCGGAGGCGTACATCCCCCCGCTCTCGTCGCTGCCGTCAGGTCCGACGATGCCCGTGTACATCCCGCCGTAGTCGTTGAAGGACCAGCCGAACGCGGACTCGTAGAAGGTGCGTGAGCTCGGGAGGTCGGTCACTGCGAGCTCGAGGTAGTCGATGTGGATGGCATTCATGTCTCCCGACGCTATCTGCGGGCACCGACAGTGTTGTCTGCGATTGCTTCGCAATTCGCGCAGCGCCTCCGCTTCACCCTCGTCTTCCTCCGCTCCGTTCGTCGCTGCGCTCCTCACTACGCTGCGTCCAGACGAGGGACGCTCCGGCGCTGTACTTGTGGCGATTGCTCCGCAATTCGCCAAGCGTTGCCGCGCGGCCGGCTCAGCCGAAGTCGACCTCGAAGTCCATGCCGCGGAACGAGCCGATCTTGGTGGCGCCGCGGAGATACGCGAGCGGGCCGTCAGGATCGAAGACCCAGCTGCCGTGTGCGGGCAGGAGCTTGGCCCGGCCGGCCATGGTGAGCCAGGCGGTGTCGGGGTGCTCCTCGATCCCGGGCTGCTCCACGGCGCCCCGCATCGGGAGGCGCGGGGCGAGCCGGGTGACGTCGCCGAACTTGGCCGTCGCGATCGGGCCGTCGTCGTTGCTCGCCTCCCAGGTGTGGGTGGCCAGCGGTCCCTTCTTCGACGATCCTCCGCTGAATGTGGCCAGCCCCTTCGGGATCGCCCACAACGTACGGCCACCGGCCACGGAGTCGGGGGAGTCCACCCAGATGTCGACCACGCTCACCGCCTTCTTCCCGTTGGACGCGGTGATCACCCGCGCCGAGAGGAGCTCGCGGTAGGTCAGCGGGCTCGGCTCGGTGTAGTCGACCAAGGCGACGGCGTAGATGCCCTTCGGGTGCCGTTCGTCGACGTCGTGCGCGAGCCGGTAGACCGAGAGCCACATCGATCCGTGCATGTGCCAAGGGGCTGGGGGATAGCTGGTCACGTACGTCTCCCGAATTCTTTTGTCGATCCGTGTCGAAGCGGTGATGCTCTGCTCGACGCGTTGGCGAGTGGCGATGGTCGCCACGCTTCGCACAAGGAGACCAGAGATGACCGACCAGGTGAAGGGCCCCGCCTCCTACTTCCCGTCCATCGAGAAGAAGTACGGCCGACCGATCGCGGAGTGGAAGCAGGTCATCCGCGAGTCCGGGATCACCAAGCACATGGAGCTCGTGGCCCACCTGAAGAGCGAGTACGCCCTCGGGCACGGTCACGCCAACGCCCTCGTCGCGCACACGCTCGCCGAAGGTCGGTGAGGTCTCACCAGCCCCAGTGCCGGCGCTGGGCGCTGATCGCCCAAGCCGAGATCCGCTCGTAGTCGGCGAACTCGGGTAGGGGAGTGCGCGCGGAGTCGAGGAGGTCACGGACCTTCAGCTCGATCGCCGTGATCTCCGCCGACACCTCGGCACGCGGGATCTCGCCACGCTTCACGCTCAGGACCCGCTCCCGCTGACCGTCGGGCAGCGGGAGCGTGAGCGTGCCGGTGGCGGCGATCTCGTGCCCCTGATAGGCCAGCCGGAGCGCGTGGCTGCCGTACTTCACGTCCCAGCCGTAGCGCTCGACCAGCTCGGGCCGGTTGGGGACGTTGCGGGCCGACAGCCCGAGCATCCGCTCGTGCTGGCTGTGCATGTAGCCCAGGAAGCGCTCCACCGCCTGCTGGGAGAGGAACGCTGCGCGCATCTCGCGCAGCTCCGCGCCGAGGTCGGTGATCTTCACCAGGTCGGCCTCGGGCGCGTAGAGCGGCAGCATCACCGTCGGGTTGCCCTTGACCGCAAGGCGCAGGTACTTCCGCAGGCCGTACATCACCAGGTCGATGTCGCCGTGCCCGCTGCGTACGCCCTCGGGCTGCGTGCGCCAGATGAAGTCGTCACGGTGCGGCTCCAGACCGAGAACGTACGCCGGAGGCTCGATGTAGACGCCGAGCTCGTCGTGGTCGTCGGTGCCGGAGATCGCGATCCCGTGCACCCCGGAGCCCACGACTGAGCGCAGGATCTCGCCGGCGTACGCCACCTCGGCGTCGCCGTACTCCACGTTGGGTGCCGTCGTCATGGCGAGAACCGTAGAGGTCGTCTCAGATCACATGCGAACGAGTTTCTCGGGTCTCACAAACCCGTTGGCTCACGGCGTACGAAGGCTGGGACCCTCTTCCCATGACGACCTGGTTCACCTCCGACCTCCACTTCGGGCATGCGCGGCTGCTCGAGCTCTCGCCCGTCCGCGGCGCGGCGTTCACGACGGTCGCAGAGATGAACGAGGGGCTGATCGCCAACTGGAACTCCGTCGTCGCGGCCGAGGACACCGTGTGGGTGCTCGGTGATTTCGACATGCACGGCAAGGCTGCCTCGCTCGCGCTGCTGCCTCGCCTGAAGGGGACGAAGATCCTGGTCAGCGGCAACCACGACGCGTGCTGGGCAGGGGTGCGCGACGGCTGGAAGCACAGGTCCCGCTACCTGGAGGCAGGTTTCGCCGCGGTCATGGACTTCGCGGTCACCAAGCTTCCTCCGCTGGGTCCGGAAGCGTCGGCGACGAGGGTGCTTCTCTCGCACTTCCCGTACGCCGGAGACTCGCACGACGAGGACCGCCACGCCCAGTTCCGCCTCCGTGACGAGGGCGTTCCGCTGCTGCACGGACACGTCCACGAGGCGTTTCGGGAGCGACGTACGTCGGAGGGCACCTGGGGCATCAACGTCGGCGTCGACCACTGGGGCTTCTGCCCGGTCTCGGCCGAGACCCTGGCGCGCCATCTGGCGGAGCTGAGCCGCGCTGATGGTTGACTTCGACCATGCGCGAGGGGCCGTTGGAGATCACCGACCTCCTCTGGTCCGGATCGGGCGTCCCGGTCGTGCGTGCGGACGCGGTCGCGCTGCTGCGATCGCGCGGGCAGGGGCGGGCGGCGCAGATCGTGGAGCGGCTGCCGGCCCGGGACGGGCTGCTCGATGTCGCCGGCGTGGATGCGCTCGGACTGCGGATCCATCGTGAGCTGCAGCGGCTGGGGGAGGAGCTGCAGCTCGGGCGGCGGGTGGCGTCCCTGGTGCGCTCGTTGCTCCCGCCCGGCGATGGCCCGGTGCGGTTGGTCGACGTCGGGTGCGGGCTCGGGCACGTGCTGCGGTCGATCGCGGCGCACGGCGACCTTCCGGCGCGGGTCGAGCTGGTCGGGGTCGACCTCAATCCGCTGCTCGTCGACGAGGCGGCTCGGCTGGCCACGGTCGAGGGGCTGAGATGCCGCTTCGTCACGGGTGACGCCTTCGAGCCGGGTCTCGCCGTGGATGACGGCGGGCGGACGATCGTGGTCTCCAGCGGGCTCATGCACCACCTCGGGCCACCGGAGCTCTCGGAGTTCTTCGCTGCCCAGGCGCGGTTGGAGGTGGCCGCGTTCGCGCATTGGGACATCGCCCCGTGCCTGTGGTCGACCGTCGGCGCCTGGATCTTCCACCAGGCCCGGATGCGGGAGCCCATCTCGCGCCACGACGGCGTGATGTCGGCACGCCGGGCGCATCCGGCGGAGACGCTGCTGGCGGCGGCCGGACAGGGGGCGCCCGACTACCTCGTCGAGGTTCGGGAGGGTTCCCGTTGGCATCCCAAGGCCCTCGACGTGCTCCGCCCGCTGGTCGGGGTGCGCCGGTGAGCGTCGTCATCCTGGTGCTGCTCGGTGTTCTCGACGCCGCGTTCAGCGGCTTCCGATCCGCCCAGGGCCGCAGCGGACTGGTCGACCACGCTCAGGAGGACTCGGCGGGCATCCTTCGAGGAGTCCGGCTGTTCCCGTGGGTGGCGGCGCCCGCCGTCGCCGTCGCCGTCGTCGACGTGCTCCGTGGAGGAGGGGCGGCGTACGGGACGGCTGGTGACCTGTTCCTGCTGATCATCGCCCCGTTCGCTGTCATGGTCCTGCTCGCGCTCGCGGCGTACGGGATCCTCCGCTGGGAGTTACGGTATCTCGCCTCCGCGATCATCCTCGGGCCCTGCACGTTTCTGAGGCCGTACGTGGTGACGGTCGCTGCGATCATCGTGATCGTCCGCACCGCGGAGGTGACGGTGGCCGTCGCAGCGACTCTCGCGGTCATCGCGGTGCTCGTCGTGGAACCGATCCTCGACGCCCGCGCGAGACGAGGGAAACCGCCGGCAAGGCGGGTCCCGAGGAGCTAGCGGTCACAGACGGACGCCGTGCCTTTTCAGCTGCTCGAGGAGTGACGGGTCGCCGGTGTGGTCGGCCGTATCGCCGCTGTCGAAAGCCCACTGGATCGCTGACAGACCTGCGGACCGGGCGGCCTCCACGTTTCCAGCGCTGTCGTCCACGAGCAGGATCTCGCTCGGGTCGGCGGCGATGCGATCGGCCGCGCGCAGGAAGAAGGACGGGTCGGGCTTGGCCACCCCGAGGTCGTAGGAGTAGCAGCTCACGTCGAAGAGGTCGTCGTAACCGAGAGTCGTACGCATCAGCTCAGCACGATGCGAGGCTTGGTTCGTGGCGAGGTGCACGCCGTAGCCGGCGGCGCGCACGCGGTGCACTACGTCGACTGTCGCGGCCACCGTGTCCAGCGTCCCCCACAACGCCGTGTAGACCTCCGCCACGGAAGCGGTTGAACCGTGCTCGACGAGCAGTTCCTTCAGCATCGCCACGAAGTCGGCTCCGCCGCCGGTGAGCAGGGGGCGTTCCGCCGCCCAGGCGGCGTGGAGGAAGGCGCTCGACCTCTCGCCGAGAAATGGCTCGGCCGCGGCGTACCAGCCACCAGGGAGGTGTTGGAGGACGCCGTCGGCGTCGAAGAGGACGTGACGTACGCGATCGGTGGTCATCTCGCCGAGATCGTGCCAGGAGCCGAGAAGTCGCGTGGCGGTTTCCCTGGAAATGAGAGAAACCGCTGGTCATCCAGCGGTTTCGTCTGTGCCCCCGGCAGGAATCGAACCTGCGGCCTACGGTACCGGAAACCGGCGCTCTATCCCCTGAGCTACGGAGGCAGTGCACCGCCTGAGCGGTGCAGATGGAACCCTACAGGCTGGGACGGATAACGGTGAAACCGACTGGCGCTTATACGCTGGACCTTGTGACTCCTGAGCAGCTTTCCACCGCGGTCGTCGATGTCCTCACCGCGCTCGTCGAAGAGGGTGCGATCACCCTTCCCGACGGCGTGCCGAGCACTGTCACGGTGGAGCGACCCCGGCAGAAGGGGCACGGCGACTACGCCACCAACGTGGCGCTGCAGCTGGCCAAGAAGGCCGGGATGAACCCCCGCGCGCTGGGGGAGCAGGTCGCGGAGAGGCTGAAGGCCACCGACGGGATCGCCGACGTCGAGATCGCCGGCCCCGGGTTCCTGAACATCTCCGTGGAGGCCGGTGCCCAGGGCAAGCTGGCGGCGGAGATCGTCGCGGCGGGCACGGCCTACGGCAACAACGACTCTTTCAAGGGCCACAACATCAACCTGGAGTTCGTCTCCGCCAACCCGACCGGCCCGCTGCACCTCGGTGGTGTTCGCTGGGCCGCGGTCGGCGACGCGCTCGGCCGGGTCCTGCAGGCGTCCGGCGCCGAGGTCACCCGGGAGTACTACTTCAACGACCACGGCGGTCAGATCGACAGGTTCGCCCGGAGCCTCCTGGCCTGGGCGCAGGGCAAGCCGGTGCCGGAGGACGGCTACGGCGGGGCGTACATCGAGGAGATCGCCAAGCAGGTCCTCGCCAAGGAGCCGAACGCGCTCGAGGCCGACGACCCGCAGGAGGTCTTCCGGGCGATCGGCGTCGAGCTGATGTTCGCCGAGATCAAGCAGAGCCTGCACGACTTCAACGTCGACTTCGACGTCTACTTCCACGAGGACAACCTCCACAAGTCGGGTGCCGTGGAGCGCGCGATCGAGAAGCTCCGCGAGCTCGGCAACGTCTACGAGAAGGACGGCGCGATCTGGCTGGCGACCGAGAAGTTCGGTGACGACAAGGACCGTGTCGTCATCAAGGCCGACGGCAACGGGGCCTACTTCTCCGGTGACCTCGCCTACTACCTCGACAAGCGCGAGCGCGGCTTCGACCGGTGTTTCATCATGCTCGGCGCCGACCACCACGGCTACGTCGGCCGGATGATGGCGATGTGCGCCGCCTTCGGCGACACCCCCCACGAGAACCTCGAGATCCTGATCGGCCAGATGGTCAACCTCCTCAAGGACGGCCAGCCGATGCGGATGTCGAAGCGTGCCGGCACCGTGGTCACCATCGACGACATCGTCGAGGCGATCGGCGTGGACGCGGCCCGCTACGCGCTGGCCCGCTACTCCAGCGACTCCAACATCGACATCGACCTCGACCTGTGGGCCAAGGCCGACAGCGCCAACCCGGTCTACTACGTGCAGTACGTCCACGCCCGCACCTGCCGGATGATGGCCAACGCTGCCGACCTCGGCATGGCGGTCGACCTCGACACCTTCGACCCGTCGCTGCTCACCCACGAGCGCGAGGGCGAGCTGCTGCGTGCGCTGGCCGAGCTGCCCCGCGTGGTCGCCACCGCCGCCGAGCTGCGCGAGCCCCACCGAGTGGCCCGCTACCTGGAGGACACCGCCGGGATCTTCCACCGATGGTACGACGACGACGACTGCCGGATGCTCCCCAAGGGTGACGAGCCGGTGGCGCCCGTCAACCTGGCCCGCCTGGCGCTCGTCTCCGCTGCCCGCACCGTCTTCGCCAACGGCCTCGGGCTGCTCGGCGTCTCCGCTCCGGAGCGGATGTGAGCGCGCACGCGTCGCCGGGCTCGTTCACCGGCACCTCGCCGGTGTGGCTGAAGACCCCCGACGACGTCAACGCCCTCGTGCCCGCGCTCTGGTCGGCGACGGCCGAGAAGGACGCGAGCGGTGCCCTCACTGTCGGCGGCGTCGCGATCCCTGATCTGGTCGCGAACATCAACACCCCTGCGTACGTCTTGGACGAGGCCGACTTCCGCGAGCGCGCCCGCGCGTTCCGGGACGCGTTCACCGGCTACGACGTCTACTACGCCGGCAAGGCGTTCCTGTGCACCGAGGTCGCGCGCTGGGTGGCGCAGGAGGGGCTCTGCCTCGATGTCTGCTCCGACGGAGAGCTCTCGGTCGCGCTGCGCGCCGAGATGGACCCGGCGAAGATCGGCTACCACGGCAACAACAAGGCCCCGATGGAGCTGCGCCGGGCGATCGTCGCCGGCGTCGGGCGGATCATCGTCGACTCCTTCGCCGAGGTCGAGCGGGTCGCCGCGATCGCGGCCGAGACCGACATCACCGTGCGCGTGATGGTGCGGGTGACCGCCGGCGTCGAGGCCCACACCCACGAATACATCGCGACCGCCCACGAGGACCAGAAGTTCGGTTTCTCGATCTCCTCGGGCGACGCCTTCGAGGCCGTACGCCGCCTGCTGGAGGCGCCCAACGTCGACCTGCGCGGGCTGCACTCCCACATCGGCTCCCAGATCTTCGACTCCTCCGGGTTCGAGGTCGCCGCACGTCGGGTGCTGGCGCTGCAGGCCCGGATCCGCGACGAGCTCGGCACCGAGCTGCCGGAGATGGACCTCGGCGGCGGCTTCGGCATCGCCTACACGACGCAGGACGACCCGTCGACGCCCAAGGCGCTGGCCGAGGAGCTCACCGCGATCGTCGAGCACGAGTGCCGCGGCTTCGGCCTCGCGGTGCCGCACCTCTCGATCGAGCCCGGGCGCGCGATCGTCGGACCGTCGATGTGCACCGTCTACACGGTCGGCACCGTCAAGGAGGTCGCCCTCGACGGCGGCGTCACCCGGACCTACGTGAGTGTCGACGGTGGGATGAGCGACAACATCCGCACGGCTCTCTATGACGCGGACTACTCCGCCACTCTCGCCGGCCGCTCCTCGTCCGCCGAGCCTGTCCTGGGCCGGGTCGTCGGCAAGCACTGCGAGTCCGGCGACATCGTGGTCAAGCACGAGTTCCTGCCCGCCGACATCGCCCCCGGCGACCTGATCGCGGTCCCGGGCACGGGTGCCTACGGACGCTCGATGGGCTCCAACTACAACCACGCCCTGCGGCCGCCGGTCGTCGCCGTCCGCGACGGCGAGTCGCGGGTCATCGTGCGTCGAGAGACCGAGGACGACCTGTTCGCCACCGACATGGGTTAGGCGAGGTCGGCGGCGGTTCGTCTAGGTATGTAGACGAACCGCCGCTCCCCTGGCGGAGTTCCACGTGGGGAGCGCTGGTTCATCTGCATACCTAGACGAACATCCCTCACCTCCGCAACGCCCGTAGCACCGCCCGCCCGCGCGGCGAGAGCCGGTAGCCGACAGGGAGGGACTCGGTGAGTCCGAGCTCCTTGAGCCGGCGGATGTCGGCCTTGAACGGCTTCTTCTCGCGCCCGATCGAGGCGGCGATCGTCTCGGCCAGCTCGCCGGGACGGGCCTCGATGAGCTCGAGGTGCTGGCGGGTCCACGGGCCGCGGCGGCTGCGCCGGTCCATGTCGGCCAGCTTCTCGACCAGCGCGGCGGTCTCCTTCTTCCCCGGGCGCTTCGTACGCAGCGCGACACGCTCGTCCTCACCGGCGAAGCGCATCTCGATCCGGTAGATCTCCCCGTCCTTGCGGGCCAGGAAGGCCAGCAGGTCGGGCAGCGTGGTGCCCGCCCGCCGGGCGTCCTCCTCGGTCAGCGACTCGAGGGAGACCGGCGACACCGAGACGAACTCGACCACACCCATGCGGGTGCGCTGGCGGCCGCCGGCGACATGCATCGGCCGCTTCCAGCGGCGGAAGGCGAGATCGACCTCGCCGGTGCGGATGCGTTCGAGGTCGGCGTTGGGGAACAGCACCCTCCCATCAAACCCCGTAGATCAGGAAATTCGGTTTCGCCTTCCCGAAATCCCGTGGTCCGGGAGCCTACGATGGTCCGCATGTCGAGGGGGGTCTACTCAGAAAGACCGCTCGCGACGCCGTCCCAGGCGCCGCGAGTCTCCTTCGCCCGCCTGACCAAGGAGCGACGCGAGAGCGTCACCCGCGCGGCTCAGACGTTCGGCTGGCCCGTGGTGACCGGCAAGGCCGCAGCGCAGCGGCCGGTGCGCTGGGAGGTGCTGGGCCCCGACGTGCGTGCCGAGCGGTGCGACCTCGTCGTCGACGGGTCCTGTGACGGGATCCTGGTCGAGTACTGGCATGGCAAGGCTTCGCCGGGGAAGGGTCCGTGGCGCGCGGCCCGCTGGGTGGTGGTGCGCGTCCCTGCCCACCTGCCGAAGACGGCAGCGATGATCGGGCTCTCCCCGGGCTCCGGCAACACCGGCACCGGCCGGGTGCCGACACCGGTGTTCTTCCCGCCAGAGTTCCGAGCCAAGACCAACGTCACCACTCCCGACGGGGCTGTCATCGCGGCCGACGAGGAGCACGCGAGGTCGCTGTCCCGGTTCGCCAGCCACGTCGTCGACGAGCGGCTGTGGGTGGTGGCTCGTGACGACGCCATCACCGTCACCACCGACATCGAGCCGGATGTGGAGGAGCTGCTCCGTCGCGTACGCCTGGCTCGTGACGTCGCCGCGGTGCTCCGGCCGATCGCGGAGCTCGCCTGAGGCTGAGCTCCTCACAAAACACAGGCAAAAAGCTTGACCTCAAGTGAACTTGAGCATGTTGACTCGAGGCATGAGAGCGATCAGACAGCACGAGTTCGGTGGCCCGGAGGTCCTGCGACTCGAGGAGGTGCCCGACCCGACACCAGGTCAGGGCCAGGTACGCATCAGGGTGGAGGCCGCCGGCGTCCACCGTCTCGACACCTCGATCAGAGCGGCGGACCTCCCCGAGACGATGCTCCCGACCCTGCCCATGACCCCCGGTCGCGAGGTCGCCGGGGTTGTGGACGAGATCGGCGAAGGCGTCGACCCTGACTGGGAGGACGCGAAGGTCGTCGCCCACCTCGGCCCGGGAAGCAGCGGTGGATACGCCGAGCTCGTGCTCGCCGAGGAGCGTCAGCTCTACCGCCGGCCCGACGGCCTGGACTCACCCGAGGCGGTGGCCGCCATCGGCACCGGTCGTACGTCGGCAGGGGTCCTCGCGCTCGCTGACATCAAGCCCGACGACGTCGTCGTGGTCACCTCCGCAGCAGGCGGTATGGGCGCGATCCTCCTTCAGGGCATCCGCAACGCCGGCGCCCGAGCGGTCGGCCTCGCCGGTTCCGCCGAGAAGCTCGAGATCGCGCGGAGGTTCGGCGCCCAGACGGCGATCGACTACCGCCGTGACGGCTGGCTCGAGCGCCTTCGCGACGAGGAACCCCGCATCACCGTCCTCCTCGACGGGGCGGGCGGCGACGTACCCCGCCAGATCCACGCCACGATGGAAGCCGAGGCGCGGATGGTCCGTTTCTCCGGCGACAACGACGGCTACACCGGCAAGGCGACGATCCACGACATCCTCGGCCCCTGGATCCAGGGGCGGGTCAAGGAGTTCGAGCAGGCCTCGCTCGAGGCCGCTGCGGACGGCACCCGGAGGCCGTACGTCGGATCGACGTTCCCCCTGGCCGAGGCCGCGGCGGCGCACGCCGCCCTCGAGAACCGTGAGACCACGGGGAAGGTCGTCCTGGTGACTCGCTGAGGTGTCCGCGCCTAGAGCGGAAGTCGGACCCTGGAGCCTGTCCCGGATACCCTTGGGCGCGTGAGCAGCAACAAGACGACCGCGCACGCCGTCGAGCCCCTGGGCGTCGCCGTCCTCGGCTGCGGTGTGGTGGGGTCCCAGGTGGTCCGGCTCCTGCTCGAGGGCGATGCGGATCTCGCCGCCCGAGTGGGCGCTCCGTTGGAGATCAGAGGCGTGGCCGTACGCCGCCTCGACGCTCCCCGCGACGTCGAGGTGCCCGCCGAGCTGCTCACCACCGATGCCCACGGTCTGGTCGCCCGCGACGACGTCGACCTCGTGGTCGAGGTGATCGGTGGCATCGAGCCGGCCCGCGGCCTCATCCTCGAGGCCCTGGAGAGCGGCGCGAGCGTCGTCACCGCCAACAAGGCGCTGCTCGCCGAGGACGGGCCGACGCTCTACGAGGCCGCCGAGAAGGCAGGCACCGACCTCTACTACGAGGCTGCGGTCGCCGGCGCGATCCCGATCCTCCGCCCGCTGCGCGACTCGCTCGTCGGTGACCACGTCACCAAGGTGATGGGCATCGTCAACGGCACCACCAACTACATCCTCGACAAGATGGACACCTACGGCGCCGGCTTCGAGGAAGCCCTCGCCGAGGCCCAGGAGCTGGGCTACGCCGAGGCCGACCCGACCGCCGACGTCGAAGGCTTCGACGCTGCCGCGAAGGCCGCCATCCTGGCCAGCCTCGCCTTCCACACCCGGGTGACTGCCAGCGACGTCTACCGCGAGGGCATCACCGAGGTGACTGCCGGCGACGTCGCCTCGGCCAAGGCCATGGGGAGCGTCGTCAAGCTGCTCGCGATCGCCGAGCTCGACGGGGACGACGTCTCGGCCCGGGTCCACCCGGTGATGATCCCGCGCACCCACGCGCTGGCGACCGTACGCGGCGCCTACAACGCCGTCTTCGTCGAGTCCGCCTCCGCCGGCGACCTGATGTTCTACGGCCAGGGCGCAGGCGGCGAACCGACCGCGAGCGCCGTCCTCGGTGACCTGGTCACGATCGCCCGCAACAAGGTCCTCGGCACCCGCGGCTTCGGCGAGTCGTCCTACGCCGCCCGCGCGGTCCGGCCGATGGGCGAGACCGTCACCCGCTACCACGTCAGCCTCGACGTGGCCGACAGGGCCGGCGTGCTCGCCGCCGTCGCGACCGCCTTCTCCGAGCACGGCGTCTCGATCAAGGCCGTTCGCCAGGAAGGTCGAGGCGAGGACGCTCAGCTCGTCGTCGTCTCCCACGAGGCCCCCGATGCCGCACTCGCGGCGACCGTGCAGCACCTGCGCGAGATGGAGTACGTCCGCGACGTCGCCTCGGTGATGCGCGTAGAAGGAGCAGTGTGATGACCAGTAGCCAGTGGCGGGGCGTGATCGAGGAGTATCGCCCCCTCCTCGACATCCCCCAGGACACCCCGGCGGTGACCCTCGGCGAGGGCGGCACCCCGCTGGTCCACTCGGAGTGGCTCTCCAGCGCGACCAAGGGCGAGGTGTGGCTCAAGGTCGAGGGCCAGAACCCGACCGGCTCGTTCAAGGACCGCGGCATGACCGCGGCCATCTCCGTCGCCGTCCACGAGGGCGCCAAGGCCGTCGTCTGCGCCTCGACCGGCAACACCAGCGCCTCGATGGCCGCCTACGCCGCCAAGGCCGGGATCACCCCGGTCGTGCTCGTCCCCAACGGCAAGATCAGTGCCGCCAAGATGGCCCAGGCGCTGGTCCACGGTGCCGAGGTGGTCAAGGTGCGCGGCAACTTCGACGACTGCCTCAAGCTCTCGCGCGCGCTCGCCGACAGCTACCCGGTCGCATTGGTCAACTCCGTCAACCCGATCCGCCTCGAGGGTCAGAAGACGGCCTCCTTCGAGGTCGTCGACCGCCTCGGCGACGCCCCCGACTACCACCTCATGCCGATCGGCAACGCCGGCAACCTGTCCGCCTACTGGCTCGGCTACGAGCAGTACGCAGCGGCCGGCCATGCCACCAAGACCCCGGTCATGCGCGCCTTCCAGGCCGAGGGCGCGGCCCCGCTCGTGCTCGGTCACCCGGTCGAGCACCCCGAGACCAAGGCGACCGCGATCCGCATCGGCAACCCGGCCTCGTGGCAGCTCGCCGAGGCCGCCGCCGCGAAGTCCGGCGGTCGCTTCCGTGCGCTCTCCGACGAGCAGATCCTCTCCGCGCAGTCCCAGCTCGCCCGCAACGACGGCGTCTTCGTCGAGCCTGCCTCGGCCGCCGGTGTCGCCGGGCTACTCGCAGACCTCGAGGCGGGGGAGACCTACGCCGGAGCCACGACGGTCATCACCGTCACCGGTCACGGCCTCAAGGACACCGCCACCGCGCTGGACTACTTCGGTGAGATCCCCGAGATCGTCATCGACGCCGACCTCGAGGCGGCTGCTGCCGCGGCTGGGCTCGCGTAGGACATGACCTTCGTCGAAGGCCCGGTGACGGTCACCGTCCCGGCCACCTCCGCCAACCTGGGCCCCGGCTACGACTCGCTGGGGCTGGCGCTCGACCTGCGTGACGAGCTCACCGGCGAAGTGGTCGCGGACGGTCTGGAGGTCACCGTCGAGGGGGCGGGCGAGGGCACGGTCCCGCTCGACGAGTCCCACCTCGTCGTACGCTCCATGCGGGCCGCCTTCGAGATCATCGGCAAGCAGCCGACGGGTCTCCGGCTGCACTGCCACAACCGGATCCCGCACGCGCGCGGTCTGGGATCGTCCTCGGCCGCGATCATCGGCGGCCTGGTGCTGGCTCGTGCTCTGGTCGCCGGCGGAGAGCTGATCCTGGACGACGAGACGCTCTTCCAGAAGGCCGCCGAGATCGAGGGCCACCCCGACAACGTCGCGCCTGCCTTCCACGGCGGTTTCACGATCGCTGGGGAGGACGAAACCACCCCGACCGGCTCTTCGACGAGCGACGGAGGGCCTGCGGGACGGCACAGCTTTGCGGTCCGTACGGCCGTCGACCCGAGGATCAGCGTCGTCGTCTTCGTCCCTCCGACCGGTGTCGAGACCAAGGCCGCCCGCGGCCTGCTGCCCGACACGGTGCCGCACTCGGACGCGGCGGCCGATGCAGGACGTACCGCTCTCTTGGTCGCCGCCTTGAACGACGCACCGGAGCACCTGCACCGCGCCACCCGCGACTTCCTCCACCAGGAATACCGTCGACCCGCCATGCCGGAGTCGCTGGCCCTGGTCGATGAGCTGCGTGCCGACGGCGTCGCGGCGATCGTGTCCGGTGCCGGACCCACCGTCCTGGCCTTCAGCAGCGGGGTGGCATCGGCAGAGACGACCAAGCTCACCGCTCGCTGCCCCGAGGGCTGGGACTGCCATGCGCTGGCCGTCGACATGGACGGCGTGCGCATCCTCTGATCCGGGTTCAGGCCCCTGCTGTGGTGGGTGCCGTGCGTGTTAGCCTGGGAATACCTCGGTTGGGTCGTTCAGGTCCGCCGAAGTGCTATCCCCCTTTCGCGCCGAGCCACTTCGTTTGGCGCGCATCGGCGCGTCAGGGGTTCTGACAAACGAGCCGTCGGTGTCGTACGCCGATCGGCGATACGTGGGAAAGGACTCACGTGACTGAGACCATGGAATCCACCGCTCCGGAGCCGAACGCCCCGAAGAGGCGCGGTGGCCTTGGCGGAATGCTTCTCGCCGACCTCAAGGCGATGGCGAACGGGATGGGCATCAGCGGGGCCAACTCGATGAAGAAGGCCCAGCTGATCGAGGCGATCAAGGCTGCCCAGGGCAGCCGTGCCCAGTCGGCCCCGGCGGAGAGGGCCCAGAAGCCTGCCGCCCGGAAGCCGGCCGCCGAGAAGCCTGCTGCCGAGAAGCCTGCCGAGAAGCCCGCGGAGAAGGCGACCGAGACGTCTGCCGAGAAGCCTGCCGAGAAGCCTGCCGAGAAGCCCGCGGAGAAGTCCGCCGAGGCTGCCGACGCCGGCAGCGAGGGCGGCCAGCGCCCGCGCCGCCAGCGCAACCAGAACCAGAACCAGAGCAAGAGCGGTGGCCAGGGCGGCCAGCCCGCCGGTGGCCAGAGCAAGGGCCCGGCCAAGGCCGGTCAGCCTGCCGCTGAGAAGAAGAACGAGGACGCCCCGAAGGAGAAGCCGGCCGAGCAGGCCGATGACTCCGCTGGTGATGACGACGGCGAGGGCGGCAGCCGCCGCAACCGTCGCCGTCGGGGCCGCGACCGTGAGCGCAACCGGCCGGGCCGCGGCGAGCCGGACACGACCGTCCTGGAGGACGACGTGCTCGTGCCCGCGGCGGGCATCCTGGACGTACTCGACAACTACGCCTTCGTCCGCACCTCCGGCTACCTGCCCGGACCCGACGACGTCTACCTCTCCCTGTCGCTGGTCAAGCGCCTCGGCCTGCGCCGGGGCGACGCGATCGTCGGTCAGGTGCGCCAGCCCCGCGAGGGCGAGCGCAAGGAGAAGTACAACCCGATGGTGCGCATCGACTCGGTCAACGGCGCCGACCCCGAGGTCGCCAGGCACCGCGTCGAGTTCGACAAGCTCGCTCCGGTCCACCCCGACCAGAGGCTGCGCCTCGAGGGCGGCTCCGACCCGGTCACCGGCCGGGTCATCGACCTGGTCGCGCCGATCGGCAAGGGCCAGCGCGGCCTGATCGCCTCCCCGTCGAAGGCCGGCAAGACCACCGTCCTGCAGGCCATCGCCGCAGCGATCACCGCCAACAACCCGGAGTGCCACCTGATGGTGGTGCTCGTCGACGAGCGCCCGGAGGAGGTCACCGACTTCGAGCGCAGCGTCAAGGGTGAGGTCATCGCCTCGACCTTCGACCGTCAGCCCGCCGACCACACCGTGGTCGCCGAGCTCGCGATCGAGCGGGCCAAGCGTCTGGTCGAGCTCGGCCACGACGTGGTCGTCCTGCTCGACGGTCTGACCCGCCTGGGCAAGGCCTACAACCTCTCCGTCCCGGCGTCGGGCCGGATCCTCGGCGGCGGTGTCGACTCGGCGGCGCTCTACCCGACGAAGCGGTTCTTCGGTGCGGCCCGCAACGTCGAGGACGGCGGCTCGCTGACGATCCTCGCCACGGCCGCGGTCGAGACCGGCTCGAAGACCGACGAGATCATCTTCGAGGCGTTCAAGGACACCGCCAACTCCGAGCTGCGCCTGAACGAGGACTACGCGGAGGCCGGGATCTTCCCTGCCGTCGACGTCAACGCGTCGGGCACCCGCCGCGACGACCTGCTCTTCGCCGGCGGCGAGGGGGACGCGGTGCGCAAGCTGCGCGCCTCCCTGGCCACCCTCGACGGCGCCAAGGCCGCCTCGGTCCTGGTCGAGAAGGTCGCCGGATCCGCGACCAACATGGTGCTGCTCAACGAGGTCGCCAAGAGCTGAGACGACCGGAGTGCGACGAGCGTTCTGGGGCCGCCGGGAATTATTGGCGGCCCCAGGCGTTCACATACACTGAATCCTCGGTGCCGGTTCACGTCCCGCAACCTGCGGCGGCGACCCGGAGCCCACTGTCTTGAGAGGAACCTCATGAAGTCCGACATCCACCCGACGTACGTCGAGACCCAGGTCACCTGCACCTGTGGCAACGCGTTCACCACCCGCAGCACCGTGGCCGAGGGCGCCATCCGCGCCGACGTGTGCTCCAACTGCCACCCGTTCTACACGGGCAAGCAGAAGATCCTCGACACCGGCGGTCGCGTGGCTCGCTTCGAGGCTCGCTTCGGCAAGCGCAACAAGTAGTTGCTTCCCAGCGCCGGCCCCTGCATTCGCAGGTGGCCGGCGCTGGCGTATTTCAGCGGTACACAAGGTTTGAAACACACTCCCGGGCGGAGATGTCCCGCCGGAGCGAAGCGGAGGCGCACATGACGCAGTTTGAAGCAGTCGAAGGGCTCATCGAGGAGCACGAGGGCCTGGAGAAGCGGCTCGCCGAGCCCGAGACCCATGCCGACGCCCGCCTGGCGAAGAAGCTCAACCAGAGGTACGCCGAGCTGAGCTCGATCATCGACGCCTACCGCGCCTGGCAGCAGCTCGGTGACGACATCGAGGCCGCCCGCGAGCTGGCGGGGGAGGACCCCGCGTTCGCCGAGGAGGCCGAGGCGCTGGTCCCGCAGCGCGAGGAGGCCGAGGAGCGGCTGCGTCGCCTGCTCGTGCCCCGCGACCCGACGGACGACAAGGACGCCATCCTCGAGGTGAAGTCGGGGGAGGGCGGCGAGGAGTCGGCGCTGTTCGCCGGCGACCTGCTCCGGATGTATACCCGCTACGCCGAGCGCCAGGGCTGGAAGCTCGAGTTCCTGGACGCCAACGAGTCCGATCTCGGCGGCTACAAGTCGGTCACCGTCGCGGTGAAGGCGAAGGGGACGTCCGAGCCCGGTCGTGCTCCGTATGCACTGCTCAAGTTCGAGGGTGGTGTGCACCGGGTCCAGCGGGTGCCGGTCACCGAGTCGCAGGGCCGCGTCCACACCTCGGCGGCCGGTGTCCTGGTGGTTCCCGAGGCCGAGCCCATCGACGTCGAGATCAACGACAACGACCTCCGCATCGACGTCTACCGCTCGTCGGGCCCCGGCGGCCAGTCGGTCAACACGACCGACTCTGCGGTCCGGATCACCCACGTCCCCACCGGCATCGTCGTCTCCATGCAGAACGAGAAGTCGCAGCTGCAGAACAAGGAGCAGGCCATGCGCGTGCTCCGCTCGCGCCTCCTCCAGGCCGCCCAGGACGCCGCCGACGCGGAGGCCTCCGACGCACGCCGCTCGCAGGTACGCACCGTCGACCGCTCCGAGCGCATCCGGACGTACAACTTCCCGGAGAACCGCATCTCCGACCACCGCACCGGCTACAAGTCCTACAACCTCGACCAGGTCCTGGACGGCGACCTGGAACCGGTGATCGGCAGCGCGGTGGACGCCGACCTGGCAGCCCGCCTGGCCAGCCTGGACTCCTGACCCACCGAGACGTCAGTCCGCGGCGTCCGAGTTCGAACTTTCCCGGGGGAGGGATGCGAAGGGTCGCAGCCGCGGGCGGCTGCGACCCTTCGGGGTGGTCCTCGGACCGATCAGGCGTTGGCCTTCTTCTTGAAGCCCATCACGAAGCCGGCAGCCTCGGCCGACTCCTCGGAGTCGAAGTAGACGGCGGCCTTCGTGCGGCTGTAGTAGGGGCTCGCGGTGGTGTGGTACTTCTTCCCGGCGTTGCCCTTGATCGCGTACGCAGCATCCGAGCTGCTTCCGTCAGCGGCCGGAAGCACGGCGCCGGCGTAGGGAGCCTCGCCGGTCGCGGCGGCCGCCTCGGCGACCGGAGCGGCCCCCGGCTCGGTCTCGACGGGTGCGGCCACGACCTCCTCGGCGGCCGACGCGGTCGGTGCCTCGGTCGTCTCCGTGTCCTCGGCGACGGTCTCGGCAACGGGCTCGGCAACGGGCTCGGTGACCGGCTCGGCGGCCGGCTCCTTGGTCGCATCGGTCTCGGCAGCGGCCGCGATGACGCTCTCGGCCTCAGCGACGACGGCAGCGGTGTCCGCGTCGGTGACGTCGTCCGAGGTGGTCTCCTCGGCAGCGGACTCCTTGTCGGTGGAGACCTCGTCAGAGGCCTCCGCGGTGACGGTGGCAGCAGCGACAGGCGCGCTGGTGGTCTCAGGCGTCGAGCGGTCCGCGTCCGCTCGGTGCGAGGTCTTGGTGTCCTTGCGGACCGGTCGTCCGAAGAAGAACCAGATCAGGACGGCGAGGACGAGGACGAGTGCAAGCAGCAACAGCCACTTCATGGGGTGATGTTTCCTTCCAGGGGGGATCTCGGGTGTGATGGTGGGGCAGCACAGTGCCCGACGAGGGTGCGGCCAATCCCGCGTCCCCCGATCTGACCCGAAGAACTGTCGAAGCGCCCGAACGTTACCCTCAGCCGGGTAGTGCATGACTAACACATTTCAGGAGCAGTTGCCCATGACCGCCCCGCGCATCCTTCTGGCAAGTGCCCGAAAGCAGCTCGCAGAGGCCGGCGTCGACAGTCCGGACGCCGACGCGGCCATCTTGCTGGCCCATGTCCTCGACACCGATCGCAACCGCCTCTTCCTCGTCGACGACGTCGCAGGGGCCGACGAGAAGGCCTACGCGGACCTGCTCGCCCGCCGTGCGGGGCGTGAGCCGTTGCAGCACCTCACCGGGGTGGCGTACTTCCGTCACGTCGAGCTCGCCGTGGGCCCAGGCGTCTTCGTGCCGAGGCCCGAGACCGAGCTGCTCGCCGGCTGGGCGATCGAACGGGCCGCCGCGATCCACACCCCTGTCGTCGTCGATCTGTGCACCGGCTCGGGAGCGATTGCGAAGAGCATCGCCGACGAGGTCCCGGGCGCCGAGGTGCATGCGGTCGAGCTCTCCGAGGACGCCTACCCCTGGGCCGCACGCAACCTGGAAGGCACCGGGGTGGACCTGCGGCAGGGCGACATGGCCGACGCGTTCGCCGACCTGGACGGCAGCGTCGACGTGCTCGTCTGCAACCCGCCCTACATCCCGCTCGAGGCCTGGGAGTCGGTAGCCCGCGAGGCGAGGGACCACGACCCCGACCTCGCCCTCTTCTCCGGGCAGGATGGTCTGGACGCGATCCGCGTCCTGGAACGACGGGCCGCCGAGCTGCTCAGGCCAGGGGGCGTGGTCGGTTTCGAGCATGCCGACGAGCAGGGTCCCGACGGCGCCGACGGTGGCGCACCGGCCGTCTTCGCCGGCACCGGACGATGGCAGGACGTGCGTGATCATCTCGATCTGGCAGGGCGTCCGCGCTTCACGACCGCGCAACTGGCAACATGAGCACTGTGACTGAGCGCTACCCGATCGCGACCGAGGACGAGCAGACCAAGGCGATCGATGCTGCTGTGGCCGCCCTTCAGGCCGGCGAGCTCATCGTTGTGCCGACCGACACGGTCTACGGCATCTCCGCCGACGCGTTCGACAAGGGCGCGGTGGCCGGTCTGCTCGCCGCCAAGGGCCGAGGCCGTTCGATGCCGCCGCCGGTGCTGATCTCCAACGTCGCCACCCTCGACGCCCTCGCGACGCGCATCCCCGAGTGGGCGCGCACCCTCGTCGAGGAGCTGTGGCCCGGTGCGCTGACGATCGTGCTCCACCAGCAGCCGTCGTTGCAGTGGGACCTCGGTGAGGCCCGCCAGACCGTGGCCGTACGCATCCCTGACGACGAGATCCTGCGCCGGATCATCGACCGTGTGGGCCCGCTGGCGACCAGCTCGGCCAACCGCACCACGAAGCCTGCGGCCACCAACGCCGACCAGGCCGAGGAGATGCTCGGCAAGATGGTCAAGGTCATCCTCGACGGGGGCGAGTCGCCCGGCGGCGAGGCCTCGACGATCGTCTCCGCGACCGGCGACGAGCCGAAGGTCCTGCGGGAGGGCGCGATCAGCGTCGAACGGATCAACGAGATCCTCGCCAAGCACGATGTCGCCATCCGGAGACCGGGCGATCCGGATCCCGCTGCCGCCGATACCGATGGGCCCGACACGGACGCCGACGCAGAAGCCTGATGCGCGCCTACGTCCTCCTCTTCCTGGTCGCCGCCGTGGTGACCTACCTGCTCACCGTCGTGGCACGCGAGTTCGCGATGCGCACGGGAGCCGTCGCGAAGGTCCGCGACCGTGACGTACATGCCGTGCCGATCCCCTACATGGGCGGCGTCGCGATGCTGGGCGGACTGATCGCGGCTTACCTGGTCGCTCGCGAGCTGCCGTTCCTGGCCGATGCTCCGGACTTCGTCCTGCAGGACACCGGCGTCGTGATCCTCGCCGGTGCGCTGATCTGCATCGTCGGGGTCGTCGACGACATCTTCGAGCTCGATGCCCTCACCAAACTGGGTGGCCAGGTGCTGGCGACCGCGATCCTGGTGGGCTTCAACCTGCAATACAGCCTGATCACGTTCCCCGACGGCACCCAGTTCTCCATCGACCCCGCCCAGGGTGCGCTGCTCACGGGGCTCGTGGTGATCACCGTGGTCAACGCCGTCAACTTCATCGACGGCCTCGACGGTCTGGCTGCGGGTGTCGTCGGCATCGGCGCGCTGGCCCTGTTCCTGTTCTGCTACCAGTTCACCCGGATCAACGACATCGGCCGCGCCTCGACGGCGGCTCTCCTGACCGTCGCGCTCGCCGGAGCCTGCGTCGGCTTCCTGATCCACAACTGGCATCCCGCCCGGCTGTTCATGGGTGACAGCGGCTCGATGCTGATCGGCCTGATCCTCGCCGCCAGCGCGGTCACCCTCTCGGGCTCCTACAACGCCGGCGGCCTGAACGTGAACGCCTTCGACGCCTCCACGGCGCTCCTGGTGACCTTCCTGCCGCTGCTGCTCCCACTGACCATCCTGGTGGTTCCGCTGGTCGATCTCGTGCTGGCCGTCGTACGCCGCACCCGCGCCGGCCGTTCCCCCTTCGCCGCGGACAAGAAGCACCTCCATCACCGGCTCCTGGAGATCGGTCACTCCCAGCGCCGCGCAGTCCTGATCATGTGGCTGTGGGCCGGTCTGATGTCCTTCGGTTCGGTGTTCGTCACCCTCTACCGCGGCCCGGTCGTCATCATCGGTGTCGCCGTCGCAACCGCGCTGATCGTGCTGCTCACCTTCGTCCTTCCGAAGATCCGCGGTGAGCGCACCGACAAGCTCCTCGAGGTTCCCGAGGAACTCACTCCGCTGGAGGAACAGCCTCGGTAGGGGAGGCTTGATCGATCAATTAGGGCGCCGAAACACGCTTGTGATAGTTTTCACGAGCGTTCGGGATACGCTCCTGAACACGTGAAATGCCCCCAGAGAGAACGGCCGCCGACGATGACGACCGCAACCAGCAAGACCATGGTGCTGCGAGGTTCTGCCGCAGTCTCTGGCGCCGCTGCGCTCGCAGCGCTCGTGGTGGCCTTCTTCGTCGCCGGGACCACCGGCCTGATCGGCGCACTGATCGGCTCGGTCGCCGCCCTGGTCATCCTCGGAGCAGGCACTTGGGCGATGTTCTGGATCGCCGGGAAGTCGCCGGCCCTCTCGCTCCCCGGGTCGTTCGGTGTGTTCACCATCCAGGGGCTGCTGTTGTTCGCCGTCCTGCTGGTGCTCTCGACCCAGGCCGAGGGTGTTGTCGTTCGGTCGGCAGCCCTCTTGATCGTTGTGGTCACCATCGCTTGGACCACGTCGTTTGCGTTCTTGGTACGACGAGAGCGGATCCCGCTCTTCGACCTGCCGGGGGCAGACGCATGACTCGCCAGTAACGCCTGATATCGTCCGGCCCGTCGGGAGGCGGCTGCCGGGATGATACCTGAGCCACAGGGCTCGCCCCCCAGAATCGTAAGTTTCGAAGAAACAGGAGACAGCGTGAAGTCGCTTGCCGCCAGTGTCTTGGCGTCCGCACCGGAGCCCCACATTCCGGGGCCCGCGGACTTCAACCTGCCGCCGATCGTCGGGTCCGGCGACTGGGCCCTGACCAAGGTCTCGCTCCTGGTCATCCTCTCCGCCGTGATCGCGTTCGGCCTGTTCTACGCGATGTCGCGCAAGGCAGCGGTCGTCCCGGGTCGCCTGCAGTTCGTCGGCGAGTACGTCTACGGCTTCGTCCGCAACGGCATCGCGCGCGACACCATCGGCTCGCACGACTTCATGAAGTTCGTGCCGTTCCTGTTCACCATCTTCCTCTTCATCCTGGTGAACAACTTCTACGGGGTCATCCCGTTCATCCAGTTCCCGACGATGTCCCACATCGGCTACACCACGGCGCTCGCGCTGCTCACCTGGCTGATCTACAACATCGTCGGCATCGCCAAGCACGGTTTCTTCGGCTACCTCAAGCACCAGACGGTTCCGTCCGGGATCACCGGTCCGATCCTGATCATGCTGGTGCCGCTGGAGTTCTTCTCCAACATCATCGTCCGGCCGTTCACGCTCGCGCTTCGTCTGTTCGCGACCATGTTCGCCGGCCACCTGCTGCTCGCGCTGTTCTCCATCGGCGGCGCCTACCTGATCCTGCACTACTCGCCGCCTGTCATCGGCGTCACCGCCGGTGTGCTGTCGTTCATCATCGGCATCGCGGTGAGCTTCCTCGACATGCTGGTGATGTTCCTGCAGGCCTACGTCTTCACCCTGCTCTCGGCCATGTACATCGGCCAGGCAATCGCCGACGAGCACTGAGCTCCGAAGCACGCTTTTCCAGACCAACGACGCACAACAACTGACGCATCAGGCGTCAACAACCCCGAAAGGAAAACCCATGGAGATCGCCCTGGGCACCCTCAACATGGTCGGCCTCGGCCTCGCTGCGATCGGCCCGGCCATCGGCGTCGGCCTGATCTTCGCGGCGTACGTCGCCGGCGTTGCCCGCCAGCCGGAGGCTCAGAGCCGCCTGCAGACGATCGCCATCTTCGGCTTCGTTCTGTGTGAGCAGTTCTTCATCATCTCCCTCGCCCTCGCCTTCGTCCTCCAGCCCTGACGCCGGGGAACGACTGAGGTTTCGACATGATCCTTACCCAGGTAATGGCAGCGGAGGATGCGCCTAACCCGCTGATCCCGCACGTTCCGGAGGTCATTCTCGGCTTCATCGTCGTCGCCATCCTCTACGTGGGGATCGCGAAGTTCATCGTCCCGAACTTCGAGAAGGCGTACGCCGATCGAACCGCAGCGATCGAAGGCGGCATCGAGAACGCCCAGGCCAAGCAGGCCGAGGCGGATGCCAAGCTCGCCGAGCTCGAGCAGCAGCTCTCGGAGGCCCGTCACGAGGCGGCCCGCATCCGTGAGGAGGCTCGCGAGCAGGGCGCGGCGATCGTGGCCGAGATGCGTCAGCAGGCTCAGGCCGAGTCGACCCGCATCGTCGAGCACGGCAAGGCACAGATCGAGGCCGAGCGCCAGGCGGCGGTCACCTCGCTTCGCACCGAGGTCGGCTCGCTGGCCACCGGTCTTGCCGGTCGCATCGTCGGGGAGTCCCTCGACGACGACGAGCGCTCCAGCCGTGTGGTCGAGCGGTTCCTCGCCGACCTCGAGGCAGGAGTTCACTGATGGACTTCCGTGGAGCGTCGGCCGACGCAGTTGCCGCCCTGACCGAGGAGCTGAAGACCGCTGTCTCCGCCTCTCCTGAGGCGGCGGCGAAGGCGGCCGACACCCTCTTCGAGGTCTCCCAGACCTTCCGCGCCGAGGCAGCTCTGCGCCGCTTCGTCACCGATGCGTCGGTGCCGAAGGAGGCCAAGACCGGCCTCGTCGCCGAGCTGTTCGGCGGGAAGGTCGACGCGGCGGGCCTCGGCGTGGTCGAGTCGGCGGTCAAGCACCGCTGGACGCACGCCGGTGACCTGAGCGACGCGGTCGAGCGACTGAGCGAGATCGCCGCCGTCCGCAGCGCCGGCGGTGAGGCCAAGCGCCTCGCCGACGAGCTCTTCGCGGTCCAGCAGGCCGTGCAGGAGACGCCCGCGCTTCGCGACGCGCTCTCCGACCCGGCTCGCTCGATCGACGACAAGGTCGCGCTGGTCGACGACCTTCTCGGCGGCAAGGCGCTGGCAGCGACGGTCACCCTGACCAAGCAGGCGCTGGCAGGCACCTACCGCACCGCCACGGCGGCGCTGGGTGAATACCAGAAGGTGGCCGCCGCGGTTGCGGGCGAGAACACCGCGGTCGTCCGCGTGGCAGCCCCGCTCTCGGAGGCGGACAGCACCCGTCTGGCCGCGGCCCTCGCGAAGAAGTACGGCCGCGAGGTCCACCTGAACATCGTGGTCGACCCGGCCATCGTCGGCGGCATCAAGGTCTCGATCGGTGACGACGTCATCGACGGCACCATCTCCAGCCGCCTCGACGGGGCGCAGCGAGCACTCGCCGGCTGATCCGGCATCACGGCCGCGAACTGGCCGTATGACCCCTGTGTGACACAGACTTCGACGTAAGAACGAGAGAGAAGGCAGAGATGACGGAGCTCACCATCCGTCCCGACGAGATCAGGGACGCGCTGGCAAAGTACGTCGCGGACTACAAGCCCGAGGCGGCGAAGACCGAGGAGGTCGGCACTGTCGCGCGGACCGCTGACGGCATCGCCCAGGTCTCGGGCCTGCCCTCGGCCATGGCGAACGAGCTCCTCGAGTTCGAGGACGGGACCCTCGGTCTCGCCCTGAACCTCGAGACCCGCGAGATCGGTGTCGTCGTCCTGGGCGACTTCGACAAGATCGAGGAGGGCCAGTCGGTCCGGCGTACGGGCGAGGTTCTCTCCGTCCCCGTCGGCGACGGCTACCTCGGCCGCGTCGTGGACCCGCTCGGCAACGCGATCGACGGCCTCGGCGACATCGAGACGGTCGGCCGCCGCGCCCTGGAGCTCCAGGCTCCGGGCGTGATGCAGCGCAAGTCGGTTCACGAGCCGCTCGCCACCGGCATCAAGGCGATCGACGCGATGACCCCGATCGGCCGTGGCCAGCGTCAGCTGATCATCGGTGACCGCGCGACCGGTAAGACCACGGTCGCGATCGACACGATCATCAACCAGAAGCAGAACTGGGACTCGGGTGACCCCGACAAGCAGGTCCGCTGCATCTACGTCGCCATCGGCCAGAAGGGCTCGACCATCGCCTCCGTGCGTGGCGCCCTCGAGGAGGCCGGCGCGCTGGAGTACACGACCATCGTGGCCGCTCCCGCCTCCGACTCCGCCGGCTTCAAGTACCTCGCCCCCTACACCGGTTCGGCCATCGGTCAGCACTGGATGTACGAGGGCAAGCACGTCCTGATCGTCTTCGACGACCTGACCAAGCAGGCCGAGGCCTACCGTGCCGTGTCGCTGCTGCTGCGCCGCCCGCCGGGCCGTGAGGCCTACCCGGGTGACGTCTTCTACCTGCACTCCCGTCTGCTGGAGCGCTGCGCGAAGCTGTCCGACGAGATGGGTGCCGGCTCGATGACCGGTCTGCCGATCATCGAGACGAAGGCCAACGACGTCTCGGCGTTCATCCCGACCAACGTCATCTCGATCACCGACGGTCAGATCTTCCTGCAGTCCGACCTGTTCGCGGCCAACCAGCGCCCGGCGATCGACGTCGGTGTCTCGGTCTCCCGCGTCGGTGGCGCGGCGATGACCAAGGCGCTCAAGGGCGTCACCGGCTCGCTCAAGGTCGACCTCGCGCAGTACCGCGCGATGGAGGCCTTCGCGATGTTCGCCTCCGACCTGGACGCGGCCTCGAAGCAGCAGCTGGCCCGCGGTCAGCGCCTGATGGCGCTGCTCAAGCAGCCGGCCTACTCGCCCTACCCGATCGACGAGATGACCGTCTCGCTGTGGCTGGGCACCACCGGCCGCCTGGACATCGTCCCGACCGAGGACGTGCTCAAGTTCGAGCAGGAGTTCCTCGACTACCTGCGCCGTTCGCACGAGGGCATCCTCGCCGCGATCCGCGAGTCGCTGAAGTTCGAGGACTCGACCGAGTCCGCGCTCAGCGGTGCGTACGACAGCTTCCTCGACCAGTTCGAGACCTCGGAGGGCGCCTCGGTCAAGCCGGGTTCCGCCAAGGAAGAGGCCCTCGCTGACGAGGACGTCGAGCAGGAGCAGATCGTCAAGCAGAAGCGGGGCTGACCCATGGCCGTGTCAGTGCGTGAACTCCGCGCGCGGATCAAGTCGACAGAGTCGATGAAGAAGATCACGCGTGCCATGGAGCTCATCGCTGCGTCCAGGATCATCAAGGCGCAGCAGCGGGCCAATGCGGCCGCGCCGTACGCCCGTGAGCTCACCCGCGCCGTCTCGGCGGTGGCGACCTACTCCAACGTGGACCACCCGCTGACCACCGAGCCGGAGGCGCCCACCCGCGCCGCCGTGCTGGTGGTCACCAGCGACCGTGGTCTGGCCGGCTCCTACTCCTCGAGCGTGCTCAAGGAGGCCGAGGGCCTGGTCGAGAAGCTCAAGGCCGAGGGCAAGGAGGTCGACCTCTACGTCACCGGACGTAAGGCGGAGGCCTTCTACAAGTTCCGTGGCCGTTCCGTGGCGCAGGCCTGGACCGGCTTCTCCGACCGTCCGGAGTACGACGCGGCCAAGGAGATCGGCGAGAAGCTGATCGAGGTCTTCGTCGAGGGCACCGAGGCCGAGAAGGCCGCCGCTCCCGGCGTCGACGAGGTCCACGTGGTCTACACGCGGTTCATCACCATGATGACGCAGAAGCCCACGGCCGTACGTCTGCTGCCTCTGGAGGTCGTGGAGGGCACCGAGGCTCCGGCCGAGGGCGATGTCCTGCCGCTCTACGAGTTCGAGCCGTCGGCCGAGGCCGTGCTCGACTCGCTGCTCCCGCAGTACGTCGTGAGCCGGATCTGGTTCGCGCTGCTGCAGGCGGCCGCCTCCGAGCTGGCCCAGCGTCAGAAGGCGATGAAGTCGGCCACCGACAACGCCGACGAGCTCATCAAGAAGTTCACCCGGGTTGCCAACCAGGCTCGCCAGGCCGGCATCACCCAGGAGATCAGCGAGATCGTCGGTGGCGTGAACGCGCTGGCCGACGCCCAGGCTGCGAACGACTGAGAACCCACAGAAAGACTGACTAGAAAATGACCGCACAGGTTGACGAGAAGACCACGACGGGCCGCATCGCCCGCGTGATCGGCCCGGTCGTCGACGTGGAGTTCCCCGTCGACGCCATGCCGGACATCTACAACAAGCTCGAGGTCGAGGTCACCGTCAACGGTGAGACCTCCGTCCTGCCGCTCGAGGTGGCCCAGCACATCGGTGACGGCATGGTCCGCGCGATCTCGCTGAAGCCGACCGACGGCGTCGTCCGCGGTGCCACCGTGACCGACACCGGCGCCCCGATCACCGTGCCGGTGGGTGACGTCACCCTCGGCCACGTGTTCAACGCGACCGGTGACATCCTCGACGTCGACCCGTCGACGGTCGAGGTCAAGGAGCGCTGGGGCATCCACCGCAAGGCTCCGGCCTTCGACCAGCTCGAGTCCAAGACCCAGATGTTCGAGACGGGCATCAAGGTCATCGACCTCCTCACCCCCTACGTGACCGGTGGAAAGATCGGCCTCTTCGGTGGTGCGGGCGTCGGCAAGACCGTCCTCATCCAGGAGATGATCGCCCGAGTCGCCAAGAACCACGGTGGTGTCTCCGTGTTCGCCGGTGTCGGCGAGCGCACCCGTGAGGGCAACGACCTCATCCACGAGATGCAGGAGGCCGGCGTCTACGACAAGGTCGCCCTGACCTTCGGTCAGATGGACGAGCCGCCGGGCACGCGTCTGCGCGTGGCTCTCTCGGCGCTGACGATGGCGGAGTACTTCCGTGACGTCCAGGGCCAGGACGTGCTGCTGTTCATCGACAACATCTTCCGGTTCACCCAGGCGGGCTCGGAGGTCTCCACCCTGCTGGGTCGGATGCCGTCCGCGGTGGGCTACCAGCCCAACCTCGCCGACGAGATGGGTCTGCTGCAGGAGCGGATCACCTCGACGCGTGGTCACTCGATCACCTCGATGCAGGCGATCTACGTGCCGGCCGACGACTACACCGACCCGGCTCCGGCTACCACGTTCGCCCACCTGGACGCGACCACCGAGCTCTCCCGCGAGATCGCGTCGCTGGGTATCTACCCGGCCGTGGACCCGCTGACCTCGACGTCGCGGATCCTGGACCCGCAGTACATCGGTCGGGACCACTACGACTGCGCCGTCCGCGTGAAGCAGATCCTGCAGCGCAACAAGGAGCTCCAGGACATCATCGCGATTCTGGGTGTCGACGAGCTCTCCGAGGAAGACAAGATCATCGTCTCCCGCGCTCGCCGGATCCAGCGGTTCCTCTCGCAGAACACCTACGTTGCCAAGCAGTTCACCGGCATCGAGGGCTCGACGGTTCCGGTCAAGGACACCATCGAGGCGTTCAACAAGATCGCCGATGGTGAGTACGACCACGTCGCCGAGCAGGCGTTCTTCATGTGCGGTGGCCTCGACGACGTCGAGGCGAAGTGGGCCGAGATCCAGAAGAGCCTCTGATGGCGGACGCACTTCAGGTGGAGCTCGTCGCTGCAGACCGTGTGGTCTGGAGCGGCGGGGCCACCATGGTCATCGCCCGAACGGTCGACGGTGATGTCGGTGTCCTGCGCGGTCACGCGCCGGTGCTGTCGGCACTCACCGAAGCGGTCGTGGAGATCACCCCGGAGGAGGGCACCGAGGTCATCGCGACCGTCGACGGTGGCTTCCTCTCGGTGGCCAACGACCGCGTCTCGATCCTGTCCGAGTACGTGCTGCTGGCCAACGAGATCGACCTCGACCAGGCTCAGGTCGACCTCGAGGAAGCCCGTCGCCTGCTCGGCACCAACAACGACGCCGAGAAGCGCATCCGTCACGCCGAGGCACGCATCCGCGCTGTCGAGAAGGCCTCATAGGGGAAGAGGGGCGATACCCGGATGGCATGGTGGGAGCTGCTCTTGGCCGTTGTGGCCGCGTTGCTTCTGCTTGTCCTCGCCTATGGCATCGGGATCGCCGTACGCCGCCGTCTGCTCGAGCGCAACGGCGGCGTCTTCGAACTGAGCCACCGCGTCCGGGACACCAAGCCCGGGCGCGGTTGGATCATCGGTATCGGCCGCTACTCCGGGGATGCGCAGCTGGAGTGGTTCCGGATCTTCTCGCTCTCGCCCAAGCCCAAACGGGTCTGGCGCCGGGTCGAGCTCAGCTACGTCTCCAGCCGTTCCCCTGAGGGGATCGAGGAGCTGGTCCTCTACCCCGAGAGCCTGATCGTGACCTGCGAGGTCAACGGTGAACTGATCGACCTGGCGATGGACCAGCAGACTCTCATCGGCTTCCAGGCCTGGCTCGAGTCCCGCCCGATCCGGTCCAACTGGACCGTCTTCTGAGCCTCTGCGCTCTCCCTCCGACCGGCTCCGGCACAACACCGGGGTCGGTCGGTTCGCTTTCGGGGGATTCCCTGATTGTCCGGAGGCCCGCGGAGGCGGATGGTTGAGGTATGTCCTCAACCGCTCCCACTCCCATGAATCCCACCCCGTCGGCGTCGCCGGCCGGCGACGAGCTTCGATGCACCGACGCCGATCGCGACCGGGTGATCGACGTCCTGAAGTCCGCTTACGCCGACGGCCGGCTCGATCAGGCCGAGTTCGACGTCCGGTTCGACCTGACCATGAGGTCGAAGACGTACGCCGCCCTCGAGCCGATCACCCGCGACCTGGTCGCGCAGCCGGCCCCGGCACCGTCGATGGCGAAGCCCGCCCGTGATCTGCTGCCGCCGCCGACCACCGAGGAGCGGCTGCTGGCCGCTCTCGCCCAGGCCACGACCTGGGTGCCCGTCGTCGTCGGACCCGCGATCCTCTACTACACCGTCGGCAAGCGTTCCGAGTTCGTGAAGCACCACGCTGCCGGTGCGCTCAACCTGCAGCTGACCCTGCTCGCCGTCACGATCGTGACCTTCGGTCTCGGTGGCGCGCTCTACGGGATCGCCTGGGTCCTGGCGACCGCCTTCGCCGTCATCGCGCTCGCCGGCGCCCCGCTGCGCCAGCCGTGGGTGCTGCCGATCTTCGGCCGCGGCGGTCCGTACGAGAAGAAGCGCGACTGATCCGCCGGTGCGGAGCCCGCCCCGGGAGGGCATCGAGGGGCCACTAGCCTGTGCGCGTGACACCTCTTTACCGTGCCCAAGCCGGATCGGTGGTGGCGTTCGCCACCAACGGGCTGTTGTCGGCGACCTTCATCTCCCGCATCCCGGCACTGCGCGAGAGCCTCGACCTGAACAACTCGGCCATAGGCCTGATGCTGTTGGCGATGGGCATCGGCTCGGTCACCGCGCTGCCGCTGGCCGGTGGCCTGGTTATGCGCTGGGGCGCCGCCCGCGTCGTACGCAGCTGCGCGATCCTCTGCACGGCCGCTCTCACCCTGGTGGCGATCTCGGGCAGCTGGCTGGAACAGGTCTGGCTCGTCGGGCTGTTCCTGGTGGCGTACGGCGTCGGCTATGGCATCTGGGACGTCGCCATGAACGTCGAGGGGGCTGCGGTCGAGCGGCTCGGTGGCAAGACGCTGATGCCGCAGCTGCACGCGATGTGGAGCGTCGGCACCGTGCTGGGTGGAGTGCTCGGGATCGCGCTGGTCGGCACGTTGCCGACGGTGTGGCACATCGCCGCGGTCGCCGCCGTCGTGCTGGCGATCTGCTGGTGGGGCACCGCCGGCTTCCTGCCGGCCGAGCCGCCCCGAGAGGGGCACTCACCGCGCCGCGAGCTGCTCGCCGCGTGGCGCTCGCCCCACACGCTGCTGCTGGGGCTGATGGTCCTCGCGTTCGGTGCTGCCGAGGGGAGCGCGAACGACTGGGTCGCCCTGGCGATGATCGACGGGTACGACGTGAGCCAGCGGCTGGGAGTGGCCTGCTACGCGGTGTTCGTCTTCTGCATGAGCCTCGCCCGTTTCGCGGGAGCCAAGATCATCGACCGGGTGGGTCGCCAGCCGGTCCTGATCACCTCCGCAGCGCTCGCCGGCACGGGGATCGTGCTGGCGGTGTTCGCAGGCTCCTTCGGCGTCGCGCTGGTGGGCGTCGTCCTGTGGGGCTTCGGCGCCGCCCTCGGCTTTCCGCTGGGGATCAGCATCGCTGCCGACGACGAGACCCGGGCCGCTGCTCGCGTCTCGGTGGTCTCCACGCTGGCCTACGGTGCCTTCCTGGGCTTCCCGCCGATCCTGGGGGCTGTAGGAGACCAGATCGGCACCCTCAGGTCACTCCTGCTCGTCGCGGTCCTCATGCTGCCCGCGGCAGCGCTGGCGGCGACGGTGGCGCGGCGGCGGGACGTGTAACACGCTGTTCGTAGCACTATCCGGTCGGTCATTTTAGGGCGAGTAGTACTACGAACAGCGTGTTACAGGGGAGCGGCGCGCCCAGTCCGCGCGTTGGAACGAGCCGACTCGGCTACCGCGCGACGGGCTGCCCGCTCTAGTCGAAGAGGGCGCGGATGTCGTCGGCGCCGATGGTGGAGCCCATCGCACCTTCACCGTCGACGACCTTCGCGAAGAGCTCGGCCTTGCGCTCCTTGAGCTCCATGACCTTCTCCTCGATCGTGTCGGTCGAGACGAGGCGGTAGACCATGACGTGCTGGGTCTGACCGATGCGGTGGGCACGGTCGACGGCCTGGGCCTCGGCAGCGGGGTTCCACCACGGGTCGAGCACGAAGACGTAGTCGGCCTCGGTCAGGGTCAGGCCGACACCTCCCGCCTTCAACGAGATCAGGAAGACCGGGGCGTCACCGTCGCGGAAGCTCTCGATCACCGCGCCCCGGTCGCGGGTCGAGCCGTCGAGGTAGGCGGCGTCGATGCCGGCCTCGGCGAGCCGGGTGCGCGCACGGCCGAGGAACGAGGTGAACTGGCTGAACACGAGTGCCTTGTGGCCTTCGGCGGCGAGCTCCTCGATGTGGTCGACGAGCGTCTCGAGCTTGGCCGAGCCCACGTGGTCGTCCTCGGGGTCGACCAGACCGGGGTCGAGCGAGAGCTGGCGCAGCCTGGTCAGCGCGCTGAGGATCGCGACCCGGTTGTCGTTGAAGTCGTCGAGCAGGTGCAGGATCCGCTGCCGCTCCCTGGCCAGGTGGGCGTCGTAGATCTTGCGGTGGGCCGGGTTGAGGTCGACGCCGAGCACCTGCTCCTGCTTGGGCGGCAGGTCGTCGGCGACGAGCTCCTTCGTACGCCGCAGCAGGAACGGGCGCAACCGGGTGCGGAACCGGCGCAGGGCGGCGTCATCACCCGACTTCTCCACGGGCGAGACCACCGTGTCGCGGAACATCCGCGGGCTGGGGTAGAGGCCCGGCGCCGTGATCGAGAGCAGCGCCCACAGCTCCATCAGCCGGTTCTCGAACGGTGTGCCGGTCACCGCGAGGCGCCAGCGGGCGTCGATGCGGCGGGCCGCAGCGTACGTCTTGGACTGGTGGTTCTTGACCTGCTGCGCCTCGTCGAGGACGAGGCCGGCCCAGGGACGCCCGGCGAAGGCGTCCTGCTCGAGACGCAGGATGGCATAGGTCGTGACGACGACGTCGGCATCCTCGCGGGCCTCGGCCACGGAGTCGACCCGCTTGCTCACCGTGTTCACCCGGAGGCCGGGAGTGTGGCGGCGGGCCTCCTGGACCCAGGCCGGTACGACCGAGGTGGGCGCCACCACGAGATACGGCGCGCGCGGGCCCGGCTGCGCGTGCACGGCGTGGGAGATCGTGGCCAGCACCTGGAGCGTCTTGCCCAGACCCATGTCGTCGGCGAGGATCCCGCCGAGACCTTGGTCGTGCAGGAACGCCAGCCAGTGGAAGCCGTCGAGCTGGTAGTGCCGCAGCTCGGTCGCCAGCCCCGTGGGCGAGGGACGCGGGATCTCGCGCAGGTCGCGCAGCGCCTGCGCCCGCTGGACCCACTCGGCAGCCTGCTGGTCGACGACGCCCAGCTCGGCGAGCTCGGCCCAGATGCCGAGGTCGTGCTTGCCGACCGCGAGCCCGTCACCGCTGCGTTCATGGAGCTGTCCGGCGGCCTCGACGACGTTGCGCAGCCGATCCAGCTCCGGGCGGTCGGTGGTGATGTAGGTGCCGCTGGGGAGGATGAGGTGGTCGTCGCCGCGGGTCAGTGCCGAGAGTACGTCGGGCAGCGGGACGGCCTCGCCGCCGATCCGGATCACGACCTGCAGGTCGAGCCAGTCCTGGCCGCCTGCGACGGCGTCGTCGGGCGAGGTGACCTCGAAGGAGATCTCCGGGTCCTCGTCGGTCTCGCGGAAGTCGGGCCGTTCCACCTCGGTGACCTCGACCCCGTCGATCTCGCGCAGCGCGGGAAGGTCGTGGATGGCGAGCGCGAGCGCATCGCCGTCACGCACCTCCTGCTTGCGGAGCAGCTCGGCGGAGACGAGTCCACGAAGCGTTGCCTCCGCCGCAGGGTCGCGGACCAGACCGAGGTCCTCGCGGGAGTCCACCGGGTAGTGACGTACGCCGTAGGCCCATGTCCAGCCGAGCGTGGCATGCGTCGAGCTGCGCCAGGTGACCGTGAGGCTCAGTCGCGGTGCAGGCGGTTCGGGGATGTCGAGCGAGCCGTCGGCGGACCGCAGCGGAACCAGGCGGGCCAAGGGGCCCAGCAGGGCGCTCAGCGTGCCGATCTCGGGTTCGGGGACGACGAGCGGTTCTCGGGCGGTCACCAGCCGGTGTGCGTGCGTCGACAGTGGCCCCGACAGCTCGCCGAGGTGCAGCACCCCGGCATCGAGCACGCCCACGGCGCGGGGTGGGCGCCCGATCGGGAGCACCGTCGGACCGGCGTAGACCCGCTCGCCCTGGGCCAGGCCGAAACGGAGGACGGCTTCGCCGTCCTCGCGCCGCAGCTCGCCGGCGAGCGAGAGCGGCTCGTCGAAGATCACCACGCCACGCACGTTCTCGCCGGGCAGGATGGTCACCCCGCCACGGACCGCGTCGCGGAGCAGGCTGATCGCGTGCTCGCCGAAGTCGGCGAGGCCGAGCGAGGAGCCGCGGGCGTAGAGCAGCCGGTCCGGCCGCAGCTGGCGGGCGAGCTCCTGCAGCGGGAGCAGCTGGCTGCGCGGGAAGTCCTTGCCGGGCTGTGCGTTGGGGATGTTGGCCCAGTCGGCGCCGGTCTTCGCCCAGCGCTCCCGGTTGCCCATCCGCATCGGCCGGAGCTCGACGGTGGGGGAGCCCGCCACCGCCGACCGCGGGCTGTGCACGTCGATCTCGAGCGCCAGCGCGGGCAGGTCGTCCTCGGGCTTGTTGTCCTCGGCGAGCTGGCCCAGCAGCGTACGCAGCTCCGTCTCCCACGACGGGCCGGTCGCCGTCGCCTTCGTGCCGGAGCCGGCGAGGACGAGGCACAGGGCGACCCCGTGCTTGCAGTTGTTGCGCACCGGGCAGGTGCACGAGGTCGTCAGCCTGGTGACGCCGTTCGTGGACTGCAGGTGGAGGGTGACGCGGTAGGGGGCCGGGCTGGTGCCGCTGACCTCAGCGGCCGCTCGCAGCGTGCCGTTGCCGTCCTCGGTGACCCGGGGCTCACTGACCCGGCCATCGGCCGCGTAGCCCTCGCCGCGCTGGATCGTCGGGGGGTCGAAGGTCTCGCGGAGGAGGTCGTTCGTGAGAGCTTCGAGCGAGGGCACCCGATCTATTCTTCCAGCATGAGGGCGGTTCTGCGACTTCGTGGACGCTCGTGGTGAGGCGCCTCTCGTTCGTTGCGGTCGCACTGGTCTAGACCACCAGGGTGTGACGACGCCCGTTCAGTGCATTCATCGGGTTGCATAGCCGGACGCCCCTCGCGGGCGCCGCGCAACCGAATCCGAACCCGCCGCGGGCGATTCCTCGCGTAAAAGAAAAGCCACCTCGATCCGAGCGGGGGGATCCGGACCGAGGTGGCGATGAATACTTTCGGCCAAGTTGCCGGTGAATGCAAGTCGAACCGCTATGGCGGGAATATGACGTGTCGTATATCTGCCATGATGTCCCTCGTTCTTCCCCTGCCAAGAAAGGCATCTCGGATGCTCGATGCGCTCGGTCTCGACAACCTCGAGGAGTCCGTCTACCGCCATCTGGTCGGAGCTCCGTCGGCGAATCTCGAGGAGCTGGCCCAGGCGGCCGAGCTGGACACCTACGCAGTCGCCGCAGTGCTGGCCACGCTGGAAGGGAAAGGTCTGGTCGCCCGGGCCTCGGCGGGCCAGGACCGCTACGTCGCCTCTCCGCCGGCGGTTGCGCTCGGGGCGCTGCTCGTCCAGCGCCAGGACGAGCTGCGCCGCGCGCAGGTCGAGATGACCGAGCTCGCGGGCCTCTATCGCGGCTCGGTCGCTCGTCGTGACGTCGCCGACGTCGTCGACGTCGTGCACGGCACCGAGGCGATCGCCCAGCGGTTCGCCCAGCTGCAGTACTCGGCCAAGAAGTGCATCCAGGCCCTGCAGAAGCCACAGGCCGCCGTCGTCACCCGGGAGGACGCCGACGAGGCCGAGCGGGCCGCGCTCGAGCGCGGGGTCCGCCACGACATCGTGCTCGAGCGCTCCGTCTTCGACACCCCCGGCATCTACGAGACCATCGACTCCGGGCTCGAGATCGGGATCGAGCTGCGGGTCGTGCCGACCGTGCCGCTGCGCGCCTTCATCGTCGACCGCGAGATCGCCCTGATCCCGCTGATGCAGAGTTCGTCGGAATCAGGCGATCGCCAGACCGTCCAGGACGCGTTGCTCCTCCACCCCAGCGGTCTGCTCGACGCGATCCTCGCCCTCTTCGACCTGATCTGGGCCTCGGCGCCCAAGCTGGTCGCCACCCCGGAGGGCACGGTCGCGACGGCGCCCGATCGTCTCGAGCCGCTGGACACCAAGGTGCTCTCGCTGCTGCTCGCCGGCCTGACCGACGCCTCCATCGGTGCGCAGCTCGGGCTGTCGCTGCGTACGGTCCAACGGCGGGTGCGCCAGATGATGGACCGCGCGCAGGTCGACACCCGCCTCCAGCTCGGCTACGAGGCGGGACGCCGCGGCTGGCTGTGACGCGCGCCCTGCGCGTCGCCTAGCCGCGCTCGCCGCCCGGCACCCACAGCACGTCGCCCTGCTCGCGGTTGGCGTGCCGGGCGAGGATGAAGAGCAGGTCGCTGAGGCGGTTGAGGTAGGTCAGCGCGAGCTTGTTCATGGTCTCGCCGTGGACCGCGTACGCAGCCCAGGCCGCCCGCTCGGCACGACGCGCGACGGTGCGGGCCACGTGCAGGTGGGCAGCGGCGACGGTGCCGCCGGAGAGGATGAACGAGCGGAGCTTCTCGAGGGGCTCGTTGTAGGCGTCGCACCACGCCTCGAGCCGGTCGATGTAGGCCTGCTCGACGCGCAGCGGCGGATACTCGGGGTCGGGGACCACCGGGGTCGAGAGGTCGGCACCGACGTCGAAGAGGTCGTTCTGGATCGTCGTCAGGACCTTGACGACGTCCTCGTCGATGCCGCCGTGGGCCAGGGCGACACCGATCGCGGCCCCGGCCTCGTCGGTGGTCGCGTACGCCTCCAGCCGCGGGTCGGTCTTGGCGGTCAGGCTCATGTCGCCGAGCCGGGTCTCACCGGCGTCGCCGGTGCGGGTGTAGATACGCGTCAGGTTGACCATGCGCTGAGCCTATGCGGGCGGGCCACCTCTGCGCGCATGGTCAAATGACAGAAAATTGTGACAAAAGTGACTAATGAGGCGGTTGAGGTGCAACCAATCCGATCAGCCGCGCGTCATAGTGGGCGAGAGGGAGCGTCATCTTCTGTGTAGGGCAACCCACTTCCGGGGATGGAGGCAGGCATGGAGATCGTGATCGACGGGCCGACGCTGGTACTGAGTGGAGACTTCGACGTACGCAGCACCTGGATGGCACGCAGTGTCATCTACGACCACCTCGACTCGGTGGAGGGTGATGTCGTTCTCGATGTCTCCGGCGTGGGCAGTGCCGACGTGACCGCGCTGAAGCTGCTCGCCGTCGCGACCCGGCAGGCGCACTCCGAGGGTCGCCACCTCACCCTGCACGGCTGCACTCCCGCGGTGCGCCGCATGCTGCATCTGTCCAGGCTCTATCGTGTCCTCGAGGTGGAGAACTCCCCGCTCATCGCGTAGTCGGTAAAGAGCGGGGCGATGAGTGACATCTTCCACACCGGAGCCGGTTACTGAGCGGTAACCGAGGGGCTAGCATGCCTCTTATGACGGACACCACGCCTTCCGAGCAGAGCCGCCCGGCGAAGGATCGCTCCTGGCTGATGCGCACGTACGCCGGCCACTCGACCGCCGAGGCGTCCAACCAGCTCTATCGCAACAACCTCGCCAAGGGCCAGACCGGCCTCTCGGTCGCCTTCGACCTGCCCACGCAGACCGGCTACGACCCCGACAGCGTTCTCGCGCGCGGCGAGGTCGGCAAGGTGGGTGTGCCGATCATGCACATGGGGGAGATGCGCAAGCTCTTCGACCAGATCCCCCTCACCGAGTTGAACACCTCGATGACGATCAATGCGACCGCCATGTGGCTGCTCGCGATGTATCAGGTCGCCGCCGAGGAGCAGAACCCCGGGATGGACCCGGCCGAGGTGGCCGCCAAGCTGGCCGGCACCACGCAGAACGACATCATCAAGGAATACCTCTCCCGGGGGACGTACGTCTTCCCTCCGGAGCACTCCCTGCGGCTGATCAGCGACATGATCGCCTACACCGTCCACCAGATCCCGAAGTGGAACCCGATCAACATCTGCAGCTACCACCTGCAGGAGGCCGGGGCAACGCCGGTGCAGGAGATCGCCTACTCGATGTGCACCGCCATCTCGGTGCTCGACGCGGTCAAGGCCTCCGGCCAGGTCTCCGAGGAGGACTTCGGCAAGGTCGTCGGCCGGATCTCGTTCTTCGTCAACGCCGGCGTCCGGTTCGTCGAGGAGATGTGCAAGATGCGCGCCTTCGTCGAGCTGTGGGACGAGATCACCCGCGAGCGCTACGGCGTCGAGGACCCGAAGATGCGCCGGTTCCGCTACGGCGTACAGGTCAACTCCCTCGGCCTGACCGAGGCGCAGCCCGAGAACAACGTCCAGCGCATCGTGCTGGAGATGCTCGCGGTGACGCTGTCCAAGAACGCGCGTGCCCGCGCGGTGCAGCTGCCCGCCTGGAACGAGGCGCTCGGCCTGCCGCGCCCGTGGGACCAGCAGTGGTCGCTGCGCCTGCAGCAGGTGCTGGCCTACGAGTCCGATCTGCTCGAGTACGACGACCTCTTCGACGGCTCACCGGTCGTCGAGGCCAAGGTGGCCGAGCTCGTCGCGGGTGCCAAGGAGGAGATCGACCGGGTCCAGGCCATGGGCGGCGCGATCGCCGCGGTGGACAGCGGCTACATGAAGTCCGAGCTGGTCTCCTCGCACGCGCGCCGCCGTGCCGCCATCGAGTCCGGCGAGGAGATCATCGTCGGGGTCAACAAGTTCACCACGACCGAGCCGAGCCCGCTGACCGCCGACCTGGACGCCGCGATCATGGTGGCCGACCCCCGCGCCGAGGAGGCCGCCAAGGCCTCGCTCGAGGCGTGGAAGGCATCCCGGGACGAGGCCGCGGTCACCGAGGCGCTGGCCGCGCTGGCCGCCGCGGCGAAGACCGACGCCAACCTGATGGAGGCCACCCTCGCCGCCGCCCGTGCGGGCGCGACCACGGGGGAGTGGGCCGGCACCCTGCGCGAGGTCTTCGGCGAGTTCCGGGCACCGACCGGCGTCTCCGGCGCCGTCGGTGCCGCGGAGGCCGGTGCCGAGCTGTCGGCCGTACGCGACCGGGTCAAGGCCACCGGCGAGGAGCTCGGCGTCAAGCTGCGCATGCTCGTCGGTAAGCCTGGTCTGGACGGTCACTCCAACGGCGCCGAGCAGGTCGCCGTCCGGGCCCGTGACGCCGGCTTCGAGGTCATCTACCAGGGCATCCGACTCACCCCGGAGCAGATCGTCGCCGCGGCGGTCGCCGAGGACGTCCACGTGGTCGGGCTGTCCATCCTCTCCGGATCGCACATGTCGCTGGTGCCGTCGGTGGTCGACGGGCTGCGCGAGGCGGGTCTGGGTGACGTACCCGTCATCGTCGGCGGCATCGTGCCCGAGTCCGACGCCAGGACCCTGATCGAGTCGGGGGTCGCGGCGGTCTACACGCCCAAGGACTTCAGTCTCACCGAGATCATGGCCGACATCGTCGAGGTCATCCGCAAGGCCAACGACCTGGCCTGAACCGGCGATCGACACGGCTCCCGAAAAAACTTCGGGAGCCGTGTCGATCCGGGGGCATGGTCATTCGTGGAGTGGGCAGAGGGAGGCGGACAGCGCCTCCCGCCAGTCCACAGGAGAACGAGATGTCCACGATCACCACCACCCAGCAGAGCGCCCTTTCCTCCGGCTCCACCCGCAGGTCGGTCTGGCTCCACGGCCTCGGCGCCACGGCAGCGGCGAGTGTCGTCGTCACCGCCCTGGCCGCGGTCGCCCTCGGGTTCGGGGTGACCTTCGAAGACCCGCACGGCGCGATCCCGATCGCCGGCTTCGCCCAGCTGACCGCCGTCTTCTCGCTCATCGGCGTCGCGATGGCCGCGGGGATGGCCCGTGTCGCCCGCCGCCCGCGACGTACGTTCGTGGTGACCACTGTCGTGCTCACCGTCGCCTCGCTCGTCCCCGACGTCACCTTCGGCTTCGACGCTGCCAGCGCGGTCGTGCTGATGGCTCTGCACCTCGTCGCCGCTGCCATCGTCATCCCCGTCCTGGCTCGTCGCCTGGCCGAGGAGCGATGAGCCGCAGCGGCGGCATCAGGGGGTGCGGCGGGCCGGTTCCAGGAACTAAGGCTCGCCTAACCCTGCTGTTAGCCTTCGGGCGTGGGTAAGAAGAGGAAGCCTCCCAAGACGGAGTGCTGCGTGTCGAAGTCGCGCTGCAAGCGGTGCCCGATCCGCATGCTCAAGGAAGGCACCCTGCCCGAGGGGATGACGGTCAAGAAGCGCCGCCTGGTGACCCTCGACGGCAAGCCGGTCAAGAAGAAGCATCTGGCCGCCTAGGCATCGTGCGTAAAAGGCGCCGCCAAGTTGCGCCCGAGGTGGTAGGAATTGCCTTGCAGTTGTTTACCTACTCGTGCAAGGACGTTACCGATGCCTCACGCCACCCGCCGCTCTGTCCTGTCCGGTGCTGTCACCGGCGCCGCGGCGCTGAGCGCTGCCGGCTACACCGCAGCCCCGGCGTACGCAGCCAAGCCCGACACCGCACGGCTGACCGTGCTCGGCACCACCGACCTGCACGGCAACGTCTTCAACTGGGACTACTACAAGAACGCCGAGTTCTCGAACAGTGCCGGCAACGAGATCGGCGTCGCCAAGGTGAAGACGCTGATCGATGCCGTCCGCGCGGAGCGGCGCGGCGAGCCGATCCTCACCATCGACGCCGGCGACACCATCCAGGGCACGCCGTTGGCCTACTACTACGCCCGGATCGACCCGATCACCCAGGGTGCGGTCCACCCGATGGCGCGGGCGATGAACCTGGTCGGCTACGACGCCGCCGCGCTGGGCAACCACGAGTTCAACTACGGCATCGACACCATCCGGAAGTTCGAGGAGCAGGTGAACTTCCCGATGCTCGGCGCCAACGCCGTCGACCCGTCGACCAAGCTGCCGGTCTTCCCGCCCTACATCATCAAGGACTACGACCTCGGCCGCGGCCGGCGCCTCCGGGTCGGTGTGCTCGGCCTGACCAACCCGGGCATCGCGATCTGGGACAAGGCCATCGTCGAGGGCAAGATGGAGTTCCCGGGACTGGTCGAGCAGGCCAAGATCTACGTGCCCGAGCTCAAGAAGGCCGGCTGCGACCTGGTCATCATCAGCGCCCACTCGGGAGCCGACACCTCCAGCTCCTACGGTGACGAGCTGCCTCCGGAGAACGCCGCCACCCTGGTCGCCGAGCAGGTGCCGGACGTCGACGCGATCCTCGTCGGCCACGCCCACCGGGAGATCACCCAGCGCTACGTCACCAACACCGCGACCGGCAAGCAGGTGCTGCTCACCGAGCCGCTCTACTGGGGCATGCGCGTCTCCGTGATGGATCTGGTCGTACGCCGGGAGAAGGGCCACGGCCGACCGCGCTGGGTCCTGGAGTCGGCGACCTCGCAGACGCTCAACTCCAACACCGTCGACGCGGATCCGGAGGTCTCGGCCGCGGTGCGTGAGCAGCACGACGTCGTGGTCTCCTACGTCAACTCCGTGGTCGGCACCTCCGCCGTGGAGATGCTCGCCGCACGGGCGGTCGTCGAGGACGTACCCATCATCGACTTCGTCAACTTCGTCCAGGCCGACGCGGTCAAGGCGGCCCTGACCGGCTCCGACGCGGAGCTGCCGGTGATCTCCATCGCGGCCCCGTTCAGCCGTGCCGCCGCGTTCCCGGCGGGGGAGGTGACCGTACGCGACGTGGCCGGTCTCTACATCTACGACAACACCCTGATGGCGGTGCGCATCACCGGCGCCCAGCTGCGCGACTACCTCGAGTTCACCGCCCGCTACTTCAAGCAGGTCAGCGGCACCGGCCCGTTCCCGATCGCGGACGTGACCAACGCGCCGACCGACACCGCACCCAACGGCACCCCGGACTACAACTACGACACGATCGCCGGGCTGGACGCGGCGCTCACCTACGACATCGACATCTCGAAGCCGGTGGGCTCGAGGATCACCGACCTCGCCTACGACGGGGTCGCGGTCGCCGAGACGCAGGAGTTCGTGCTAGCGGTCAACAACTACCGTCAGTCCGGCGGCGGAGGCTTCCCACACGTCTCGGCTGCGCCTGTCGTCTACAACCAGCAGGTCGAGATCCGGCAGCTGCTCATCGACTGGGTCACCGCCAACCAGGTCATCGACCCCGCGGCGTTCGCCTCGGTCGACTGGCGCCTGGTCTCGGGCGGCGAGCCGGTCACCATCAGCTCCTGAGCGCCGAGTCGCCTCGGCGATCAGCGTGGGTTGATCCAGTTGAGCAGCTGGCTCATCGAGATCAGCAGGTCGTCGAGGCGACGCTCCATGCTGTCCAGGCGGGCGTTGATGTTGTCCAGCGAGGCGTCGGTGCGCTCCGACCGGCTCTTGATCGCGTGAAACTCTGCCGTGTGCATCTGCTGCATCGTGAGGAGGTCGATCATGATCGCCTCGACGTCGCTCACGGACAGGCGGCCCCCAACGCCATGCCCCGAGTAATTGATGGACATGGTGTGAATCTTGTCACGCTATTTCACGCGAAACGTAAGGAAAGATGTTTCATCGACGTGAACTTGCCTGGACGTGCACCAACTGTTGATCAGAAGAGTCTCTGGGTCGGGTCGTCGAGGCCGCGGAGCGCGTCGTAGTCGACGATCGCGCAGGTGATCCCGCGGTCCTCGGCGAGAACCCGCGCCTGCGGCTTGATCGCCTGAGCGGCGAAGATGCCGCGCACGGGAGCCAGCAGCGGGTCGCGGTTGAGCAGCTCGAGATAGCGGGTCAGCTGCTCGACGCCGTCGATCTCGCCGCGCCGCTTGATCTCGACGGCGACCGACTTGCCGTCGGCGTCGCGGCACATCAGGTCGACGGGGCCGATCGCGGTCGGGTACTCGCGGCGTACGAGGGTCAGGCCCTCGCCCAGTGTCGCCGGGTGGTCGGCGAGGAGCTCCTGGAGGTGCTTCTCGACGCCGTCCTTCTGCAGGCCGGGGTCGACGCCGAGGTCGTGGGAGGACTCGTGGTGGATCTCCTCGATCAGGATGCGCAAGGTGTCATCCGTCTTGGAGGTGACCGTCCACTCGGTACGGCCGTCGTCGGACTTGCCCTCCGAGAGGGTGCAGGGCGGCGACATCCAGTTGAGGGGCTTGTAGGAGCCCCCGTCGGAGTGGACCAGCACCGATCCGTCGGCCTTGAGCATCAGCACCCTGGTGGCCATCGGGAGGTGGGCGGTGAGCCGCCCCGCGTAGTCGACCTGGCAGGTGGCAACGACGAGTCTCACCGGGAGAACGTATCGCATGGCCTCGTGTGAGCAGCGTCACGCCACCAGGGGTTACTCACGGGTAATAAATTTGGCAGTCTTCCGTCGCATGACGGTTTCGACCCAGGGTTCCATCCACGACGTGCTCGTACTGCCCTACCTCAACCATGCGATTCGCATGCTCGAGTCGGGCTACGCCACCGCCACCGACATCGACAACGCCATGCGCTTCGGCTGCGGCTATCCGCAGGGGCCGCTGGCCACCGTCGACGAGATCGGCGCGTCCGCCGTACGCGACACGCTGCTCACCCGCTTCGAGGAGACCGGCGACAACCTGCACAAGCCGGCTGACCTGCTCGTTCAGGTCGCCGACGAGTCCGGCGTGTTCGCCACGGCCGCCGGGGACCACGTGAAGGCTCCGGAGCTGCGCCACACGATCGAGAAGATCGGCGTGGTCGGCACCGGCACGATGGCCTCGGGCATCGTCCAGGTCTTCGCCCAGGCCGGGTACGACGTCGTCTTCGTCGGCCGCTCCCAGGAGAAGCTCGACGGCGTCGTCGCCGGGATCACCACGTCGCTCGACAAGGCCATCGCCAAGGGCCGCTCGGACGAGGAGACCAAGACCGCCGTGCTCGGCCGCCTGACCGGTAGCACGTCGCGTGAGGACCTCGCCGAGGCAGACCTGATCATCGAGGGCATCGCCGAGGACCTCGACATCAAGACCGAGCTCTTCCGTGACCTCGACCGGATCGCGCAGCGTGGAAATGATGGCCGCGGCGCCATCCTGGCCACGACCACCAGCTCGATGCCGATCACGGAGCTGGCCAAGGTCACCTCGCGCCCCGGCGACGTCATCGGGATGCACTTCTTCAACCCCGCGCCGGTCATGAAGCTCGTCGAGGTGGTCACCACCGACCTGACCTCGCCCGAGGTCGACGAGACCGTGCGCGCGCTGTCCGCGGCGGTCAAGAAGGTCCCGGTGTCCTGCGGCGACCGATCCGGCTTCATCGTCAACGCGCTGCTGTTCCCCTACCTCAACGACGCCGTCAAGCTGCACGAGTCCGGCGTCGCGATGGACGAGATCGACGCCGCGATCAAGGAGTCCGCCGGATTCCCGATGGGCCCCTTCGAGCTCCTCGACGTCGTCGGCAACGACGTCTCCCTGGCCATCCAGTCCGAGCTCCGCAACGAGTTCGGCGAGCCCGGCTTCGACCCCGCCGCCCTGCTGGTCCAGAAGGTCCAGGAGGGCAAGCTCGGCCGCAAGACCGGCGAGGGCTTCCACACCTACTGATCCAGCCCCAACCCAGCCCAGCCGAGGCGTCACGTACGTCGGCCGAGGCGTCACCTACGCGAATCGAGTCGGCACTCTGGTGCCGACTCGATTCGCGCGCGTGACGCCTCGGCCTGCGGGGGTGACGGCTCGGTCAGGGGCGGGGGTAGCCGCGGCGTACCGCTCGTTCCAGGACTCCGAGGGTGGCCCGGATCGACTTCTGGTCGATCACCGGGAAGATCGGCTTCCACTCGGGGAGGGCGGTGGACCAGTCGCAGTAGGAGGTGACGCGGGTGTCTCCGGAGTCGAGCTGCTCGAGCTGGTAGCCGAAACGGTGGCCGATCGGCGGCTTGATGGTGCCGTCGATGGTCCACTCGATCGCCTGGTCGGGCTCCAGCCTCGTGATGATCACGGTGACGTCGTACCTGCCCATCGGGTAGTCCCCGAGGGCCTCACGGTCCATGTGGACGACGAACCGGTCGCCGACCTCGGCCACGGGGGACCCCTCCGCGGACTGGAGCATGCCGGAGGCGTCGATGGCGACATGGCCGTCGGGGTCGACGAGAACCGCGAAGATGTCGCCGGGGGAGGCGGCGATGATCCGCTCGGCGTCGATGCGCTCGGCCTGGTTCGGTGCGGCGTCCTGAGTCTGTTCGGTCACGGGAGCTGAATCTAGCGGCGTCCTGGCGTGCCGGGCATCACGCCGTGGCAGGATGCTGGCCATGAGTGAGCGCACGATCGAGACAGTCGGAATCGTCGGCCTGGGCACCATGGGTGCCGGGATCGCCGAGGTGTTCGCCCGCAACGGGTTCACCGTGGTCGGGGTGGAGCGGGACGAGGAGGGTCTCGAGCGCGGCAAGGAGCACCTCGCCCACTCGACGGGTCGCGCGGTCAAGCGCGGAAAGCTCAGCGAGGAGGAGCAGCAGGAGCTGCTCGGACGGATCTCCTTCGCCACCGACGCGACGGCTCTCAAGGACGTCGACATGGTCGTCGAGGCGGTCGTGGAGTCGCTGGAGCTGAAGAAGTCGATCCTCGCCACTCTCGACGAGATCGTCGCTCCCGACACGATCCTCGCGACGAACACCTCGTCGCTGTCGGTGACCGAGATCTCGACCGCGTCCAAGCACCCCGGCCGGGTCGTCGGCGTGCACTTCTTCAACCCGGCGCCGGTGCAGAAGTTCGTCGAGATCGTACGCACCGTGGTGACCGAGCCGGACGTGCTCGACGACGCCCGCGAGGTCGTCGGCAAGCTCGGCAAGTCGCCGGTGGTCTGCGGCGACCGGGCCGGGTTCATCGCCAACGCGCTGCTCTTCGGCTACCTGAACCACGCGGTCTCGATGTTCGAGGGCCACTACGCCACCCGCGAGGACATCGACACCGCGATGCGGCTGGGCTGCGGCTACCCGATGGGTCCGCTGGCGCTGCTCGACCTGATCGGTCTGGACACCTCCTACGAGATCCTCGACACGATGTACCGCCAGGGTCGCGACCGCCTCCACGCCCCCGCGCCGATCCTCAAGCAGATGGTCACCGCCGGGATGCTCGGCCGGAAGTCGGGCCGCGGCTTCTACACCTACGAAGGCGCCGACTCGCCGATCGTGGTCCCGGACGCGCTCACCCCGAGCACCGACGCGACCCACGAGCTGCGCCGAGAGATCACCAAGGTGGGCGTCGTCGGCACCGGGACGATGGCGTCGGGGATCGTCGAGGTCTTCGCCAAGGGCGGCTACGACGTGACGTACGTCGGGCGTAGCCAGGACAAGGTGGACGGCGTCGCCGCGCGCATCACCAAGAGCCTCGACAAGGCCATCGGGCGGGGCAAGCTGGAGGAGTCGGCGAAGCCGGAGATCCTCGGCCGGCTGACCGGCACGACCTCGCTGGACGACCTGGCCGACGTCGACATCGTCGTCGAGGCGATCGCCGAGGACCTCGCCATCAAGACCACGCTCTTCGAGAACCTCGACGACATCTGCAAGCCCGGCGCGATCCTGGCGACGACGACCTCGAGCCTGCCGGTCATCGAGCTGGCGAGGGTCACGAAGCGGCCGGCCGACGTCGTCGGGATGCACTTCTTCAACCCGGCACCGGTGATGAAGCTGGTCGAGGTCGTCTCCACCGTCACCACGTCCGAAGAGGTCTCCGAGACCGTCCGGGCGCTGTGTGCGAAGGTCGGCAAGTCGCCGGTCTCGTGCGGCGACCGGGCCGGCTTCATCGTCAACGCGCTCCTGTTCCCCTACCTCAACGACGCGGTCAAGATGCTCGAGGCCCACTACGCCACCGCCGACGACATCGACACCGCGATGAAGCTCGGCTGCGCGCTCCCGATGGGGCCCTTCGAGCTGCTCGACGTGGTCGGCAACGACGTCTCCCTGGCCATCGAGCGCGAGCTCTACCTCGAGTTCCGCGAGCCGGGCTTCGCGCCCGCGCCGCTGCTCGAGCACCTCGTCACGGCCGGCTACCTCGGCCGCAAGACCGGCAAGGGTTTCCGCGACTACAGCTGAAGCGGAGCCCGAAGCAACCTGCACAGCTGAGCCGCGCCGGCGGCGTCGGTTCGTCTAGGTATGCAGCCGGGTGGCCACATCCCACGTGGAACTCCGCTTGGGATGTGCTGGTTCACCTGCATACCTAGACGAACCGCGCCGCCGACCACCGTGGCAGTACGCTGATTGACGTGGGACTTCTGATCGCACTTCTCATCGTCGTCGCGGTGATCGGGACCGTGGTAGTGACCAACAAGCGTTCGCAGGCGCGAGCGCTGGAAAAGCAGCGCGCTGATCTCGAGCCGGTCAAGCAGCTCGCCTTCGAGGACGTCACCGCCTTCGGTGAGGAGCTGCAGAAGCTCGACCTCGACATGGCCGGCAAGGAGCTCGACGAGGGCGCCAACGCCGACTACCAGCGGGCGCTGGACGAATACGAGACGGCCAAGCGCACCGTCGACAAGATGACCGTGCCCGAGGACGTCAAGAAGATCACGACGATCGTCGAGGACGGTCGCTACGCGATCGCGTGCGTCGAGGCTCGGGTCGCGGGCGAGCCGCTGCCGAAGCGCCGTCCGCCGTGCTTCTTCGACCCTCGCCACGGGCTCTCCGTCGAGGACGTCGCCTGGGCGCCGCCGGGTGGGACCACCCGCGACGTACCCGCCTGCGCGCTCGACGCCGAGCGCGTCAAGGCCGGTGCCGAGCCCGACACCCGCAAGGTGATGGTGGGCAACGAGCGCGTTCCCTACTGGCAGGGTGGTCCGGCCTACCGGCCCTACGCTGCCGGCTACTTCGGCGCCTTCTCGCCGATGGACTGGATGTTCGCCGGGCTGATGTTCAGTGCGTTCGGCGGCTTCGACGCCTTCGGTGAGATCGGCGAGGGCATGGGCGATGCCATCGGCGGCATCGGCGAGGGTATGGGTGACATGTTCGGCGGGATCGGCGACGGCATCGGGGACATGTTCGACGGCTTCGACTTCTGAGTTTGTACGCTTCCCCGGTGCCACCACTTCATACGCTCGAGCTCGGCGACGCCGGAAGTCGTGTCGTCTTCCTGCACGGGCTCTTCGGCCAGGGACGCAACTGGAACACGCTCGGCAAGCAGCTCGCCGACACGCATCGGGTGACGCTGGTCGACCTGCCTCACCACGGTCGCTCGCCGCAGCCGGAGACCTTCGACTACCTCGACGTGACCGCGGCTGTCGCCGAGCTGCTCTCGGCCGACGATCCGGTGACCGTGGTCGGCCATTCCATGGGCGGCAAGGTGGCGATGCTGCTCGCGATCACTCGCCCCGAGCTGGTCGCGAAGCTTGTCGTCGCCGACATGTCGCCCGTGGTCTACGAGCGGGTCGGCGGATTCAGCACGTACGTCGAGGCCATGCAGGGCCTCGACCTCGACCGCATCACCCGGCGCGAGGAGGCGGACGCGGCGATGCGCGAGGCGGTCCCGGACCCGACGGTCCGTGGCTTCCTGCTCCAGAACCTGCGCCGTGATGGCGACGGCTGGCGGTGGGCGATGAACCTGGACGTCCTCGGCCGCGACCTGGAGCGCATCGGCGCCTGGCCCACCGAGGAGCTGAAGGCGTACGAGCCGTACGACGGGCCGGTGCTGTGGGTGGCGGGGGAGCTGTCGAACTACGTCAGCGACGAGTACGCGCCGGCGATGAAGGCGTGGTTCCCGCGCTACCGGAAGGTGACCGTCAAGGGCGCCGGGCACTGGGTCCACTCCGAGAAGCCGGAGACCTTCCTCGCGGCCCTGCGTCAGTTCCTGGGGGACTGAGGATCCCGAGCGCAGGGCCCGGCGAAGACGCCCGCCATCCGGTCGGCGATTGCGTCTCTCGCCCGGGTCGGGAGGACGTCGTCGGGATCGATGAGGAGGCGGACGGCGAGTCCTTGGGTCAGGGCGAACGCCGCCTCGCTCTCGAGAAGGGCGTCCGTCTCGGCGGTGACCTCACCGCACTCCGCGCCGTTTCTCACCGCTTGGGCGATGCGGTCGCGTAGACGCCGGTCGAAGGCCAGCTGGTGCTCGGCCAGGGTCGGGTTGTCGAGCGCGAGCCCGGCGAAGGCGTGGCGGAGGTAGGTCTCGTCCCGTCGTGCCGAGGTCAACGGAAGCAGCTCCAGCAGCCCTGCCCCGAGCATGTGCTCGATGCGGGCATGGTCGCGTTCCGCGACGGCGATGGCCTGGTCCACCCGCCCCTCGATGTCGTGCAGCAGGCGACTGAGGGTATCGGCGAGCAGGGCCTCCTTGGAGTCGTAGTAGTGCTGCACGAGGCCGACGGAGATGCCGGCGGCCTTGGCTGTCCCAGCGACGGTCACGGCGCCGAGCCCGGAGGCGAGCGCGAGGTCGCGGACACCCGCGGTGATCTGGGCGCGACGGCTGTCGTGGTCTGCGGTTCTGGCCATGAGCCCATGATAACAATATGGCCGTATGGTTATTGTTGTCGGCATGACTTCCTCCCGATTTCTTGCCATCGCTGCCGTGGTGGCCGCGATCTCACTGACTGCCGCGCCGACCTCCGCGGCGACCGCCGCGGATGCGGACGATCCCGTCCAGGCGTACGTCGAGCGCTGGCGTGAGGCCAACGGCGTCCCTGGCGCGGCCGTGGCGGTCATCGACGACGACGAGGTCCGGACGTACGTCTCCGGGACGGACGGCGCCGGGCGACCGGTCTCTCGGACGACTCCGTTCCTGGTGGGTTCGGTCGCGAAGACGTTCACCAGCGCCCTGGTCCTGGGACTCGTCGAGGACGGTCGGATCCGGCTGGACGATCCGGTGGACCGCTATCTGGACGGGCCGGCGACGCCTCGGGCGACCGTGCGTCAGCTTCTCACCCATACCGCCGGCTACACGGCAGGTGACGGGCTCGCCGTCTCGGAGCGGTTCGACAACGAGCCGGGTGCGCTGCGCCGGGCGGCCGAGGACCTCGAGCGCAGCGGCGTGCCGGGGGAGTACGCCTACACGAGTGCCGACTACCTCGTCCTGGGCGCGCTGATCGAGGAGGTGACGGGGCGCTCCTTCGCCGCGGTGGCCGAGGAGTCGCTGTTCGAGCCGGCTGGGATGACCGCCACCGCCGCCGACGCGCGCGGCGCGGAGTCGCTCCCGCCCGGACACCGACACTGGTGGGCTTGGACCCGCGCCTACGACCCGGGCTTCGACGAGTCCGGTGCCTCCTACGGGTACGTGGTCTCCACGGCGGAGGACCTGGCGACGTACGCACGGGCCCTCCTGGCCGGGGAGGTGCTGCCGCGCACCCTCGAGGACGAGGCGTGGAGCATCCAGGAGGTCACCGGCCAGGACCGTGGCTACGGTTTCGGCTGGAGCATCGACGGCGGCGACGAGCGCCGTCGCATCCATCACACGGGTGCCACTCCCGGCTACTTCGCCCACGTCTCCCTGCTGCCGGACGACGACCGGGCCGTGGTCGTCCTGGCCAACGCCTACGCGGAGAAGCGTGCCCCGAGCCTCGCGGCGGCGGCCGCCGACATCGACGAGGTGGCCCGCGGCGGTTCGGCGAACGTGGCGGCCGGCGACCCGCTGCTGACCTGGGCGCCCTGGGTGCTGGCGGTGCTGATCCCGGCCGGGCTGGGGCTCGCGCTGCTCGCGCGTCGCGCGCCGGCCTCGACCCGGAGCAGGTGGGCGTGTGCGGTGGTGGCCGGGGCGGCCGCGGTCGGCCTGGCACTCCTTCCGAGCCTGATGGGTGTTTCGCTGGACTTCGCGATCACCTGGGTGCCGGATATGGCGATCGGCGTCGTGGCGGGAAGCGTGAGCCTGGGACTCCTGGCGCTCTCCTGCGCGCTTCCGCCCGCAGTCCCTCACCGGCGACCGGTCAAGGCTCGATGAGCCCCGCTCTGATGGCGTACCGGGTCACCTGGGTCCGATCCCGCAGGCCGAGCTTCGCGAGGATGTTCTCCCGATGCCGCTCGACGGTCTTGTAGGAGATCGTCAGCTCGCGCGCGATCTCGCGGGTGGAGTGGCCCTCGGCGATGAGCTTGAGGACCTCGTCCTCGCGCTCGGTCAGGACGGTGCGGGGCAGGCTCTCGCCGCGGTTGAGGCGGTCGAGGTAGTCGCGGACGAGCGCGCTCATCGCTCCGGGGTAGACGAACGCCTGACCCCGGATGGCGGTGCGGCACGCCTTGACCAGGTCCTCGTCGGCGACCGACTTGAGGACGTACCCGCTGGCACCCACCTTGAGCGCCTCGAAGAAGTACTGCTCGTTGTCGTGCATCGAGAGCATGAGCATCTTCGGAGGGGTACGCATCCGGGCGATCGTGCGTGCGGCCTGCAGCCCGGTCATCCGAGGCATCGCGACGTCGAGGATCACCAGGTCGACCTCGACATCGCGGAGGGCTGCGACCGCCTCGGCCCCGTCGGCCGCCTCGGCGACGACCTCCAGATCGGGCTCGGCGTCGAGGATGAGGCGGACCCCGCGGCGTACGAGGGTGTGGTCGTCGGCGAGCAGGATCCGGATCTTTGCGGGCGTGGGAGTCACAGCGGCACCTCCAGGAGGACGGTCGTGCCGCGGCCGGGGGCGCTGGTCACACGGAGCTCCGCGCCGACGAGCAGGGCGCGTTCTCGCATGCCGCTGATCCCGGCGCCCGCGACGAGGTCGGCGCTGCCTCGGCCGTCATCGGTGACGGTGAGGACGACCTTGTCGCCGACCTTGCACAGCGAGAGCTCCGCGGTCGCGGCGTGGGCGTGGCGGGCGACGTTGGTGAGCGCCTCCTGGGCGACCCGGTAGATCACCAGCTCGCGGTCCTGGGGCAGGTCCGGCAGGCCGGGGGCGATGGTGCGGCGTACGGTGGTGCGGCCGAGCGCGCCGACGTCGGTGGCCAGCGAGGCCAGCGCGGAGTGCAGGCCGAGGTCCTCGAGCACCCCGGGCCGCAGCTGCCGGGCCACGCGGCGTACGTCATCGATGCCGGTGCGCGCGGACTCGCGGACCGCGGCGAGCTCGGGTCGAACCTCGTCGGGCACCTGTCGCTCCAGCCTCTTGAGCCCCAGGAGCACGACGGTGAGCGACTGGCCGACCTCGTCGTGGAGCTCTTGGGCGATCCGGTGCCGCTCGGCCTCCTGTGCCGCGAGCGCCTTGGCGTTGCTGGTGCTCCGCTCGGTCTCCAGCCGCTCGAGCATCGCGTTGTAGCTGGCCACCAGACGTGCGCCCGCACCCTTTCCCTGAGCCGTCAGGCGCTGGTCCGGGGAGAGGTGGTCGACCGAGTCCATGGTGCGGATGACCCGGTCGATCGGCGCCAGGCTGCGCAGCAGCAGGAGCGCGTTGAGGGTCGCCATCGCTGCCAGCCCGACTGCCAGCACGACCGCCTCCGAGGCCAGGACGCGCTCGGATACCCGGGCCGGGGACAGTGCCAGGACCAGGGTGCCGACGCAGAAGACCGCCCAGTTCGTCAGGCAGACCCGCCAGTAGAGGGGCAAGTGGCTCATACCGCCACCTCCGTAGCGCAAGCGCAATCGTACGGAGGTGGCGGCCTGAGGCCTATGGTCGCTCGCTGGCGCTCGCTCATACCGCCACCTCCGTAGCGCAAGCGCAATCGTACGGAAGTGGCGGCCTGAGGCCTATGGTCGCTCGCTGGCGCTCGCTCATGCCCCAACCCTGACATGCTCTCTGGCCAGGACTTATGGGTGGCAGCACCCATTCGGATCCGGCGCGCGGTCGCGGAGAGTCGAGGGCATGGAGCTCAACGCATGATCGTGTACGCCGCGGTGGCGATCTTCATCGTCACCTACGCCCTCATCGCCACCGAGCGTGTCCACCGCGTCGCCGCCGCCCTGGGTGGCGTCGCCGCGATGGTCGTGATCGGGGTCGTCAGTGCCGAGTCGGCCTTCTTCAGTCATGAGACGGGGGTCGACTGGGACGTCATCTTCCTGCTCTTCGGGATGATGGTGATCGTCGGCGTCCTCAAGCAGACGGGCCTGTTCGAGTTCCTCGCGCTGTGGGCGGTGAAGCACTCCGGCGGCCGTCCGGCACGCCTGGCGACGCTGCTGATCCTGGTCACCGCCGTGCTCTCGCCGATCCTCGACAACGTGACCACGGTGCTGCTGGTGACGCCGGTGACGCTGTCGGTCTGCGAGCGGCTGGGCCTGCGGCCGATGCCGTACCTGATCTCGCTCATCCTGGCCGCCAACGTCGGCGGCACCTCGACCCTGATAGCGGACCCGCCCAACATCATCGTGGCCAGCCGGGCCAACCTGACCTTCGACGACTTCCTGATCCACTCGCTGCCGCTGTGCCTGATCCTGCTGGTCGTGCTGATCGGTCTGGTGCGGGTGCTCTTCCGGAAGGACCTTCGCGGCCACGTCGACCTCGACGGGCTGATCGAGCCGCCCTCTTCGGCGATCCATGATCGCGGGCTGCTCTACCGCTGCCTGGCCGTCCTGGCTCTGGTGATGCTCGCCTTCGGCCTGCACACCGAGCTCCACCTGGATCCGTCGCTGGTCGCGATGCTCGGCGCCGGGGCGATGGTGGTCGTCTCCCGGACGGAGACCGAGGCGTTCCTGGAGGAGGTCGAGTGGTCGACCCTGGCCTTCTTCATGGCGCTGTTCGTGCTGGTCGGCGGCCTGGTCGAGGTCGGCGTGATCGGCTCGCTCGGGACGTACGCCGCCGAGCTGATGGGCGACAACGAGCTCGCCGGGGTGACCGGGCTGATGATCGGCTCGGCCGTCGTGGGCGGGTTCGTCGACAACATCCCCTACACCGCCGCGATGGTGCCGATCGTCGAGGAGATGGTCGCCGCGACGCCGTCCTCGGGCGCGGACAGCCCTCTGTGGTGGGCCCTCGTCTTCGGCGCGGACCTCGGCGGCAACACCACCGCCGTCGCGGCCGGTGCCAACGTGGTCGTGCTCGGCCTCGCCGCCAAGGCCGGCCACCCGATCAGCTTCTGGACGTTCACCAGGTACGGCATCGTGGTGACGATCGTGACCCTCGCCGTCGCCTGGGTCTACGTTGCGCTCCGCTACTTCGCGCTCGCCTGACGCTCTCGATAGGCGGCCACGGCGTTGCGGTTGGTGCAGGTCGGTGAGCAGTAGCGCTTCGAACGGTTGCGGGAGAGGTCGATGACCACCCCCTGGCAGCTCTCGTCGGCGCAGATGGAGAGCCGGGACAGCTCGTCGGCCCGGATGACGTCGACCATGGCCATCGCGGTCTCGACGGCGATCCTCGTGGCCAGCGGAGCGTCGGGCTCGGTGGCGTGGATGTGCCAGTCGTAGTTCGTGTGGCGGACGAGCTGAGGGGTGGCGCGGTGCTCGGCGAGCATCGCGTTGGTCAGCCGCACCGCCTCGTCGCGCTCAGCGGTGAGCAGGTCGCGCAGCGAGGCGCGCAGGGCACGGACCTCGTCGAGCTCGGCGCGGTCGCGGTCGTGCCGCCCCGTGTATTCGTACGTCACGAAGAACTCGTCGAGCGCCGCCACGGTCACCAGCTCGTCGACCGAGCCGGGGGAGAGGGCGAGGGTGTTCGCCAGCGCCGCGGCCGCCTGCAGGCCTACCTCGGTGTCATGGGTGAAAACCATGTTGACACATTACCGCGTCGCTGGGATCGTCATGTGTCATGACGACTTTGACCAATGACGAGGCGGTGCCGCAGAGCACGCAGAAGACGCCGCTGGTGGCTGCCGGACTGCTGATGGCAGTCGTCTCAGCGGTCACGTTCAGTCTCTCCGGGCCGCTGGGACGCGGCCTCTTCGACACCGGCTGGTCGACGGGTGGCGTGCTGATCTTCCGCGTCGGCATCGGTGCCCTCGTGCTCGCCCCCTTCGCGCTGCGCGCGCTCGCCGGCCGGTGGCGGGGCGTCCTGGCGAGCTGGCGGGTCGTGGTGGCGTACGCACTGCTGGCGATCGTGGTGCCGCAGTTCGCCTTCTTCTCGGCCGTGCAGTGGATGGCGGTCGGGCCGGCGCTGCTGTTGGAATACATGGGGGTCGTGCTGGTCGTCGCGTGGATGTGGCTGCGTCACGGCGAGCGGCCCTCGGCGCTGACGATGGTGGGGGCGCTGGTCGCCATCGCCGGCTTGGTGCTGGTCCTCGACCTGGTCAGTGGGGCGAACGTGCACCCGCTGGGCGTCCTGTGGGGCTCCGCGGCGGCCGTCGGACTGGCCGGCTACTACGTGCTCAACGCCCACTCCAGCACCACGCTCCCGCCGCTCGCGCTGGCCTGGCTCGGTCTGACGGGCGCGACGATCCTGCTCGCGCTGCTCTGCCTGGTCGGGGCCATCCCGTTCGCGATGGAGACCGTTCCGGTGACCCTGGCGGGCCTCGAGCTGGCATGGTGGATGCCGCTGATCGGCCTGGGCGTGCTGACCTGCTCCGTCGCGTACGCCACCGGCATCATGGCCACGCGCACCCTCGGGTCGCGGCTCTCCTCCTTCGTCGGGCTCCTCGAGGTCGTCTCGGCCGTCGTCTTCGCCTGGTTGCTGCTCGGCGAGGCTCCCGGGCTCGTGCAGCTCATCGGCGGGCTGGTCGTCCTGGCCGGCATCATCGCGGTGCAGCAGGGGGAGCAGTCGACGACCGTGTCCTGAACGCGAAGCGCCGCCCGCACCCAGGTGCGGACGGCGCTTCTTCGTTCGTGTCAGGAAGCTAGCGCTCGTCCTGAGCCCGGACGTAGACCTCGCGGATCAGCATCAAGACGGCGGCCGCCGTCGGGATCGCCAGCAGCGCACCGACGACACCGAGGAGCGAGGCTCCGATCAGTGCCGCGATCACGGTGACGACCCCGGGGATGTCGACGGAGCGGGACATCACTCGGGGGTAGATGACGTAGTTCTCGAACTGCTGGTAGGCGATGTAGAAGATGACGGCGATGAGCCCCGTCTTCAGGTCGGTCGTCGCGAAGGTGATCGAGCAGACGATGACCGCACCGATCGTCGCGCCGATCATCGGGATCACGTCGGTGATCATGACCACGAAGGCCAGCGCGACGGCGTATTCGCCCATCCCGAGGGCGAAGAGCAGCACCAGCGTCGACAGGCCTGCGCAGAGCGCGACGATGAACGCCCCGGAGACATAGCCGCCGATGCCCTCGAAGACCCGGTCGCCGAGCTTGCTGACCCGGTCGCGACGCGAGGCGGGCGCGAGCCGGTAGAGCGCGTTCTTCGTCTGGTCGTAGGCGGCGATGAAGTAGAGCGTCAGGACGATGACGATGAAGCCCGTGACGAGCACGTTGATCACCGCCAGGCCCACGCCGAGGGCGCCGCCGAAGGCGCTGCTGACGAAGTCGCCGCTGGCGACGTACTCCTGCACCTTGTCGAGGAGGCGGTATTTCTCGTTGAGCTGCTGGATGCGCTCGTTGCGCTGGAGCTCCTCGATCCAGTCGGGGACGTTGGCCGAGATCTTGGCGACCTGGTCGCTGATCACCGGCACGAGCGCCACGAAGAAGAGCGCAAGAGCGCCCAGCACGCCGAGGATGACGGTCAGGACCGCCCACGGTCGCCGGAACCCGAGCCTCTGCAGGAACACCACCATCGGGTTGATCCCCGCGGCGATGAAGAGCGAGACCACCACCTGGAGGATCACGCTCCCCATCGTGGTGAGGAGGTTGCCCGCTGCGTACGCGGCCAGCAGACCGAGCCCGAGGAGCAGCCCGAACAGGAAGGGGGACTTCCGGTCGAACGGCGGCCCGGGCTTGCCGTAGCGCTTGTCGCGCTCGCTCTCCTCCTCCGGTGCGTCCTCGACGTCGATGGCGCTGTCGCTGTCGACCGTCGGGTCCTCGGTGGAGTCGGTCACGGCAGACGTCGTCTCCGGACCGTCCGCTGGACGGTCGGCAGCGGCGGCGTTCACCGGCTCTCGGACTTAACGGTCTCAGGCTCGCGGATCGCGGTCTTCTCCGAGGGCTCGTCGTAGTCGTCGTAGTCCTCGTCGAGGTCCTCGTCGGCGGAGTCGACCAGGGTGACGCTCTCGTCGACCTGGTCGACGAGCTCGCCGTCGACGATGTCCTCGTCGTCGGTGATCGGCTTCGGCGCCTCGAGCTCGGCCGGGTCCTCGGTCTTGCCGAACCCGGAGACCAGGTCGGTGAGCGAGGAGAGCTGAGCGGCGATGGCGTCGCGGCGCTTGGTGAGGCGGTCGACCTCGGCCTTGATGATCGCGTGACCCTTCTCGGCCTCGACGGTCGCGGTGGAGGCGAGGTGGTCGGCCTCGGCACGAGCCTTGGACAGGATCGCCTCGGCGTCGCGGCGAGCCCGGGAGATGATCCCCTCGGACTCCTTGGCCAGCTCGGCGCGCTGGTCGGCGACGTGCTGGGCGGCGATCCGGGCGCGCTCCTCGGCGTCGGCCGCGCGGGCCTCACCCTCGGTCACGATGCGAGCGGTCTCGGCCATCGCCTGGTCGTGGTGGTCGGCTGCCTCACGGGCCAGACGCTCACGCTCGACGGCGAGCATCCGCCGGGCCTCCTGGACCTCACGGTCCGCCCCGGCGCGGGCCTTCTCGACCTCGCGCTGCGTCGACGTGCGCAGCTGGGTGACCTCCTGCTGCACGGCGAGCCGGATCTGGTCGGCCTCGCGCTTGGCGGCGGCGAGCAGCTCGTCGCTCTCGGCCTGCACCATCTTGCGGGCCTGCTGGACCTCCGAGGTCACCTTCTCCCGATGGTCGTCGATCTCCTTGTAGTGAGTCGTACGCAGCGCCTCGATGTCCCGCTGGGCGGACGCCTTCGTCGCGGCGGCCTCGCGCTGGGCGGCCTCGCGGATGACCGCGGCCTCCTTCTCGGCGGCCTCCTTGACGGCTGCGGCCTCTTCCTCGGCCAGCCGGAGCATCGCGCTCGCGCGACCACCGAGGGAGGCGTAGGACGGAGCCTCGTTGCCCTGGGCGGCGGCAGCCTTGAGGTCGGCGACCTTGCGCTCGAGCTCGGCGATGCGGCGCTGCGCGTTGCGCAGAGCCGACTGGCCCTGGCCGTTGGCCTGGAGGAGCTGCTGGACGCGCGCGTTGACCGTGCCGGGGTCGTAGCCGCCGCGTCGCACGACCGGGAAGGCTGGGAGCGAGCCTGGAGCCGGTGGTGGGGAGCTGTGGCCGGAGGTGGGCGACCCGGAGGCGCCGGGGACCCGGGGGAGGACCTGTGTCTCGGTCGAGTCTTGCTCAGGGTTCTTCCGAGGCTCTGAAGCCTCGTTGAAGATGGACAGTCCCTCATTCGTCATTTGTGGCGGATTCCTCACCTGTAGGTCGTCTACGAGCTGCCTCTGCTCCCAAAGGGCAAGACTACGGCCGGTCTCCCCTCACGCAAGGGGAGACCGGCCGTGAATCGAGTCTCAACCGCTATCTATTTACCGAGACTCCGCGTCTCAGATTCCGCGGAAGAGGTTGATCTTGTCGATGTGCGCCGCACGCTTCTCCTCGTCGAGGACGCCGAGGCCCTCCTCGGGAGCCAGGCAGAGCACGCCGACCTTGCCCTGGTGCTTGTTGTGGTGCACGTCGAGCGAGGCCTGGCCGACCTCTTCGAGGGTGTAGGTCCGCGACAGGGTCGGGTGGATCTTGCCCTGGGCGATGAGGCGGTTGGCCTCCCACGACTCGCGGTAGTTCGCGAAGTGGCTGGAGATGATCCGCTTGAGGTTCATCCACAGGTAGCGGTTGTCGTATTCGTGCATGTAGCCCGAGGTCGACGCGCAGGTGGTGATGGTGCCGCCCTTGCGGGTGACGTAGACGCTCGCGCCGAAGGTCTCGCGGCCCGGGTGCTCGAAGACGATGTCGATGTCCTCGCCGCCGGTCAGCTCGCGGATGGCCTTGCCCAGGCGCTTCCACTCCCGCGGGTTCTGCTCGGTGCCGTCCTCGTTCCAGAACTTGAAGTCCATCTCGGAGCGGTTGATGACCATCTCGGCGCCCATGTTGCGCACGATCTTGGCCTTCTCCTCGTTGGACACCACGCAGACCGGGTTGGCGCCACCGTTGAGGGCGTACTGCGTCGCGAAGCCGCCGAGGCCGCCCGAGGCGCCCCAGATCAGGACGTTGTCGCCCTGCTTCATGTTGCCGCCGTTGGCGGAGACGAGCTGGCGGTAGGCGGTGCAGTTGACCAGGCCGGGGGAGGCAGCCTCCTCCCAGGTCAGGTGCTCGGGCTTCGGCATCAGCTGGTTGGCCTTGACCATCGCGACGTCGGCGAGGCCGCCGAAGTTGGTCTCGAAGCCCCAGATCCGCTGGGAGGGGTCCATCATCGTGTCGTCGTGGCCGTCGGGGGCCTCGAGCTCGACGCTCAGGCAGTGGGCCACGACGCGGTCGCCGGGCTTCCACTTGGTCACGCCGGCGCCCACGGCCAGCACGACGCCGGACAGGTCGGAGCCGACGATGTGGTAGTCGAGGTTGTGCCGGGCGCCGAGCTCGGACTCCTTGCCGTAGCGCTCCAGGAACCCGAAGGTGGAGACCGGCTCGAAGATCGAGGTCCACACGGTGTTGTAGTTGATCGCCGAGGCCATCACCGCGACGAAGGCCTCGCCCGGGCCGAGCTCGGGGAGGGCGACGTCCTCGACGTGGAGGGACTTGCGCGGGTCCTTCTCCTTGGTCGCGACGCCCTCGAACATGTCGACCTCGTCCTTGTGGACGGTTGCGGCACGGTAGTGGTCGGGGATCTCGAGGTTCGCGAACTCCTCGCTCGGCGTATCGCCGGCGAGGATCGCGTCGAGGATGTTCTGCATTGGTCGGCTCCTGCGTCGTCGTAGGGGTCGCGGTTGGGCTATTTCGCTGGACATTACTGGTGAGTAACCGTTAACGCCAGCCTGATGTGACGCATGACTCTTGGATCGTTCACGCGCCGTGGCGGGTCGTCAGTGGGCGGGGTTCGCGGCCGGCTCGACGAGCTCGACCAGGACGCCGCCGGCGTCCTTGGGGTGGATGAAGTTGATCCGGGAGTCGGCGGTGCCGCGTCGCGGTGCGTCGTAGAGGAGGCGTACGCCGCGCTCCTTCAGGATCGCGGAGACCTGCTCCACGTCGGTGACCCGGTAGGCCAGCTGCTGCATGCCCGGGCCGTTGCGGTCGAGGAACTTGGCGATGGTGCTGTTCTCGTTGAGCGGCGCGAGCAGCTGGAGCTTGTTGTCGGAGTCGCCGATGGCGATCATCGCCTCCTCGACGCCCTGCTCCTCGTTGGTCTCCCGGTGGGCGAGCCTCATGCCGAAGGTCTTCTCGTAGAACTCGATCGCCGCGTCCAGGTCGGCGACGGCGAGACCGACGTGGTCGATCTGGGTGAACAGGTGCGGAGGGATCTCGACTGATGTCATGGGCCTACTCTCCTTGAGCTCGGGTCCAACGGGCACAATGTGTGATGACAGCCACACCACGCTGCCGTCAACACTCTTCCCACGGAGGTTACTAATAAGTAACCTCAGGGGCGGATCAGCACCAGCAAACTTTCTTGGAGGACCCATGTCCAACGTCATCGTCGCCGGGGCACGTACGCCGATCGGCCGCCTCCTCGGCGGGCTCAAGAGCCTGTCCGCGGCCGACCTGGGTGGCGTCGCCATCAAGGGCGCCCTGGAGAAGGCGGGCGTCTCGCCGGAGCAGGTCGACTACCTGATCATGGGTCAGGTGATCCTGGCCGGTGCCGGCCAGAACCCGGCTCGCGCGGCGGGCATCGCCGGCGGACTGCCGATGAACATCCCCTCGATCACCATCAACAAGGTGTGCCTCTCCGGCCTCAACGCCATCGCCATGGCCGACCAGCTGATCCGTGCCGGCGAGGCGGAGGTCATCGTCGCGGGCGGCATGGAGTCGATGACCAACGCGCCGCACCTGCTGCCGAAGTCCCGCGAGGGCTTCAAGTACGGCGACACCGCGCTGGTGGACTCGATGGCCTACGACGCGCTCTACGACCAGCTCACCCAGCAGGCGATGGGCGGGCTCACCGAGCAGGTCAACGCCGAGGGCGTGAAGCTCACCCGTGAGGAGCAGGACGCGTTCGCCGCGACCTCCCACCAGCGTGCCGCCGCGGCCCAGAAGAACGGCGTCTTCGACGACGAGATCGTTCCGGTCTCGATCCCGCAGCGCAAGGGTGACCCCGTCGTCATCAGCGCCGACGAGGGCGTACGCGGCGACACCACCGTCGAGTCGCTCGCCAAGCTCCGCCCGGCGTTCTCCAAGGAGGGCACCATCACCGCAGGCTCCGCCTCGCAGATCTCCGACGGTGCCGCTGCCGTCGTGGTCATGTCGAAGGAGAAGGCCGAGGAGCTCGGCCTGGAGTGGCTGGCCGAGATCGGTGCCCACGGCATGGTCGCCGGCCCCGACTCCTCGCTGCAGCTGCAGCCGGCCAACGCCACCGCCAAGGCGCTGGAGAAGGAGGGCATCACCGCCGCCGACCTCGACCTGGTCGAGTTCAACGAGGCCTTCGCCGCCGTCGGCATCGAGTCCACCAAGAAGCTCGGCCTCGACCCGGAGATCGTCAACGTCAACGGTGGCGCGATCGCGCTCGGTCACCCGGTCGGCATGTCCGGCACCCGCGTGGTGCTCCACCTGGCCCACGAGCTCAAGCGCCGCGGCGGCGGCACCGGCGCGGCGGCGCTGTGCGGCGGTGGCGGTCAGGGTGACGCCCTGATCGTGCGTGTGCCCAAGGCGTGAGCCATCGCTGATGTGAGCGACCTGGTCGCGCGCGCCCGGGGCGGTGAGCCCCGGGCGGTCGCGCGGCTGGTGTCGTACGTCGAGAACGCCCCGGTCGGTGGGGGAGAGCGGCTCCGCGAGGTGATGGCTGCGCTCGCGCCGCACGGTGGGCGTGCCCACATCGTGGGCCTCACCGGCGCGCCCGGGGTGGGGAAGTCGACCACCACCTCCGCGCTGGTCCGTGAGCTGCGCTCCGCGGGGCGCACCGTGGCCGTGCTGGCCGTCGACCCCTCCTCGCCGTTCTCCGGTGGTGCGCTGCTGGGTGACCGGATCCGGATGACCGACCACGCCACCGACCCGGGTGTCTTCATCCGCTCGATGGCCTCCCGGGGCCACCTCGGCGGGCTGGCCTGGTCGGCGCCGCAGGCTCTTCGTGTGCTCGATGCCGCCGGGTTCGACGTGGTGCTGGTCGAGACCGTCGGGGTCGGCCAGTCGGAGGTCGAGATCGCCGGGCTCGCCGACACCACCGTGGTCCTGCTCGCGCCCGGGATGGGCGACGGGATCCAGGCCGCCAAGGCCGGGATCCTGGAGATCGGCGACCTCTACGTCGTCAACAAGGCCGACCGCGACGGCGCGACCAAGGTCCAGCGCGACCTGCGCGGGATGTTGCGCCTGTCCGACCGCCCGGAGAACGCCTGGGCCCCACCGGTCCTCACCGCGGTCGCTCAGTCCGGCAAGGGCCTCGCCGAGGTCGTCAGCGCGCTCGACGAGCACCACGCCTGGCTGCGCTCCAGCGGGACGCTCGATCTGCGGCGTACGCGCCGGGCCCGGGCAGAGGTCGAAGCCATCGCCGTAGAGACCCTGCGGGCGAGATGGTCGACGGTCGGTTCGACCAGCGACCTGGACGCCCTGGCGGCCGATGTGGTCACAGGCGTACGAGACCCCTACGCCGCCGCCGACACCCTCCTAGCCGAGAAGTCGGTTTCTGACGCCGAGTAGTCGATTTTCGGCGTCGAGAGGTCGATTGTCGGCGCCGAGTGGGCAGGGTGTGCGTCGAGGATCGACCTTTCGCCCTCAACAACTGCCGTCTCGGCGTCGATAACTGACCTTTCGCGCTCAGAAACCGACTTCTCGGGGGAGGTTGTCCCGGCGTACGGCTTGTTCTGTCGACTCCCGCCTCGAGAACTCACTATCGTTGACTCCGTGAACCTCTTCGGTGTCGACATCTCCAAGCACCTTCTGCGTGACGAAGGTGAGGTCGTCGTCGACGAGGTGACCCATCACTGGGTCTCCTACATCCGGCCGGTGGCGGAGGTGATCCTCGGGCTGGCGCTGATGATCGTGGCGGCCACGATCGACATGAACGTCGCCTGGATCATCGTGCTGCTCGCCTTCGGGCTGGTCGGGCACGCGTTCTGGCGGGCGCTGGTGGTCAGCCGGGACCGGTTCGTGGTCACCAACATGCGCATCTTCCGTGTCCACGGTGTGCTCTCCAGCGAGCTGGCGACCATGCCGCTGGCGCGAGTCCTCGACATCACCGTGAAGCAGTCGTTCACCGGCCAGATCTTCAACTACGGCCACTTCGTCTTCGAGTCGGCCGCCCAGGAGCAGGGCCTCAACAACATCTACTTCGTCGGCCGGCCGAACGAGCGTGACCTGACCATCCAGCGCGTCGTCCAGCGTGCGGGCCTCCGCGGCAGCGTCGGTTAGACCGTCCTCATAGGATTGGGGACATGACGCAGCAGCCGTTCTCCCGCCCCGGAGCCGTCGACCTCTCCGGGCTCGCCAGCACCACTCCCGCCCAGGACGCCGCCTTCGGCGGTCCGGCCGACGCGGCTCCCGCCCAGGCGCGGAGCGCCGGCTCTTACACCGTCGAGGTCGACGAGCAGATCTTCCAGTCGGTCCTCGAGGCTTCGATGACCGCTCCGGTCGTCCTGGTCTTCTACTCCGCCTCCCGCGCCCCTGAGAGCGTCACCTACGCGCGCGACGTATCGACGGTCGTGGAGGAATACGACGGCCGTTTCCTGGTCGGCCTGGTCGACATCGACAAGAACCCGCAGATCGCGCAGGCGCTGCAGGTGCCGCAGGTCCCGCTGCTCTACATCCTGCTCGACGGCCGTCCGGTCACCCAGCCGATCCCGGGCGCGCTCAACCTCGAGGAGCTGCGCACGGTCTTCCAGCAGCTCGGCCAGCAGCTCACCACCCAGGGGATCGGGGGGCGGCACAAGCCCAACGCCATCGGTGGTGCCGCGGCGACCGAGGACGGCGAGGAGCCGGCGATGGACCCGCGCTACGCCCCGGCGCAGGACGCGCTGGAGCGCGGTGACATCGACGCCGCGGTGGCCGAGTACGAGAAGCTGATCGCCTCCAACCCTGCCGACTCCGAGGCCGCCGCCGGGCTGGCGATGGCCAAGGTCCTGCAGCGTACGCAGGGGGTCGACCTCAACGCCGCCCGTGCCGCCGCCGCGGCTGCGCCCGACGACGTCGACGCGCAGACCCTTGTCGCCGACCTGGATCTGCTCGGCGGCCACGTCGAGGACTCGTTCCTCCGGCTGGTCGAGCTGGTGCGGCGTACGTCGGGCGACGAGCGCAACAAGGCGCGCGAGCACCTGCTGGGCCTCTTCGCCGCGGTCGGCAACGACGACGAGCGGGTGCTCAAGGGACGTCAGTCGCTGGCCTCCGCGCTGTTCTGATCGGTGCTGTTCTGAGCCACCAACGCCGCTAGCACCGCGGTGACCGCCGGCGAGGCGGCCATGGTGCGTCGGTGCAGCGCGAGGATCTCACGGGTGGGGACCGGGTCGACGACACGTACGGCGACCAGGTCCTCACCCAGCTCCGCCCGCCCCAGGCGGGGGACGAGGGCGATCCCGAGCCCTGCCCGCACCAGCGCCAGATGGCTGTCGAACTCCATCGAGACGTGCGCGATCCGCGGCAGCCGGCCGGTGCCGGCGTACATCCGGTTGAGCCACTGTCGGCAGATCGTGCCCTCCGGAGTTGCGATCCAGTCCTCGGCGACCAGGTCGTGCGGGGTCACCTTGGCGAGCTGAGCGAGCGGGTGGTCGCGATGGGCGATCACGTCCGCGATGTCGCGATGGACCTCGGTGGTGACGAGATGGTCGGGGATGGAGAGCGGTACGTCGCCCCAGGAGTGCACGACGCCGATCTCGCTGTGACCGGTGGCGACCAGATCGATGGTGTCCCACGGCTCCCGCTCGGAGAGGGTGAGGGCCAGGTCGGGATGGACGGTGCGGAGGTTGCCGGCGACCGGCGCGATCAGCCCGCGCATCGCGGTCGAGAAGGCGGTCAGCCGCAGCCGGCCGGCCACGGTCGTGGCCTGCGCGTGCAGCCCGGACTCCAGCGACTCCATATCGGCGAGCAGACGCGAACCCTCCTCGACCAGGTGTCGGCCGGCGTGGGTGAGCATGACGCCGCGACCGACCCGCTCCAGCAGAGGGATGCCGACCTGCCGCTCGAGCCGCTTGACCTGCTGCGACACCGCGCTGGGGGTGAAGCCCAGGGCGTCCGCGGCCGCCACCACCGAACCGTGGGTGTCGACGGCACGGAGAGCAACGAGCGCGGCGAGATCGATCATGAAGTGATGCTACGTCATTCGGTGAAGATTCATTCGCTGGTGCTTCATGATCGATGCCTTCATCCTGGTGGATGTGAATCGTCGTGACTCGCTGCTGGCCGTCCTCGTCGCCGTCCTGTGGGGCTTCAACTTCGTCGTCATCGACTGGGGCCTGCAGCCGCGCGACGGACAGGCCGTGCCCCCGTTGCTGCTGGTCGCGGTGCGGTTCTTCCTGGTCGCGTTCCCGGCGGTCTTCCTGCTGCCGCGTCCGAAGGCGTCCTGGCGGGTGGTCGCGGCGGTCGGGGTCTTCATGAGCCTGGGCCAGTTCGGACTGCTCTACTCCGGCATGGCCGCCGGGATGCCGCCCGGTCTCGCCGGGCTCGTGCTCCAGGCGCAGGTCGTGCTCACCATCGTCATCGCCGCAGGTGTGCTGCGTGAGCGGCCGACGGTGCTGCAGGTGGTCGGGGTCGTCGCCGGCGCGCTCGGGCTGGTCGTCGTGGCGCTGGGCCGGGGCGGTCACGTACCCGTCGTCGCGCTCCTGCTGTGCCTGCTCGCCGCGCTGTCGTGGGCGATCGGCAACGTGATCTCCCGAGCGGCCAAGGTCCCCGGCGGGCTCTCGCTGACGGTCTGGTCGGCCCTGGTCGTGCCGCTCCCGCTGCTGGCGCTCTCACTGGTTCTCGACGGGCCGGAGAGTGTGCGCGAGGGAGTCGCCGCCTTCGGCTGGGAGGCGCTCGTCTCCACGGCCTATACCGTGGTGCTCGCCTCGTTCGTCGGCTACGGGATCTTCAACTCTTTGCTCGCGAGGAACCCCGCCTCGTCGGTGGTCCCATGGATCCTGCTGGTCCCGCCGGTCGCGATCGGCTCCGCCTGGTTGCTCCTGGGCGAGGTGCCGAGCGCCGGCGAGCTCGCCGGCGGCGCCCTCCTGGTGCTCGGGGCGCTGGTCGCCCAGGGAGTGCTACGCGCGCCCCGACTCGGTGTAACCCGGACCGCCCCGCAGCGCGGCGAGGGCGGCCTCGACGCGGCGGGCGGTGAAGTCGGCGGCCCGGTCGCGGACCTCGTCGAGGGTGCAGAACGCCACTGAGCGGATCTCGCGCGGCTGCAGGGTGGTCTGCTCGACGATCGAGGACGGCCGGATGCCACCGTCGAAGACGAGGCAGACGGCGTCGTCCCAACCGCCCCATGGGGGCAGCCAGTCGGTGAGCAGCAGGTCGCCGGCGGGGATGAGGAGAGCGAGCTCCTCCTCGATCTCGCGGGTGGTCGCCAGCTTCGGTGACTCGCCGACCTCCACGATGCCCCCGGGCAGATCCCAGTCCTTCTTATAGGTCAGCTGGCACATCAGGACCCGGTCCTCGGGATCCCGCACGAGCATCTGACCGATGGCTCGCTTGCGGGGAAGGAACGAGTTGAGCAGCGCCCGGAAGCCTTCCGGAGCCTCCACCGGGGCGTCGCTCGCGACCCGCGCGTAGAGCATCCGGTCCTGTCCCGCCGCAACGCCACGGAGCAGGCCTTCGCGATGGAGGCCAGACCACGTCGCGGTCCGTTGGCCCACGACGTCGGCCGGGTCCACCAAGGCTTCGACCCGGTGGTGGGTGAGCAGCGCGGCGGCCACCTCGCGGCGTACGACATCGATCGCCTCGCCCGCGGCCCACTCGATCCGGGCCACGCCCTCCGCCACCGTCGTCGTCTCTGGCTCGCTCACGCGACCACCTCCGTAGCGCGAGCGCCAGGATACGAAGGTGGTCGCGTGTTGTTCTGATGGTTCACTCGCTGCCGCTCGCTCACGAATGCCACCCTAGCGAGCCGAGTTGTCACAACCTGATGGTTGTCGGTGTCTGGATGGGGACGAGATGCTCGACCCAGAAAGAGGAGGGCGACGATGCCCAGTACGTTCAGGATCCCCAAGGCTGATCTCACCGGTCTCTACGGCGCCGTGGTGCGGCGGGTGAGCAAGAAGATGTACGGCGAGGTCCCCGACGTCGGCTACGTGTTGTTCCACCACAAGCCGGTGCTGCGCGCGGTGATGGGGTTCGAGACCAAGGCAGGGAAGTGGAAGGCGCTCGACCCGACGTACAAGTCGCTGGCCGAGATGGCCGCGGCGAGCACGATCGGCTGCAGCTGGTGCCTGGACTTCGGCTACTACCTGGCCCGCAACGGCAACCTCGACCTGGAGAAGATCAGTCAGGTGCAGGTGTGGCGGACCTCCGACGTGTTCGACGAGACCGAGAGGAAGGTCATCGAGTACGCCGAGGCGATGACGACCACGCCGATGACCGTCACCGACGAGATGGTCGCGGCCCTGCTGGCCGAGCTGGGCACCGAGGCGATGGTGGAGCTGACCCAGATGATCGCGCTGGAGAACATGCGCTCGAGGTTCAACTCGGCCGCAGGGCTGCAGAGTCAGGGATACTCCGACGTCTGCGAGATCCCGCTGGCGCCGGCCCCGGCATCGGCAGCCGCACCGGGATCGGCGTCGGTAGGGTCGGACGCATGACTGAGCCCGACCGAACGAGCACGGAGGACGCGACGGAGGCCTTCGTCGCTCACCGCAACCTGCTCTTCACGGTCGCCTACGAGATGCTCGGCTCGGCCGCCGACGCCGAGGACGTGCTCCAGGAGACCTGGCTGCGCTGGGCCGACGTACCTCTCGAGGAAGTACGCGACCACCGCGCCTACCTGGTGCGGATCACGACCCGGCTCGCGCTCAACCGCATCCGCACGCTGTCGCGCCGCAAGGAGACGTACGTCGGTCCCTGGCTGCCCGAGCCGCTGCTGACCGCGCCGGACGTCGCCGAGGACGCCGAGCTCGCCGACTCGCTCTCGACCGCGGTGCTGCTGGTGCTGGAGACGCTCACGCCGACCGAGCGGGCGGTCTTCGTGCTGCGCGAGGTCTTCGCGCTGGGCTACGACGAGATCGCGGCGGCCGTCGACAAGTCGCCTGCCGCGGTGCGGCAGATCGCTCATCGGGCACGCGACCACGTGGCTGAGCGACGGCCGCGGGAGGCGGTCTCGGCGACCGAGGCGCGCCGTGCGTTGGAGCGGTTCCGTGACGCGGCGACCGGTGGCGACCTGCAGTCGCTGCTGGATGTGCTGGCGCCGGACGTCGTGCTCTACTCCGACGGCGGCGGTGTGGTGCAGGCGGCCCGCAACCCGATCCACGGCGCCGAGAAGGTGCTGCGGTTCTTCGCGGGGCTGGCGACGAAGTACGGCATCCCCAGGTTCGAGCTGACCAGTGTCAACAGCGCGCCGGGCATGCTGATCTACTTCGGCGAGGAGGTCGACGGTGTCGTCACCCTGCACGTCGAGGACGGCATGGTCACCGGCCTCTACTACGTACGCAACCCGTCCAAGCTCAGCGGCGTCGCCGAACAGATCCATCTGGAACGCTGAACGGCGACGCGCCGAGACGGCTCAGGGCACGACGACAGCGCGCCCGAGAAGCGTGCCCTCGTGCAGTCGCCGGTACGCCTCGGGCGCTTCGTCCAGCGAGAAGCGCTCGGTCGTCACGTGCACGAGTCCGGCGCGGGCCAGGTCGAAGACCTCCATCAGCTCTGAACGGGAGCCCCAGTAGGGTGCCCGGATCGCTGCGTCGTAGGGCTTGGCCAGCGCTCCGACCTGGGCGTTCGCCGATCCGATCCCGACGATGACCAGGTCGCTCTCCACGCCGATCACGGAGGCGGCCAGGTCGACGGTCGGCTGGGCGCCGACGAAGTCGAAGACGGCCGTCACGCCGCGGGAGCCGGCGACCTTGCGGATGTTGTCGGCGGCCGAGGCGTCGGAGAGGAAGACGTACTGGGCGCCGACCTCCGTGGCCAGCTGCAGCTTGTCCTCATTCAGGTCGAGCGCGATCACGGTGGCGGGGGAGAGGGCCCGCAGCAGCTGGATGGCGACGTGGCCGAGGCCGCCTGCGCCGATGACGACGGCGGTCGAGCCGGGGACCAGCTTCGGCAGCGAGCCCTTGATGGCGTGGTAGGGCGTCAGGCCGGCGTCGGTGAGTGCCACGTTCGCGACCGGGTCCAGGTCGCCGATCGGCAGCAGGTGACGGGCGTCGGGGACGAGGACGTACTCCGCCATCGTCCCGTCGGTGCCGAGCCCTGGCGGGCTGATGCGGAGCTCGGCCGCGCGCTCGCAGTAGTTCTCCTTGCCCTGCGCGCAGGGATAGCAGCGGCCGCAGCCCTGCGGACCGTAGATCGCCACCGGCTCACCCGGCTCGATGCCGTGTACGCCCTCGCCGAGCGTGTCGACGACGCCCACGCCCTCGTGACCGAGCGTCATCGGCAGCGGGTAGCCGAACGTCTGCCAGGCATCCTCCGGCAGACCCATCAGGAACGAGTCGGAGTGGCAGGCGCCGGCGGCGGTGATCTTCACCCGCACCTGGCCCGGTCCCGGCTCCGGTTGCGGAACCTCGCTGATCTCCGGTGCGGAGCCGATCGTGACGTACCTCAAAGCCTTCATCGCACGGTCTCCAGTCCGGCGGGACCCCCGCCCGCCGCTGGTTCAGTTCTATCCCGGGCGCATGCGTGGTCACCAGGGTCTTGAGTACGCCCGCCGTGTGTGCGCCCCCTTTCGGCCCAGGTCGAGGAGGGCCTGGCGCGTGTGCGAGGGTGACGCACGCAGGTGATGCCTGGAGGGCCGGTCATGGAACAACGGGTCGATGGTCGGCCACTGCTCGCGGTGCTCGTCACGCTCTGCGTGACGGTCACGGCGGCGTACGGCGTGCTCTACTACGCCTTCACCGTCCTGCAGCCGCGGATCATCGACTCGACCGGGTGGTCGGCGGCGGCGATCACCAGCGCCTTCTCCGCCGGAACGCTCGTGGGTGCGGTGGCGGGCATCCCCGTCGGGCGGGTCATCCAGCGTTACGGGCCGCGGTGGGTGATGGCCGGGGCCAGCCTGCTGGGAGCGGCGGCGCTGCTCGTCGTCGCTGCGGCGCCGTCGTACGGGGTCTTCGCGCTCGGCTGGCTGCTCGTCGGTCTCTCGACCGCGGGGACCTTCTACCCGCCGGCCTTCGCGGCGCTCACGCACTGGTTCGGCGCGCGGCGCGTTGATGCGATCACCACGCTCACGCTCGCCGGGGGCTTCGCCTCGACGATCTTCGCGCCGCTCACCGACGCGTTGGCCGGCTGGGTGGATTGGCGGTGGACGTACGTGATCCTGGCCGGCGCCTTCGTCGTGCTGACCTTCGTCCCGAGCGTCGTCGTGCTCGATCTCGCCTGGGAGACGACCGGGGCGAGGTCGAACGAGGGAGTGACCGCACGCAGCGCGGAGCCAGCTGGGCCGAGCCACGACAGTCGACCCGTCCGGGACCGGGACGTGCTGCGGAGCCGCCCGTTCGTGCTGCTCACGATCGCGGGCACGCTGGTCTCGCTGGTCGTGTTCGCCTCGATCGTCCATCTGGTGCCGTTCCTCGTCGAGCACGGCCTGAGTCCCACCACCGCCGCATGGGCGCTCGGGCTCAGCGGCGCCGGTCAGGTCGCGGGGCGGGCGTTCTACCCGATGCTGGCGCGGCGGTTCGGTGTCCGGGCGCGGATGATCGGGGGAGTGCTGTGGTTCGCAGTCTCGGTCGCGTTGCTTCCGCTCCTGCCCGCGGTCGGTTGGGTGATGATCGTCGTCTCGGTGCTCACCGGGACCGCTCGGGGGCTCTACACGCTCATCTCCGCGACCGTCGTCAGCGATGTGTGGGGTCCCGATCGGTACGCCGCGCTCAACGGGGTCTACTCGGCGCCTGCTGGGGTTGCTGGTGCGCTCGCTCCTGCTGTGGGGGCTTCGCTGGCTTCTGTGATGGGTGGGTACGACGCGCTCTACTGGGTTCTTGCTGGGACTGCGCTGGTTGCTGCGGGGTTGTCGTGGGTTGGGTTGCGGTCGTCTTCTGAGGTGTCGTGATGCTGGTGGCTTGGTGGGGTTGTCTGGGTCTCCCTGCCGGGGAGTTTCTTGTGGGCTGGGGTGGGCCGCCGACCCTTCTTTGAGGGTCTTCTCGACGGCACCCGGAGTAAAGGACGGCCTTCGGCCGCCGGCT
>NZ_JBBBNW010000006.1:232268-343889 GCF_037137035.1 Nocardioides sp. CCNWLW239 | reverse complement strand
GAAGACTGCGACGCCCCAGCCGCCTGGACCGAAGCCCACCATCTGAACCCCTGGGCCGAAGGCGGCAGAACCGACCTGGCGAACATGGTCCTGCTGTGCCCACGGGATCATCGCCGCATCCACGACCCGAACTATGGGTATGAGCGCTTGCCGGATGGACGGATCCGGTTCACCCGCCGCACCTGAACCTGCCCGCCGCGTTGCTGCCGCCCGGGGAGGGTCGGACTGTCGGGGTGTTTCCCTGCTGTCCGTCCCTTGTGAACGCTTCACAAGGTGTCATCGGCTAGTAAAAGCACCGACGAGACATTCCCCGGCCAAGAGAGACCCCAGCCCCAGTCCCCAAGCACCTACCCAGCCAAAGGAATCCGCGCCAAACCCCGCCGAGAACACCATCCACAACGGGTCGGCGGCCCAGCCCCAGCGACACGACCAACACCGAGGACAGCCCCCAGCCCCAAAGAGACACCAAATCCGAACATGAGCCCCGGGTGAGAGAAGATGGACGCATGCGCGTCCACATCGGCTGTGACCACGCCGGTCTCGAACTGAAGTCCCACTTGATCGACCGTCTGACGGAGCTCGGCTACGAGCCTGTCGACCATGGCCCGTTCGTCTACGACGCACTCGATGACTACCCGGTCTTCTGCATCCGGGCGGCCGAGGGTGTGGTTCGGGACCGGGAGCAGGGGCTCGACAGCCTCGGGGTCGTGATCGGCGGCTCGGGCAACGGTGAGCAGATGGCGGCCAACAAGGTGACCGGGATCCGTTGCGCGCTCGCGTGGAGCGAGGAGACCGCCAAGCTCGCTCGCGACCACAACAATGCCCAGGTGGTCGCGGTCGGCGGCCGAATGCACAGTCTCGAGGACATGACGAAGTTCGTCGAGATCTTCCTGGCGGAGCCGTTCAGCGACGAGGAGCGGCACGTACGCCGCATCGAGCAACTCCACGCCTACGACGCGGACGGCGTACGTCCGCCGCTCCCTGAGTCGGCCAAGGGCCTGGGGCCGGCCGAGGACCAGGACTGATCCGGGGATGCCCGAGGGGCACACCCTCCACCGCCTCGCGCTCGATCTGAGCGACGCCTTCGCCGGCGAACAGGTGCGGGTGAGCAGCCCGCAGGGACGGTTCGCCGACTCCGCGGCGCTCCTCGACGGCCAGGTCGTCGCCGGGGCCGAGGCATGGGGCAAGCAGCTGTTCGTGGAGTTCCCGGGGGAGCAGTACGTCCACATCCATCTCGGCCTCTACGGCAAGCTCGACCTCAAGCCCTACACGGCGGAACCGCCACTGCCGGTCGGCCAGGTCCGGCTCCGTCTGGTCTCCGCCGGCTCGGCCACCGAGGGTGGGACCTACGCAGATCTACGTGGTGCCACCACATGCAACCTCGTCACCGCGGCTCAACGGGACGCGGTGGTCGCGAAGCTCGGGCCGGACCCGCTGCGCGACGACGCCGACCCCAACCGAGCATGGCTGCGGATCAGCCGGAGCCGGACGAGCATCGGTGCGCTGCTGATGGACCAGTCCGTCCTGGCGGGAGTCGGCAACGTCTACCGCGCCGAGGTGCTCTTCCGGCACCGGATCGACCCGATGCGGCCGGGCAACACGCTGCGCAGGAAGCAGTGGGAGGCCATCTGGGATGACCTGGTCGAGCTCATGAAGCTCGGCGTCCAGAGGAACCGCATCGACACCGTCCGCGACGAGCACACGCCGGAGGCGATGGGTCGCCCGCCGCGCAAGGACGATCACGGCGGCGAGGTCTACGTCTATCGCCGCAACGGCCAGCCGTGCCTGGTCTGCGGGACGAGCGTACGCACCACGGAGCTTCAGCAGCGCAACCTGTTCTGGTGCCCGAAGTGCCAGCGCACCTACCGGCCCCGGGCAACCGTGAGGAAGTAGCCCGCACTACTCTCCGGCCTGCGAGAACGACCACGCAGCCCCCACCTCGAGACCTAGAGTGAGGCCATGTCGAGCCATGCCTTCGCAGACCTCTTGCGGAGCAACGCGATCCGCCGCAGGTTCCGTGACCCGGAGCTGCGGGCGGTGCTGTGGCTCGGGCTGCTCACCATCGTCCTGACCGTCCTCGCGGCGGCTCAGACCGGCTGGCTGCAGGTGGTCCCGGTGGCCGTCCTCACCGTGCCGCTGCTGCTCGGCGCAGTGCTGCTCGGGCCGCGTACGCTCAGCTGGTTCGTCGTCTTCGTGATGGTGATGATCGTGGTCGCCGCCAGCCGGGTCACGCTCTCCGACCGGGACGCCGCCGCGATCGGGGTGCACTTCCTGCTCGGCGCGATCGTGCTGTTCGTCGCGATGCGCCGCACCTACCTCGGGGTCGGCGGCCTGAGCGACGAGCTGATGCTGCTCGACCTGACCCACAAGCTCGACCAGGGCGCGATCCCCCCGATGCCTTCCGGGTGGCTCGCGGACTCGGCGGTGCTGCCTGCGGGTGGCACCCGGTTCGCCGGCGACTTCGTGGTGGCCGCGCGGGCAGGCGAGCGGCTCGAGGTCGTCGTCGTCGACGTCTCCGGGAAGGGGGAGCGTGCCGGCACCCGCGCGCTCCAGCTCTCCGGCGCGTTCGGCGGCCTCCTGGGCGCGGTCCCGCCGGCCGACTTCCTCCCCGCCGCCAACCGCTACCTGCTCCGCCAGGACTGGCAGGAGGGTTTCGCGACCGCCGTCTACCTCTCCATCGACCTCGGCACCGGTGCCTACGAGATCCGCACGGCCGGCCACCCGCCCGCGCTCGTACGCCGCGCGGCGACCGGTCGCTGGGAGCAGGCCGAGAGCGACGGCCCGGTGCTCGGGCTCATCGACGACGTCGACTTCGACCCTTGTCTCGGCACGCTCGGGGTGGGCGACATGGTGATGCTCTACACCGACGGGGTCGTGGAGGCGCGGGGCGTCGATCTCGACCACGGCATCGGCAATCTGGTCGCCACCGCGGACCATCTCGCGGTCACCGGACGTGGGGGCGGCGCGCGCCGCCTGCTCGAAGGGCTGAGCGCCAGCGCGGACGATCGCGCGCTCGTCGCTGTCGGGAGACGGTGACGAGAACGGCACCGAACCGACCGGTGAAACCGGCCAGTAGGGGAGCCGGTTACAGGTGTGAGCCAGATCTATGGCAGGATTTCGCGGGTCGCACGAGGGCAGCTGCTCTCGCGTGCGCGGATGTAGCTCAATGGTAGAGCCTCAGTCTTCCAAACTGATTACGCGGGTTCGATTCCCGTCATCCGCTCCAAGTGCCATTCCCGCTGATTGGGGAGGGGCCCTTGACGGGGCGTAGCGTAGTGGCTAGCGCGCCTGCTTTGGGAGCAGGAGACCGCAGGTTCGAGTCCTGTCGCCCCGACATCTCCCCTGAAAATCCATACAGCCCCTGCATGCGACACCATTCTCAGAATCAAACGACAGGAGACACCCTGTGAAGAGCGCCGTCGAGACGTTGAGCCCGACCCGGGCCAAGCTGACCGTCGAGGTGCCCTTCGAGGAGCTCAAGCCGAGCCTCGACGCGGCGTACAAGCAGATCGCCAAGCAGATCAACGTCCCCGGCTTCCGCCGGGGCAAGGTCCCGCCCCAGGTGATCGACAAGCAGGTCGGCCGCGGTGCGGTGCTCTCCGAGGCGGTCAACAACGTCCTCCCGCAGATGTACTTCGACGCTCTCCAGGAGAACTCGCTCGAGCCGCTCGCGCAGCCCGAGATCGAGGTCACCAAGCTCGAGGACAACGAGACCCTCGAGTTCACCGCCGAGGTCGACGTCAAGCCCGAGATCACGCTGCCCGACTACGCCGGCATCGAGGCGAAGGTCGACGACATCGAGCTCACCGACGCTGACGTCGAGGAGCAGATCCAGGCGATGCGCGAGCGTTTCGGCACCCTCAAGGACGTCGAGCGCCCCGCCGCAGACGGTGACTTCGTGGTCATCGACCTGAAGGCCACCAAGGACGGCGAGGACGTCGATGGCGCCGAGGCCGTCGGGATGAGCTACCAGGTCGGCAAGGGCGGCATGCTCGACGGTCTCGACGAGGCCATCACCGGTCTGTCCGCCGGCGAGTCCAAGGACTTCAAGAGCACCCTCGTGGGCGGTGAGCTGGTCGGCCAGGAGGTCGACGTCAACGTCACCGTCAACCAGGTGCAGGAGCAGGAGCTCCCGGAGTACGACGACGAGTTCGCCCAGCTCGCCAGCGAGTTCGACACCGTCAAGGAGCTCGAGGAGGACGTCCGCACCCGCCTCGGCAACGGCAAGCGCCTCGAGCAGGCCGCCGCCGCCCGTGACGCCGTCCTCGAGGCCCTCCTGGAGAAGGTCGAGATCCCGCTCCCGGAGAGCATCGTCGCCGACGAGCTCAACGCGCGCCGCGAGGGCATCGAGCAGCAGCTCGGCTTCGCCGGCCTCACCTTCGAGAAGTACCTCGAGGACGAGGAGCAGACGATCGAGGAGTTCGAGGCCGACCTCGAGCGCCGCGTTCGTGACGCCGTCGCCGCCCAGCTGATCCTCGACCAGATCGCCAAGGAGAAGGAGATCGGGGTCGAGCAGCAGGAGCTGACCGAGCACATGATGCGCCGTGCGCAGCAGTCCGGTCAGGACCCGCAGGAGTTCGTCAACCACATGCTCGAGCACAACCACGTGCCCGAGCTGGTCCAGGAGATCCTGCGCGGCAAGGCGCTGGCCCAGCTGGTCGAGGCCGCCACGGTCACCGATGAGTCCGGCAACCACGTCGAGCTGAAGAACCTGCGCCCTGACGGCACCATCGGCGAGGACGAGCCCGAGACCGCTGACGAGGCCGCCGACGAGGCTGCTGAGAGCGACGAGGCTTCCGAGAAGACCGACGCCTGATCATCAGACGTACGCCGCCCCTGCCCGATCCGGGCAGGGGCGGTTTCGTCTTGTGGCAACGCTGGAGCTACTGGGAGTCGTAGTTGTCCGTCGGGTCGCCGGAGACCTCCAGGTGCTTGGCCGCGCAGTGGGTCCGGGACAGACCCTGCTCCACGCACCACTCCAGTGCGGGCGCGGAGGTGTCGCTGGGATAGGGCACCACGACGGCGTACATCCCCGGCTTCACGTAGGAGCTCGGCCACTCGCCGGTGTCGAGGAGCAGCACGTCGGGATGGTCGGACTTGAGCTTCTGGTAGCGAGACAGTGCCCTGTGCCAGTCGGCGTCGCCGCCGTCGCCGGCACCGACGGCCGCGAGCTGCGGGATCCAGGTGCCGATGAGCTTGCTGGCTGCCTCGGTGTCCACCCGGGAGATACGGAGCAGCTGGTCCTCCGGGGGCGCGTCGGGGTCCACGGAAGGCTCGGTCGACGGCGTGGTCGTGGTGGGGCTGGTCGAAGGGTTCGCCTCGGTCTGGCCCGGGCGGTTCCCGTCCTTGCCGACGATGAAGCCGAGCACCCCGGCGACGAGCACCAGCACCGCGATCGCGACCAGGATCGGGGCGGTCCGGCTCGTGCGCGGGTCCTGGGCAGGCGAGCCCGGCGACATCGACGGTGTCGGCTCGGGCCCGTCGTCGAAGACGAATCCACGGGTGCTGCGAGGAGCGGCCGCGTCGTCGACCTCGTCGACGAAGAGCGGGCGGTGATGCTCCGGGGGAGCGAGCAGCGAGCTGCCGCAGCCGATGCAGAAGATGGCTCCCGGAAGCAGCGGATCGCCGCACGACGGGCAGCGTGACTCCTTCTCGTCGCTCACCGGACCGTCACCCCCTTCCCCCTTCGACGGTAACCCGTGAAGACGGCCATCGTCACGTAACTTCTGTAACAACAGCCTCACAAACACCATACGCGCGAGTGAACGCAAACGTACGAGATACCACGGCGGGGATGTGATCCGAGACACAATCGTGGGGACCGTACGGCGCAGATGGACCCGGCTCCGCGGCGCAGGCCCTACGCTTCCAGCGTGAGCTCCAGCCCCGAGACCGTCCGCGCCGTGGTCCTCAACGTCGAGGACGCCCCGGTGGACCCCGATGCCGCGGAGCAGCTCGACCGCGGCCAGGGCACGGTGGCCGGCCTCGTCGGGCTGGCCCGGTTCGCCTGGCGCATCACGGCCTTCGCGCGGCGGCCGTTCGTGGCTCCGTTCGCGCTCGCGACGCCGATCGTCCGCGGCGTCGTCACCGCCGAGTCCGGGCCCGCGGTCGGCGTTCGTCACCAGGGCCGATCGGTCAGCCCGGAGGAGTGGGCGGCGGTGCAGCGGCACGCGGGAACGAGCTCTCGTGTCCTGGTCCTGATCCCGCCGACGGGCCGGGACGAGACCGTCTGGGACGCAGGCTCCGAGTCGACCGGCGCGACGTACGCGGACCGGCTCGCCGAGCTGCTCGGCTGGATGCCGCTGCACCTGCACGTCTCGGCCGGCAGCGCGTCGGTGCCGGCCGCGGTCGCGCTCAGCAGCCGGATCCAGGAGTGCATGGACGCCCTGGCAGCGGAGTCGCCCATCGATGCGGCCGACTCACCTCGCATCGTCCTGGTCGGGTACGCCGGCGGCGGCCTGATCGCCCGCAACGCGCTCGGGGTGGCGACCTCGGCGGCTCGACCGTGGACCACGTACGTCACCGAGCTGATCGCCCTCGGCACGACTCCCTACGCGGTCACGTCGGCGCCGATCTCGAGCGGGGTCGGCAAGCAGCTCGACGAGCACCTCGCTGGGATCGCGGTCGTCGGTGCGGACGAGGCGATGCTGCCGCCGCGGCCGGACGTGGACTACCTGCTGGTCACCGACAAGGCGACCTCGCGACCCAACCGGGTCGGGCGCCTCTTCGGGGAGATCCTGTGGTGGCGGCACAAGACTCCGTTGCGGTCGCGACGGGTGCGCGACCTCTTCCCGACCGCGGAGCGGTTCACGCTCTCGACCGACGAGACGCCGCTCTCGAACCATCCGGCGGTGCACGACGCGCTGCTGCGCTGGCTGGCGTAGCGCCGGCACGGGCACAGCTTTCGACCCTCACGCGCGACGCGGATCGTGAGGCGACCACCGGACGGTGCAGTTCTGCCGTCGGCGAACAATGGCACACCAGCCGTGGAACAACTGGCTTCGGCGGCTAGTGTCGATCCTGTGAACATCGACTCCAGCGCGGCTGACGCTCACGCCGGTGCCCCAGGGCTCTCTCCGAGCCTGGGCGGCAACGGCGGCGGTTTGAGCCTTCTCGACGACAACATCTACAACCGACTGCTGCGGGAGCGCATCGTCTTCCTCGGCTCCGAGGTCCGTGACCAGAACGCCAATGCGATCTGTGCGCAGCTCCTGCTGCTCTCCGCGGAGGACCCCGAGGCCGACATCTTCCTTCACATCAACTCGCCCGGTGGCTCGGTGGATGCCGGTATGGCCATCTACGACACCATGAACTACATCCCCAACGACGTGGCCACCGTCGGCATGGGTCTGGCCGCCTCGATGGGCCAGTTCCTCCTCTGCGCCGGCGCGAAGGGCAAGCGCTACGCGCTGCCCCACGCGCGGATCATGATGCACCAGCCCTCCTCGGGTATGGGCGGCTCGGCCTCCGACATCAAGATCCAGGCCCAGCAGTCCCTGCACATCAAGAAGGTGCTGCTGGACCTGATCAGCGAGCACACCGGCCAGAGCGTCGACCAGGTGACCAAGGACGCCGACCGCGACCGCTGGTTCACCGCCTCCGAGGCGCTCGACTACGGCCTGGTCGACCAGGTCATCAAGAGCGCGAAGGAAGCCTCCGACGAGGGCCGCCCCGCCCACAAGAAGGACTGAGGACATGAACTACTACATCCCGCAGTGGGAGGAGCGTACGTCCTACGGCGTCCGCCGGATCGACCCCTACGCCAAGCTCTTCGAGGACCGGATCATCTACCTGGGCACCCCGATCAGCGACGATGTCGCCAACGCGGTCATCGCCCAGCTGCTCTGCCTGCAGTCGATGAACCCGGACCAGGACATCTCGATCTACATCAACAGCCCGGGCGGCTCGTTCACGGCCTGCACCGCGATCTACGACACGATGCAGTTCATCAAGCCGGACGTGCAGACCGTCTGCATCGGTCAGGCCGCCTCGGCCGCCGCGATCCTGCTGGGCGCGGGTGCGCACGGCAAGCGGATGGCACTGCCCAACAGTCGCATCCTGATCCACCAGCCCTACACCGAGGGCACGTTCGGCCAGACCTCTGACATCGAGATCCAGGCCAACGAGATCCTGCGGATGCGTGAGCTGCTCGAGAAGATGATCGCCGACCACAGCGGCAAGTCGATGGACGAGGTCAGCCACGACATCGAGCGCGACAAGATCCTCACCGCCGCCCAGGCGGTCGAGTACGGCCTGATCGACTCGGTGCTCGAGTCGCTCAAGACGCCGGCGCTCGTTTGACCCTCGGGCCCCGCGCCGCTCCCACATCGAAGGCGCGGCGCGGGGTACCGTCAGTAATTATTCGGACCTAGCAGCACAAGTCGGGGAAGGAAGGCCACTCGTGGCACGCATCGGCGACGGAGGTGACCTGCTGAAGTGCTCCTTCTGCGGGAAGAGCCAGAAGCAGGTCAAGAAGCTCATCGCGGGTCCCGGCGTCTACATCTGTGACGAGTGCATCGACCTCTGCAACGAGATCATCGAGGAGGAGCTCAACGAGGGCTCCGAGGTGGAGATCGCCGACCTCCCCAAGCCGAAGGAGATCTTCGACTTCCTCAACTCCTACGTCATCGGCCAGGAGCAGGCGAAGAAGTCGCTCGCGGTGGCGGTCTACAACCACTACAAGCGCGTCCAGGCGGGCCTGCAGCCCGGAGGCCCGCAGGGCCCCGGCAAGCACGCCAAGGAGGAGCAGGTCGAGGTCGCCAAGTCCAACATCTTGGTGATCGGCCCGACCGGCTGCGGCAAGACCTACCTGGCCCAGACGCTGGCCCGGATGCTCAACGTCCCGTTCGCGATCGCGGACGCCACCGCGCTGACCGAGGCCGGCTACGTCGGCGAGGACGTCGAGAACATCCTCCTCAAGCTGATCCAGGCCGCCGACTACGACGTCAAGAAGGCCGAGACCGGCATCATCTACATCGACGAGATCGACAAGGTGGCCCGCAAGGCGGAGAACCCCTCGATCACGCGCGACGTCTCCGGTGAGGGCGTGCAGCAGGCACTGCTGAAGATCATCGAGGGCACCACCGCCTCGGTGCCGCCGCAGGGTGGCCGCAAGCACCCGCACCAGGAGTTCATCCAGATCGACACCACCAACATCCTCTTCGTGGTGGGTGGTGCCTTCGCCGGTCTGGAGCACATCATCGAGCAGCGGGTCGGCAAGAAGACCCTCGGCTTCACCGCGGAGGTGCGCGGCAAGGCCGAGAAGGAAGCCGAGGACCTCCTCAAGCTGGTCCGCCCCGAGGACCTCACCAAGTTCGGGCTGATCCCGGAGTTCATCGGCCGCCTGCCTCTGATCGCGAGCGTCGAGAAGCTCGACCAGGCCGCGTTGGTGCAGATCCTGACGGAGCCGCGCAACGCCCTGGTGAAGCAATACCAGAAGCTCTTCGACCTCGACGGTGTCGAGCTCGAGTTCACCGAGGACGCGGTCACCGCCATCGCCGACAAGGCCCTCGAGCGTGGCACCGGCGCCCGCGGCCTGCGCGCCATCATCGAAGAGGTCCTCCTCTACGTGATGTACGACGTGCCCTCGCGTGGCGACGTCGGCAAGGTGATCGTGACCCGTGAGGTCGTCGAGGACGGCGAGATGCCGACGCTCGTGCCTCGGGAGAAGGAAACCAAGAAGAAGTCGGCCTAGGACGGCCACCAGGGCATGTCTGGCACATCCGCGCAGCTCGCGTTCGCGCCCGCCGCGTCTTCACCAGACATGCCCTAGCCCGTTTGGGTCATTTTCGCCGTTCGGGTCGGTATCGGCCCGAACGGTCGGACACAATACGAACTGATGATCATCTGTACCTTTCCAGCTCCGTCACTCGGTAGGGAAGTGGGCACGTGAGGTTCCAGAGGGGCCCGGTGGTGGCCTATGCCGCCGTGGTGCTCATCGGCCTGCTCGTGATCGTCCAGACCCTCAGCCCCGACGTGTCCGCGTTGCACCGGGTGCCGCGTACGCTGTCCGGCCAGGCCGAGTTCACGGTGGTCCCGCCGGCACCGTCCCCTGATGTCTCCGGGGTGTCGAAGATCCCCAGCACCCCACCGGAAGCGGGGCGAGGCAACGACCAGCGGGAGCCTGCCGAGCCTGAGAAGCCGGCGGAGAAGAAGCCGGACATGGTGCCGTCGGCTCCGCCCGAGGAGCAGCCCGAGACGCCGACGCCCGACGAGCCCGCGGAGCCTGCCGACCCAGGGGAGGGCAACGACGAGGCCACCCCGCCCACGTTGGTGCCGCCGGTCGGGCCGATCCCGGGCATCATGGCGCCGCTGCTGTGGCCGTTCGTGGCCGAGGAGGACGCCAAGCCCGTCGATGAGGCGGTGCCGATGTTCCTGCGTCAACTGATCGCCGCCGACGCCGGGGTCCCGGTCGAGTCGCTGCCGTTGGAAGAGCCCAAGGACGAGCGGAAGTCCGACGAGGCGAATGAGCAGACGACGAAGCAGCCTGACGCGCGACCGGACGAGCGCGAGTCCGACGCCGAGCGGGTCACCCGGGACGCCTGCGAGCTCACTGCCGCGATGGCCGAGGACGTCAAGACGTTGCCGGGAGCGAGCGAGGCCCCCGCACCGGAGGCCACGCCCGAGTGCGCTGAGGCGTGCGCTGAGCCGAAGACCCCGGTAGGGTCGTCGCCCGCAGCCGACCCCGAGGTCACCACCGATTCCGCCGAACCGTCCGACGCGACGACGGAGTCGGCGGAGCCGAAGGACCAGGACGGTCCGGAGGAGCTCGAGGAGCCGAAGGGCGGCGGCAAGGACGAGAAGACGTGTGCCGAGAAATCGGTGCAGTAGAGATCACTCCGATGGCGACCCGCACCACGCCAGAGTGACCGGCCGAGCGAATCCCCCCGGACGCTGGGCCGGAGTGAGGGACGAAGCAGGCCCCGGACCGCGATACGGTCCGGGGCCCGCTCCGTCGTTCGGATGCGCGGTGGTGACGCTCAGGCCTCCTCGGAGACCTCGGCGAGCTCAGCGGTGACGGTGATCTCCGTGGCGTTCTCGTCGACGGTGAAGAAGAGATCGCCGACGATGTTGCCGACCCGCTTGAGGTCGGGCGCGGCGGCCTCGGCGTCCTTGACCAGCTTGGCGGGCCCGGTGACCTCGGCCTTCGCCAACGGGTGGCGCATCTTCACCTTCGCCGTCGACTTCGCGCCACGGATCCCGCTCAGCGTCGCCGCGACGGCGTCGAGGGCAGCCGCGTCGGCGGCAGCCGCAGTGCCGAGCTCGAGCTCACGCGGCCACGCGGAGGTGTGGATCGAACCGGTCTGCCACCACGACCAGACCTCCTCCGTGACGTACGGCAGGAAGGGGGCCAGCAGTCGGAGCTGGACGTGCAGGGCCGTGGCCAGGGTCGCGCGAGCCGACTCGGTGGCGAGGCCGCCGTCGGCGTCGTAGGCACGTTCCTTGACCAGCTCGAGGTAGTCGTCGCAGAACTCCCAGAAGAACTTCTCCGAGGTCTCCAACGCGGTCGAGTAGTCGTAGGCGGTGAAGGCGTCGGTCGCCTTGGTGATCGTCTCCTTGAGGCGGGCCATCAGCGCGCAGTCGACCGGCTGGGTGATCGCGACCGGGTTGAGCGTGGTCGCGCCGACGTTGCCGAGGACGAACTTGGAGGCGTTGAGGATCTTCATCGCCAGTCGGCGACCGACCTTCATCTGGGTCTCGTCGAACGGCGAGTCCATGCCCGGACGGGTCAGCGCGGCGCGCCAGCGGACCGCGTCGGCACCGAACTTCTCGAGGATCTCGGTCGGGACGACGACGTTGCCCTTCGACTTCGACATCTTCTTGCGGTCGGGGTCGAGGATCCAGCCGGCGATCATCGCGTGGCTCCACGGGACGGTGCCGTCCTCGAGGTGGGCGCGGACGATGCGGCCGAAGAGCCAGGTGCGGATGATCTCGTGGCTCTGGGTGCACAGGTCCATCGGGTAGACCCGGCTGAACAGGTCGGGGTCGGCCTCCCAGCCGCCGGCGATCTGCGGGGTCAGCGACGAGGTCGCCCAGGTGTCCATCACGTCCGGGTCGCCCTGGAAGCCGCCCGGCTTGCCGCGCTGCGCCTCCTCGTAGCCGGCCGGGACGTCCGTGGACGGGTCGATCGGCAGCTGGTCCTCGCTCGGCAGCAGCGGCTTGTCGTAGTCGGGGTTGCCCTCGGCGTCGAGCGCGTACCAGACCGGGAACGGGATGCCGAAGAAGCGCTGGCGCGAGATCAGCCAGTCGCCGTTGAGGCCACCGACCCAGTTGTCGTAGCGGTGACGCATGTGCTCGGGCAGCCAGGACAGTTCGCCGCCGCGGGCCAGCAGCTGCTGGCGCAGCTCGGGGTTGCGGCCACCGTTGGTGATGTACCACTGCCGGCTGGCGACGATCTCGAGCGGCTTGTCGCCGCGCTCGTAGAAGTTGGCCATCCGCTGGGTCTTCTTCGGCTCGCCGTCGAGGTCGCCGGAGTCGCGGATCATCGCGACGACCGCCTCACGGGCCGAGTGGACGGTCTTGCCCTTGAGTTCCTCGTAGGCGGCGACGCCGGCCTCGGTGGTGATCCACTCCGGGGTCTCGCGGGAGAAGCGGCCGTCGCGGCCGATCAGCGCACGGGCCGGCAGGTTGAGCTCACGCCACCACTGGACGTCGGTGAGGTCGCCCCAGGTGCAGCACATCGCGATACCGGCGCCCTTGTCCATCTCCGCGGCCTCGTGGGCGAGGACGGGGATCTCGACGCCGAAGATCGGGCTGGTGACGGTCTTGCCGAACAGGTCCTTGTAGCGGTCGTCGTCGGGGTGCGCGATCAGCGCGACGACGCTCGGGATCAGCTCGGGACGGGTGGTCTCGATGTGGACCTGGGTGCCGTCAGGACGGTGGAAGGCGACGCGGTGGAAGAAGCCGGGGTAGTCCTTCGCCTCCAGCTCGGCCTGGGCGACCGCGGTCTGGAAGGTGACGTCCCACAGGGTCGGCGCCTCCTGCAGGTAGGCCTCGCCGCGGGCCAGGTTGCGCAGGAACGCCTTCTGCGAGGCGGTCTGGGAGACCTTGCCGATGGTCGTGTATTGCTGGTCCCAGTCGAAGGAGAGACCCAGCGTGCGCCACAGGTCCTCGAAGACCTTTTCGTCCTCGACGACGAGCTGGTTGCACAGCTCGACGAAGTTGGGCCGGCTGATCGAGATCTGGCGCTTCGGGTCCGGCTTCTCCGGCGGGGTGAAGTCGGGGTCGTAGGGCAGGCTCGGGTCGCAGCGGACGCCGAAGTAGTTCTGGACGCGACGCTCGGTCGGCAGACCGTTGTCGTCCCAGCCGATCGGGTAGAAGACCGACTTGCCGTTCATCCGCTGGAAGCGGGCGATCAGGTCGGGGTGGGTGTAGGAGAAGACGTGGCCGACGTGCAGGCTGCCGGAGACGGTCGGCGGCGGGGTGTCGATCGAGTAGACGTTCTCGCGCGGCTGGCTGCGGTCGAAGGCGTAGGTCTTGTCGTTCTTCCACTGCTCGGCCCACTTGGCCTCCAGGCCCTCGAGGACCGGCTTGTCCGGTACGGCGACTACGCGCTGCTCAGCGGGCGTCGTCGTCTCCGGTGCGGTCTGCGTGGGCGTGGTCTCAGTCATGGGACCAAATCCTATGGGCGCGCGGTTGCTGGCGCGAAACCCGGTTGAGACCGGCGCCGCGGGCTCGGCATGCTTCGGTCATGGTCACCATCGAGTTCTTCACCGACGCAGCCGAGTTCCTCATCGAGGCGAAGGACTACCTTGCCGCGGAGCCGCTGACCGCGAGCGTGCTCGCCACCAACGCGGAGCGGGCGACTCGACTGGCTCAGCAGGACGAGCCGTACCGGTGGTTCGCGGTCGCTCGAGACGACGATCAGGTCGTCGGGGCGGCGATGCGGACGGCGCCGTTCCAGCCGTATCCGCTGTACGTCTGCCCGATGCCCGAGGCGGCCGCGCTCGAGCTGGCGCGACGGCTGCACGAGCGTGGGGAGTATGCAGGTGGGGCCAACGGGGCGCTCCCGGCCGCCCGGACGGTCGTCGAGGAGACCGCCCGTCTCGCCGGCGGGGAGGTGACCGTGGCGATGGCGTCCCGTCTGCACGAGCTCGGCTCGCTGGTGATGCCGTCCGGCGTGCCCGGGCGTGCCCGCCGGGCGACGTACGACGATCTCGAGCTGTGCCGCGAGTGGCTGAACGACTTCGGCCACGCCGCCAGGGAGCAGTCGGAGAACCCCGACTTCGCTCACGAGGCCACCGTCCACGATGACGATCACGTGCGGCGCAAGATCGACGAGTTCGTCCTGCTGTGGGAGGTCGACGGCACGGTCGTGTCGCTCGCCGGAGCTACCCCACCGGTGCACGGCGTGATCCGGATCGCTCCGGTCTACACGCCGGTGTCAGAACGCGGGAAGGGCTACGGCGCCGCGGTCACCGCCGAGGCCTCCCGGATTCTCGGAGCCGACGGCACCCGGCTCTGCCTGTTCACCGACGTCGACAACCCCGTCTCCAACCACGTCTACGCCAAGATCGGCTACCGCCCGGTCGTCGACATGGCCGACCACACCCTCGTCCCGTCAGTCGACCCGATCAGTCGACGGTGAAGCGGCGGCCGAGGTAGTGGTCGACGGCGGGCCAGAGGTGGCCTTCTGACTCGGCGGCGTCGGTCCAGTGCAGGGACCAGCCGTTGCCGGCGGTGGTGGTGATGTCGGCGGAGCGGCGGCCGGTGCTGCCGTGCTTGAGATGGAGGGCGCGGATGTGGCCCCAGGGGAGGAAGGTGGCGTAGGGGGAGGTCGCGACGTCTGCGGGTGGTCTGTCCAGGGCGCGCTGGATGAGTTTCCTGCCGGGTGAGCCGGAGGTCAGCGAGGCCAAGCCCGTCGCGAGACGGTCGGAGCCGGAGGGCTTGAGCAGCATCAGGCCGGCGTCGGTCGCCAGGAGCGTACGGAAGCCGTCGCCGGAGATCGGGGCCAGGGCTCCGATGTAGCCGTCGGGCGACGTGGGGGCCGGTGTCTCGTGGGTGTGCACCGGCGGGTCGGGGTCGACCTGTGCGTCGAGCTGGTGGACCCAGGCACGCAGCGCGGCGGCGTATCCGGGGGAGCCGAGGGCCTCGTAGGCGAGGTTCTCGGGGTCGACGTCCTGGCCGGTGAGGTCGACCAGCCGCCATGGACCGGACCAGCTGAGCTCGTAGCGAGCCTTGTCCTCGCTGACGAGCTCGTGGGCGAGGGCGGCGCCGAGGAGACGGGCGATGATCCGCCGGCGGGTCTCGGGGGTCGAGAACTCGGCCTCGACGAGGTCGAGGAGGGTGTCGAGGTTGCCGGAGGCGACCAGGTCGAGGGCTCCGCGTACGGTGGCCGGCTCGATCTGGTTCTCGCGCATCGCGTCGAGGAGGATCTCGGCGTTGACGGCTGCTGCGCGGGCGCCGGCGACCGTCACGATCTCGGCCATCGGGGCCGGGGTCAGGCCCGAGCCGGCGAACGTCTTGTCCTCGAGGGCGAGGAAGTTCTGGGACGGGTAGCGCAGGATGCTGGTGGCGTTGCCGGACCTGTCGCCTTCCGCCTCCTCGGAGGAGTCGGCGGAGGCCATCGCCTCCAGTCGTGCGATCCGCTCCGACAGCGGCGGATGCGAGTCGTAGGCCGACGACGGCGCCGTGGGCGGTGCTGCGCTGATACGGGCGAGCTCCTCGAGACGCGCGGGGTCGCTCATCAGGTGGGTGAAGTTGTCGAAGAAGCGCGTGGGCCGCAGGCCGTAGTGGGTGCCGGCCTCGACGTACTGCTCCAGGTAGATGTGCCAGGCGGCGTCGAGCGCGGGCAGGGTACGCAGGGTGGTCGCCGCGGTCCGTGGCCCGGCGATCTTCGCGCTGAGTCGGTCGGCGTCGAGCTCATGGGCGTGCGCGAGCGGTCTGGTGAGGGCGAAGAAGGCACGCGCGTACGTCCGGAAGGGCCGCTTCACCAGCGGGTTCGAGAGACCGGCGGCGACCTCGGCGATCGCCAGGCGGCTGCGGTGGAGGAGAGCACCGAGCCGGGTGTGGAGGGTGCTGTGGTGCCCGAGCTCGTGGGCGAGCACCGCGTGGAGCTGGTTGCGGGAGAGTCCCTGCAGGAGAGGCACGCCGAGGAACAGGCGCCGGGTCCCGGTCCTGAGCCCGAGGAGACGGGTCTCCTCGCTGACGGCGGCATTGGCGTCCGGCACCAGGCGGATCTCGTCGGGCGCGCGGGTGCCGGCGGTGGCAGCCAGCTGGCGGACCTCCGCCCACAAGGTCGGCTGATCCTGCTCGGTGAGGACGAGCCCGCCGAGGTCGCTCACGGTCCGGGAGCGGCCGCGGGGGAGCGCCTGCTTCCCGACGAGCGCGAGGGCAGCCAGCACGTAGGCACCGGCCAGGAGCGAGACCGCGAGAGCGGCCCGGAGCGTACGCATGAATGGTGGACCTTGTGGGGGATGGGGTTCAGTCCGAGATCAGGGGGAGGGTAGCGGGTCCGGCGATTCGCTGGGAAGTGCCAGGCGCATAGACTCGACCCGATGAGTGAGACTCCCGCGCCGCGCCTGGCGGCCACGATCGAGGAGGTCTGGGAAGCGCTGCAGTCGCGCTGGCCCGAGACCCGGCTCGAGCCCTCCCTGGACCGGATCCGTGCCCTGCTCGAGATCCTCGGCGATCCGCAGAACGCGTTCCGGATCATCCAGCTGACCGGCACCAACGGCAAGACCTCCACCTCCCGGATGATCGACACGCTGCTGCGGTCGCTGGACCTGCGCGTGGGCCGGTTCACCTCGCCGCACGTGGAGCGGGTCAACGAGCGGATCTCCATCGACGGCGAGCCGCTGGACGATGACGAGTTCGTGGCCGCGTTCAACGACGTCGCGCACTATCTCGGCATGGTCGACGACGACCAGCCGCACCCGCTGTCGTTCTTCGAGACGATGGTCGGGATGGCGTACGCCAAGTTCGCCGAGGCTCCGGTCGACGTCGCCGTGGTCGAGGTCGGGCTGGGCGGAGGCTGGGACGCCACCAACGTGGCCGACGCCGACGTGGCCGTGGTGACGCCGATCGCGGTCGACCACGCGAAATACCTGGGTGACACGCCCGTCGCCATCGCCCGTGAGAAGGCCGGGATCATCAAGCCCGGGGCCGTCGCGGTGATCGCCGAGCAGACCGTCGAGGTCGCCGCTGTGCTGGACGAGCACGCGGCCGAGGTCGGCGCCCGGCTGCTGTGGGAGGGCACCGACTACGCGGTCGTGTCCCGGACGCCGGCCGTCGGCGGACAGATCATCACGCTGCGCGGGCTGCGTGGGACGTACGAGGATCTGTTCCTGCCGCTCTACGGTGCCCACCAGGCGCAGAACGCAGCGGCCGCCTTGGCCGCGGTCGAGGCGTTCCTCGGTGAGACCGTGCTCTCCGACGAGGTCGTGCGCGACGCGTTCGCCAAGGTCGACTCACCCGGACGGCTGGAGATCGTGCGATCGTCCCCGACGATCCTGCTCGACGCCGCCCACAACCCGGCCGGTGCCGAGGCGACCGTCGCGGCACTCGAGGACTCCTTCTCGTTCTCCGGCGTCGTCGGGGTCATCGGCGTGATGGGGGACAAGGACGTCGAGGGCCTGCTCGCGGCGTTCGAGCCTGCGCTGGAGCACCTCGTCGTCACCCAGAACTCCACCGAGCGGGCGCTGCCGGCCGTCGATCTCGGCAAGATCGCCGTCGAGATCTACGGCGAGGAGCGGGTCTCGGTGGTGCCCCGTCTCGCCGACGCCATCGATGCGGCGATGGGCCTGTCGGAGTCCTCCGGAGGCGGCTCGATCTCGGAGGGCGCGGTGCTCGTCACCGGCTCCGTGGTGACCGCAGGAGAGGCGCGTACGTTGCTGGGGACTCGCGGCTCCTCCGCCGCCTCGGCCGCCACCGCGCGGGTCGTGCCGACCGAGGACCCCGAGCTGGAGGCCTACCTGGAGGCGGACGCCGATGACGACTGAGCGCGAGAAGTCCCCACGGCGGGGGATGTGCGCGGCGATCGTGTCGATGGAGGGGCTCGCAGTCGCGCTGGCCGCGCCGGTGATGATCTCGATCGGCGGGGTCTCCGCCGCGCTGGCACTCCCGCTGGGTCTCGGGTTCTTCGTGGCCTGCATCCTCGTGGCCGGCATGCTGCGCCGACCGTGGGCCTACTGGCTCGGCTGGGCGCTGCAGGTCGTCGCGATCGGGATGGGCTTCCTGATCTCGATCATGTTCGTCGTCGGTGTGATCTTCGCGGTCCTGTGGGGCCTGGCCGACATCCTCGGGCGCAAGATCGAGCGTGAGCGAGCTGCCGCGTTCGAGGCGTTCGACCGGATCGTCGCCGAGGAATCGGCCGAGGATTCCGCCGAGGATTCCGCCGAGGATTCCGCCGAGGAATCGGCCGGTGGCGAGGCCGGACCCAGGTAGGTTGGCGGCCGTGGAGGAGCCCGACGAGCTGCAGATGGCGACCGACGAGACCGCGACCGACTGGGCGCTGTGCCCGGCGTGCGGCAACGCGCTGGTGCTACGGCGTCCGCGGACGCGGACGGCTCATTACGCGCACAAGGCCGGTGAGTCGTGCCGACTGGTCGGCGCGCAGCTGCGGCGCACCAGCTCCGGGTGGGCGGTCGGTGGCGGCGAGGACGACCCGGACAGCCTGGAGAACCTCTTCGATTTGATCGAGGACGACGGGTCGGCCTAGACGACCCGCTCCACGAGCGCCCCGGTGACGGCCGTGAGCGCCTGGTCCAGCTCGACGTCGCTGACCCCGCCGAAGCCGATCACCAACCCGGTCAGACCGCTGCTGCGGGCGTAGGTAGAGAGCAGGTTGATCTCGAAGCCGGCCGCTGCCGCGGCGTCGCGTGCCCGCACCGCGTCGGTCTCGGGCAGCAGCCACGTGGAGTACATCCCGGCCAGCGGCCCGGCGAGCGTGGCGTACGGGCTCATCGCCTCGGCCACCCTCGGCGCGCGCTCGGCGTAGACACGCCGAGCCGACCGCACCGCCTTGTCGAGCCAGCCGTCGCGGAGCAGGGTGAGCAGCGCGCGTTGCGAGGGCCAGGCAGCGCCGGCGTGGGTGATGGTCCGGCGGCGCAGGATCAGCTCGTGCAGCTCGGCCGGCGCGACCAGCCAACCCAGGCGAAGCGTCGGCACCACCGATTTCGCGGCGGTCCCGAGATAGACCACCCGTTCGCGGTCCAGGGTCGCCATCGCGGGCACCGGCGCGACGTCGTAGCGGAACTCCGAGTCGTAGTCGTCCTCGATCACCACCGCGTCCGCCCGTCGGGCGGCCTCGAGAAGGGCCAGCCTGTCCGCGGCCGGCATCACTCGTCCCAGCGGATGCTGGTGCGCCGGAGTCACGTACGCGGCCACCGCATCCCCCAGGTCGCGGACCGTCTCCACAGCGGGCAGGTCGACGACCTCGCGACCATAGGTGAGCACCGTCTCGGCCGCGGCCCGGTAACCCGGATCCTCGACCGCGACCGGTCCCGGTCGCAGCTCGGGGAGGAGGGCACGGAGCCCGTCGGTGGTCCCCGCGGTCACGACGATCTCGTCGGGGTGGAGCTCGAGGCCGCGCGTACGCCCCAGTCGCGCCGCCAGCGCCTCGCGCAGCTCGGGCAGCCCGCGCGGGTCGTCGTAGCCGCGTGGCGGAGCGGTCGCCGAGACCTCCCGCCACGCCCGTCGCCAGCCCGGCTCCAGTCGCGGGTCGAAGAACGGCGTGCCCGTATCCAGCCGAGACGAGCGGGGCGAGGCCGAGCGAGGGAGGGACCGCGCGGAGCGTGCAGGCGCCACCCCTGTCGGCCGAGTGGTCACCCGCGGTGCGACCGCGGTCGTGGTGCGGGTCATCGTGACGTAGGTCCCGGACCCGGGCCGGGCCTCGGTCCACCCCTCGGCGGTGAGCTGGTCGTAGGCCTGCTCGGTCACGGCACGGGAGACACCCAGGTCTGCGGCGAGCGCACGGCTCGAGGGCAGCCGGTCGCCGGCCGTGAGGGTGCCGGACAGCACCAGGGAGCGGACCTGTGCGGCGAGCTGGGCGGGGAGCGGCTCTGTGGTGGTGCGGTCGAGGGTCACGGGAAGCATGGATCAATGGCCTGTCGGAGTTGATGAGAATTGGCCCGTGCGTGCAGGCCACTTCGCTATCAGGATGGTGCCATGAGCACGACGTTGTCACCCACCCCACGCACCCGGGTCACTCGCGGCAAGAACCGCGCCGTCCCCGACCGCGAGCGCCTGCACACCTTCCTGGGCGAGGCGCTTGTCGCCCACCTCGGCGTCACCGTCGGGAGCGGCGAGGACGCTCACCCGGTCGTCCTGCCCACGGCGTACGGCTTCGATCTCGACGGCCCGGACGCGGGCGGGTCCCTCTATCTGCACGGCTCGGTCGCCGCCGGCTGGCTCGGTCGGGCGCTCGAGCGCGAGGTGTGCGTCACGATCACCGAGCTCGACGGGCTGGTCGCGGCACGCAGCGGATTCCATCACTCGATGAACTACCGTTCCGCGGTCGTCATCGGGCGTCCGCGTCTGGTCGAGGACCCGGACGAACGCGAACGGGCCCTCGCGCTGGTCGTCGACCAGATGATCCCCGGCCGCTGGGCGACGCTGCGCCCCGCGACCCGCAAGGAGATGGCGGCGACCGCCGTGGTCGCCCTCCCGCTCGCCGAGGCCTCGATGAAGGCGCGGGCCGAAGGTCCGGTCGACGACCCGGAGGACATCGACGCCGGGACCTGGGCCGGCGTGATCCCGATCCACCGGGTCGCCGGTGCCCCGATCACCGCCGACGACGCGAAGACGGCGCCGGTCCCGCCCGATGTCGTCCGCCGCGCTGCCCAGCTGGGCGCCCGGTAGCCCGAGGAGTCTCGGCCTGCTCACCGGCTCAGCGAGCTGGATCGCCAGAACAGCCAACCCGAGACCGCGAACATGGCGGCGTACATCGCGCTGACCATCACGATGTCGCGGGCTCCGTCGAGGTCGTCGTGGAGCCCGGCCGCGATCGCGATCAGGCCGATGACGAAGGTGACGAGGGCGGCAGCGCCGACGGCGAACGCCATCCCGCGCGCCCGGAAGCGGGCGACGAGGCCACCGAGGACGACGAGGCCGATGGGGACGAGATACATCATGTCCGCGCGCCCGCCGTCGCCGATGATCCCGAGCGCGCCTGCGCCGAGGACGAGGAGCATCGCGGTGCCGACGGTGGCGATCCCGCCGAGGACGTACAGGTTCTTCGAGGTCATGATCCGAACCTAGGCCGCGGAGCCGGGAGGATGCGGGGAGGAGATGTGCAGGTCCTGTGCAGATCTCCTCCCCGGCGGTCGCGGGGCTTAGGAGAGACCCGCGCGGCGCAGGGCGTCGGCCATCGCGCTGTTGGCGGGAGGCGGGCCCGATCGACCCTGCGGGCGGCCGCCGCCCTTGCCGCGCGACTGGCTCTTGCCGCCACCGCCACCGCCGCCGCCACCGCGCTGACCGCGGTTGCCGCCGGTGGACTTCGGCTCACCCGGCGCCGGTGCGTCGTCGGTGAGACGGAGCGTGAGCGAGATCCGCTTGCGGGCCTCGTCGACCTCCATCACCTTCACCCGGACCACGTCGCCGGAGCGGACCACGTCACGCGGGTCCTCGACGAACTTGTCCGACATCGCGGAGATGTGGACGAGGCCGTCCTGGTGGACGCCGATGTCGACGAAGGCACCGAAAGCGGCCACATTGGTGACCGTGCCCTCCAGCACCATGCCCGGGCGCAGGTCGGAGACGGCGTGCACCGAGTCGTCGAAGGTCGCCGTCTTGAACTCCGGGCGCGGGTCACGTCCGGGCTTCTCGAGCTCGGCGAGGATGTCCGTCACGGTCGGCAGACCGAACGTCTCGTCGACGAACTCCGCGGGCTTCAGCGACTTCAGCACCCGGGTGTTGCCGATCACCGACCCGATGTCGGCCGAGGCCTTGTCGAGGATGCGCTTCACGACCGGGTAGGACTCCGGGTGCACGCCGGACTGGTCGAGCGGGTCGTCGCCGCCTCGGATCCGGAGGAACCCGGCCGCCTGCTCGAACGCCTTCGGGCCGAGCCGCGCCACCTTGGTGAGCTCGCGGCGGGTCCGGAAGGGGCCGTTGGCGTCGCGGTGCGCGACGATCGCCGACGCGAGCGACTCGGTGATCCCCGAGACCCGGCGCAGCAGGGGAGCGGAGGCGGTGTTGAGGTCGACCCCGACGCCGTTCACACAGTCCTCGACGACGGCGTCCAGCGACTTCGACAACCCGTATTCCGGGAGGTCGTGCTGATATTGCCCGACGCCGATCGACTTCGGCTCGATCTTCACCAGCTCGGCCAGCGGGTCCTGGAGGCGGCGCGCGATCGAGACCGCGCCTCGCAGCGACACGTCGAGATCGGGCAGCTCGGCGGAGGCGTAGGCCGAGGCGGAGTAGACCGAGGCGCCTGCCTCGGAGACCATCACCTTGGTCATCTTCTGGTCCGGCAGCAGCTTGAGCAGGTCGGCGGCGAGCTTGTCGGTCTCGCGCGAGGCGGTGCCGTTGCCGATCGCGATCAGGTCGACCTTGTGCTTCGTGCACAGCCTCGCCAGGGTCGCCAGCGCGCCATCCCAGTCACGCCGCGGCTCGTGCGGGTAGACCGTCGAGGTGTCGACCACCTTCCCGGTCGCGTCGACCACAGCCACCTTCACGCCCGTCCGGATGCCCGGGTCGAGGCCCATCGTGGCCCGCGTGCCGGCCGGCGCGGCCAGCAGCAGATCACGCAGGTTGTCGGCGAAGACCGCGATCGCGGCCTCCTCGGCGGCGGTGCGGATCCGGGTGCGCATGTCGAGCTCGAGGCGGAAGAGGATCCGGGTGCGCCACGCCCACCGCACCGTCTCGGCCAGCCACTTGTCGGCCGGTCGGCCGGAGTCGGTGATCCCGAAACGAGAGGCGATCGAGCGCTCGTAGTCGGTCACCACGCCCGCCTCCGGCTCCTCGGCGTAGGGAGACAGGGTGACGTCGAGGACCTCCTCCTTCTCCGCACGGAGCACGGCCAGGGTGCGGTGCGAGGGCAGCGACGCGTAGGACTCGGAGAACTCGAAGTAGTCGGAGAACTTCGCCGCCGCCGGATCGTTCTCGCGACCCTCGCGGACGCGGGTCACCAGTCGACCCTGCTTCCACATCCGCTCGCGCAGGGTGCCGATCAGGTCGGCGTCCTCGCCGAACCGCTCGACCAGGATCGCGCGGGCGCCATCGAGCGCGGCCTTGGCGTCCGCGACGTTCTCCCCGAGGTATTTCTCGGCCTCGACGGCGGGATCCAGCGACGGGTCCGCCAGCAGCCCGTCGGCCAGCGGCTCGAGCCCGTTCTCGCGGGCGATCATCGCCTTCGTACGCCGCTTCGGCTTGAACGGCAGGTAGATGTCCTCCAGCCGCGCCTTGGTGTCGGCGGCGAGGATCGAGGCCTGCAGCTCGGGGGTGAGCTTGTCCTGCTTCGCGATCTCGGCGAGCACGGCCGCGCGCCGCTCCTCGAGGTCGCGCAGGTAGCCGAGCCGCTCCTCCAGCGTACGCAGCTGGGCGTCGTCGAGGCCGCCGGTCACCTCCTTGCGGTAGCGCGCGATGAACGGCACCGTCGAGCCCTCGTCGAGCAGGGCGACCGCGGCTGCCACCTGCGCCGGGCGCACCCCGAGGTCTTCGGCGATGCGGGCCGGGATGGCGGCCATCGAGTCTGCGAGGGTCGGAGCTGATGGGGTTGTCGTCACGGGTCGTCATCCTGCCGCATCCCACCGACACTCTCTCAACACGGCTCAGCCTCGACAGGCCCGAACGTGCCTGGACGTGCCCGCCCCGATACCCTCACCCCATGACGCAGCGCACGTTCGTGATCCTGAAGCCCGACGCCGTCCGCCGGGGCCTGGTGGGGGAGATCCTGTCCCGCTACGAGGCCAAGGGCCTCTCGATCGTGAAGCTGGAGCACCGCACCATCGAAGCGGGCCTGGCCGACGAGCACTACGCCGAGCACGTCGAGCAGCCGTGGTACCCGCCGCTGCGTGACTTCGTCACCTCCGGCCCGCTCGTCGCCGCCGTCCTCGAGGGCGACGAGGCGATCGAGGTCGTCCGCGCCCTCAACGGCGCCACCGACGGCCGCAAGGCCGCGCCGGGGACCATCCGCGGCGACCTCTCGCTCTCCAACCGCGAGAACCTCGTCCACGGTTCCGACTCTCCTGAGTCCGCCGACCGTGAGATCAAGCTCTGGTTCGGCGCCTGAGCAACGACTCCGAGATCGCCCCGGTAGCCCTACCGGGGCGATCTCGCTTTTGGTGGGAACACGAAGCGGCCCGCGCGATCTGCGGTGCCCGCCGAGACGCCTCTCACCGGCCTCGGTGAGCCGTTCCGCAACACCCGGTGAACACCGGCATCCCCTGGTTCGGTGACGTGGACACACCCCGTATCGTTGCGGTTTCGGCGAGCCTCTCCGGTTTGAGGCTCACACCTTCGTAGCCTCGTCGGCAGGCCCGCATCCTGCAGCACAGATCCCCGACGCGGCGCCCCGGGAACGCGAGGACGTATGGCGAGCATCATTGGACGCGACATGGCGGTGGACCTCGGCACCGCAAACACCCTCGTCTACGTCCGCGGCAAGGGTGTCCTTGTCGACGAGCCGAGTGTGGTCGCGCTCAACAAGTTCACCGGCGAGATGGTCGCCGTCGGCCATGAGGCCAAGAAGATGCTGGGACGTACGCCTGACGACATCGTCGCGCTGCGGCCGCTGAAGGACGGCGTGATCGCCGACTTCGAGGCGACCGAGCAGATGCTCCGCTACTTCATCCAGCAGGTCCACCGGCGTCGCTACTTCGCGAAGCCGCGGATGGTCATCTGCGTCCCGTCGGGCATCACCGCGGTCGAGATCCGTGCGGTGAAGGAGGCCGGCTACCAGTCCGGCGCCCGGATGGTGAACATCATCGAGGAGCCGATGGCGGCGGCGATCGGCGCCGGGCTCCCGGTGCACCTGCCGACCGGCAACATGGTCGTCGACATCGGTGGCGGCACCACCGAGGTCGCGGTGATCAGCCTCGGCGGCATCGTGACGAGCCAGTCGATCCGGACCGCCGGCCACCAGCTCGACAACGCGATCATGACCTGGCTCAAGAAGGAGCATGCCCTGCTCCTGGGCGAGCGCACCGCCGAGGAGGTCAAGATGACCCTCGGGTCGGTCTGGCCGCTGCCCAACGAGCCCGAGGCCGAGATCCGCGGCCGCGACATGGTCAGTGGCCTGCCGCGCACCGTGAGCGTCTCCAGCGCGGAGGTGCGCAAGGCGATCGAGGAGCCGCTGCACGACATCTTCGACGCGGTCCGGTCCACGCTCGACCAGACGCCGCCAGAGCTGGCCGGGGACATCATGGACCGCGGCATCGTGCTCACCGGCGGCGGCGCCCTCCTCCGCGGGCTCGACGAGCGCCTGCGCCACGAGACAGGGATGCCCGTCCACATCGCCGAGTCCCCGCTGACCTCGGTCGCGATGGGCGCCGGCCGCTGCGTCGAGGACTACGACGTGCTCCGCCCCGTCCTGGTGAACGAGAACAGGAGATGGTGACGTGTCGTTGTTGAGCCCCCGGCCGAGCGAGCGTCTGCGCAAAGGGCTGGAACAGCGCAAAGGCCCTCCGCCCATGGTCCGTACGCCGCGGGAGCGGCTCAACCGCCGCGGCAGCCTCGAGACGAAGTCCGGCGGCGGTCCACGGCGCTCCTGGCTGGTCGTGCTCGTGCTGTGCTGCGCGACCCTGGCCACGCTCGACCAGACCCCCGTCCTGGAGCCGGCCCGCACCGCGGTCGGTGAGGTGCTCTCGCCGCTGGAGACCGGCGCGGCGATGGTGGCCCGTCCGTTCACCGGGGTCCCGGAGTGGTTCGACACCCGGGACGACCTCCGTGAGCGGCTCACCGAGCTGGAGGCCGAGAACTCCACGTTGCGCCGCCAGCTCGAGGTCACCGACTACGGCCGGGCCAAGCTCGCCGAATACGAGTCGATCACCCGCGCGGCCGACGACCTCGGCTACGCCCTGGTCCCGGCCCGGGTGACCGCCTTCGGCCCCGCCCAGACCTTCAACCGCACCGTCACCATCGATGCCGGAAGCGCTGCCGGGATCAAGTCCGACATGTCAGTCGTGACCGGGGACGGCCTGGTCGGCCGCGTCCTCCGGGTCACCAAGACGAGCGCCACCGTCCTGCTGATCGTCGATGCCGCCTCGGTCGTCGGCGGCCGGGTCGGCGGTGCCGACCGCAGCGGCAAGAAGTCGGGCCAGGTCGGTATGGTCCGGGGCTCCGGCGTGGTCGCCGGCGGCTCCGACGCCGGCCTGCTGGCCCTCGACCTCGTCGACCAGACCGCCGCCCCGCTCAAGGGGGAGACGGTCGTCACCTGGGGTGACGGCCGAGCCGCTCCCTACGTCTCCGGGCTGCCGATCGGCGAGGTGACCGACACCTTCGAGAGCGTGCGCGACTCCTCGCGGACGGTGCGGATCAAGCCGTACGTCGACTTCGGCTCGCTCGACGTCGTCGGTGTGGTGGTTCCCGGCGACACCGTGAGCGACCGAGCCCTGATCACGCCGGAGGGGGAGCTGCGATGAGCGAGCGCCAGCGAGCGAACCAGACGATCAACACGCCACCGCGCCCGTGTTCTGGCGCTTGCGCTACGGGGGTGGTGGCGTGAGCGAGCGCCAGCGAGCGAACCAGACGATCAACACGCCACCGCGCCCGTATTCTGGCGCTTGCGCTACGGGGGTGGTGGCGTGAGCGAGATGGAAGCACGCACGGGTGGCGCTGCACCGGTGCTGCGCAACGTACTGGTCGGCCTCCTGATCGTGATCGCGGTCGTCCTCCAGCTGAGCGTGGCCCCGGCCTTCGCCATCCGCGGCATCACCCCCGACCTGGCCCTCCTGGTCGTCGTCGCGGTCGCGCTGACCCGGGGCGGGCAGGCCGGCATGGTGACCGGGTTCGCGGCCGGCGTACTCCTCGATCTGGCGCCGCCCGCCGATCACACCGCGGGCCGATGGGCGCTCGCGCTGCTGATCGTCGGCTACGTCGCCGGTCGGGTACGCGAAGGCAGCATCGCCCACAGCGGCCAGGGCCGCCCGAACGCGATGACCGTGATGATCACGGTGGCCTGCTGCGCGTTCATCGGGGTCAGCATCTTCGCGGTCAGCGGCCTGATCCTCGGTGAGGCGCCGCTGACGCTGCTGCCGACCGTGGCCATCAGCGTGGGCTATGACCTGCTGCTGGCGCCGCTGCTGATCCCGACACTGCTGTGGCTGATCGGTAAGGGGGACTGACATGGGGCTGAGCAGGTCTCGACGCGCGCGGCTCCCCACCGCGCAGGTCAGCCGGCTGAGGCTGATCGTGATCCAGGCGCTCGTCTTCTCGCTGCTGGCCACGCTCGGGGTCCGGCTCTTCTACCTGCAGGTGCGCCACGGCGACGCCTACCAGGCCGCCGCCGCCTCGCAGTCCAAGCGCGAGATCGTGCGTCAGCCGGTGCGCGGCATCATCGTCGACGCCCAGGGCCGGCCGATGGTGACCAACCGCTCGGCCTGGGTGGTCAGTCTCGACCTCGGCGTGCTCGACGGGCTGGAGGAGGCGGACCGCAAGACGCTGATGCAGCGCGTCGCCAAGGCCGTGGACGTGTCCCCGAAGAAGCAGAACGACGCGATCGCCAACTGGTCCGGCACCCGCTACCAGCCGGTCCCGATCGCCACCGACGTCTCCGAGTCGACCGCGCTGCGCATCCTCGAGCAGCCCGAGGACTTCCCGGGGGTGGTCGCGGAGAAGCAGACGCTGCGCTCCTACCCGAGCCCCTTCGGCATCAACGCCGCCGGCGTGCTCGGTTACCTCTCGCCGATCACCGAGGACGAGAACAAGGACGCCCGAGAACGCGGCGACGAGTCGCTCAACATCACCTCGATGGTGGGGCGCTCCGGCGTGGAGAAGGAGTACGACCAGTGGCTGCGCGGGATGCCCGGCTACGACACGGTCACCGTCGACTCGCTGGGCCGTGAGATCGGTCGCGGCGACTCGGTCGCCTCCCAGCCCGGGGACACCCTGGTGACCAGCATCGACGCCAAGGTGCAGGCCCGGGCCGAGAAGCTGCTCGCCGAGTCGATCGAGACGGCGCGCAACACCTTCGACAAGATCACCGGCCGCAACTTCGAGGCCGACTCCGGCTCGGTCGTGGTCATGGAGGCGCAGACCGGCCGGCTGGTCGCGATGGCCAACCAGCCGACGTATGACCCGGAGGAGTGGGTCGGCGGGATCACCCAGAAGCAGCTCGACCGGCTCTACTCCGAGAAGGCGGGCTACCCGCTGTTGCCACGGGCGACGCAGGGTCAGTTCGCGCCGGGCTCGACGTGGAAGCCGTTCATGACGGTCGGCGCGCTCAACAACGGCTACAGCCGCGACACCCTGCTCAACTGTTCCAGCGGGCTCCAGGTGGGCAACCGGGTGTTCAAGAACTACGAGTCGGGCGCCTACGGCTACATCGACTTCGCCAAGGCGCTCCAGGTCTCCTGCAACACGTTCTTCTATCAGGTCGGGGTCCACTACTGGCAGAAGTACGGCTCGAACCCGGCCAACGTCAACGCCAAGGACCCGCTGGTCGAGACCGCCAAGGCCTTCGGCTTCGGCAAGCGCACCGGCATCGACCTGCCCGGCGAGTCGTCAGGCCGGATCGCGGACCGGAAGTGGAAGGCCGAGTACTACCAGGCCATGAAGGGCTACTACTGCCGGATGGACGAGAAGAAGAACGCTCCGTCCCAGTTCCTGCAGCTGTTCGCCCACGAGTTCTGCATCGAGGGCAACTACTACCGCACGGGCGACGCGGTGAACTTCTCCATCGGCCAGGGCGACACCATGGTCACCCCGATCCAGCTCGCCCGCGCCTACGCCTCGCTGGCCAACGGCGGCACTCTCTACGAGCCCCGGATCGGGAAGGCGGTCGTCGGCGCCGACGGCACCGTGGTCGAGAAGATCGACCCGAAGGTCGCCGGCAAGGTCAAGATGTCGGCCAAGAGCATCGACTACGTCAACGAGGCGCTGCTCGGCACCCCCCAGTCTGGCTCCCTGGCCTGGAAGTTCGGCGGGTTCCCGCTCGACGAGGTGAAGGTGCGCGGCAAGACCGGCACCGCCGAGGTCACCGGCAAGCAGACGACCGGCTGGGTCGCGACGTACAACAAGAAGTACGTCGTCATCATGACGATCTCCCAGGGTGGCACCGGCTCCGGCTCGGTCGGCGACTCCGTGCGCAAGCTGTGGGAGTCGCTCTACGGCATCGAGGAGGGTGGTGCCGAGGTCAGGCCGGACAAGGCCGCGATCAAGGGCATCGACCCGCCGAAGAACCTGCCGGTGTTCGGCACCGACGGCTCGATCGTCGCGCCGAAGGGGTGAGGGGCACAGCATGAAGAACGATGTGATGGCCTTCGTACGCCGCATCGACCTGGTCCTCCTGGGCGCGGTGCTGGTCCTGGTGTCGCTCTCGACGCTGCTGGTCTGGTCCGCGACCATCCACCGTGACGCGATCACCGGCGGTGACCCCACAGCCTATCTGCGCAAGCAGATGATCAACGTGGCGGCTGGTCTGGTGCTGATGGTGGGCGTGGTCGCCACCAATCATCGCTGGGTCCGGTTGCTGACGCCGGTGGTCTACTTGGGCGCAGTGGTCGGCCTGGTGCTGGTGCTCGTGATGGGGTCGACGATCAACGGCTCGAAGTCGTGGGTGATCCTCGGGCCGGTGCAGGTCCAGCCCTCCGAGCTGGCGAAGCTGGCCGTGGTCATCGCGATGGCTCTGGTGCTCGCCGAGCGCAGCGAGGGCCGCTGGCAGGCCCGGGTGTCGCTGGGAGACGTGGTCGCGATGATCCTGGTCGCCGCGGTGCCGATCGCGCTCGTCATGCTCCAGCCCGACCTCGGCACCACGCTTGTGCTCGGCGTGACCGTCTTCTGCGTCCTCGCGGCGGCGGGGACGCCGCGACGGTGGCTGGCGCTGCTCGCCCTGATCGGCGCGGCCGGTGCCACCATCGTCGTCGCGGCAGGGGTGCTGAAGCAGTACCAGATCAACCGGTTCATGGCGTTCACCGATCCGTCGCTGGACCCGCGCGGTGCGGGTTACAACGTGCAGCAGGCCCGGATCGCGATCGGTGACGGCGGCATCTTCGGCCAGGGGCTGTTCCAGGGATCGCAGGTCCGGGCGGGCTTCGTCCCCGAGCAGCAGACCGACTTCATCTTCACGGTCGTCGGCGAGGAGCTCGGTCTGGTGGGCTCGCTCCTGGTGATCGCGCTGATCGGGGTCGTGCTGTGGCGCGGGCTGCGGATCGCGGCGCGCACCGACGACCTCTTCGGACGGGTCGCCGCCGCCGGGATCGTGTGCTGGCTCGGTATCCAGAGCTTCCAGAACATCGGGATGTGCCTGGGCATCATGCCGGTCACCGGGGTGCCGCTGCCGTTCCTCTCCTACGGCGGTTCCTCGATGATCTCGGTGCTGCTCGCGGTGGGTCTGCTGCTCGGCATCTCGGGCCGTTCGCGGCGCACCGGTCTGGACCGGTCCGGACCACTTCAGGACCTCCGCTCGCGTGATCGCCTGCAGGTTGCTGCAGTGCGAAAAGATGCCGCGTTTCATCGAAATTAAACTCGATTACGTTCCCTCCCGGTTGCCCTACAGGGCATCCGTGTGACCCCTTGCAGCCTCAACCCGAGGCTGCTTGACGACGGGAGCAGCAATCATGAACCGACCCCACAGAGCCCACGGTCGCGGGCTCCGCTTCGACAGAGCACAGCGCCTCGGCGCGCTGGCCGCCGCGACGGTGACGGCCGTCGGTGCGGCCACCGCCATCCTCGCCATGTCCGGCCCGGCCGGCGCGGCCGACAGCCCGGCACCGCTGATCGGTGCCGAGAAGCCGACGGCCATCGACAACTCCTACATCGTGGTGATGAAGGGCAACGGCTCGGCCGCCAAGGCCAACGCCGCCGACGCCCGCGCGCTCGCCAAGGAGAAGGGTGGCTCGGTGAAGTACGCCTATGACAAGGCGATCACCGGGTTCTCCGCCACGCTCGACGCCGATGCGCTCGACGCGCTCCGCAACGACCCCGACGTCGACTACGTCGAGGCCAACCAGACCGTGAAGGCCAGCGGCGACCAGGCCAACCCCACCTGGGGCCTCAACCGGATCGACCAGCGCAACCTGCCCCTGAACTCGAACTACCACTACGACTACACCGGCTCGGGGGTGAAGGCCTACATCATCGACACCGGCATCCGCTCCGCGCACGCGGACTTCGGCGGCCGGGTGACCTCCGGCTACACCGCCATCGGATCGAGCACCGAGGACGAGAACGGCCACGGCACCCACGTCGCCGGCACCGTCGGCGGGTCGACGTACGGCGTCGCCAAGAACGTCACGCTCGTGCCCGTCCGCGTGCTCGACGCCTCCGGTTCCGGCACGACCGCCGGTGTCATCGCAGGTGTGAACTGGGTGACCTCCAACCACACCTCCGGTCCCGCGGTTGCCAACATGTCGCTCGGCGGCGGGGTCTCCTCGACGCTCGACACCGCCGTGTCCAACTCCATCGCCGACGGCGTCACCTACGCCGTGGCGGCGGGCAACGACTACGGCGCCAACGCCTGCAACGGCTCGCCCTCGCGTGTGGCCGCGGCGCTGACCGTCGGCTCGACGACCAGCACCGATGCCAAGTCGGACTTCTCCAACATCGGCTCGTGCCTCGACCTGTTCGCCCCGGGCTCGTCGATCACCTCGGCGTGGCACACCTCCAACACCGCGACCAACACCATCTCCGGTACGTCGATGGCGACCCCGCACGTCGCGGGTGTGGCCGCGCTCTACCTCCAGGCACACCCGACGGCGTCGGCCTCCTCCGTCGCGTCGGCGATCGTCTCCAACGCCACCACCGGCGTCGTCACCTCTCCCGGGACCGGCTCTCCCAACCGCCTTCTCTACTCGCTGTGGAGCGGTGGCACCGACCCGACGGATCCGCCGACCACCGGCAACCTGCTGGTCAACCCGGGCTTCGAGTCCGGCGCGACCGGGTGGAGCTCGTCCTCGGGCGTGATCGACAGCTCGAGCGGTGCCCCGGCGCGTACGGGTTCTTACAAGGCATGGCTGAACGGCTACGGCACCGCGCGCACCGACACGTTGTCGCAGTCGGTCACGCTGCCCGCGACCGGAAAGACCCTGTCGTTCTACCTCCGGGTGATCACCAACGAGACGACCACCTCGACGGCCTACGACAAGCTGACCGTCAAGATCGGCTCGACGACGCTGGCGACCTACTCGAACCTGAACGCGAGCTCCTCGTACGCGTTGAAGTCGTTCTCCCTCGGCGCCTACGCGGGTAGCACCGTGACGCTGACGTTCACCGGGACGGAGGACTCCTCGCTCGGGACCAGCTTCCTGATCGACGACACCTCGATCGCCTGATCGCCTGCCTCGCTCAGCCGGGCCGCTCGCGTAACGCGAGCGGCCCGGTGCGTCGGTAACAGGGCCGTTCCTCCCTTGTCTCCAGGCTGTTTACAGGTGTTCACCTTCGCTGTCTGCGGGTTGCTGCAATGCGAAGAGTTGGGTCGTTACCTCACCTGTGTAACGTGATTACGTGGTTGCCCGAACGCTTCGGGTTGCGGCCGTAGGGAGGGCGCAAGGCGTTCACGGCGGTCCTACAGGACCGCACGATGACGGGAGTCAGAACGTGTTCCGAACCATGAAGAACCGTGCCATCAAGACGCCGGCGGTCATCTCCGCCGTAGCTGTGGGAGCAGCAGCGTCGGCGATGGCTTTCACCGTCCCGGCCGGTGCCGCGGACAGTCCGGCGCCGCTGCGCGGAGCGGACTCCTCGACCGCGATCGAGGGTCAGTACATCGTCGTGATGAAGAAGCAGGGTCGCAGCGACGTCGCGAAGTCCGAGGCGAAGTCGGTCCGCAGCGACGCCCGCGCCGCCGGTGGCGACGTACGAGAGGTCTACAACACCGCCTTCAACGGTTTCTCCGCCGCGCTCGACAAGGATGCGCTCGCCGAGGTCCGCGACAACCCGGACGTCGCCTACGTGCAGGCCAACCACCGCTACACCACCCAGGGCGACCAGGCCGACCCGACCTGGGGTCTGGACCGCGTCGACCAGGCCGCGCTGCCGCTCGACAAGAACTACCACTACGAGCAGACCGGGGCGGGCGTGACCGCCTACATCATCGACACGGGCGTCGCGACCGACCACCCGGAGTTCAGCGGCCGGATCGGGGAAGGCTTCGACGCCGTCGACGGCGACACCGACCCGAGCGACGGCAACGGCCACGGCACCCACGTCGCGGGCACCGTCGCCGGCACCACCTACGGCCTCGCCAAGGAGGCCACGATCGCACCGGTCCGGGTGCTCGACGACCAGGGCTCCGGCACCACCGAGGGCGTCGTCGCGGGAATCGAGTGGGTCACCGAGAACCACACCGACGGCCCGGCCGTCGCCAACATGTCGCTCGGCGGCGGGAACGACCCCGCTCTCGACGCGGCCGTCCAGGCCTCGATCGCCGACGGTGTGACCTACGCCGTCGCGGCCGGCAACGAGAGCGCCGACGCCTGCGGTTCCTCCCCGGCGGCGGTTCCGGAGGCGATCACCGTCGGTGCCACCGACGACACCGACACCGCCGCGGACTTCTCCAACACCGGTGAGTGCCTCGACCTCTTCGCTCCCGGCGTCGACATCACCTCGGCCTGGAACGACGGTGCGACCAACACCATCTCCGGTACGTCGATGGCGACGCCGCACGTCGCCGGCGCTGCGGCGCTCTTCCTCGAGGCGAACCCGTCGGCCACCCCGGCCGACGTCGCGACGGGCCTGACCGGCGCCGGAACTCCTGACGTGGTCATCAACCCGGGCACCGGTTCGCCGAACCTGCTGCTCACCACGCTGTTCTGATCCGGCTGCGCTGACCTGAGGTGTGGGGCCGTTTCGGGGGAACGGCCCCACACCTCAGTCCTGTCCCGGCTTGGTCCAGGCGATGGTGTGCCGGAATCCGAGGCGATGCCGGAGCCTGGCGCCGGGCATGAGGTCGAGGACGATCTCCCGGAGCTCGTCGAAGGACAGGTCGGGTTCCTTGACCGGGAACGGGGCGGTGGACGGGGTGGTGTCGGACGGCCACGGATGCTTGACGTAGCCGATCACTGGGTTCGTCACGGCGGAGGCGAGATCCCACAGGTGGTCGGTCGGGCTCTGCGGAGGGGCGAGTCCGACCGCCAGGAACCGTCCGCCCGGCGCGAGGAGGCGACGCACCTCGGTGAGTGCGGTGGCGACATCGAGGTGGTGCAGCACCGCGACCATGGTGACCAGGTCGACCGGCTCCTCGACCCAGGTGCCGTCGTGGACGGTGACGTTGGACAGTCCGGCGCAACGGGTCGCGGCCTGACCTCTCATCGCGCCGTCGCGATCGGTGCCATGGACGGCCGCGAACTTCGGCGAGAGCGCGGCCAGCAGCTCGCCTCGGCCGCACCCCACGTCCAGCGCGGTCCCTCGCCGGGCGGGAAGGTTGGCCAGGATCCAGCTGTGGAAGTGGTCGTTGTGGCTCCAGGGATGACGCGCGTTGAGCGTCGCCATGGTGTCCGACACAGCGCCGCCGGCGAACTGTTCGGCCCACGCTCGCAATGCCATGACGTCATTCTTACCCGCTGGCGCCGGGGAGATGGCCCGGCGGCGCGAGGTTTGGTGGGGGAGTCCGGGTGCGGCGTACCCTTGGGGTTGATCGTTCCCGAGCTTTGAGGTGCCCATCGTGACCGTCGCCCAGAGCGACCTCGTTCCTGAATCCGTGTTCCCTCGGCTGGAGCCGCGCCTGGCGCTGGTGTCCAAGCCGATCCAGTACGTCGGTGGGGAGCTCAACTCGACCGTCAAGGAGTGGAACGACGTCGAGGTCCGGTGGGCGCTGATGTACCCGGACGCCTACGAGGTCGGTCTGCCCAACCAGGGTGTCCAGATCCTCTACGAGGTGCTCAACGAGCGCGACTGGATCGCGGCGGAGCGGACCTACGCGGTCTGGCCCGACCTCGAGAAGATCATGCGCGAGGGCGACGAGCAGGGGCCGATCCCGCAGTTCACCGTCGACGCCCATCGTCCGGTGAAGGCGTTCGACCTGTTCGGGCTCAGCTTCTCGACCGAGCTCGGCTACACCAACATGCTCAACGCGCTCTCGCTGGCGCAGATCCCGCTGCACGCGGTCGACCGTGGCGACGACGACCCGATCGTGCTCGCCGGCGGCCACGCCGCGTTCAACCCCGAGCCGATCGCCGACTTCCTCGACGCCGCCGTGCTCGGTGACGGTGAGGAGGTCGTCCTCAAGATCTCCGAGGTCGTGCGCGAGTGGAAGCAGGACGGTCGTCCCGGCGGCCGCGACGAGCTGCTCCGCCGGCTGGCCGTCTCCGGGGCCGTCTACGTCCCCAAGTTCTACGACGTGAACTACGCCGCCGACGGTCAGATCGAAGCCGTGGTGCCCAACCGCCCCGACATCCCGTGGCGGGTGCGCAAGCACACCCTGATGGACCTCGACGCCTGGCCTTACCCGCGGAACCCCTTGGTGCCGCTGGCAGAGACCGTCCACGAGCGGTTCTCGGTGGAGATCTTCCGCGGCTGCACCCGTGGCTGCCGCTTCTGCCAGGCGGGGATGATCACCCGGCCGGTGCGCGAGCGCTCGATCACCACGATCGGCGACATGGTCGAGAACGGCATCCGGAAGTCCGGGTTCGAGGAGGTCGGGCTCCTGTCCCTGTCCTCCGCCGACCACACCGAGATCGGTGACGTCGCGACCGGTCTGGCCGACCGCTACGAGGGCACCAACGTCTCACTGAGCCTGCCGTCGACGCGCGTCGACGCCTTCAACATCACCCTCGCCAACGAGTTCTCCCGCAACGGTCGTCGCTCCGGTCTGACGTTCGCCCCCGAAGGCGGCTCGGAGCGGATGCGCAAGGTCATCAACAAGATGGTGACCGAGGAGGACCTGATCCGCACCGTCGGTGCCGCCTACTCGCACGGCTGGCGCCAGGTGAAGCTCTACTTCATGTGCGGCCTGCCGACCGAGACGGACGAGGACGTGCTCCAGATCGCCGAGCTCGCCAAGAAGGTCATCGCCAAGGGCCGCGAGGTCTCCGGTCGCAACGACATCCGCTGCACCGTGTCGATCGGTGGCTTCGTGCCCAAGCCGCACACCCCCTTCCAGTGGGCCTCCCAGCTCGACCACGAGACCACCGACGAGCGGCTGCAGAAGCTGCGCGACGTGGTCCGTGCCGACAAGAAGTTCGGTCGTGCGATCGGGTTCCGCTACCACGACGGCAAGCCCGGCATCGTCGAGGGCCTCCTCTCGCGAGGCGACCGCCGCGTCGGCCGGATCATCGAAGAGGTCTGGCGCGACGGTGGCCGTTTCGACGGCTGGAGCGAGCACTTCTCCTACGACCGCTGGATGTCCGCCGCCGAGAAGGGCCTGGCAGGCACCGGCGTCGACCTGGACTGGTACACCACCCGCGAGCGGGAGTACGACGAGATCCTCCCCTGGGACCACCTCGACTCCGGTCTCGACAAGGACTGGCTCTGGGCCGACTGGGAGGACGCCCTCGCGGTCGCCGACGGCGAAGACATCGAGGTCGAGGACTGCCGCTGGACGCCCTGCTATGACTGCGGCGTCTGCCCGGAGCTCAATACCGAGATCCAGATCGGCCCCACGGGTCAGAAGCTGCTCCCGCTGTCGGTCGTCTGACCATTCAACCTAGGAGGGTGAGGGTCACATGCTGACCCTCACCCTCCTACGTCGCGGCGTCAGCGGACAGCCGCGGTCGCCTCGATCTCGATGAGGATGTCGGGGCGGAAGAGGCCGGCGACCTGCACCAACGAGCTGGCCGGGGGACGCTCGACGTCGACGAACTCGTTGCGTACGCGGCGGATCATCGGCAGCTCGGTGGTGGCGACGACGAAGTAGGTCAGCTTCACCACGTCTGCCCAGGTGGCGCCGGCGGCGGCCAAGGCGATGCCGAGGTTGGTGAAGGTCTGCCGGGTCTGTGCCTCCCAGCCGTAGGCCACGGTCCCGTCAGAGGACATACCCACCTGTCCGGAGATGACCACCAGCCGCGATCCCGGGTCGGTGATCACGAGATGGCTGTAGCCGGCGGGCGCGGGAAGGTCCTCGGGGGTGACGAAATCCATTGGCCGAAAGTAGACCCGAAGCCGAATCTGCGCGAACGATTACTTCAGGCTGTGCCGACCGGGCGGATCCAGCGGCGCCAGTCCTCCTGGGGCTCGTAGCCGGAGTCCTTCCACAGCGACTGGCCGAGGTCGTTGCCCTCCAGGACCATCGCGTCGATCCGGCTCGCGCCCAGCGCCACGAGCCGCGCCTCGGCATGGGTCAACAGACGGCGGGCGAGCCCCTGGCGACGTACGTCGGGATGGACCGCCAACCGGTAGAGGTGGGCGCGCCAGCCGTCCCATCCCGAGATCAGGGACCCGACGACCCGGCCTTCGGCGGTGACCGCGACCGTGCAGGCTTCCGGGTCCCGCGCGATCAGCGTCTCGATCTTCGCAGCGGAGTCGGCCGGACGCGCGTCGTTCTCCGCCGCCACCTCCCACAGCTCCATCAACGCAGAGACGTCCCCAGGGGTGGCTGGCCGTAGCTCGATCACGCCCGGAAGTCTCTCACCCGGGTCGTGGCTCAGCAGTCGGCGGCGCCGCGCATCGAGAAGTCGATGGTGACGGCGTGGTGGTCGGAGAGCCGGGTGGGGGAGACGTCGCCGTCGCCCGCGGCGAGCCAGGAGTTGGGGAGGAGGTAGTCGACGCGGCCGCCACCGTCGTGGCTGGCGCCGAGAGAGGCGCCGGCGTCGGACAGCGAGGCCAGGGCGGTGCCCAGGACACCGGAGCCGGAGCCGGCGTTGAGGTCGCCGCCGAGGATCTTGGCGCCGTCGTAGGCGTTCACCTTGGCCATCACGGCACCGATCTGCGCCTGCCGCAGCGAGTCGGAGGTGTGGTCGAGGTGGGTGTTGAAGACGACGAGACGCTGCCCCTCGACGATGATGTTCGCCCGCAGGACCCCGCGCTGCTCCTTGCCGTCGCGGTTGGGCAGGTGGGTGTTGTCGAAGCCGTCGATGGGGTAGCGCGACAGGATCGCGGTGCCGTAACCGCCGCGGGAGGTGATGTAGTCGTTGGCACCGAAGACGGACTGCATCCCCAGGTGCGAGGCGATGATCGCCGGCTGGTCGACGTTGCCGGAGCGACGGCGGTTCTGGTCGACCTCCTGGAGGAGTACGACGTCGGCGCCGGCATCACGGATCACCCCGGCGATGCCGCCGAGCTCGCCGGGGGAGACCTTGCCGCCCTTGATGTTGAAGGTCATCACGGTCAGGTTGCGCGGGACCGCGCACGGGTCGATCTTCGGCTTCTTCGGGACCTTGGTGATCACCGGCGGAGCCTTGTGCGTCGTGAACTTCGGCAGCGGCTCCGCGGCTGCGGAACCGCTGGCGTCGGCCGGCTCGGCGCTCGGCGAGGCCGCGGGAGAGACGTCGGCCGAGGCTTGCCTCGAGGCACCCAACCGCGGGGCGAGAACGCTCAGACCGGCGATGGCGGCGACGGTGAGAACGACCGCGAGGATCGGCAACAGCTCTTTGAGGCGTACCGAGATCGTCCTGCTCCTGTGGTGGCTCACCGCGCGAGTCTCCCATTTTTCGTGCGGAAACCGTTACAGCCAGTTCGTCCGCCGTTCGCCAGATGGGTCATTGCACCTGATGGCCGCCATAATCGTCCCGTGCGTCAACAGCCCGAACAGCAGGCCCCACCGGTCCAGCGTCTCCGCATCCGCTACGCCAAGCGCGGCCGGCTCCGGTTCACCAGCCACCGCGACTTCAGCCGCGCCTTCGAGCGCGCGGTCGCACGGGCCCGGATCCCGGTGGCCTACTCCTCGGGATTCAACCCGCACCCGCGGATCTCCTACGCCGGTGCTGCCCCGACGGGCGCGGCGAGCGAGGCCGAGTACGTCGAGCTCGGACTGCGCGAGACCGTCGACCCGGCCGCGACGAAGGCTGCCCTGGACGCGGTCATGCCCGACGGTCTCGACCTGCTCGACGTGGTCGACACGGCGACCTCGCCCAAGGGTGCCCTGGCCGACCTGCTCACCGGCAGCGAGTGGATCATCGATCTTCCGACATCGCCGGAGGATGCCGCCGCGGCGGTCGAGGCGTTCGTCGCCGCCGAGGAGGTCATCGTGTCCCGGATGACCAAGAAGGGTCTGCGCGAGTTCGACGCCCGGGCCGCGGTCGTACGCCTCGCCGCAACGCCCCGGGAGGGCGGCTCGCGGCTCGAGCTCCTGCTCAAGCACGGCACCCCGGCCGTACGTCCCGACGACGTCGTCACCGGTCTGGAGCGCGTCGGCGGGCTGAAGGTCGGGCCGGAGCACGGCGGCCTGCCGCTGCTGACCCGGCTCACCCAAGGTGTCTTCGACGAGGAATCCGGCACCATCGGCGACCCCCTGCACTAGTGTTCGACCGGTGAGGCTCTCCCGATGAGAACGGTCACCGATCGCGAGCGTCGGGCGAGACTGGCCCGCCGGCACGGGCTCGCTCCCGCCCACAGGTACGCCGACGTGGCCGCCGCGACACAGGCGATGACCGCCTGGCACGCGACCGAGGCTGCGACCGTCCACCTCGCCCTGCACGCGCGGGTCCGGGACCTTCGGACCGACGACGTCGAGCGGGCCCTCTACGAGGACCGGAGCCTGGTCAAGCAGCTGGCGATGCGGCGTACGCTCTTCGCCTTTCCGCGCGAGCTGGTCCCGGCGGTCTGGGGGAGCGCTTCGGCGCGGGTGGCGGCCCAGGAGGAGAAGAACCTCCACAAGTGGCTGACCGCCGGTGGCGTCGACGAGGACCAGGACGGCTGGATCGAGAAGGCGTACGCGGCGACGCTGGCAGCACTCTCCGACGGCGTGCCCCGGACGACGACGCAGCTGCGTGAGCTGGTGCCCGAGCTCGACATGCGTTTCCAGATGGGCGCCCCCGACAAGAAGTGGGGCGGGGCGTTTCCTATCGGTCGTTGGGTGATCGGCACCCTCGCCGCGCAAGGGCGGCTGATGCGGGCGACCAACCTCGGGCACTGGCGGCTGAACAAGCCGGCCTGGACCCTGACCGAGGCCTGGCTCGGCGAGATGCCGCCTCCGCTCACCCCGGCCGAGGGCTACGCGGAGCTCGTCCGTCGCTGGCTGGGCACCTTCGGGCCCGGCACCGAGGCCGACCTGGTCTGGTGGCTCGGGTCCACCAAGTCAGCGGTCCGGGCCGCGCTCGCCGCGGTCGGTGCCGTCGAGGTCGGGCTCGAGGGCGGCGGGATCGGCTGGGTGCTGCCGGACGACCCGATCGCCACCTCCCCGGAGCCCGAGATCGAGCCCTGGGCGGCGCTGCTACCCACCCTCGATCCCACCGTCATGGGCTGGAAGGAACGAGGGTTCTACCTGGCTGCGGAGGACGTGGCGTACCTCTTCGACTCGAACGGCAACGCCGGCAACACCGCGTGGTGGGACGGTCGGATCGTGGGTGCGTGGGCTCAGGACGAGGCCGGCCGGGTGCACCCGATCGTGCGCCACGACATCGGCGACGCCGGGCGGGCGGCGCTGGCAGCCGAGGCGGAGCGGCTGACCGAGTGGCTCGACGGCGTGCTGATCGTGAACGTCTACAAGTCGCGTCAGATGAAGGAAGCACGGCTCCCCTGACCGACCGGAGGGTCAGACGTCGCGGCGGCGCAGCACCCAGGCGGAGGCGGCGACCAGTCCGACCGCCCAAGCCAGGAGTACGCCGCCGAAGATCCAGTCACCCTGGATGAGCGCGTACCCGGCCGGTGCGGGGGTGTAGTCGATGGCCGTCTCCAGCCACGACCAGCCGAACCGCTGGGCCACCAGCCCGAGCAGCTCGGGCATCAGCAGCAGGAGGAAGAGCACGAACGAGAGCGCACCGGCCGTGCGCCGGAACAGGCCACCGAAACCGAGGCCGACGGTCGCAAGCAGCGCCAGGAAGACCGCGAGTCGCAGGACGAGAGCGGCGTCGTCGCGGGTCAGGTCGCCGAGCTCCCCGAGCCGGACCGCCGCTGCCAGCAGGCCGAGGCCGGCCACGACCAGCCCGGCCAGGAGAACGCTCGTCGCGACCACCAGCGCCTTGGCGCTCATCACCCGGGCCCGCGAAGGGGTGCACGCGAAGGTGACGGTGATCGAGCGCGACGCGAACTCGGCGGTGATCGCGAGGATGCCGAAAGCGGCGGCGAGGAACTGGACGAAGTATTGCGTCGACCCGATCACCGACGCCGTGGAGGCGACGGTCGACGGATCGCCGTCGTCGGCTTGGACCACCGAGGTCAGCAGCATGATCGCGGCTGCGCCACCGAGGAACCAGAGCGAGGAGCGTACGGTCCGGACCTTGAGCCACTCCGAGCTCACGACCCGGGCCAAGGGACTCATGCCGCACCTCCGGCGGTGTACTCGACGGCTTCGGCGGTCAGCTTCACGTAGGACTCCTCGAGGGTCGGTTCGACGGGTTCGAGCAGGTGCAGGAGCACCCCGGCCCGATGGGCGAGCGCGCCGACCTCCTCGGTGGACAACACGGCCACGGTCAACTCGTTCTCGCCGTTCCAGGTGACCTCATGGTCGGTCAGCAGGTCGGCGAGCGGGCCGAGCTCGGGGCCGCGGACGCGGGTGCCGCTGGGGGAGAGGAACTCGCTCATCGGTGCGTCGGCGACCAGGCGCCCGCGACCCAGGACGACGAGCCGGTCGGCGGTCTGCTCCATCTCGCTCATCAGATGGGAGGAGACGAAGACGGTGCGCCCCTCGGCGGCGAGGGTCCGGAGCAGCGTACGGATCCAGCGGACGCCGTCGGGGTCGAGGCCGTTGACCGGCTCGTCGAGCATCAGCACCTCGGGGTCACCGAGGAGCGCGCCGGCGATGCCGAGGCGCTGGCTCATGCCCAGGGAGTACATCCCGGCACGACGGCGGCCGGCGGCGGTCATGCCGGTCAGCTCCAGGACCTCGTCGACCCTGCGGTCTGCGATGCCCTGAGTCCGGGCGATGGCGCGCAGGTGGTCCCGTCCCGAGCGGCCCGGGTGGACCGCCTTGGCGTCCAGGAGTGCGCCGATGGTGTGCGTGGGACGGTCGAGCTCGGCGTACGCCTTGCCGTCGATGGTCGCAGTGCCGGACGTCGCGGTGTCGAGGCCGAGGATCAGGCGCATCGTGGTCGACTTCCCGGCGCCGTTGGGACCGAGGAACCCGATGACGGACCCGGGTTCGAGATCAAGGGTGAGGTCGTCGACGGCCGTCTTGTCGCCGTACCTCTTGGTGAGGTTGCGCAGTTGGATCACGGGCAGAGCCTAGGTACGCGGCGCCGCGAGCGAATCAGCCTGCGGGATGATCTGGCGGGTCCACCCCGGGGCGTACGTTTCATCCCGGATATCGGTCTGTCGACAGGGTGTATGCGATACTCCGAGACGACTGCTCAAACAATCGGGCCCGGCCCGAGGAATGGACAGTCCGACGACGCCTCGCCGGCGTGGGCCCTCCGGGGCTGCACACCGGCACGCAGGAGGTAGGTCGTCACCAGACCGCGACGCAGGCCTAGCAGGTCAGTGAGAGCGACTCGCCCGGGAAGGTCCCGGACGGCCGAGCGACCGCGGCAGGTGACGAACCACAGCCTGTGACGCACCGCTGCGGAGGATGCCGCCGCCCTGACAAGCTTTGCGCCGCGACGCGGCTGCTACGTGGAAAAGTTCGATACTGCGCAGCGTCCGTTTCCCGGCACCTGACTATCCGGCACCTGTGAAGGTCCTGGATGAGGAGAACGGCATGGCCGACGAGACCACTGTCGAGAACACCGGGAACGGCGCTGAAACGCCGCAGAACCCGGTGACCGACACCCCCACCACCGAAGCGGACACGACCGCCGAGACCACTCCCGCGAAGAAGACCGCGGCGAAGAAGACCACGCGCAAGCGCACCACCAAGAAGGCCGCGGCCGCGGCCCCGGCGGAGGCTGTCGAGGCCCCCGCCGAGGAGACCGCCGAGCCTGCTGAGCCCGCTGCGGCAGCGGAGGCCCCCGCCAAGAAGACGGCGGCGAAGAAGACGACCCGGAAGCGTACGACCAAGAGGGCGGCCCCCGCGCCGACCGAGGTCGAGACCCCCGAGGCCACCGCCGCACCCGAGGGCGAGACCCCCGAGGCCCCTGAAGCTCCCGCCGAGACCGTCGAGGCTCCGGCCAAGAAGACGGCGGCGAAGAAGACCACCGCCAAGCGGACCACGAAGAAGACGGCCGCCAAGAAGGCCGCTGCACCGGTCGTCGAGCCCGTCGCGGAGCCGGTCGCCGAGCCCGTCGCAGCGCCCGGCGAGACCCCCGCCGGGGAGGTCGCCGACGAGGAGGTCGCCGAGGAGACCGCGACCGAGCAGGCCGGTCCGCCGGCCCCCGCGGTGCTGTTCCAGGCGCCGACCAAGACGACCACCCGCCGGCGTACGCGCAAGACGGCGGAGCCGAAGCCCGTCGAGGCCGCTGAAGAGGCGCCCGCCGAGGACGAGCCGCAGGCCGCCGAGCCCGCCGCCGAGGCGACGGAGGAGGCCCCGAGCCGAGGCCGCAAGCGCAACGCGCGCCGCGCCGAGGCGGCCGAGGAGAAGCCCGCCGAGGACGAGCAGCCCGAGCCCGACGCCGAGGCTCAGACCCCCGAGGACGAGTCCGACACCGAGCCCGACTCCGAGCCCGACACCGAGTCCGACGAGGCCTCGGCCGACGAGGGTGAAGGCGAGGGCGGCGGCAACGGCCGTCGTCGTCGCCGTCGTGGTGGCCGTCGCCGGCGCAAGGGTGCCAACGGTGACGCCGACGGCTCCGACGCTGCCGACGACGAGGGCAAGGCCGACGAGTCCGATGCGGATCAGAACGACGCCAAGGACGCCGACGCCGAGCAGCAGGGCGAGGGTGGCTCGTCCCGCCGCCGTCGTCGTCGTCGCCGGGCCGGCGAGGCCTCCGGCGACGCCGGGGACGACCCGGAGAACACTGTCACCAAGGTGCGTCAGAGCCGCACCGGCGACGACCAGATCACCGCGCTGTCCGGCTCCACCCGTCTCGAGGCCAAGAAGCAGCGTCGCCGCGAGGGTCGCGAGGCCGGTCGCCGGCGCGCTCCGATCGTGAGCGAGGCCGAGTTCCTGGCCCGCCGCGAGTCGGTCGAGCGGGTCATGGTCATCCGCGAGCGCGAGGACCTCACCCAGATCGCCGTGCTCGAGGACAAGGTGCTCGTGGAGCACTACGTCGCCCGCGAGTCGCAGACCAGCCTGATCGGCAACGTCTACCTGGGCCGCGTCCAGAACGTGCTGCCGAGCATGGAGGCCGCCTTCATCGACATCGGCAAGGGCCGCAACGCGGTGCTCTACGCCGGTGAGGTCAACTGGCCCTCGCTCGGCTGGAAGGAGGGCCAGCCCCGCAAGATCGAGTCGGTGCTGACCTCCGGTCAGAAGGTGCTCGTCCAGGTGACGAAGGACCCGATCGGCCACAAGGGCGCCCGGCTGACCTCGCAGATCTCGCTGGCCGGCCGCTTCCTGGTCTACGTACCCGACGGCACCACCTCCGGCATCTCCCGCAAGCTGCCCGACACCGAGCGCAACCGCCTCAAGACCCTCCTGAAGGAGATCGTCCCCGACACGGCCGGCGTGATCGTACGCACCGCCGCCGAGGGCGCCGCCGAGGAGGAGCTCACCCGCGACGTCGAGCGGCTCAAGGCGCGCTGGGAGGACATCGAGAAGAAGGCCGGCGGCAACGCGCCGCAGCTGCTCTACGGTGAGCCCGACCTGACCCTGAAGGTCGTCCGCGACCTGTTCACCGAGGACTTCGCCAAGCTGGTCATCTCCGGCGAGTCGTCGTGGGAGACCGTCAAGGACTACGTCCAGTCGGTGGCCCCGGACCTCGAGGAGCGCGTGGAGAAGTACGACGGCGAGGTCGACGCCTTCGCCGCGTACCGCATCGACGAGCAGATCGCGAAGGGCCTCGACCGCAAGGTCTGGCTGCCGTCCGGCGGCTCGCTGATCATCGACCGCACCGAGGCGATGACCGTCGTCGACGTCAACACCGGCAAGTTCACCGGCTCCGGCGGCAACCTGGAGGAGACGGTCACCAAGAACAACCTCGAGGCGGCCGAGGAGATCGTGCGCCAGCTCCGGCTGCGCGACATCGGCGGCATCATCGTCGTCGACTTCATCGACATGGTCCTCGAGTCCAACCGTGACCTGGTGCTCCGCCGTCTGGTCGAGTGCCTGGGCCGTGACCGGACCCGTCACCAGGTCGCCGAGGTCACCTCGCTGGGCCTGGTGCAGATGACCCGTAAGCGGATCGGCACCGGCCTGCTCGAGGCGTTCTCCGAGAACTGTGAGGCCTGCGCCGGCCGCGGACTCGTGATCCACGAGCACCCGGTCGAGGCCGGCAAGTCGTCCGGCGTCGCTCCCGACGAGCCCCGCTCGCGTCGTCGTGGCGGTCGCGGAAGCAAGGGCAAGGGCAAGGACGAGACCGGCAACGAGTCGCGCCCTGAGCCCGCCGAGGAGTCCGCGAAGACGCCGTCGCCCGCCGAGTTCGCCGCGATGGCCGGACAGGCGGAGAAGGCCGAGGAGCCCGCGACCGAGCCGGAGGCTCCCGAGCCCGCCGCGGTGGTCGAGCCTGCCGAGACCCCGAAGGTGACGACCCGCACGCGGTCGCGTCGCTCCAAGGCGTCGGCCCCCGTGGCCGAGCCCGCCGAGACCACGCAGGCGGAGCCGGCGGCGACCGAGCCCGCCGAGACCACGCCGGACGCGCCCGCCGCGCCGGTCGAGGCTCCGAAGGTGACGACGCGTACGCGGTCGCGTCGCTCCAAGGCGTCGGCCCCGGTGGCCGAGCCGGCCGCGGCGCCTGCCGAGGCGCCTGTCGAGGCGCCCGCAGCGGCCCCGGTCGCCGAGGCTCCTGCGGAGCCCGAGGCCCCGAAGGTCACCACGCGCACCCGCACCCGTCGTGCCGCCACGACCGGTCGCCCGGTCCTGGCCGCGGTCGTCGGCAGCTCGACCGCCGCCGAGTCGAAGCCCGAGACGGAGCCGAAGCCGGAGCCGGAGCCCGTGGCGAGCGAGCCGGTCGCCGAGGAGCCCACTGCTCCCGTGGCCCCGCCCGTCGAGCCCGAGGTGACCCAGCCTGAGACGACGGAGCCGGAAGCCGCAGAGCCGGTCGCTGCCGAGCCGGTCGACTCCAAGCCGGTCGACTCCAAGCCGAAGGTGGTCACCCGGCAGCGCCGCGGCGCCCGCCGCGAGGTCGTCAGCACCGGCGAGGGCGCGGTGATGACCGCGACCAAGACCGAGGCCGCACCCGTCAGCAACGGCACCACCTCGACTCCGGCGCCGAAGGTCGTGACCCGCACCCGCGGCGGCGCGAGCCGCGACACCACGCCGACGGAATGACCGTCCGAGGGGTCGAAGACAGCTGACCCCGACCACGACGCCCCGGTGCCCGCTCCTGCGGACGCTGGGGCGTCGTGCTGTGTCTCGTGACTCGGGATTCTCGACCCACGGGCCAGGCCCACCGGGTGTCGTGTGGTCGATGCACACAGTTCAGGTCGCACCGCCGCCTCCTCCGAGACGAACGCTGCGTACGAGGTGCCAGGCGTGTGCGTTGGCCCCGCCGCGTACGCGTAGGGCGTCCGTCAGATCAGGGGCAGCACACACAGTTCACCGCACGGGTGATCTGGGCAGGTCAGCCGCCCGAGTGGATCCGACCTGGTGCATCGACGCACCAGGTTCAACCGCAATTCGGCCCGCCGACCCGCCCAGATCACCCGAACTGTGTGTCAGGCCTCCCAGCTCTCCAGCGTCCGACGCGCCCCGATCGCATGCAGCGACGCCAGCGCCTCGGCGTACGGTTCGGTGAACCCGGGATCCTCGGCGAGGTCGCCGAAGAGGTCGGGGTCGCGGAGGAAGGCCAGCGGGTCGTTGCGCTGAGCCGCAGCCCGCGCCATCACCTCGCCGCGGCGCCGGTCGACGATCTCGATCGGCGTCCCCTGCTCGTCGACGCCCTCGGCGTAGCGCGCCCACGAGGCAACGACGAGCGCCGACCGACGAATCGAACCGCCACGACCGAGCTGAGCGGTGATGACCGGCACCAGCCACTTGGGGATCCGGTCGGAGCTCTCGGCGCACAGCCTGGCCAAGGTGTCGCGGATGTGCGGGTTGGCGAAGCGGGAGATCAGCTCCCGCTGGTAGGCCGCCAGGTCGACGCCCGGCACCTGCGGCAGGGTCGGGGTGGCCTCCTGCGACATGTAGCCGAGCAGGAAGTCGACGAAGAGCGGGTCGGTGCAGACCTCGTGGGCATAGCGGTAGCCGGAGAGGTAGCCGAGGTAGCACAGCGCCTGGTGGCTGGCGTTGAGGAGACGCAGCTTCATCAGCTCGTACGGCTCGACGTCGGGCACCATCTCGACGCCGGCCCGCTCGAACGGCGGCCGCCCCTGGGGGAAGTGGTCCTCGAGCACCCACTGCGAGAACGGCTCGCTGACCACGGGCCAGGCGTCCGCGATCCCGAACCGCCAGCCGACCTCCTCGATGTCGGCGTCGGTGGTCGCCGGGGTGATCCGGTCCACCATCGAGCTCGGGAAGGCCACCTCGGCGGCGATCCAGGCGCCCAGAGCAGGGTCGCGCAAGGACGCGAACGAGGACAGCATCGCCCGCGCGACCTCGCCGTTGCCCGCGATGTTGTCGCACGACATCACCGTGAACGGCGCGACGCCCGCGGCCCGTCGCCGCGCGAGCGCCTCCACGACGTAACCGAACGCGGTCGTCGGCATCGCCCCCGGCTGCAGGTCGGCCTGGATCCCGGGGTCTGAGGCGTCGAAGCCGCCGGTCGCCTGGTTGACGTGGTAGCCGCCCTCGGTGATGGTCAGCGACACGATCCGGATCCGCGGGTCGGTGAGCAGCGCCAGCACGGCCTCGGGGGAGTCGGGCGCGAAGAGGTAGTCGATGATCGAGCCGATCACCCGCCCCTGCACCGCCCCGTCCGGGGCCCGCTCCATGAGCGTGTAGAGATGGTCCTGGGCGGCGAGCGCGTCCCGCATGCGTACGTCCTGAGGCATCAGCCCCACCCCGACGATGCCCCAGTCGGCGACGCCGGAGGCGAGCAGGTCGTCGACGTAGCGCGCCTGGTGGGCGCGGTGGAAGCCTCCGACGCCGAGATGGACGATCCCGGGGGTGACGGCGGAGCGGTCGTAGGTAGGCACGGCGATGGCCGCAGACAGCTCGCCGAGCCGAGCCGTCGTGAGTCGGGGGTGAGTCATTTGACCGCCCCGAGGGAGAGGCCCTGGACCAGCTTGTCCTGGGCGGCGAAGCCGGCGATGAGCACAGGCAGCGAGATCAGTGTCGCGCCCGCGGCCAGCTCGGCGAGGTAGGCGTGCTCGGTCTGGATCAAGGTGTTCACATAGACCGGACCGGTCTGGGCGGCCACCGAGGTCAGCACCTTGGCGTAGAGCTGCTCGTTCCAGGCGAAGATGAAGCAGATCAGCGAGGTCGCGGCGACGCCGGGCATCGCGATCGGGGCCACGATCCGGGTCAGGATGCGGAACGTGCTGGCACCGTCCATCGAGGCCGCCTCGATGATCGCGGGCGGCACCTCGGCCAGGAACGAGCGCATCATCCAGACCGCGATCGGCAGGTTCATCGCGGTGTAGAGCAGGATCAGGATGATCACGTTGTCGGGCATCTTGATGACCTGGGTGGTGAACAGGTAGATCGGCAGGATCCCCGCGACCATCGGCAGCATCTTCGTGGACAGGAAGAAGAACATCGCGTCCGACCACTTCTTCACCGGCCTGATCGCCAGCGCGTACGCAGCGGGGATGGCCAGGGCGAGCACGAGCAGCGTCGAGATCACGCTGGTGATCACCGAGTTGATCAATGCCGGGGTGATCGGGTTCGCGGAGGTGAACAGGCCGGCGTAGTTGTCCAGCGTCAGCGGGGCACCCCAGCTCGGCGGATAGGTCTGGGCGTCCTGCGGGTGGTGCAGCGAGGTGAGCACCATGTAGAGGATCGGGATCACGAAGACGATGCCGACCAGCCACGCAGCGATCGGGATGATGATCTTCGCCATCCGTTGGCGGTTCCAGGTCTCCATCAGCTCTCCTCCAGCAGGGACGACACCACGCGCAGCGCGAAGGTCGCGATGATCAGTGAGCCGATGACCACGACGACGCCCAGTGCCGAGGCGACCCCGTAGTCCTTGGCCGAGTAGAAGGTCTCGTAGACGGCGAACGGGACGTTGGTCGAGTTCAGTCCGCCGGTCATGCCCAGCACCGAGTCGAAGTTCTGGACCACGAAGATGGTGCCGAGCACGATCGCGAGCTCGAGATAGCGGCGTACGTGGGGGAGCGTCATGTGCACGAACGTCTGCCAGCCGTTGCAGCCGTCGATGCTCGCCGCCTCCATCACCTCGGGATCCTGCGACTGCAGGCCGGCGAGCACGATCAGCATCATGAACGGGGTCCACTGCCAGATCAGCTCGATCTCGATGGCGAGCTTGGGATGGTCGGTGAGGAACGCGATGTCCTGGGCGCCGGGCACCCCGAGCTGCCCGAGAACACCGTCGACCAGCCCGAAGCCGGTCATCAGGATGCCGTTGCCCCAGAAGACCGCGGCCGCGATCGGCACGATGAGGAACGGCGCGATCAGCATCGTGCGCACCAGCCCGCGGCCGACGAAGGCATGGTTGAGCAGCATCGCGATCCCCAGGGCGAGCAGAGCGCTGACCCCGATGACGACCACGGTCATCTCGATCGTGTTGAGGACCGCGGTCCGGTAGGCCGGCGTCGTGAACACCGTCTTGAAGTTGTCGAGGCCGGCGAAGCTGCGCTCGGGAGCATCGGGCTGGGCGCTCCAGCTCATGAACGACATCACCAGCGTCGCCACGAACGGCAGCTGCGTCACCACGATCATGAAGATCAGCGCAGGCAGCAGGGGCGCCCGACGCTTCCAGGACTCCCGACCCCACTTCTTGTACGCCGCCGGCGGACGTCCCTCGATCGGGTCCGCCGTGGCGGGGAGCGTCGCGGTCACAGATGCCATCACTGCTTCTCCTTCTGGACATCGCCGTACGCCTGGGCGAGCGACTGGCACCGGTCGAGTGCCGCGTCGGTGGTCTTCGAGCCCGAGATCGCGCTGGAGAGCTGTTTGGCACACTCGGTGCCGAAGCCGGTGAAGCTCGGGACGCCGACGAACTGGATGCCGGTGTAGGGCCGCTTCTGGACGCCGGGGTTGTCGGCCTGGGCGTTCTTGATCGCGTTCATGGTCGGGGTCGCGAAGGCGCCGGCCACCTCGAGGTAGTCGGGGTTCTCGTAGGTCGAGGCGCGCTTGCCCGCGGGGACGTTGGTCGGGCCGCCGGTGTCGTTCTCGGTGTCGGCCATCACCAGCTCCTCGTACTCCTTGCTGGAGGCCCAGGCGACGAACTTCTTCGCGTCCTCCTGGTGCTGCGAGGACTTCTGGATCGCCCACGCCCAGGTGTAGAGCCAGCCGGCGTTCGCGGTCTGGTCGTGCGGGGCGGCGACGTAGCCGATCTTGCCCTTGACCGGCGACTCAGGCGCTTCGAGCGGCCCGGCACCGGAGGTGGCGTCGTACCACATCGCGACCTTGCCCTGCTGCATGGCGTTGAGGCACTGCGGGAAGCTGAAGGTCGCGGCACCGGCCTCGCCGTGCTCGCGGACCAGGTCGACATAGAAGTTGGCGGCCTTCTTGAAGCCGCCCGTGTTGACCTGGGCGTTCCAGTCCTCGTCGAACCAGGTGCCGCCCATCGTGTTGACCACGGTGGTGATCGAGGCGAGGTTGTCGCCCCAGCCGGCCAGGCCGCGCAGGCAGATGCCGCGCATGTCGGGCTCGGCCTCGTTGATCGTCGCGGCGAAGTCGGCGACCTGGTCCCAGGTCGGCTCGGCCGGCATCTCGAGGCCGTGCTTCTGGAACAGGTCCTTGCGGTACATCAGGAACGAGGACTCGCCGTAGAACGGCTGGCCGTAGACCTTCCCGTTGGCCGAGAGCGCTTCGGTCATCGGCGGCAGGATGTCGTCCTGGTCGAACTCGGGGTCGTTGGCGATGCTCTCCATGTCCGAGATCCAGCCGGCCTCGGCGTAGTAAGGGATCTCGAAGTTGGACAGCGTCGCCACGTCGTAGATCCCGGACTGGTTGGCGAACTCGGTGCTCGCGGTGTCGCGCATGTCCTGCTCGACCTTGACCACGAAGTTCACCTCGATCCCGGTCTCCTCGGTGAAGTGCTCCGCGGTGAGCTCCTGGAGCTCGAGCATCTGCGGGTTGTTGACCATCAGCACCGTGATGCTGTGCTCACCCGCGCTCGTCCCGCCGGCGCCGAGCCCGCCCGTGCCGCATGCCGTCAATGCTGTGATCATGGCAACCGCGGTGGTCAAAGAGAGCGCTGTCAGCGCTGCGGAGGTCCGTCTCCGTGCCCGCATAGATCTGCCTCCTCGCAGTGTGACTGTGGTCACGACAACGATGGCCCAGTTTTGGCCCGACCCCCTAGCCCGTTCGGTGCGCCCGAGTTGCCCGGTTGCTGCCCGTTCTCGGGACCCCTCTCGGGGCCCCTGTCAGGCTCGGACGACCCGGGGCCCGAGCGCCGCGAACCGGCGTGCCTCGGAGGCCGAGAGCTCGGTTCCCGTGATGAGCAGCTCGAAGTCGCGTACGCCCGCGAAACGGCAGAGGCTGGAGGCCCCGAACTTGGTGTGGGCGCCGAAGAAGATCCGGCGCCGGGAGCGCTCGATCGCGGCGCGCTTGACGGCCGCCACCGACGGGTCCTGGGTGGTGAGGCCCTGCTCGCGGGAGATCCCGTTGGCGCCGATGTAGGCCAGGTCGATCACCAGGTCGGCCAGCATCCGGGTCGCCCACTGGTCCACGACGCCCAGGGTGAGGGTGCGTACGCGACCACCCAGGACGATCACGGTGAGGTCGGAGTCGGCGGCGAGGCGGGTCGCGACCGGAAGGGAGGGGGTGATGATCGTCGCCGGCCCCGAGCCGCTGAGCTCCTCGGCCAGGAACTGCGGCATCGTGCCCTCGTCGATGTAGATCGTCTCCGCGCCGTGCCTGGCCTGGAGCGCGGCCCTGGCGATCCGGTGCTTCTCGTCGACGTCGCGGTCGGCCCGGAACTCGAGCGACGTCTCGAAGTTGCCGCTCTCCAGGGCGACAGCGCCGCCGTAGACCCGTTCCACGACACCGCGGTCGGCCAGCACCTTGAGATCGCGCCGGATCGTCTCGACGCTCACCCCGAGATCGGGGGCGAGATCGGCGACGGACACCCGCCCGGTCGAGCGCGCCCGAGCCAGGATCTCCTCCTGCCTCGACTCGTTCGTCTGCGACGGATCGGTCGACGTCATGGGCCCATCATGCCCGGATCGATGCCCGGTTCGTCGGAGCCGGTGCCGAAACGGGCGCCCGGTTGGCTTGACCCGTGGTCCTCGGGCACCATTTTCCGGGTGGCTCGCGGCGACACCGGCGGGAACAGCGTCGAGCGGCCGAGGTCGCGGCGTTTTGCGGCTACCTGGCCGCGTACGTAAGATTGAATCTCGGCGTGCGCAGTGCGCCGTTCCTGCAGGCATCTGCTGGCACCTATCGCTTCGGGGTCCGGTCTGCTTTGCCGCGGGGCGACACAAGACTTTGAGTTCGGAGCATGAAGGAGACCGCGGTGTACGCGATCGTGAAGGCTGGCAGCAAGCAGCAGAAGGTCGTTGTCGGCGACGTCATCGAGATCGACCGCCTCGACGGCGAGGCCGGTGCTGCGATCTCGCTGCCCGTGGTCATGCTCGTCGACGGTGAGAACGTCACCACGACCGGCCTCGACAAGGCCTCGGTCGCTGCTGAGATCGTCGGTGCCTCCAAGGGCCCGAAGATCATCATCCAGAAGTACAAGAACAAGACCGGCTACAAGAAGCGCCAGGGTCACCGTCAGAAGTACACCCAGGTCAAGGTCACCGCGATCAACGCCTGATTCCGGCGTTCTAGAGACACTTAAAGGACTGAGAAGATGGCACACAAGAAGGGTGCGGCAAGCACCAAGAACGGTCGCGACTCCAACGCCCAGCGCCTCGGCGTGAAGCGCTTCGGCGGTCAGCTCGTCAACGCCGGCGAGATCATCGTCCGCCAGCGTGGCACCCACTTCCACCCCGGCACCAACGTCGGCCGCGGCGGCGACGACACCCTGTTCGCCCTGCAGCCGGGCGCGGTCGAGTTCGGCAAGCGCCGCGGCCGTCGGGTGATCAACATCGTTCCGGGCGACGCCTGAGCAACGTTTTCGAAGGGCCCTCTCCGTAAGGAGGGGGCCCTTTGGCGTCGTCGGGTGGGGTGGCGGTTCGTCTAGGCGCTGTCCTGAGCTTGTCGAAGGGTATGCAGCCGAACGCTCACTTCCCGTGTGGAACTCCACCCGGGAAGTGGCGGTTGGGCTGCATACCTAGACGAACATTCAGACGTACGCCGCGCGGCCCGCGATCGCCTCGAAGGTCTCCTGCGAGACCTCCCAGCGGGTGCCGGCGCGCGGCCAGTGGAGCGCGATGTCGGTGATCCCGATCTCGGCGTAGGAGCCGGCCAGGTCCTCGAACGCGTCGGCCGACTCGGTCCACGGCTCGTCGGTGAAGCCAGACATGAACAGCTTCGGCATGCTGTCGTAGTCGCGACCGTTCTTCTCGCACGCCTCCCGGAGCATCTCGAGACGCTGGGCGACGAAACCCTTCGGGTCGTCGCCGTGCGGGTTGGCGATCCAGCCGTCGCCGACCTCGGCGGTCAGCCGGATCCCGCGGGGGCCGTTGCCGGCCAGCCACAGCGGCGTACGCGGCTGCTGCACCTGGCCGGGGGAGACGGTGACCTCGCGGGTCTGCCAGTGCTCGCCGTCGATCGTCACCGGCGACTCCCGCAGCAGCCGGTCGACGGTGCGGGTCCACTCCGCGAACCGGTCGGCACGTTCGCGCGGCGTGAACTCCCGCCCGAGCACGTCGCCGTCGGAGGTGTGGTCGTCGCCGCCCGCCCCGACGCCGATGGTGATGCGCCCGCCGGAGATGCGGTCGAGACTGCGGATCGCCGCGGCGGTCGGGATCGGCGTACGGAAGTTCGGGGTGGTCACCAGCGTCCCGAGGCGGATCGTGGAGGTGAGGGCCGCCGCGGCGGCCATCGAGGTGAACGCCTCCTCCCAGGGGGAGTGCCCACGCCAGGCCAGGTGGTCGTAGACCCACGCCGTCTCGAACCCGAGCTCCTCGGCCTGCGCCCAGCGCTCGCCCATCGCCGGCCAGTCCTCGATCGGCCACATCACAGTTCCTACACGCATGCGCACAGTCTGCACCCGCGATCGTGACGCGTCGCGCGGATAGCAGGTGTGGGGCGTGCCGTCGGTAGGCTGGAGCCATGGCTGTACCCACCTTCGTAGACCGCGTCACCCTCCACGTCGAGGCCGGTCGAGGCGGACACGGGGTGGCGTCGGTGCACCGCGAGAAGTTCAAGCCGCTGGGCGGCCCCGACGGCGGCAACGGCGGCCCGGGCGGGTCGATCATCCTGCGCGTCGACCCCGACGTGACCACGCTGATCGACTACCACCACAGTCCCAAGCGCAAGGCCCCCAACGGTGGTCAGGGCGCCGGCGACCACAAGAACGGCGCCCACGGCGCCGACATGGTCCTGCCCGTCCCCGACGGCACCGTGGTGACCGACATGCAGGGCAACGTGCTGGCCGACCTGGTCGGCCCCGGGTCCGAGCTGGTCGTGGCCGAGGGCGGTCGTGGGGGTCTCGGCAACGCGGCGCTGGCCTCCTCCAAGCGCAAGGCGCCCGGCTTCGCGCTGCTCGGTGAGCCGGGCGAGGCGCGAGAGATCGGGCTGGAGCTCAAGGTCGTCGCCGACATCGGCCTGGTCGGCTTCCCGAGCGCGGGCAAGTCCTCGCTGATCGCGGCCATCTCGCGGGCTCGGCCGAAGATCGCCGACTACCCGTTCACGACGCTGGTCCCGAACCTCGGCGTCGTCAAGGGTGGCGAGACCACCTTCACCGTCGCCGACGTCCCGGGCCTGATCGAGGGCGCGGCCGACGGTCGTGGTCTCGGCCACGAGTTCCTGCGCCACATCGAGCGCTGCGCGGCTCTGGTGCATGTCATCGACACCGCGAGCATCGAGCCGGGCCGCAACCCGATCGACGACCTCGACGTCATCGAGAACGAGCTCTCCCGCCACGGCGGCCTCGAGGACCGGCCGCGGCTGGTCGCGTTGAACAAGGTCGATGTCCCGGACGGCCGGGAGATCGCCGAGATGACCATCGGCGAGTTCGAGAAGCGCGGCCTGAACGTCTTCGAGATCTCCGCCGCGTCGGGTGAGGGCACCCAGCAGCTGATCTACGCGATGGCCGACCTGGTCGCCGCCTCGCGCAAGGAGGCGCCCGTCGTCGCCCCGACCCGGATCGTGCTCCGACCGGCGGGTGCCGAGGGCAAGGACGGCTTCACGGTCAAGGTCTCCAAGAACGGCGAATACCTCGTCCGCGGCCCGCAGCCGGAGCGCTGGGTGCGGCAGACCGACTTCGACAACGAGGAGGCCGTCGGCTACCTCGCCGACCGCCTCAACCGGCTCGGCGTCGAGACGCGCCTGGTCGAGCTCGGCGCCGAGGAGGGCGACACCGTCATCATCGGCGACCCGGCCAACGCGGTCGTCTTCGACTTCCGGCCCTCGATCGACACCGGCGCCGAGATGCTCGGCCGCCGCGGCGAGGACCAGCGTTTCTACGAGGAGCGGCCTGCCGCTGCTCGGCGCCGCGAGATCGACGCCGGGATGGAGACCAAGGAAGAGTACGAGGCTCGCGCCGACGTCGCCCGGCGGCTGCGCGACGGGGCTGGCCCCGTGGCGTACGAGATCGGCGGCGAGGACGACCCGGACAGCGACTGGGCCGAGAACGACCCGTCGGCGGAGACCGAGCGCACGGGCGAGTAGCGGCCCCTGCTCGACCGGCGGAAACCGGCGGGCCGATCGGCGGCGCCGCCGGTAGGATCCGGCGCAGCGGAGAGCACAGGCTGACGTACGAGGGGGATCGGTGCAGCGCGAGGTCGTGACCAGGGCACGCCGGGTCGTGGTCAAGGTCGGGTCGTCGTCACTGACGACGGCCGCAGGCGGCATCGACCCGGACCGGGTGAGCGCGCTGGTCGACGTGCTCGCCAAGACCCGGGCCACGGGCGCCGAGGTCGTGCTGGTCTCCTCCGGAGCGATCGCAGCCGGGCTGTCGCCGCTGGGGCTGGCCAAGCGGCCGCGGGCGCTGGCCAAGCAGCAGGCGGCGGCGAGCGTCGGGCAGGGACTGCTCGTGCACCGCTACACCGACGAGCTCGCCCGGCACGGCATCATCGCCGGTCAGGTGCTGCTCACTGTCGACGACCTGAACCGGCGGGCGCACTACCGCAACGCCGATGCGACGCTGTCGAAGCTGCTCGATCTGGGTGTGCTGCCGATCGTCAACGAGAACGACACGGTGGCCACCTCCGAGATCCGGTTCGGCGACAACGACCGGCTGGCGGCGCTGGTGGCTCATCTGGTCAAGGCCGACCTGCTGGTGCTGCTCAGCGACGTGGACGCGCTCTACGACGCGCCGCCGTCGCAGCCGGGGTCGCACCGCATCGACGAGGTCGCGTCGCTGGCCGACCTCGCCGGGGTGACCATCGGCAAGGCCGGCGCGGCCGGCGTCGGCACCGGTGGGATGGTGACCAAGCTGGAGGCCGCCCGGATCGCGGTCGACGACGGTGTCCCGGTCGTGCTGACCTCGGCCGCCCAGGCGGAGGCCGCGCTGGCGGGCGAGGCGGTCGGCACCCTGTTCCATGCGGTCGGCAAGCGGCGTCCAGCCCGGTTGCTGTGGCTCCAGCACGCCACCGAACCGGTCGGCTCGATCACCATCGACGCGGGTGCCGTCGCCGCGATCAGTCGTCGTGGCGCCTCGCTCCTCGCCGCGGGCATCACCGGCGCGTCCGGGGCGTTCCACGCCGGTGATCCCGTCGATGTCGTCGACCCGTCCGGGGTGGCCGTCGCTCGCGGCCTGGTGAACTACGATGCCGACGAGATCCCGCGGCTGGCCGGGCGTTCCTCCGGCTATCTCGAGGCCAACCTTGGCGCTGCGTACGCTCGGGAGGTCATCCACCGCGACGACCTGGTGGTCCTGTGAGCGAGCGCCAGGCGAATGATCAACACGTCGCCGCGTCCGTATTCTGGCGCTTGCGCTACGGAGGTGGCAGCGTGAGCGAGCGTCAGCGAGCGAACCATGTGATCAACACGCTGCCGCGTCCGTATTCTGGCGCTTGCGCCACGGAGGTGGCAGCGTGAGCGAGCGGTCATCATGAACCGGGCGCGGTGGGTTCCCCTGGTTCTGGCCTGGGGGGTGCTGGTCGTCTGCGGCCTGCCCGCGCTGGCGATCACGCTCTCCCGGGCGCTGGCGAGCACGGATCTGCGGGCGGTGCGCCTGGCCGCGTTCGCTCCCGTCGGCGTCGTGCTGTACGCCCTGTGTCTGGTAGCGGTCCTCGTCCTGGTGTGGCTGGCGGCCGGTCGTAGCCGTATCCGGCTCGCGGTCGTCGCCGGGGTGGTCGCCCTGTTGCTCGCGGTGCACGTCGCCTGGCAGGCGCCGTTCCACGCCGGCTCCCGGGCGACCAGCGCGGGCGAGCCGTTGACCGTGATGACCACCAACCTCTTCGAGGGCAGGGGCGACACCGACGAGGTGGTTGCGGCGGTGCGTGCCCACAAGGTCAACGTGCTCGCGGTGCAGGAGATCACCGGGGAGGCGTTCGGAAGGCTGTCGACGGCACTGCGGGACCAGCTGCCCTACCGAATCGGCGAGGCCGCTCCCGGCACCACCGGCACCATGCTCTTCGCCGACCAGCCGATCACGAAGGCGCGGCGTCTCGACACGTCGATGGGATCGTGGGTGGCTGACGTGGGGGAGCTGCGGGTCCTCGTCGCCCATCCGGCTCCGCCGACGCTCGCTTCGTGGCCGGCCGAGCAGGAGGTGGTCATCGAGGAGGCTGCCGCCGAGGAACCGGACCTCGTCCTCGGGGACCTCAACGCGTCCCTCGACCATCACACCGTCCGGCAGCTGCTCGACGACGCAGACGTGCAGGACGCCGCCCGGGCCAGCAACGCCGGTTGGCAGCCGACGTGGCCGACCGAGGGCTTCGCCGGCCTACCTCTTCCACCGGCGGTCGCGATCGACCACGTGCTCACCGGTGACGCGCTGGTCGCCTTGGCGACCGAGACGGTCGAGGTCCCCGGATCCGATCATCTGGCGCTGGTCGCCTACCTCGGAGCTCCCGAGCGATAACCTGCGGCCGTGACGAACAACTCGGACGGTCTGATTCGCTCGGCGCTGCGCGGGAACGAGGAGACCGCCTCGCGGTTGCGACGTACGCAGCTCCTCGGTGTGCTCGCCCTCGTCGTCGCAACTCTCGCCTCACCGATGGTCCGGGTCATCGACGACGACGGGGACCTCGACACCCAGCTCAACGCCTGGGCCACCATCCAGTGGATCGCTGACGTGCAGGACGCCTCCGGGGACATTCCGGTCTCCTACGCGTGGCTGACGGTCATGCTGTACGTCGTGCTTCTGTTCGTGCTGGCCGCACCGATCCTCGGTCTCGTCCTCGCGGTGCAGCGGGCGGGCGCCGCGCGTGTCGCCGCCGGGCTGGCGGCGGTCGTCGGGGTGGCCCTGTCGCTGTTGTGCTGGTTGGCCGTCGTCGGCGAGGGGCCTGACGGATACGCCGACCTCAGCCCGAGTTGGGGCCTGCTGCTCCCGGTCGTCCTCGGGTTCTGGACGGCCAACATCCTGGAGACCGACGTCTAGCTCGGCCGTACGAGCTGGCCGAACCACTGCTCCGCTCCGTACGCGGTGAACCGCTCCACCTCGACGAACCCGAGTCGCTGCGCAAGCCGGATCGAGCGCTCGTTGGCGACCTGGGTGGTGAGGACCACCGGCTCGCCGGGGAGCGTCTCCGCGATCCAGCCGAGCGCGGCCCGGGTCGCCTCGGTCGCGATGCCCTCGCCCCACGACGTCGGATGGAACTCGTAGCCGATCTCGACCTCGTTACCCTCGTCGCGTACGTGGTGCGGCCACGCCGGATCCCGGCGCTGGATAGTGATCCTGCCGATGAACTCACCCGCGCGCTCGACCGCGAAGATTCCGGGCCTGGTGTTGGGATCGTCCGGGATCAGCTCCTCGAGCTGTTCGCGGGTGTGCTGCGGTCCGCCGAGGTAGGCCTGCACGATCTCCGACGAGAGCAGCTCGGCGAGGCCTGATCTGTCCTGGTTCTTGGTGTGTCTGAGGATCAGGCGCTCGGTGACGATCGGGGGTGGGGGCCAGGGGACGTCGACCAGGGGTTTCATCGGGTTCGAACGTACTGGTTCTTTGGGGTGGAGGCGAACCTTCTCCCTGCCGGGAAGCTTCTTGTGGGGTTGGGGTGGGCCGCCGACCCTTCTTTGAGGGTCTTCTCGACGGCACCCGGAGTAAAGGACGGCCTTCGGCCGCCGGCTACGCCGGCCGCTTCGCGGTCCTTGACACCGGGCCCCGTCGAGAAAAGATTTGGCTGGTTATCGGGGCGGCGGCCCGGGTGTGTCACCAAACCTGAGGTTGTTCGCTCACCGCGAAAGTCAGGGATGACCTGCGGAAACGGGTAGCCTCACGGAGTGTCGTCGCGTATAATATCGAGCATCAGGCACGCACTCCTGGAAGGAACTGCGATGAGTCTCGGGCGCGACATCGACCACTGGGGCACCCACCCCGGTGATGCGATCGACGCCGCCCTGACCGTCATCGAGAACGCCGTCCAGGACCTGTTGTCGACCGACCCGATCTATTGGCGCACCGATCAGAAGAAAGACCTGCTCGAGCGGCTGGAGAAGCTTCAAGCCCAGCAGGCTGCGCTAAAGCTGCGGGTGCTTGCTGTGGCTGGTGATATCGCTGAGGAGACCGGGGCGAAGGACGCCTCGGGGTGGATGCTGACCGAACTGCTCGTCGACAAAGCGGAGGCCCGGTCGCAGATCAAACTGGCTGCCGGTGTCGCGAAGTACGACCTCGTCGCCGCCGGCCTTGCCGAAGGCGTGGTCTCCCAGGCCAAAGCCCATGTGATCACCCGCGCCCTGGACGCGGTGGAGGCCGACCCGGCCGCCAGTGTCGAGGACCTGGTCTTGGCGGAGAAGCTGCTGGTGGAGTACGCCTCCCAGCACACCGCGAACGAGTTGAAGAACATTGGCAAACGGATCCTGGCCGAGGTCGACCCCGGACGGTTCGAGGCCGCCGAGGCCAAGGCGTTGCTGCGGGAGGAGGAGCGTGCCGCGCGGCGGACGTTCTTCTCTTCGCGTGACAACGGTGATGGGACCATCGACATTCACGCTCGGGTCTCCCGCGCTGTCGGGCTCCGGTTGCGCACGATGGTCGATTCCCTGGCGCAGCCTCGGAAGTGGTCGGCCCACGACAAGGGCCGCCACCTCCCGTACGACCGGCTCCTGGGCCAGGCGTTTACACGGATCGTGGAGACCTATGACGTCAACCAGCTCCCGAGGCATGGTGGGCATGCGACCACGGTGTTCATCACGATGAGCATCGACGACCTCCGCAACGACCTCGGTACCGCTGCCCTCGGCTTTGATGGAGAGAAGATCTCCGCGGCCGAGGCCCGCAAGATGGCATGCAATGCAGATCTGGTCCCGGTGGTACTCGGCACCGATTCCGAGGTCCTCGACCTCGGCCGCACCGCCCGCCTCGCCCACCCAGTCCAGCACCGGGCGCTACGACTCAGAGACAGGTGCTGCCAAGCAGAAGATTGCGATGCACCAGCGGCCTGGACCGAGGCGCATCATCTGAAACCCTGGGCCGAAGGCGGCAGAACAGACCTCGCGAACATGATCCTGCTGTGCCCACGCGACCATCGCCGCATCCACGACCCGAACTACGGGTATGAGCGGCTGCCGGATGGACGAATCAGGTACACACGCCGCACCTGACCATTCCGCGAGGACTCCAGCATCCATTCCCAGGCCCGTATGCAACTCAATCGGGTTGGTGGCCACCACTGAGGAAGGAGCACTCCGATGACGCCAAACAACGCCCACCGCTACCTGCTTGACTCTGGTCTATGCCAGAACCCCAGCAGATGCGTACGCCGATCAGCATGCTCTGGGAGTCAGCAGATCCACACACAGAGCTGACTGAGCGGTTCGGATTCGCTTCCGCAGCTGATGCGACCAGCTGGCTCCGGCAGGTTCTGGCCGAGCGTTGGGGGCTGCGCATGGTTGCCTGCGAACGGCTGGTGATCAGCGATGCCAACTGCCTGGCGTGGATCACCGCTGACGGCTGCCGGATGATCGCCAAGTGGTCGATGTGGCCACCGAGGTTCGCACGCCTGGCGGCGATCGCCGGGCTGACGGTGTGGTTGGAGCAGCGGGGGATACCTGTTTCGGCGCCGCAAGCAGATCGGGACGGGCAGCTCCAGGTCGAGGTCGACGGCTTCTCGCTGGGGCTTCAGCGGGTGATCGATGGCGACCTGTTGGACGTCGCCGACCCCGTCCAGGTCCACGCCGCAGGCGAGATGCTCGCGCGGATGCATGTCGCGATGGCTGACTACCCGAAGGCGGTCCCGACCGAAGAACCGGCCGCGCCTGGCACCCAGCTGGTGGGCAACGACTTCAGGTCGGCCAACATCCTCTGGTCGGGCGGGGCGGTGGCGGCGGTCCTGGATCTGGAGGAAGCGGCCTACCGTCGGCGGGTGGACGACCTCGCCCGAGCCGCCGTCCTTCTCGGAACTCGGTATCACGAGTGGCGCCCGACCCCGGCCGCGGTGCGGAAGGCATTCGTCGCGGGGTACGCGTCGGTTCTTCCTCTCGAGGACGACGACGCCGCAGCGCTCGAGGACAGCATCGAGGAGCACTTGGTGAGCGTGCCGTGGCCGAGCTGACCCCGCCCGCAGTCAGTCGTCGACGGCGTCGATGCCGCGCTGGACGATGAGCGGGTCGGGGGTGCCGACGATCTCGGGGTCCTTGTCGTCGTAGTCGTGGTTGGCGAGGAAGTAGCGCATCGCGTTGAGGCGGGCGCGCTTCTTGTCGTTGGACTTGATGGTGGTCCAGGGGGCCCAGTCGGTGTCGGTGCGGCGGAACATCTCCTCCTTGGCGGCCGTGTAGGAATCCCACTTGTCGAGGGACTGCACGTCGATGGGGGAGAGCTTCCACTGCCGCACGGGATCGATCTGGCGGATGATGAAACGGGTGCGCTGCTCGGAGCGGGCGACCGAGAACCAGAACTTGGTGAGCGTGATGCCGGAGTCGACGAGCATCCGCTCGAAGAGCGGCACCTGGTGCATGAACTGCTCGTACTGGTCGTCAGATGCGAAGCCCATGACCCGCTCGACGCCGGCGCGGTTGTACCAGGACCGGTCGAAGAGGACCATCTCGCCGGCGGTGGGCAGGTGCTGGACGTAGCGCTGGAAGTACCACTGCCGCGCCTCCCGGTCCGAGGGCTTCGACAGTGCGACCGTGCGGGCATAGCGGGGGTTGAGGTGCTCCATGAACCGCTTGATCGTGCCGCCCTTGCCGGCCGCGTCCCGGCCCTCGAAGAGCAGCACGTGCTTGCCGCCGACCTGATCGTTCCAGCGCTGGAACTTCAGCAGCTCGACCTGGAGGAGGTACTTCTGCTCGTCGTAGACCTCGCGGGCGATCCGCTCGGTGTAGGGATAGTTCTCGCGCCAGGTGTCGACGGCCCTGCCGGCCGGGTCCAGGAGCACCGGATCGTCATCGTGGTCCTCGCCGATCGTGTGACCCTCGGTGATCAGGTTGTCGATGTATTCACGGAATCCCTGGGACATGGCCCGAAACCTAAGGATCCGAGATGAACGCGAGGTTGCGCCTCGGTTCCGGTGGATGAGAACCCTCTCATCCGCTCATCATCACGATCTCACGAGCGGCCGACATCGTCCTCGGTGTCCTCGGGAACGTCCCGGGCACAGACATGTCGGGGGTCGACCGGATGGGCAGCACGGCACAGGTCGTCGCAGGGGCCGTGGTGGTGGCGGTGGTTGGGACGTACGCCTGGAACGCGGGCTTCCGCAACGCCGACCCGCCGAGCGTCCCGGCCCTGCTGACCCTGGTGGTCTTCGGTGCGGCGGTGTGGGCCTGGGTCGGGAGCGGGCTCGACGACACGTACGTCTCGCTGGCAGCGGTCCTCGCGCTGATCCTGGTCGGCGTGCTCCCGGCGGAGGAACTCTTCGCCGCCTTGGGCAGCGAGCTGGTCTGGCTGATGCTCGGCGCGTTCGTGATGGCGGCCGGGGTCGCCCGCACCGGGCTCGCGACCCGGACAGCGGTGGCCCTGGCCGTCCGCGCCAGGAACCCCCGCCAGCTGGTGCACCTGCTGACCGTGGGACTGGTCCTGACGGCGTACGTCGTGCCGTCCACCTCCGCGCGGGCGGCGCTCGCCGTGCCGGTCTTCGTGGCCCTCGCCGCCGTCCTCGGTCCCCGCGAGCGGCTGGTCAAGACCCTCGCGCTGCTGTTCCCGACCGTCATCCTGCTCTCCGCGGTCGGCTCCCTGCTGGGTGCCGGCGCCCATCTGCTGACCAGCCAGGTGCTGGCCACGGTGACCGGCACCGGCATCGGGTACGTCGGCTGGATGCTGCTGGGTCTTCCGCTGGCCGTGGTCTCCTCCCACTTGGCCGCCGAGCTGCTGCTGTGGATGTTCACCGACCCGGGAGACCGCTCGACCGCGGTCCGGATCGCGCCGGAGGACTTCTCCGGTGACGGCCTCACGGGGCCGCTCACGAGGCTCCAGCTCCGTGCCTTGCTCGTGCTCTCGGCGGCCGTCGCCCTGTGGATCAGCGAGCCGTTGCACGGCATCTCCCCGGCGGTCGTGGCGCTCCTCGGTGCCCTCGCCGTCGCGGCTCCGCGACACGGTGTGATCGAGGTCGGGCCGGCGTTGAAGGAGGTGCCGTGGAGCCTGCTGGTCTTCCTCGCTGCCACCCTCGCGCTCGGCGCCGCGCTGGTCGACTCCGGAGCGGCCGCCTGGCTCGCCGGGCTCGTGCTGGAGCCGCTCAGCGCCGCCCCGCCGGTCGTCTTCCTGGCCGTCGTCGTGGTGCTCTCCACGCTGCTGCACCTGGTGGTGCAGTCCCGTTCGGCGCGTTCCTCGGTGCTCGTCCCGATCGTGGTGGCGCTTGCCCCGGCGGCCGGTCTCGCCCCCGCTGCCGCTGCCTTCGCCTCGACCGCCGCAGCCGGCTTCTGCCACACCCTCCCGGCCTCGGCCAAGCCGGTGGCGGTCTTCGCCCGTATCGACGGCATCGACACCTACGACCGCACCGACCTGCTCCGGCTCTCCCGTGTCCTGATGCCGCTGCACGCCGTGCTGGTGCTCGCCTTCGCCCTGTGGGTCTGGCCGCACCTCGGGCTCCCGCTCACCTGACCCCCTCACCTGACCACGCAGCTCAACCGACCCCACCGTCCCACCCCGAGGAGTACGTCATGACCATCCCTGTCCCGCAACGCATCCTGGTCGCCCCGAGCGGCTTCAAGGAGAGCCTCTCGGCCGACGAGGTCGCCGAGGCGATCGGAGCAGGCGTACGCCGCGCCCTCCCCGGCGCCCGGATCGACCTGGCTCCGCTGGTCGACGGCGGCGAAGGCTCCGCGGCCGCCCTCGCTGCGGCCACCGCCGGCCACCTCGTCCCGGTCGCCGCCACCGGCCCGATCGGCGACCCCGTACCCAGCCACATCGCCGTCCTCGGTGGCGACGGGCCGCGTACGGCGGTGGTCGAGATGGCCGCCGTCGCGGGCCTCTCCCTGGTGCCGCACGGCCATCGCGACCCGGCCGCGACGACGACGTACGGCGTGGGGGAGCTGATCCTGGCTGCCCTGGACGAAGGCGCCGAGCGGATCCTGGTCGGCTGCGGCGACTCCGGCACCTGCGACGGCGGCGCCGGTGCGCTCCAGGCGCTGGGCGCACGCATCGTCGACGCCGCCGGGCAGGAGCTGGCGCGAGGCGGCGCCGCCCTCGACCGGGCCGATCGCCTCGATCTCGACGGGCTCGACCCCCGGCTGGCCGATGCCGAGATCCTGGTCGCCTGCAACCCGCACAACGTGCTCACCGGCACCGACGGCGTGGCCAGGGTGTTCGGACCGCAGAAGGGAGCGACGCCGGAGCAGGTCGAGCAGCTCGACCGGGCGCTGAGCGTCTGGGCGGGTGTCCTCGAGCGTGACGGTCACCCGGGTCGCTCCGTCGACCTGCGTACGGGCGCCGGGACCGGTGCCTCCGGCGGGCTCGGCGCCGGGCTGGCCGGGGGTCTCGGCGCGAGGCTGCTGCCGAGGTTCGAGGTGATGTTCGACCACGTCGACCTCGACGGGCTGATCGCCGCGGCAGACCTGGTGATCACCGCCGAGGGCGCGATCGACTTCCAGACCCCGCGCGGCAAGATCCCGGCCGAGGTCGCCCGTCGCGCCAAGCGGCAGGGCACGCCGGTGCTCGCGCTGGCCGGCAGCGTGGGCGAGGGCGCCGACGGCGTGCACGAGGTGGGGATCGGCTCGTACACCTCGATCCTCAACGTGCCGATGCCGTTGTCGGCGGCGGTGGCGCAGGGTTACCAGCTGGTCGAGGACGCGACCGAGCAGCTCATCCGGACCGTGCTGATCGGCTGTGCGATCGCCGCGGCCTGAGCGCGGTCCACCCGTGGTGCCCGCGGTTCGTGGGGTGGACCGGGTGCGCCGTACCCTTGGTAGACGATGAATCCCCGGACCGTCTATCTGGACCACGCCGCCACCACGCCCATGGCGCCGGCGGCGATCGAGGCGATGACCGCGGAGCTGGCGCTGGTCGGCAACGCGAGCTCGCTGCACGCATCAGGCCGCCGCGCGCGCCGGGTGCTGGAGGAGTCGCGCGAACGGATCGCCGCGGCGCTCGGGTCCCGGCCGGGCGAGGTCGTCTTCACCTCCGGCGGCACCGAGGCCGACAACCTCGCGCTCAAGGGAGCCTTCTGGGCTCGCCGCAGCCAGGACCCGGCGCGCACCCGGATCCTGTCCTCGACCGTCGAGCACCACGCTGTCCTCGACCCGTTGCACTGGCTGGAGGCGACCGAGGGAGCCCAGATCGAGCTGGTGCCGTGCGACGAGACCGGCCGCATCGACCTCGCGGCGATGAAGGCGGCCGTCGAGCGCGACCCGGGCTCCGTCGCCGTCATCTCGGTGATGTGGGCCAACAACGAGGTCGGCACGCTGCAGCCCGCCCCCGAGATCGCCGCGCTCGCCGCCGAGCACGGGATCCCGGTCCACACCGACGCCGTCCAGGCCGTCGGCGCGGTCCCGGTCGACTTCGCGACCAGCGGCGTCGACGCGCTCTCTCTGACCGGTCACAAGCTCGGCGGCCCCGTCGGTGCGGGCGCGCTGGTCGTGCGTCGCGAGCTCGAGCTCACCGCGCTCGTCCACGGCGGCGGCCAGGAGAGAGACGTACGCAGCGGCACCCACGCGACCGCTGCCATCGCCGGCTTCGCGGCGGCGGTCGAGCTCGCGGTCAAGGAGCAGGAGGCGTACGCGACCAGGGTCGGCGCGCTGCGCGACCGGCTGGTCGAGCAGGTGCTCGCCGCCGTTCCGGATTCCCACCTCAACGGCCCGCCGCTGGAGCCGCTGGGCCGCTACCGGCTGCCCAACAACGCCCAGATCGCCTTCCCGGGATGCGAGGGCGACTCGCTGCTGATGCTGCTCGACGCCGCCGGGGTCGAGTGCTCGACCGGTGCGGCCTGCTCTGCCGGCGTACCTCAGGCCTCTCATGTACTCCTCGCCATGGGCCAGTCCGACGAGCAGGCGCGATCTTCGCTGCGCTTCTCGCTCGGCCACACCACGACGGACGAGGACGTGGACCGGCTCGTCGCGGCGATCGGTCCGGCCGTGGAGCGCGGCCGCGCGGCAGGACTGAACCGATGAGAGTCGTCGCCGCCATGTCCGGGGGCGTGGACTCCGCCGTCGCCGCCGCTCGCGCGAAGGAAGCGGGCCACGACGTCACCGGCGTCCACCTGGCCCTCTCCCGCAACCCGGCGTCCTACCGCTCCGGCGCTCGGGGATGCTGCACGATCGAGGACTCCAACGACGCCCGCCGTGCCGCCGACGTGATCGGCATCCCGTTCTACGTGTGGGACCTCTCCGACCGCTTCCACGAGGACGTGGTCGAGGACTTCATGTCGGAGTACGCCGAGGGGCGCACCCCCAACCCCTGCCTGCGCTGCAACGAGAAGATCAAGTTCGCCGCCGTCCTCGACCGGGCGCTCGCGCTCGGGTTCGACGCGGTCGCGACCGGCCACTACGCGACGCTTCGTGAAGACGCCGACGGGCTGGTCGAGCTTCACCGTGCAGTCGACGGCGGCAAGGACCAGTCCTACGTGCTCGGAGTGCTCGACCAGGACCAGCTGCGCCACTCGCTGTTCCCGCTCGGCGACACTCCCAAGCCGCTCGTACGCGAGGAGGCGGCCCGCCGCGGCCTGCTCGTGGCCGACAAGCCCGACTCCCACGACATCTGCTTCGTCGCCGACGGCGACAACGCCGGCTGGCTGCGCGAGAAGCTGGGCGACCGCGCGCCCAACGAGTCCGGGCCGATCGTCGACGAGTCCGGCGAGGTGCTCGGCGAGCACCAGGGGACCTATGCCTACACCATCGGGCAGCGCAAGGGCCTCCGCCTCGGCAAGCCCGCCCCCGACGGCAAGCCCCGGTTCGTGCTCGACATCGAACCGGTCTCCGGCACCGTCACCGTGGGACCTCGTGAGCATCTCGCCGTCGACGGGCTCTCCGGGATCCGGCCGCGCTGGGCCGGGCGGGCGCCGGAGGGTGTGCTCGAGGGCACCGTCCAGCTGCGCGCCCACGGCGACGAGCACCGTGCCCGGGTGACCGTGACCGGCGATGACGTCGAGATCGAGCTGCTCGACCCGGCCTACGGCATCGCGCCGGGCCAGGCCGCGGTGATCTACGACGGCACCCGAGTCGTCGGGTCGGCCACGATCTCCGCCACGCGGCGGGTGGCCCGCGCGTGAGGGCGACCGGGGTCGGGTCGCTGCCTGGCGAGGACTACGCGGAGGCGGCCCGCATCGTGCTCGGTGAGCTCCAGGATCTCCCGCATCTTCCCGAGCTGCCCGCACGCGGCGCGATCGCGAACATGACCGGTCGGGCGCTGGCTGTCCTCGACGGACTCGATGCCGACCTGCAGCCGGCCGGTTGGCGGTTGACCGGCACCTCCGGCTCCGCCGGGGTCGACCATCGCCGGGCCCGCAGCCTGCTCGCCCAGGACCTCGACACCGTCGAGGAGCTGGTCCAGGACGCTCCGCTCGTCTCCGGTGGCGGCGCGTTCAAGATCCAGATCGCCGGGCCGTGGACCCTGGCCGCGACCGTCGAGCGGCCGCGCGGCGACAAGCTGCTCGCCGACCACGGCGCGCGGCGCGACCTCGCGCAGGCGCTGGCCGAGGGCGTACGCACCCACATCCGAGACGTACGCCGCCGCCTCCCCGGCGCGGACACCCTGGTCGTCCAGGTCGACGAGCCCGCGCTCAGCGCCGTGCTCAACGCCCAGGTGCCGACCGCCTCGGGTTTCGGCAAGCACCGCAGCATCGACCTCCCCGAGGCCTCCCAGTCGCTGGAGTGGGTCCTCGGCGCGATCGCCGAGGAGGGCGCGATCCCGTGGGTGCACTCGTGCGCGCCGGGAACGCCGCTGGACCTGCTCCGCAAGGCCGGTGCGATGGGCATCAGCGTCGATCTGACCCAGCTGACCGCCGCCGACCACGACGACCTGGCCACGGCCCTGGAGGCCGGCGACACGATGGCGCTCGGCGTGGCGCCCGCGCTCGGACCGGCGGGCAGCGCGCCCACCGACAAGACGGTCACCGAGGCCGTGGAGCGCTGGCTCGACATGCTCGGGCTGGACGCTGCGTACGACATCGTGCTGACGCCCGCGTGCGGCCTCGCCGGCGCAGACTGGCGGTGGGCCCGCACCGTCCTTCGAATCCTCACCGAGAGCGCCCGTCACCTGGCGTAGATTTCGCCCATGACACGACGATGGACGGCACTGCTGGCGGTGGCATTTCTGCTGGCAGGCTGTGGCAGCAGCGCGACGGAGGCAGACGACGGGGCCAGCGAGAAGCCCACCCCGGCGCCTTCGGTGAGCATCGACCCGGCCGACCTGAAGCCGGGCAACCAGCCCGCGACCCCTGAGGCGCTCGCGGCGATCGCGCTCCAGCATGCTCGCGTCGTGCCGGAGGAGTTCGACGGCGGCGACGACTACTTCGAGCAGGACGAGGTCGGCACCGTCCTGATGTGGGGAGACGACCGCTCGCTGGAGGTCAAGGCAGGCGCGGTCGACGACGACCTGCTCTCGACCTGGTGCCGCGAGGGGATGTCGGGCTGTGTCGAGGTGAAGACCGAGGCCGGCACCACCACCGTCGGCTGGGACCTCGCCAGCGATGGCACCCCGGGCCAGGTGATGGCCTCCTACCAGGCCGGGGGAGAGGAGCGCCGGGCCGCCTATCTCGGCGAGAAGATCACCGCAGACCCCCGCAAGCTCGACCTCGAGGTCAGCGTGGGCGACCTCGTCGCCCTGGTCACCGACCCGCGCCTCGGCACGAAGACGACCGCGAAGATGACGAAGGCGCAGGTCAGCGGCTTCCCCTCGGAGGGTGCCAACGGCGACAACGAGGTCGCGCTGACCGCCGGCGCGATCGCTGCGGAGCTCCTCGAGACCAAGGCGTACGCCGACATCGACTCCTTCGCGAAGGCCGACGTCTCCACCTACGGCAAGGGCGCGATCGGTGTCGTCGGCACCCGCCCCGACGGCAGCACCATCACCGCGATCCACGCTCCGAACCTGCCGGCGGCGCAGCGGAAGTGCCCCAAGGCGCTCACCTGCTCGAAGGGCGACACCGACGGCTACGACGGCTGGACCGAAGGATCGGCCGAGACCGTTCGCTGCCACCCGGCGGAGGGGGACCAAAGAGCGTTCTGCGCGGTCGTACGCCAGGAGGCGCCCGCCCCGTTCCCCGGGGACGACCTCGACCCGGTCCTCACCGGACTCGAGGGCGCGCTGGAGACTCTGTGGCCGACGGTCTCCGCCGAGAGTGCTCGTCGCGGTGAGTCGCTGGTCGGCTGAGGGCGGTCAGCGTCCGGCGATCCGCTGGCCCACGTAGGGCCGGTCCTCGTAGGCCTGCTCGTTGTAGACCTGGTCGTTGTAGACCTGATCGTTGAAGGCTGGGCTCCGCTGGCTCGGCGGAGCGAAGGACTCCGGCGGACGCGGCTGACGGTGCGCGGGCTGCGGGGGAGCAGCGGGCTGTGAGGCCACGGGCTGAGGAACCGGTTGGCGGTGGCTCGGCTGACGTGGACCAGGCTGGCGCTGATCACGCTGGCGCGGGCTCTGGAGATGCTGGGCCGGCTGCTGGTCCAGGTGCTGGGCCGGTTGCTGGCCCGGCGGCAGCCGGCGCGGGAGCGGAGTCTCGTCCCGGGGCTGGGGCTGGCGTATCGGCGGCTGGCGGGTCGGGTAGGGCTCGGAGGCGTAGTAGGGGTCCGACGGGTAGCGGGGCCGGGCCTGGGCGCCGGCCGGATCGTCCCACTCCCGGTCGCGTTTGCGGCGCCCGGACATCAGCGCGATGGCGCTGGCCGCCAGGGCCAGGACGATCATCGTCGCGACGATGATCCAGGTGAGCGGGCCGACGCCGCCCTCCTCGGCCGGCGCCGACTTCTTGATAGCCGCTGTCGCCGGAGCGCAGCCGCTCTGGACGCACTCGCCGTCGCTGGGGGTGCCGGTGACGACGAAGCGGATGCCGCGGTTCACCGAGCCCTGGAAGGTCAGGGTGTGCTTGCCCAGCCCGATGTCCTTGGGGAGCCGCCCCGACCATTTCGCGACGCCGCGGCCGTTGGCCTTGACGTCGGTCGAGAGGACCAGGGGCGTGGAGTAGACGACGACCTTGATGCCGGTCTCGTGCGGCTTGAAGCCGGAGGCCCGGGCGTGGATCACCTCGTCGGCGTCGACGGCGGCCTCGCCCAGGCCGGTGAGCTCCAGCCCTTTCGCCGTCGGCGGCTCCTCGGGTGCGGTCCACGGCTTCTCGGACGCCTTCTTACGCGGCTTCTCGCCGGCGCCGGAACCGGCGTTGGAGTCGCCATCGGTGGTTCGGCCAGGGGACGTATCACTGCCGGAGCCGGAACCAGAGCCGGAACCGGCGCCCGAACCAGAGTCCGAGCCGTCCGAGGAGCCGGTGCCGGACGAGGGCTCCTCGGCATCCGGAGAGCTGGGCGGCTGGGAGAGCGCGCCGAAGTCGAAGGGGACCCCTGCGTACCTCGAGTCGGACGAGTCGAAGACGTCGCGCCCCTCGGCGCGCATCGTCATGATCTGGTAGTCGGTGTCGGGGTCGAGCGCGGCGACCTGGGCCGCGTCGAGGGTGAACCGGTAGGTCCAGTCGTCGGGGTCCGCGGGATTGTGGACCACCGACTTGATGAACGTGCTCCTGGTGCCGGAGCCGCGGAATCCTGCCGGGTTGAGCGCGATCTCGATGCCCGGGTCGCGGCCCGTGTAGTCGGTGCCGTGCACGTCGAGGACCACGCCGCTCTTGGACTGCGAGACGATCGAGACCTCGACCTCGGCGTTCGAGAACGCGCTGCCCAGGCCGAGCGCATGAGTGGCGCCGACCGGCGCCAGCAGGATCGTGAGCGCTGTCAACAGCGTCACCGCGAGCCGAGAGAACACTGCAGACCTCACAAAGGCGGTCACTGGGGGCTGGGGGTGCTGGATGTCGGCCCGCCTCAGCCGACGCGGGTGGAAGGTAGCCCGGTTTACCCTGGATCGTGAGCCGCGTCACCCAGGTGTTGATCGCTTGCGTCGATATTGAGTCCGACGAGTGGTGTTCGGGCCGGTCAAACGCCGAAAACGCCCGGGAGGGTATGTCGTCCGTGTTGCACGTCCTCCGGGCCGGAAAATGTCGGCGGGAACAGGCAAGATGGTGCCTGTGAACGATGACGTGACCGCCGAGGCCGGACCTGAGCAGAAGAGCGAGCACCAGGAGCTCGCCGAGCAGATCGAGGACGCTCGCTACCGCTACTTCGTCCTCGACGATCCGGTGCTCTCGGATGCGGACTACGACCAGAAGTGGCGTCGGATCAACCAGCTCGAGGAGCAGTTCCCCGAGCTGCGTACGCCCGACTCGCCGACCCAGAAGGTCGGCGGCACGTTCTCGACGGAGTTCACCGCGGTCGACCACCTGCAGCGGATGGAGTCGCTCGACAACGTCTTCTCCTACGAGGAGCTCGCGGGCTGGTACGCGCGGATCGCCAAGGACGGGGCCGGCCAGGCCGAGCTGCTGTGCGAGCTCAAGGTCGACGGTCTCGCCATCAACCTGCTCTACGAGAAGGGCCGCTTGGTCCGGGCGCTGACCCGCGGCGACGGCCGCACGGGGGAGGACGTCACCCCGAACGTACGCACCATCAGGTCGATCCCGCACCGGCTCAGCGGCACCGACGAGTTCCCGGTGCCCGACCTGGTCGAGGTGCGCGGGGAGGTGTTCCTGTCCATCGAGGCCTTCGACAAGCTCAACGCGTCCTTGGTCGAGGCGGGCAAGCCGATGTTCGCCAACCCGCGCAACTCCGCCGCCGGGTCCCTGCGCCAGAAGGACCCGCGGGTGACCGCGAGCCGCGAGCTCGGCATGGTCTGCCACGGCATCGGGGCCCGGGAGGGTTTCCAGCCGGTCGCCCAGTCGCATGCGTACGACGCGTTGAAGGCGTGGGGTCTGCCCACCTCCAACCGGGTCAAGGTGCTCAAGACGCTCGAGGAGGTCGAGGAGTTCATCGGCTACTTCGGCGAGCACCGTCACGACGTCACCGAGCACGAGATCGACGGCGTCGTGATCAAGGTCGACGACATCTCGCTGCAGCGCCGTCTGGGTTCCACCTCCCGCGCGCCACGGTGGGCGATCGCTTTCAAATACCCGCCCGAGGAGGTCAACGCGAAGCTGCTCGCCATCGACGTCGGCGTCGGCCGCACCGGACGGGTCACGCCCTTCGGCGTCATGGAACCCACCAAGGTCGCGGGGTCGACCGTCGAGCGCGCGACCCTGCACAACGCCCACGAGGTGAAGCGCAAGGACGTGCGGCCCGGCGACACCATCATCCTGCGCAAGGCCGGCGACGTGATCCCCGAGATCCTCGGACCGGTGCTGCCGCTGCGCCCCGAGGGACTGCCGGAGTGGGTGATGCCCACCGAGTGCCCGGCGTGCGGCACCACGCTCGCCGAGCAGAAGGAGGGTGACAAGGACCTGCGCTGCCCCAACCACCGCGGCTGCCCGGCCCAGGTGCGGGAGCGGGTCTTCTTCGCCTCCGGACGCGGAGCCTTCGACATCGAGGGGATGGGCTACGAGGCTGCCGACGCGCTGCTGGCTGCCGAGGTGATCACCAACGAAGGCGACATCTTCGCGCTCGACGAGGCCAAGCTCGCCACCACGGCGTTCTTCACCCGGGCCGCGAAGAAGGCCGAGAAGGAGGCGGGCGCCGGCGACCGCGTGCTCAACGCCAACGCCCTGGGCCTGCTGCGCAACCTCGAGGAACGCAAGCAGGTCCCGCTGTGGCGGGTGCTGGTCGCGTTGTCGATCCGCCACGTCGGTCCCTCTGCGGCCCGCGCGCTGGCCACCGAGTTCGGCTCCCTCGACGCGATCTGGGCCGCCTCCCAGGAGGAGCTGGCCGCCACCGAGGGCGTCGGCGGGATCATCGCCGAGGCCATCGTCGAGTGGCGCCAGGTCGACTGGCACCAGGAGATCGTCGAGAAATGGCGTACGGCCGGGGTCTCCCTCGAGGACGAGCGCGACGAGTCGGTGGCGAGGACCCTCGAGGGCCTGACCATCGTCGTCACCGGATCTCTGGAGGACTTCTCCCGCGACGGCGCCAAAGAGGCGATCATCGCCCGCGGCGGCAAGGCCGCCGGATCGGTCTCCAAGAAGACCGACTACGTCGTGGTGGGCGACAACGCCGGTTCCAAAGCGGCCAAAGCCGAAGAACTGGGCCTCAAGATCCTGACCGAGGACGACTTCAAGGCCCTCCTCGAAAACGGCCCCGCCGAGACGTCAGTTTCTGACGCCGAGTAGTCAGTTATCGGCGCCGAGGGGTCGATTCTTGAACCGCGGGTTCGGCTATCGACCCCTCGGCGTCAGAAATCGACCTCTCGGGGTGGGGGCGTCTGGACGCAGGGAGGAGATACCCCCCATAGTGTGTCGCCGTGCTCGACGCTCTTCCCCCGCTTCTCACGGTCGCCGCGGTCATGCTGGTCCCGGCGACCGTGCTGTTGTTCCTGATCCGTACGCCTCCTGCGGGCTCCCTCACTGCCGGCACGGCTGGCCTCGCAGCTGCCGTCACCGGGGCGGCAGCTCTCGGGGTCGGCCTGCTGCTCGGGCAGGACGTGATCCGGGCGGCGATCGGAGGTGTCGTCCTCGGTGCGTCGCTGCTGGCGTGGCTGACTGCGGTGCGGGACTGGGACGTACGCGGACTGGTCGCCTGGGCGCTCACCATCGACGTCGGACTGCTCTACCTCACCTACGTCGGGCTGTGGACGGTCACCGTCCACCCCGGCATCTGGACGACGACGCTGTCGGGCCTGCTGTGGTTGCTGGAGGTCTTCGTCTTCGTGATCGGCGTGGGCTATCTGTGGGAGATGGTCGATGTGCTCGCCCGGCGCCGCTGGCGTGGGTGGCCGATCCGCGGCGAGTACCACCCGGGGTGGCACCGGCCGTTCGTGAGTCTGCACGTGCCGACCCACAACGAGCCGCCCGAGATGGTCATCGAGACGCTCCAGCGGATGCTGGAGCTGGACTACGACGCGTACGAGATCCTGGTCATCGACAACAACACCGACGATCCCGCGCTGTGGCAGCCGGTGCAGGAGTTCTGCGAGCAGTACGACGGGGTCACCTTCATCCATCTGGCCAACTGGCCGGGGTTCAAGTCCGGTGCGCTCAACTACGCGTTGACCAGGATGAACCCACGCACCGAGGTCGTCGGGATCGTCGACGCCGACTATCACGTGGCGCCCGACTTCCTGGCCCACAACGCACCGCTGTTCAGCGACGAGTCGGTGGCCTTCGTGCAAACGCCCCAGGACTACCGCGACTGGGACGTCTCGGGCTACTTCCGCCGGCTCTACCACTCCTACGGCTACTTCTTCGACGTCAGCCAGGTCTCGCGCAACGAGCGCAACGGCGCCATCTTCGGCGGCACCATGGGACTGATCCGCGCCTCCGCCCTGGTCGATTCCGGCGGGTGGGACGAGTGGTGCATCACCGAGGACGCCGAGCTCTCGCTACGGCTGCTGAAGATGGGCTACAACGGCATGCATGTCGACCGGTCCTACGGTCACGGAGTCATGCCGCTGACCTTCGAGACGCTCAAGAAGCAGCGCTTCCGGTGGTGCTTCGGCGGCATCCAGATCCTGCGGATGCACTGGCGCTCGCTGCTGCCGGGCCCTCGCACCGAGGACAACCAGATGACCCTCGCGCAGCGCTGGGCCTACCTCGTCGGTGGGCTGCAGTGGTTCGGCGACCTCGCGGGTGCGCTGTTCACCCTGTTCCTCATCACGGGCGCGCTCGACCTGATGCTGGGCGACGGCCTGGTCGTACGCCGCCTCTCCGGCCTTCTGCTGTTCGCCACGGTCGCGCTGGTGCTCTTCGGCGCGGCTCGCTCGATCGCGCTGGTCCGGCTGAGGAGCGGGGCCTCGTGGCGGGATGCGCTCGGTGCGTTCGGGCTGTGGCTGGCGCTCGGGGTGACCGTCGCACGCGCCTCCTGGCTCGGGCTGGTCTCGCGTGAGGGCACCTTCCTGCGTACGCCGAAGATCAAGGGCCGCCGCCCGCGGCTGCGCGACGTGGTGCGAGGCAACCTCGCCGAGTCGGTCGCGGCCGCGGTCTGCCTGGTCGTGGCGATCCCCGTGGCCGTCGCCGGCGGGGCGACCGGGGTCGCCGTCGCGGCTCTGCTCGGCTTCCAGGGGTTCGGCTACGCGCTGGCCCCGATCAACAGCTGGGCCGCGATCCGCAGCGACCTGCCCGCAGACCTGCGCCGCCGCCGGGAACGGATCTGGGCCTGGAGCGCGGCGGCTCCGGCCGCCCGCCGGGGCGGGCTCGTGCTGGCCTTCTCGGCAGTCATCCTGGCAGGGATGGTCGCGGTGGCGGCTCCGGTCGGCAGCCCGGAGGTGCCCCGGGTCGGCGACGTCCACGGTGCGCTGGAGAAGGCCGACACCGAGGAGAAGCGGGACGAGCGGGCACCTGCTCCGGGTGATGCCCGGGATGCGGACGAGGAACCGGCCGTCGCGCCGACCCCGACCCCGACGCCGCGGACGACACCGAGCCGGGACGTCGAGACAGCGACGCCCCGACCGACACGAACCGCCGAACCGACGCCGTCCGCGGAGCCCAGCCGCGGCACCGACCCGACCCAGGCGGCCTCCGACCGGCCCACGACCGGGGGACGGCCGACCGACAAGCCCTCTCGTGGCGGGCCGGACAAGGACCGGTAGGAGTCGTTCGCCGGCCCGGCGGGTCACACGTCGGTGAGGTGTCGCCAGGCGTGTACGACAGCGACCACGGCAGTCGGGCCGACGGCAGCGGTCAGCGCCAGCTGGGGCAGGCCGACGGCTGAGGCTGCTTCCGTCCCGCCCATTCCGGTCCACAGGGACGACGCGGCGTACGGGAACCAGGAGCCGGCGCCCAGAAGGACGATGACCTGCGTGGTGGCGATGAGGGCTACGAGTACGCCGATCGTGCCGAAGGCGCTGCGGGTGACCGTGGCGACCCACGCGAGCGGAAGAGCCAGTCCGATGCCGAGCAGGCCGGCGGTGAGGGCGGTAAAGGTGGCCCGTCCGAGTCCGGGGCCGGTGCTCGGTGGCCCTTCCGGGAGGATCGCTCCTCCCAGCGCTGCGAGAGCCAGGCCGACGAGCGTCGCGGCGAGAACGGCGGTCGCGAGAGTCGCGACGAGCGCCAGACAGCGAGCCAGGGCGATCGTCGTACGCGGCACCGTCAGCCCGAAGGACGCACCGGCGGTGCCGTCGGCGAAGGGCTGCCCGAATGCCCACGCCGTCGCGAACCCTCCGGCGGTGAGCACGGCGACGCTGAGGATCTGGGCGAGCGCCACCATGACCGTGGTGCCGGGCTCGCCGGCGGCGTACGGCGCCAGCTTCGCCGCGGCGGCGCCGTCTCCGTAGCCGGAGCGCGCCAGGGCCACGGCGCCGAAGCTGCCGCCCGGGACGAGCCCGGCCAGCACCGGAAGGGCGATCCAGAGGACCACCGAGCGGCGCAGCAGCAGCGCTTCCACTTGGAGGGCTGCTCCAAGGCCGGGAATCATGCTTCTTCTCCTGTTCTGTCGGCTCGGGGCACCTCGCGTTCGGCCGCGAGCACGCTCGCGAAGAAGCGCGACTCGAGATCGGGGCCACTGGGGTCGAAGTTCTCGACCACACGACCGGCGTGGACGGCGACGATGCGGTCCGCGACCCGGGACACCTCGTCGAGATGGTGACTGCTGACCAGGACGGCCGTGCCCTGTGCGGCCAGGTCCCGCACCAGCTGCCGCACGATCACCACGCCGCGCGGGTCCAGGGCGCTGGTGGGCTCGTCGAGGACCAGCGCGCGCGGAGAGTGGATCGTCGCGCTTCCGATGCCGAGACGCTGCCGGTTGCCCTGCGAGAGGGCGCGTGCGCGGACGTCCGCCCAGGCATCCAGAGCGAGCTGTCTCCTGGTGTCGCCGACCAGATCCTCGATGTGACCCACGGGGCAGCCGTGCAGTCTCGCGGCGGCCCGTAGGTTCTCCGTCACGGTGAGATCCGCGAAGACGAGCGGTGCATCGACCACGTGCCCGAACTGTGCCGCGACGCTCGGAGGCAGCTCTGCGGCGTCATGGCCGAGGATCTCCGCGGTTCCGGAGTCGGGGCGGAGCCTGCCGGTCAGCGCGCGCAGCGCGGTCGTCTTGCCCGCGCCGTTGAGGCCGATCATCGCGACCACCTCGCCGTGGTCCACGTGCAGGGAGAGGTTGTCCACGGCCGGGCCGGTCGCGGTCGTACGTCGTCTGCGCCAGGGTGCTCGACGGGTGCTGAAATCGTGGCTGACCGAGTCGAGGAGCAGCGCTGTCATGGTCGCTCGCCAGTGATCAGCCCGGTGGAGGTCGGGGTGAGTTGGTCGAGGGCGTGGCGCACGAGATCCTCCAGCGAAGCGTCCTCGTCGAGCGTGATGCCGTCCGGGTCCGCCCAGGAAAGCAGCGCCGCGGTCACCGCACCGAGGACGGCCGCAGTCGCGATCACGGCGTCCAGGCGGGGCGCACCGTCAGCGGTCAGCCGCTCGACGATCGCGTCCTGTGTGTCTTGGGTGGACGCGTTGACTGCTGCCCGCAGGCTCGGGTGACGAGCGACGATCGCGACGCGTCGGCGGGCTGTGGCGTCCTCGACGGAGGCGATGCCGGAGACAATGCTGAGGAAGCCCAGTCGGACCCGCTGGAGCGGCGGCAGGTCGAGAGGCTGCGCCCCGACTGCCTCGGCGATGAGCGGATCGTAGGGGTCGGTGACCAGCACCGCGTCCTTGGTGGGGAAGTGCCGGAAGAAGGTCATCTGCGTGATACCGGCGGCTTCGGCGATCTCGTTCACGGTGGTCATGTCGTACCCCTGATGCTCGAACAGATCCAGAGCCACATCGAGGATCCGAGCCCTGGTGCGAAGCGACTTGGGAGTGACCATGCTCCTAATGTTAGTTGCTAACATTCTGAGGTGGCAACACCGGTGGGTCACCGAGATGAGAGTTGGGGGTTCTGCCGCCTAGGATGTGCGGCATGCCAGAAATCACCCGCGACGAGGTCGCGCACCTGGCCGACCTCGCCCGCATCGACCTCAGCGACGCCGAGCTCGATCACCTTGCCCCGCAGCTGCAGGTGATCCTCGAGTCCGTCGCCTCGATCCAGGGGCTTGCCGGCGACGACGTGCCTGCCACCTCCCACCCGCTTCCGCTGACCAACGTCTTCCGTGAGGACGTCGTGACCCCGAGCCTGACGCCGGAGCAGGCGCTCTCCGGAGCGCCTGCGGTCGAGGACCAGCGATTCTCGGTGCCGCGGATCTTGGGGGACGAGCAGTGAGCGAGCTGATCCAGAAGACCGCGGCCGAGCTGATCGACGCGCTCGCCGCCGGCGAGACCACCTCGGTCGCACTGACCCAGGCCCACCTCGACCGCATCGCCGCGGTCGACGGTGACGTCCACGCCTTCCTGCACATCGACGCCGAGGGTGCGCTGTCGCAGGCCGCCGCCTCCGACGCGCGCCGAGCCAACGGCGACGCGCTGCACGCTCTCGACGGCGTCCCGATCGCGGTCAAGGACGTGCTGACCACCATCGGTCTGCCGACGACCTGCGGCTCCAAGATGCTCGAGGGCTGGGTGCCGCCCTACGACGCGACGGTCGTCAAGAAGATCAAGAACGCCGGTCTGCCGATCCTCGGCAAGACCAACATGGACGAGTTCGCGATGGGCTCCTCGACCGAGCACTCGGCGTACGGACCGACGAAGAACCCATGGAAGCTCGACCGGATCCCCGGCGGCTCCGGCGGTGGCTCGGCGGCCGCCGTCGCCGCCTTCGAGGCGCCGCTCGCGCTCGGCACCGACACCGGTGGCTCCATCCGCCAGCCGGGCGCCGTCACCGGCACCGTCGGGGTGAAGCCGACCTACGGCTCGGTCTCCCGCTACGGCCTGGTCGCCCTGGCCAACTCGCTCGACCAGGTCGGTCCGGTGACCCGCACCGTCCTCGACTCGGCGCTCCTGCACGAGCTGATCGGCGGTCACGACCCGCTCGACTCGACCTCCACCACGACCCCGGTGACCGGGCTCGTCGACGCCGCCCGAGCCGGTTTGACCGGCGACCTCAAGGGTCTCAAGGTCGGGGTCATCAAGGAGCTCGCCGGCGAGGGCTGGGCCCCGGACGTGATGCGCAAGTTCAACGAGTCGGTCGACATCCTCACCAAGCTGGGTGCCGACGTCGTCGAGGTCTCCACCCCGAGCTTCCAGCACGCGATGGCGGCCTACTACCTGATCCTGCCGGCGGAGTGCTCCTCCAACCTGGCCAAGTTCGACGCGATGCGTTACGGCCTGCGGGTCACGCCCGACGGCGACCCGAGCGCCGAGGACGTCATGAAGGCCTCGCGCGACGCCGGCTTCGGTGACGAGGTCAAGCGCCGCATCATCCTCGGCACCTACGCGCTGAGCAGCGGCTACTACGACGCCTACTACGGGCAGGCGCAGAAGATCCGCACGCTGATCATCGAGGACTTCAAGAAGGCCTTCGAGCAGGTCGACGTGCTGGTCTCCCCGACGTCCCCGAGCACTGCGTTCCCGCTGGGGGCGAAGCTCGACGACCCGCTGGCGATGTACATGCAGGACCTGGCCACCATCCCGGCCAACCTGGCCGGCACGCCCGGCATCTCCATCCCGGCCGGGGTCTCCGACGTGGACGGGCTGCCCGTCGGCGTGCAGATCCTGGCGCCGGTCCTGGAGGACGCCCGTCTCTACCGTGTCGGTGCCGCCCTCGAGGCCGCCATCGGTCCGGTGCTCTCGATCGACAAGCTGGAGGTGGCCCGATGACGACGGAGACTTTGGTTCCGTTCGACGAGGTGCTGGAGCGCTACGACCCGGCGATGGGTCTCGAGGTCCACGTCGAGCTCAACACCAACACCAAGATGTTCTGCGGCTGTCCGGCGACGTTCGGCGGCGAGCCCAACTCTCAGGTCTGCCCGACCTGCCTCGGCCTGCCCGGCTCGATGCCGGTCGTGAACGCCAAGGCCGTCGAGAGCGCGATCCGGATCGGTCTCGCGCTCAACGGCAAGATCGCGGAGTGGTGCCGGTTCGCCCGGAAGAACTACTTCTACCCGGACATGCCGAAGAACTTCCAGACCTCCCAGTACGACGAGCCGATCGTCTACGACGGCTACCTCGACGTCGAGGTCGAGGGCGAGACCTTCCGGGTCGAGATCGAGCGCGCCCACATGGAGGAGGACACCGGCAAGACCACCCACATCGGTGGTGCCACCGGCCGCATCCACGGCGCCGACTACTCGCTGGTCGACTACAACCGCGCGGGCATCCCCCTGATCGAGATCGTCACCCGCCCGATCCTCGGCGCCGGTGCCAAGGCGCCGCTGGTGGCGAAGGCCTACGTCGCCGCGCTGCGCGAGATCCTGCTGGGTCTGGGCGTCTCCGACGTACGCATGGACCAGGGCTCGATGCGCTGCGACGTCAACCTGTCGCTCTCCCCGAAGGGGTCGGGCAAGCTCGGCACCCGCACCGAGACGAAGAACGTCAACTCGCTGCGCTCGGTCGAGCGGGCCGTACGTTTCGAGATGTCGCGCCACGCCGGGATCCTCGACGCGGGGGAGGCGATCTTCCAGGAGACCCGCCACTTCCACGAGGACACCGGGACGACCTCCGCCGGACGGGCCAAGTCCGACGCCGACGACTACCGCTACTTCCCCGAGCCGGATCTCGTCCCGGTCGCGCCGTCGCGCGAGTGGGTCGAGGAGCTGCGCGGCACGCTGCCCGAGCCGCCGGCCGAGAAGCGGGCCCGGCTGCAGGCCGAGTGGGGCTACTCCGATCTGGAGATGCGTGACGTCTGGGCCGCCGGCGCGATGGTGCTGATCGAGGAGACGGTCGCCGCCGGCGCCTCGCCGCAGGCCGCGCGCAAGTGGTGGATGGCCGAGCTCTCCCGGGCCGCCAACGACCGCGGTGTGGAGCTGGCCGGTCTCGGGGTCACCCCGGTCCAGGTCGCCGAGGTGCAGAAGCTGGTCGACGGCGGCTCGCTGACCGACAAGCTCGCCCGCCAGGTCTTCGAAGGCCTGCTCGCAGGTGAGGGCACGGTCGCCGAGATCATCGACGCCCGCGGCCTCGCGGTCGTCTCCGACGACGGCGCCCTCGGTGCGGCCGTCGACGAGGCCATCGCCGCCCAGCCTGCGGTCGCGGAGAAGATCCGCGGCGGCAACCAGGCCGCGGCCGGTGCGCTCATCGGCGCGGTCATGAAGGCCACCGGTGGCAAGGCAGACGCCAAGCGCGTCCGCGAGCTGATCCTGGAGAAGCTCGCCTGACACCCTGCCGAGTCGGCCCGTCTTGACACCAGAATCCGCCGAGTCGGCCCGTCATGACGGGCCGACTCGGCGGTGGTTCTGGTCAAGACGGGCCGACTCGGCGGGGCTGGGGACTGGCAGACTGTCCGGCGTGACCGACGAGCCCTTCCGTATCGCCCTGCTCATCGACGCCGACAACGCGCCTGCCGCGAAGATCGACGCGATCTTGAACGACCTGGCCGAATACGGCGAGGTGACGATCCGGCGGGCCTACGGCAACTGGACGAAGCCCGAGCTCAAGGGGTGGATCGGGGAGCTGCATGATGCGGCCATCCGGCCGATGCAGCAGTTCGACCTGACCGCCCACAAGAACGCCTCCGACATGGCGCTCGCGATCGATGCGGTCGAGCTGCTCCACGCGGCCGTCCCGGACGCGTTCGCGCTGGTCTCCTCCGATTCCGACTTCACTCCGCTGGTGCACTATCTGCGGGAGAAGGGGCGGGCGGTCTACGGTTACGGCCGGGAGAAGACCCCGGCGCCGTTCAAGAGCGCCTGCACCCGGTTCACCGTCGTGGAGAAGCTCGGCGACTCCGAGGAGGAGACCGATGCCGAGGCCGGTGCCGCGCCGGCCCGCAAGCAGTCCTCCGGCGCGACGACCGGCCAGCTGCTCAAGCGCAACGCCAGGCTGATCCAGCTGCTGCGCAACTCGATCGCCGCGGCTGCCGACGACGACGGCTGGGCCCTGGTCGGCACCGTCGTCTCCCGCATCCGCAACCAGTCCTCCGAGGATCCCCGCAACTACGGGTACGCCACCTGGACCAAGCTCATCAAGGCGATCGACCTGTTCGAGCTCAAGGACGAGGGCACCTCGGCGATCGCGGTCAGCGACAAGCGCACCCGGAAGTGACGTACGTCTGCTAGCCGCTCGCCGGGCGGGTGCAGCGGATGCCCTTCGGCACCGATCCGTGGAGGTGCTTCAGTGCGGACTTGAAGTCGCGACAGCGCTCGGCATCCTCGGACTTGTTGCGGGGATAGCCGATCGCGGCGTTGACCCTGCCCATGTCGAGGGCGTCGGCGAGCGGGTTGATGTCGCGGGCGACGGTCCAGTACCACCGGGAGATCGGGGCGCTGTGGTCCAGCGACCGCGCCAGCTCGGGGCGACGACGCAGGTCGATCCCGAAGTAGGCGCCCGCATCGGCGTAGTTGGCCTCGCCGGTCAGCTGGATGTAGCCGCGGCCGGTGTACTTCCGCTTGTCACCACCCTTGGCGTCGTGGCGGAACGAGCTCTCGTTGGCGAGCGTGGTCAGGTAGGCGGCCTGCCGGTAGGCGGTGGTGATCTGGCCCTCGGCCATCGCCCGGTTGAGGCTCGGCAGCCCGGTCTCGACGGCCCTGCGGTCACCGACCTTCTCGCCGAACATGGCGACCAGATCGGCGTACGTGACCGAGGTCCGCGCCGGTTCCGTGCCGGCCGCGGTGGCCGGGGAGAGGGCGAGAAGGGCGGCCGAGGTCGATGCTGCGACAAGGCCGAGAATCCTGTGGCGCATGGGGACAGAGTGACTGGTCGACGTCGATCCCGCAAGCAGAGCCGTCCCGGCATAGGATGGGCCCCCGAATTAGCAGAGCCTCAATCACCACACGCCGTGGCGGGGGAAGCCGGTCGAACTCCGGCGCTGACCCGCAACCGTAGGCCCAGGGCATCGGGAGCCCTGAGCGAGCCGGAGCACCTGCCGACGGGCGCGTACTGACCTGACGCTGTCGTGGAAAGCAGCGGGTCGGCCCTGGGCCTTCCCGACGAACAGCGCGGAAGGAACCATGAAGAAGACCGTCCTCGGTGGCATCGCCGCCGCCCTCGCCCTCACCTCGCTCGCCGGCTGCGGCGAGAAGACCATCGAGGAGGGGGAGAAGCCCGCCTACGACGCCAAGGTGTCGACCTCGGTGGCTGACTGGCTCGCTGCCCAGGCGCCGGATGGGGTGGCCCACAACGCGCAGTACGGCACCGACGACTTCGGGCTGAGCGCCGACATCGGGATCGCGCTGGCGGAGGTCGGCGGCTACGACGAGGAGATCGCCACGATCACCGACGCCGTGATGAAGAACAAGAAGGCTTACACCTCGCCGGGCTTCGGCACGGTCACCTCGGCCGGTGCCACCGCCAAGGCGCTCGTCCTCCAGCAGAACACCGACGCCTCCGACCCCGCTCTGCTCGAGCAGCTCGAGGGCACGGTCGCCGAGAACGGCCGTATCGCCGACAAGCTCGACCCGAAGAACAAGAAGGCGGCCGACTACTCCAACACCATCGGACAGTCGTACGCCGTGTGGGCGCTGAACAACGCGGAGAGCAAGGAGGCCGCGGCGGCAGCGGAGTTCCTGGCCGGGCAGCAGTGCGAGGAGGGCTGGTTCCGGGTCACTTTCACCGCCGACCCCAAGGCTGCCGACCAGACCTGTGACGGTGACCCGAAGGCCACCCCCGACGCCGATGCCACCGCATTCGCCTTGATCGCCCTGTCCGGGGTCGCCACTCCGGAGGCGGAGAAGGCCGTCAAGGCAGGCGTCGAGTGGCTCGAGGAGACCCAGGCCGAGGACGGGTCGTTCTCGTCCGCGACCGGCAACGTCCCCAACTCCAACACCACTGGCCTGGCCGGGTGGGCGTTCGGCCGCGCCGGCGAGACCGCTGCCGCCGAGAGCGCTGCTTCCTGGGTCGCCGACCACGTCGTGACCTGCGGCGACGACGTCGGCGCGGTGGCCTATGACGACGCCGCGCTGACCGAGGGCAACACCAAGGGCCTGACCAAGGAGTCCGAGGGGATGTACCGCCTCGCGGCCGCGCAGTCGCTGCCGTCGCTGGTCTTCCTGCCCAAGGACGCGACCACGAAGAGCTCGTGCTGATCCTGCGGTTCTCCCTGGTGGCCCTGGCGATCCTCGCCGGGGCCACCGCACCCGTCTCGCCGGCGTCCGCCCTGCCGGCGGTCGAGGCGTGCGACGGGGTCACCGTCGTCGTCGAGCCCAACGCACTGGGCGGTGAGGCCGAGGTCAGCTGTGTCCAGCCGGGGGAGGGTGACACCGGCGCCGACCTCTTCGAGCAGGCGGGGCATCCGCTCACCTACGTGACGTCGATGCCGAGCGTCGTCTGCCGTATCGATGACCGGCCGAAGGCGGCCGGATGTGCCCAGATGCCGCCTGCCGACGCGTACTGGTCGCTCTGGATCACCGACGACTCGGGGGCCTGGAGCTACGCCTCCAGAAATGTTACCGAAATCAGCGTGACCTCCGGGCAGGGTGTTGCGTTCACGTGGGTAGACGACAACGTCGTTACCGCTCCGGCGACGGTGCTAGGGGATGCTGTGGGGGCGCCCTCGAGCCCGTCGCCGGAGCCATCTGCGGAAGGATCGTCCTCCGCAGACGACTCCGAGCCGACCTCCGAGACCGGGCAGCTGCCCGTCTGGGTCGCGCCGTCCGGGATCATCGCCCTCTTCGCCGTCGCCGGTGTGCTGTGGTGGCGTCGGCGATGACGACAGTGATCCATCGGGCCGCTGTGGCGCGCCTGCCGCGTGACCTGCACCCGGTCGCCTGGTGGGTGTGGGCGATCGGCATGGCGGCGTACGCCTCCTTCACCACCAACCCCCTGCTGCTCCTGCTGCTGGTGGGGGTGGTGTCGGTCGTGGTCGCCGCACGGCGCGGCGACCACCCGTGGGCGAGGTCCTTCCGGCTCTACGTCGGTCTCGCGCTGTTCATCGTCGTGACCCGGGTGCTCTTCCGGGTGCTCCTGGGTGCTGTGCCCGGGCACGTGCTCATCGACCTGCCCGAGATCCCGCTCCCCGAGTGGGTGCTGGGGATCAGGCTGCTCGGGCCGCTCACCCGCGAAGCGCTGCTGGCCGGCCTCTACGACGGGATGCGGCTGGGCGCGATCGTGATCTGCGTCGGCGCCGCCAACTCGCTGGCGAACCCGAAGCGCCTGCTGCGCTCGCTGCCCCCGGCCCTCTACGAGGTCGGCACCGCGGTCGTCGTCGCGGTGACCGTGCTGCCGCAGCTGGCCGAGTCGGTGCAGCGGGTGCGCGCCGCGCAACGACTGCGCGCGGGCGCGACCGGGAGGGTCAAGCGGCTGCGCCGATTCCTCGTCCCGGTGCTCGAGGACGCTCTGGAGCGGTCGATGGCGCTCGCGGCCGGGATGGACACCCGCGGCTACGGACGTACGGCCGGAATCCCGATCGCCACCAGGCGGGTCACCTCGGCGCTCATGCTGGTCTCGCTCGTCAGCCTCTGCGTCGGCGTCTACGCGGTGCTGGACGGCACCACTCCCGGTTGGCTGGCTGCGACGATGCTGGTGCTCGGCGCCGGCGCCGCTGCCGGAGGACTGACGCTCGCCGGGCGCCGGGTGACGCGCACCGTCTACCGGCCCGACCGCTGGCGCTGGCCGGAGATCGTGGTGGCGCTGAGCGGGATCGTCGTCGGCGCCGTCGGCTGGTGGGTCGCCCGCGAGCAGATCCCGGTCGCCTTTCCAGCGGTGAGCACCGCTCCGACCGTCACCATGGCCGCCATGGCGGGTGTGCTCATCGGCCTGGTCCCGGCCGTCGCCGCGCCGGTCCCGGCATCACTCGTTCCCGAGGAGGCAGCGGCATGATCGAGCTGCGAAGGATCACCTTCACCCCGCCCGACTCCTCCGAGCACGTGCTCAAGGACGTCGACCTCACCATCGAGGAGGGCGAGCTGCTGCTCGTCTCCGGCCCGACCGGCTCCGGGAAGTCCACTCTGCTCGGTGTCCTCGCCGGCCTGGTGCCGCGCTTCTCCGGGGGCGCACTGGAGGGTGACCTGCTGCTGGACGGCGCCTCGATCATCCGTACGCCGCCGCGCGAGCGAGCCGGGATCATCGGCTACGTCGGGCAGGACCCGGTGGCCGGGTTCGTCACGGACACGGTCGAAGAGGAGCTCGCCTACGGGATGGAGCAGCTCGGCCTCGCGCCCGCGACGATGCGGCGCCGGGTGGAGGAGACCCTCGACCTGCTCGGCATCGCCGAGTTGCGGCAGCGGCCGCTGCGTACGCTCTCGGGTGGGCAGCAGCAGCGCGTCGCGATCGGCTCGGTCCTCACCACCCACCCGCGCGTCGTCGTGCTCGACGAGCCGACCTCCGCCCTCGACCCGACCGCCGCCGAGGACGTGCTCGCCACCGTCACCCGGCTCGTGCACGACCTCGGCACCTCCGTCGTCCTCGCCGAGCACCGCCTCGAACGGGTCGTCCCCTTCGCCGACCGGATCGCGCTTCTCGTCGGTGACGGCTCGGTCGCCGTCGGTGACCCCGCCGAGATCTTGGAGACCTCACCCATCGTTCCCCCGCTCGTCGAGCTCGGGCGCGAGCTCGGCTGGTCGCCGCTGCCGCTGACGGTGCGGGATGCTCGGCGGAAGGCACGGGCGTTGGAACACCCGGTTGATGACCGGGCCCCTTCCCATACTTCTGGCCCGCACTCCTCTGGCAGTGCGACACCCGACAAGCGCAGGAAAGGCCTGAGAAGCTCCGGCCTCACCGTCACCCGAGGACGTACGCCGGTCCTGCACGACGTCTCGATCGAGCTGCCCGCGGGGCGGGTGACGGCGCTGATGGGACGCAACGGCTCGGGCAAGTCGACGTTGCTGTGGACGCTGCAAGGGACCCAGAAGCGGCTGGCCGGATCGGTCGACGTGGACGGCAGGGATCCGGCGGCTCTCGACCCCGAGGCCCGACGCACCCTGGTCGGGCTGCTCCCGCAGACCGCGGCGGACCTGCTCTACCTGGAGACGGTGGCCGAGGAGTGTGATGCCGGCGGGCCGCGGACGAGGGAGATCCTGGACAGCCTCGTCCCGGGCATCCCCGACGACCAGCACCCGCGCGACCTCTCCGAGGGCCAGCGTCTCGCGCTGGCGCTGTCCTTGATCCTGAGCGCCGACCCGCCGGTCGTGCTCCTCGACGAGCCCACCCGTGGACTCGACTACGCCGCCAAGCATGCGCTGTCCGAGATCCTTCGCGAGCTCACCGCGGCGGGCAAGGCCGTCCTGGTGGCGACCCACGACGTGGAGTTCGTCGCCGAGGCCGCCGACGACGTGGTGGTGCTCGCAGACGGCGACATCGTCTCTTCCGGCGACGTACGCAGCGTCACCGCCGAGTCGCCCGCCTTCGCGCCCCAGGTGAGCAAGGTCTTCGGTCCGGGCTGGCTCAACGTGCGCGAGATCGTCGAGGCGGTGGGGGAGACATGATCAGGTTCTCACCGCGGACTGCCGTCCTGCTCGCGATCATCTCTCTCGCCGGGCTGATGATGTTCGCCTGGCCGCTGCTGCTCCACGGCTACGAACGGGTCCAGCCGCCGTTCATCTTCCTCGCGCTGCTGCCGCTGATGCTGGTGGTGCTGCTGAGCGAGCTCTCCGCGGGCGGGATCGACACCCGGATGATCGCGGTCCTGGGCGTGCTCAGCGCGATCGAGGCCGTCCTCCGCGCCATCTCCGCCGGCACCGGCGGGGTGGAGCTGGTCTTCTTCATGCTCATCCTCGGCGGCCGCGTCTTCGGCCCCGCCTTCGGCTTCGTGCTGGGCTGCACGAGCCTGTTCGTCGCTGCGCTCGTCACCGCCGGCGTCGGCCCGTGGCTGCCCTACCAGATGCTCGGCGCTGCCTGGGTCGCGATGGGAGCCGGGTTGCTGCCGCGCGCGAGCGGCCGGCGGGAGATCGGGCTGCTCGCGGCGTACGGGATCTTCGCCTCCTACGCCTACGGCCTCCTCCTCAATCTGCAGGGCTGGCCGTTGCTCACCGGGGTCACGGTCCCCGGCGGGAGCGGCAACCTCTCCTACGATCCCGACGCCGCGGTCGGCGAGAACCTGGCGACGTTCCTGCGCTACACCCTGATCACCTCGACCAGCAGCTGGGACACCGTCCGCGCGATCACCACGGCCATCGCCATCGCCCTCCTCGGCCCGGCCGTCCTCGCCACCCTCCGCCGAGCCGCCCGCCGAGCCATGATCACCCCCGCCGAGCCGTCACTCCCGTCGGCCGAGCCGTCACTGCGGTCGGCCGAGTAGTCGCTCCGGTCGGCCGAGGCGCTGGGCCGGCGCCGCACGTGTAACACGTCGTTCGTAGCACTATCCGGTCGTTCAGATAGGGCGAGTAGTACTACGAACGACGTGTTACAGCTCGCCACGGCGCCCCAGGTGACCATTCGGCCGACGCGCCCGACGCCTCGGCCGACCGGGGTGACCCCTCGGCGTGGGTCAGGCTCGCTGGTGCTCGGCGACGCGAGCGAGGAAGCCGAGCAGCAGCTGGTGGACGCGCTCGGGCTGCTCCATCTGTACGAAGTGGGTGCCGTCGAGCTCGACGAAGGTGCTGTTCCTGACCCCGGCGGCGACCCGCGACATGTGGCGTGCACCGGCGATGAGGTCCCGGGTGCCGGCGACGAGAACGACCGGCACCTTGATCCGGCGCAGCGAGACCGAGCGGCGCTGAGAGGTGCGCAGCGCGAGATGGAAGTACCACTCGACCGGCGTCGTCATGAACTCGGCCAGAGCCGCTGCGGCGAGCTCGGGGTCGGGGACCTTGCCGATGAGACCGGCCCTCGAGAACATCTCGATCGCCCGGGGCCCGAGCTCGAGTCGAGACGCGACCGGGGTGAGGAGGGACCCGGTGCGATGCAGCACCTTCGAGGCGGTGCGGGTGAGGATCCCGGCCGCGGGTGCCGGCAGCCGCAGCGGTCCCAGCATCGACTTGAAGGTGTCGCCGGGCACCCCGGCGACCCCGAAGATGCCCGACACTCGCTCAGGGTGGTCCGCGGCCAGCTCGAAGGCGGTGTTGACGCCGATCGACCAGCCCATCACGACGGTCCGGGAGAGCGCGAACGCGTCCATCACGGAGAGCGCGTCCTCGGCGAACTGGCGAGAGGTCGTCTGCTCCGGGTCGGTGGGACGAGCCGATCCGGAGGTGCCGCGATGCTGCCACGAGACGACACGTACGCCGCACGAGGTGTGCAGCAGCGCCGGCCAGTTCCACGGGCTGGTGCCGAGGCCGTTGCACAGCAGGACCGTCGGTCCGTCGATGACGCCCTCGGGGTCGTTGGTCCAGGCGCGGAGCAGCGTGCCGTCGTCGGAGAGCACGTCACGGAACGCCACCGTCGACTCCGCGATCGCTCTCGGCACCGTCATGCCGCCGCCTTCGTCATGCAGGCATTCTCTCCGATGCGAGCAGCTGGAGATAGTGCTCGACGTCCTCGCGCTCCGCACGCCGCAGCAGGAGTGCCTCCTCGGCGGCCTTCGCGTTGTGCCGGGCGGCGAGCTGCGAGGCCACCGGCCAGGCGATCAACAGCTGGAGCGGCCTCAGGAACGGGCCCGCCATCCTCCCCGCGGTGCGTGCGGCGAAGAGCACGGCGACCTGGGCGGCGGCAGCGGTGGGTACGGGGGCGAGGATCGTCGACAACGGAGCAACTCCAGAGACAGGCGAGGGACCGAGCGGAGAGTGGGGGAGTTGTCACCAAACTGTAGTGACCGAAACATTCGGAGTCAGTGACGTTCCGGTGTCGCTCGTGTGAAACGCCGCACTATCTCGCGCGACGAAGCCGGTACGTCACGCCGGGGTCGACTCCGCCGGGACGTGATGCTCCGGCTTCCCTGTGCGGGTCGCTCCCGCGGAGGCGACGACGACGCACGCGATGGCCAACCACTGCAGGACCGAGAGCCCCTCGTGGAGGATCAGGATCGCGGCCAGCGCGCCCGCCGCCGGCTCCAGCGACATCAGGATCGCGTAGAGCCCCGACTTGATCGAACGCAGCGCGACGAGATCGAGGGAGTAGGGCACCACCGAGGACATCAGCCCGACCATCAGCCCCACCAGCCATACGTGCGGAGACCCGAGCCCGTCGGCGTACGCCATCGCCGCAGGCGTCAGCGCCACAGCCGCGACCGTGGAGGCCAGGGCGAGCCCGTCGAGCCCCTCCCACCGTGCCCCGGTCGCCTTCGACAGCATGATGTACGCAGCCCAGCCGGCCCCCGCGAGCAACGCGAACAGCACGCCTGCGACCGAGATCGGGCCGGGTTCGAGCCCGAGCAGCACCACCCCGGCGGCCGCCAGCGCGACCCAGACCAGGTCGCGTGCCCGTCGCGAGGTGACCAGTGCGATCGTGAGCGGGCCGATGAACTCGATGGTGACCGCGATCCCGATCGGGAGGCGCGCGAAGGCCTGGTAGATCGCCCAGTTCATCAGCCCGAGTGAGGCGCCGAAGGCGAACACGACCATCCAGTCGCGCCGTGCCAGACCCCGGATCCGGGGCCGGGTGATCGCCAGCAGGATCAGCGCCGAGAGCGACAGCCGCAGCCACACCATCGCGGTGGGGGTGACCTCGTCGAAGAGCGACTTCGCGAACGTCGCACCGACCTGGACCGACGCGATCCCGATCAGAACCAGGACGACCGGGTGGGCCAGCCTCGCCCTGAGAGAGGAAGACGCTGTGACCACCCGGTCAGTCTAGGACCATGTGAAGCCCGGCTATTCAGCCGAGTCCGACTGCGAGATGTTGGAGAGGTTGGCGGCCTTGTTGGCCTCCTCCGCGAGCCGCTCGGAGCCCCTCGGAGCGTCGTGGGGCACCATCGGGTGGTCCGTGCCCCGGGCGGCCGTTCCCTCGATGTGCTCCTGCTCGTAGACCTCCGGCGGGATGGGGGTCGGTACGGTCGCGGTGATCTTCGACCCGTCGGACCGCACGCCGCCGTGCGGCTCCTCGTCGAGGTGGGTGCCGATCCGCGGCCCCTGGTCGGCGAGCGGCACGACGACCGGCGAGCCCTTCGAGACGACGTACTCCTCCCCGCGGACGCTGATCGGGATGTCGAACTCCTCGCCCGGGGTGTCCACGACCGTGAACACGATCTGGTCCCGGGTCACCGCGACCTGCATCCGGGTCGAGTGCCACTGGACCCGGAAGATCAGTGATCCCCACTGGTCCGGCAGTCGCGGGTCGAAGGAGAGCTTGCCGTCGTAGTCGCGCATCCCGCCGAAGCCGAACGCGAGCCCGCCCCACACGCCGCCGGTCGAGGCGATGTGCATGCCGTCCACGGTGTTGCCGTGCATGTTGTGCAGGTCGACGTAGAGCGCATCGTAGAAGTAGCGCAGCGCGTCGTCGTGGTAGCCGACCTCGGCCGCCACGATCGACTGCACGACCGCCGACAGCGTCGAGTCGCCGGTCGTGATCGGGTCGTAGTACTCGAAGTCGGCGCGCTTCTGCTCAGGCGTGAACCGGTTGCCCTGCTGGAAGAGGGCGAGCACCACGTCGGTCTGCTTGAGCACCTGGAACCGGTAGATGACCAGCGGGTGGTAGTGCAGCAGCAGGGGACGTACCTCGTCGGGGGTGTTGGGCAGGTCCCACACCTCGCGGTCGAGGAAGTTGTCGTCCTGCGGGTGGATGCCGAGGCCCTCGTCGTAGGGGATGTGCATCGCGGCAGCGCAGCGAGCCCACTCCTCGACCTCGTCGGGGGAGATGTCGAGGCGGCCGACGACCTGCGCATGCTCGCGCGGATGGTCCGCCCGCAGCATCTCCATGGTCTCGACGGCCTTCTCCAGGTTGTAGCGGGCCATCACGTTGGTGAACAGGTTGTTGTTGACCACCGTGGTGTATTCGTCCGGCCCGGTCACACCGTGGATGTGGAAGGACGGCTCGCCGTTGTGGCGCCAGAAGCCCAGGTCGGCCCACATCCGCGCGGTCTCGACCAGGATGTCGACGCCCTCGCGGATGAGGTAGCCGGTGTCGCCGGTCGCGTAGACGTACTTCATCAGCGCGTAGGCGATGTCGGCGTCGATGTGCACCTGTGCGGTGCCGGCCGCGTAGTAGGCCGAAGCCTCCTGCCCGTTGATGGTGCGCCACGCGAACAGCGCGCCCTTCGCCGCCATCTCCAGCGCGCGCTGCCGGGCGGCTGGAAGCATCACCGAGCGGGCGTGCATCACGTTGCGAGCGACCTCGGGCTGGGTGTAGCAGAGGAACGGGACGACGTAGCACTCCGTGTCCCAGAAGTAGTGCCCCTCGTAGCCGGACCCGGTGACACCCTTCGCGGGCACGCCGAGCCCGTCGGTGCGGGCGGTCGCCTGTGCCAGCGAGAAGAGGTTGAACCGGATCGCCTGCTGGGCCGCGGCGATGTCCTCGTCGTCCTCCGCGCGGGCGGCGGAGATCTCGACGTCGGCGGCCGACCAGAACTCGTCGTACCAGGTGCGCTGGTCGCGCTCGAAGTGGCCGACGCCCAGCCGGATCGCCCGGTCCAGCGTACGTCCGCAGCGGTCGGCCAGCTCGCGCACCGGAACCCCGCGCGAGGTGTGGTAGGCCACGGTCTTCTGCATCCGCAGCGTGCTGCCCTCGGTCGCATCGACCCGGAAGACCGTCTTGGCGAGGTCGTCCTCGGCACGGACGACGGTCTCGACCGGGTCCGGGGTGTCGATCTGGTGGGCGGCGCTGACGGCGATCGTCATCCCGGAGTTGGTGCACCGGTAGCCGAGGGTCATCTGCTCCTCGTCGGCGACCGACATCTGCGGGATCAGGACGCGGGTGTCGAACGCGGAGGCCTTGCGCGGGTCCATGCCCTCGCCGAGGGCCGCGGCCGGCACGTGGTATTCGTCCTTGCCGTCCTGCCGGTTGAGCAGCTGGGAGGAGATCACGATCGGCGCCGAGCCGCTCAGCATCGTGATCTCCAGCGTCTGGATCGAGAGGTGGCGCTGCGTCATCGACACCATCCGGGTCGAGTCGATCGCGACCCGCTTGCCCGACGGCGTACGCCACACCAGGTGTCGCCGCAGCACGCCCTCGCGGAAGTCGAGCACCCGCTCGTACTCCTCCAGGTCGGAGGTGCCGAAGGTCAGCGGCTCGTCGTCGACGTAGATCTTCATGATCTTGGCGTCGGGGGCGTTGACGATCGTCTGGCCGGTCTTGGCGAAACCGTAGGCGTTCTCGGCGTGGCGGATGGGCCAGGTCTCGTGGAACCCGTTGATGAAGGTGCCGTGCGCATAGGTCGGCCGCCCCTCCTCGGGGGTGCCGCGCATGCCGAGATAGCCGTTGGCGACGCTGAAGATCGTCTCAGTCAGGCCGAGGTCGTCAGGCGAGTAGCTGGTCTCCACCAGCCGCCACGGGTCGATGGGGTAACGGGCCCGGTCCAAGGGGTTCGGGCCGACGTTGGTCTTCACTGCTGTGCTCCTCGAGCAGGGCTGTGTTGGTCAGGACTGTGCGGATCAGGGATGAGTTCGTCGAGGTCGGACACGACAAGGCCGGCGCCTGCGGCCGTGAGGGTGTCGTGGCCTGCGCCACGGTCCACCCCGACGACGAGCGCGAAATCTCCTGCCTTGCCGGCGCGCACCCCGGAGACGGCGTCCTCGAGGACGACGGCTTCGCTCGGGGTGGCTCCGAGGACCTTACCGGCGTAGACAAAGGTGTCGGGTGCAGGCTTGCCGGGCAGGCCCTGCTCATCTGCGACGGCTCCCGACACGACGGTCTCGAACCGGTCCAGCAGCCCCGCCGCCTTCAGCACCGTGGGAGCGTTGACCGACGACGAGACCACGCCGAGCCGGACATCGAGCGTAGCCAGATAGTCCAAGAACCTCACCGAGCCGGGGTAGGCCTCCACCCCGTCCCGCTCGAGCACCAGGTTGAACGCGTTGTTCTTCCGGTTGCCGAGACCGCAGACGGTCTCCAGCTCCGGCGCGTCCTCCGGGGTGCCCTCGGGAAGGCGGATGTCGCGCGAGGCGAGGAAGTCCCGCACGCCGTCGTAGCGCGGCTTGCCGTCGACGTACGCGAAGTAGTCCTGGTCGGTGTAGGCCGGCGCCCCCGGGGTCTTCTCCTGCAGGTAGGCGTTGAACATCTCCTCCCATGCGCGCATGTGCACGACCGCGGTCGGTGTGATCACGCCGTCGAGGTCGAAGAGGATCGCGGTGAACGTCTCCCAGGCAACAGGTCTGGTCATGACTTCAGGCTAGGGGCTGGGTCGTCCAGGTCGAAGAACCCGCGCCCGAGGGATACCGCAGACGTGGGCCGTTTCATGCGCGTTCTTTCGCCGAAAATCTCCTGGCCACACGGGGCGTGCGGGTGGATGCTGGAAGACATGGGTACGCAGCTGCTGGTCGGGACCCGGAAGGGTCTGTGGATAGGGCGCTCTGACGACGCCCGGCAGGACTGGGACTTCACCGGTCCGCACCATGACATGGAGGAGATCTACTCCGCCATGATCGAGCCCGGGACCGGGCGAGTCCTTGCCGGATGCTCCTCGCTGTGGCTGGGCGCGCTGGTGCGCGCCTCCGCCGATGGTGGTGAGACCTGGACCGAGACCTCGATGTCGTTCCCCGAGGACGTCGATGCGAGCCTGGCCCGGGTCTGGCAGCTCCAGCCGGGGCTGCCGGAAGGCACGATCTGGGCCGGTGTCGAGCCCGGTGCGATCTTCCGCTCCACGGATGCGGGCAAGAGCTTCGAGCTCGTCCGCGGCCTGTGGGATCACCCGCACCGCACCGAGTGGAACGAAGGGTTCGGAGGTCAGGCCTTCCACACGATCCTGCCGCACCCCACCGACCCCGACTCGGTGACCGCCGCGATCTCGACCGGCGGCGTCTACCAGACCCGCGACGGCGGGGAGACCTGGGAGGCGCGCAACAACGGCATCATCGCGGTCTTCCTTCCCGAGGGGCAGCAATACCCGGAGTTCGGCCAGTGCGTGCACAAGGTCGCGCGCCACCCGTCCCGCCCCGAGCGGCTCTACCTGCAGAACCACGGTGGCGTCTACCGCTCCGACGACGAAGGTCTGTCCTGGAAGTCGATCGCCGACGGCCTGCCCACCGACTTCGGCTTCGCCATGGTCGTCCACCCGCAGGAGCCCGACACGATCTACACCTTCCCGATCGGCGCCGGCGAGTCCCGCTACCCACCGGAGGCCAAGCCGATCGTGTGGCGCTCCCGCGATGCCGGCGACCACTGGGAGCCGCTCACCAGCGGCCTGCCGGACCAGTTCTACGTCGGCGTCATGCGCGACGCGATGTGCGCCGACGACCACGAGACCGCAGGTGTCTACTTCGGCGCCCGCAACGGCTCGGTCTGGGCCTCCGCCGACGCCGGCGAGAGCTGGCGCGAGATCCTCCGCGACATCCCCGACGTGATGGTGGTGCGAGCCGCCAAGGTCTGATCAGTCGGTCACGGGGTCGTGGACCGTGAACCCGAGGAGTTCGGCGACCTTACGCATGTTGCTGTCGTGCGTGGCGACCGTGACGTTCTCGGTCCCGACGCGCAGCGCGGACGCCAGGTGGATCGCGTCCAATGACTTGATGTGAGGTTCGATCGCTCTGGCCTCGTCGACGAGGACGTCGTCGATGGTCAGCAATGTGAGCTCATCGACGAAGTCATCGACGATGGAGACAGGGAGCTGATCGCGGCGAAGCACTCGGGTCATCTCGAGGTGGAGCAGGCGCGAGGAGATGAAGACGTCGCCGTCGTCGCAGCGCTCGTCATACCAGTCCGCGGCGGCTTGGCTGTGTCCGAGCAGGGCGCGGAGCGCGACGGACGAGTCCAGGTACCACGTCTGCTCAGAGGTCGATGTCACTGTTGACCTCGTCGAGGATGTCATCGAGATCGCCGGAGAGTGCGACCGCGGGACGGCCCGAGAGGCGCCTGTGCGGTCGTTTCGGGGGAGTCGCCAGCCCGGCGTTGATCAGCGCCTCCACCGGGTTGTCTGAGCCCTGGACCTCGGGCACGAGGCGAAGCACCGCGCGACCCCGGTTGGTCACCCGGAACGATTCGCCGTCCTCGATGACGGCTCGGGTCACCGCGGAGATCCGCTGGTTCAGCTCGGTCATCGTGATCGTCTTCATGAGTCGAATCTAGCATGTAGATGCTAGAAAGTCCGCCGGTCTGATTCTCCTCGGTAGCAGCGCGTGATGTGATGCCCGGATATGGTCACGGCATGTCTGACGCGCTCCGGGTCGCGGCCGAGATCCTCGGGGTGGACCGGGTCGAGCCCGTGGCGGATCTCGGCGGGAGCCGTCGAAGCGTCGTACGCCGCGTCCGGGCCGGCACGGAGACGGTCATCGTCAAGGAGTATCTCGAGCCGGAGGAGATGACCTGGTCACGGGAGGCCGCGGGGCTGAAGGCGGCGGATGGTGTCCGTGCGCCTCGGCTGATCGGGGTCCGCGAGGACCCAGCGGTGGTCGTGATGTCCGATCTCGGGCCGGGGCCCAATGTCGCTGATGCGCTGCTCGGCGCCGACGCCGTCCTCGGCCGTGACCGGATCCTGGCGTGGGCGCAGGCCGTCGGAGAGCTGCAGGCGCACACGGCCGACCGCTTGGACGTCTTCCGAGAGGGGCTCGCGAGCGGCGTACCAACCGACCTCACCGTCAGCCAGATCGAGGACCTCGGATCCGCTCTGGCGGCGCTCTGCGCGACGCACGGGCTGCCGTGGGAGGAGTCCGTCGGCGAGGCGATCCAGCACCTGCTCGGGCCGCTGCGTACCGGGCCTGATCTTGCGCTGACGCCCAGCGACACCTGCCCCGACAACAACCTGCTCGGCCCGGACGGACTGATGCTGCTCGACTTCGAGCATGCCGAGATCCGGCACCGCGCCTGGGAGGCCGCCTATCTCCGGGTGCCGTGGCCGTCGTGCTGGTGTGCGTGGCGGGTCCCGGACGGCATCTCCGGCCTGGCGCTCGCGGCGTATCTCGACGCCTCGTACGGCACCGACGGGCCACCGTCGACCTTCGAGGCCGACCTGGAGGCGGCCACCTTGCTGTGGTGCCTTCTCTCGGTGAGCTGGTTCCTCCCGGCCTCTCTCGACCCGGGCGCCGCTCACCATGCCGACGATGATCGGATGCCCGGACGGCGGACACTGACTCTCGCCCGTCTGGGGCTCGCTGCTGGGCTGCCCGGACCACAGCCGCTGGTGAGCTGGGCGGAATCGCTGCGTACGGAGCTCCTCGGCCGGTGGGGTGATCACCGGCTCCGCCTGGCGCCGGCGTTCCGTTGACGAACGATCCGTCCATCGCGTGGCGCTGTGTTCGAGGACATCCGCTGACGGGTCTAGCCTTCTGCCATGCCCACTCTTCGCTCCGCAACCTCGACCTCGGGCCGCAACATGGCGGGTGCCCGCGCGCTGTGGCGCGCGACCGGCATGACTGATGACGACTTCGGCAAGCCGATCATCGCGATCGCCAACTCGTTCACCGAGTTCGTGCCCGGCCATGTCCACCTCCGTGACCTCGGCAAGATCGTCGCCGAGAAGATCCAGGAGGCCGGGGGAGTAGCCAAGGAGTTCAACACGATCGCCGTCGACGACGGCATCGCGATGGGCCACGCCGGAATGCTCTACTCGCTGCCGAGCCGCGAGCTGATCGCGGACGCGGTGGAATACATGGTGGAGGCGCACCGTGCCGACGCGATCGTGTGCATCTCCAACTGCGACAAGATCACCCCGGGCATGCTGCTGGCCAGCCTGCGGCTGAACATCCCGGTCGTCTTCGTCTCCGGTGGTCCCATGGAGGCCGGCAAGACGGTCGCCGTCGAGGGCCTGGTCCACGACAAGCTCGACCTGGTCGACGCGATGGTGCTCTCGTCCAACGAGGCCGTCAGCGACGAGCTGCTCGACACGGTCGAGCGCTCCGCCTGCCCGACCTGCGGCTCGTGCTCCGGCATGTTCACCGCCAACTCGATGAACTGCCTCACCGAGGCCATCGGGCTCTCCCTGCCGGGGAACGGATCGACCTTGGCCACCCACGCCAAGCGCCGCGCGCTGTTCGAGGAGGCGGGACGCACCATCGTCGAGCTGTGCCGCCGCTACTACGAGGAGGGCGACGAGTCCGTCCTGCCGCGGAACATCGCCAACCGCAGCGCCTTCGAGAACGCGGTCGCGCTCGACGTCGCGATGGGCGGCTCGACCAACACCGTGCTGCACCTGCTCGCCGCCGCGCGTGAGGCCGAGCTCGACTTCAACGTGCACGACATCGACGCGATCTCGCGCCGGGTGCCGTGCCTGAGCAAGGTCGCGCCCAACAGCCCGAAATACCACATGGAGGACGTCCACCGCGCCGGCGGCATCCCCGCCCTGCTGGGCGAGCTGCGCCGCGGTGGAGCGCTCAACGAGGACGTCCACACCATCCACTCCGACTCCATCGACGAGTGGCTGGGTGCCTGGGACATCCGCGCCGAGAACCCCAGCCAGGAGGCGCTCGACCTCTTCCTCGCGGCGCCCGGCGGGGTGCGTACGACCGAGGCGTTCTCCACCGAGAACCTCTGGGCCAGCCTCGACACCGACGCCGCCGAGGGCTGCATCCGCGACTTCGAGCACGCCTACTCCGAAGACGGCGGCCTGGCGATCCTGTCGGGCAACATCGCTCCGGACGGCTGCGTCGTGAAGACCGCCGGTGTTCCCGAGGAGGTCTGGACGTTCACTGGCACCGCGATCGTCTTTGAGTCCCAGGATGCCGCGGTCGAGGGGATCCTGTCCAAGAAGGTCGAGCCCGGCCACGTCGTGGTGATCCGCTACGAGGGGCCGAAGGGCGGGCCGGGCATGCAGGAGATGCTCTACCCGACCTCGTTCCTCAAGGGCCGCGGCCTGGGTCAGAAGTGTGCGCTGATCACCGACGGTCGCTTCTCCGGCGGCACCTCGGGGCTCTCCATCGGTCACGTCTCCCCGGAGGCGGCCGGCGGCGGCCTGATCGCGCTCGTCGAGGACGGCGACCAGATCTCCATCGACATCCCGAACCGCTCGATCTCCCTCGAGGTCGATGAGCTGGTCCTCGACCAGCGCCGTGCGGCGCAGGAGAAGCGCGAGAAGCCCTACACCCCGGCCAACCGCGACCGCAAGGTCTCCGCGGCCCTGCGGGCCTACGCCTCGATGGCCACCTCGGCCTCCGACGGCGCCTACCGCAACGTGCCCGAGTAGCTGGTGCGCTGAGGTGGCGGACTGTTGACCGAGTTACCTCGGTCAACAGTCGCGACCGCGGCGGTGGTGGGTGGAATGCTCACCGAGTTACCTCGGTCAACAGTCACGTCCCTCGTGGAGTTCCGCGAGGGGGGTGGGCGTTGACCGAGTTACCTCGGTGGGCATTCACGACCGTGGCGGTCCGCCCGCTGGATATTGCGGGCGGACGTGGCGTACCTGCTGGGAGCATCTGCCGCATGGGAAAGGTTCATGCGCGCGTCGAAGGACGCCTGCGGGAGTTCGTCGACCGTCAGGTCGTCTTCTTCGTGGCCACCGCGCCGCTCGCCGAGGACGGTCACGTCAACCTGTCGCCCCGAGGCATGCCGGGCACCTTCGGGATGATCGACGAGCTCACCTTCGCGTGGGTCGACGGCACCGGGAGCGGCAGCGAGACGATCGCGCACCTGCGGGAGAACGGCCGGATCACGGTGATGTTCTGCGCCTTCGACGGGGCGCCGAACATCGTCCGCTTCCATGGCCGCGGCCGGGTCGTGACCCGCTACGACGAGGAGTACGCCGATCTGGCCGGCCGCTTCACCGACCTTCCCGGCGCTCGCGCGGTCGTCGTCGTGGACATCGAACGGGTCTCCGACTCGTGCGGCTTCGCGGTCCCGCTGATGTCGTACGTCGGCGAGCGCGACCTGCTCGGGCCGTACTTCGAGCGCAAGGGGGTCGAGGGTTCCGCCGACTACCGGCGCACCAAGAACCTGACCAGCCTCGACGGCCTGCCGGCCTTCGACTTCGACCCGGCACCCGAGTAGCCGAAGCGAGTTGTGAAGCCGAGAGTGACCTATAGACCACTCTCGGCTTCACAACCTGTCGGATTCGGTCGCCCCCGTTCGTGGTGTGGGTGAGGGGCCCGAACGAGCGGCCCACCAGGTGTGGGAGTGATGGCGATGTCGGATCGAGTGTCGGATCGTTGGAAGCGCAATCTGCTGGTGTTCCTCGGCGGCCAGACGGTGTCGTCGTTGGGCTCGATGATCGTCGGGTACGCGGTGATGTGGCATCTCACCGTCGAGACCGGCTCGGCGGTCGTGCTCACCCTGAGCGTCGCGGTCGGGATGCTGCCGCAGGCGGTGGTGTCGGTCTTCGGCGGTGTCTGGGCCGACCGGCACTCGCGCAAGCTGCTGATCATCGGGGCCGACTCGACGATCGCGGTGGCCACCCTGGTCCTCGCGCTGCTGATGCTGAGCGGGGTCGGCGACCTGTGGATGATCTTCCTCGCGATGGCGGTCCGTTCAGCGCTGGCCGGGATCCAGGGACCGGCGGTCAACGCCATGCTCCCGCAGATCGTCCCGGCCGAGCATCTGATGCGGGTCAACGGCGTCCAGCAGACGATCCAGTCGGGGATGATGCTGTTCGCCCCCGCGGTGGCGGCCGCTGTCTACGCGAGCACCGGCATCGTCGCGGTGTTCTTCATCGACGTGGTGACGGCCGTGGCCGGCGTACTCCTGCTGCTTCTGGTGCCGGTGGCGCGGATGGTTCGCACGACGGAGCCGATCAGCTACTTCGGTGACCTCGTCGCCGGCGTCCGGTACGTCAAGGGCAACGCCTCGGTGCGGTGGGTGATGGGCCTCGTGGCCGTCGTCATGTTCATGGCGGGTGCCCCGGCGCACCTCACGCCGCTGATGATCACACGCAGCTTCGGCGACGAGGTCTGGATGCTGAGCGTCAACGAGCTGTTCTGGAGCGTCGGGATGGTCCTCGGCGGTGCGATGATGGCCGTCTTCGGGCCCAGGGTGAAGCGCCGCGTACGACTCATGGTCACTGCCTCGGTCGGTGTCGGCGTGCTCGTTGTCGGGCTGGGCGTCTCGGCAGACTTCTGGGTGTTCTCGGTCGCCGGCCTGGTCATCTGCATCCTCTTCCAGACGCTTCTGGTGCCGGCCGCGACGGTTCTGCAGGAGCAGGTCGAGGACGCGATGCGCGGCCGGGTGTTCGGGTTCTACGGGATCGTGATGTCGGTGGCGATGCCGCTCTCGATGATCGTCTTCGGGCCGCTCGCGGACCGGTTCGCGGTGGAGTCGGTGATGGTCCTCGCCGGGGTGCTGCTGCTGGCCTGCTTGGCCGGGATGCTCGCCCTCGGCGGTGCCCGGCGTTCGCTGGCCACGGTCGATGCGACGGCCTCCTGACCACCGGTCATGGCGGTCGGCGACAATGACCGCCGTGACGAACTTCAGCTATCCCGTGGGTGCTCTCGTCGAAGGCTGGGAGACGCGGCCGTGGCCCGAACCGGTGAGCCTCGAGGGGAGCTACGTTCGGGTCGCGCCGTTGTCGTCGGCACAGTATGCGGACCTGTACGCCGCGGTCTGCGGCTCCGGCAACGAGGACCTGTGGACCTACCGGCCGATCGCGATGCCCACCTCGCTGCAGGACCTGTGGATGCACCTGGCGGCTCTCGTCGATGCGGCCGACGTCGTACCGTTCGCGTTCGTCCCGTTGGAGGGCGAACGGGCGGGCAGGGCGAGCGGGGTCGCGGGCTTCCACGCGATCAACCCCGCGAACGGAACCATCGAGGTCGGTGGGGTGCTCTTCGGTCCGGCGCTGGCCCGGACCAGGGCGGCGACCGAGGCGATCCATCTGCTCATGCGGCACGCCTTCGACACCCTGGGCTACCGCCGCTTCGAGTGGAAGCTCGACGCGCTCAACGAGCCCTCGCGTCGTGCCGCCGAGCGCCTGGGGTTCAGCTACGAGGGCCGCTTCCGCAACCACATGGTCGTCAAGGGCCGCAACCGCGACACCGACTGGTTCTCGGTCACCGACGAGGAGTGGCCCGGTGTGCGAGAGGCGCACGAGCGCTGGCTCGACCCCGCGAACTTCGACGAGCACGGACTCCAGCTCAGCCGCCTCCGGATCGGGTAGGGGCGGCGTACGCACGATTGCGTACGCAGCCCCCGCTCCTGAGCCGATGTGTCGGCCGCTCGTGCACAGCACTTTGGAGGGCATAGGCACGCCCGACAGATAGGACACGAGCAATGAGCATCAACGAGACGATCGCCACCGTGGTGGCGGACGACCACTGGGGCCCGTGGCGCGAGAGCGGCCCGTGGCACGACGGCGGAGGGCCGCCGGCGTTCTGGCCGATCTTCCCGATCCTGTGGTTCCTGGTGATCGCGGCGATCATCACCGCGGTCGTCCTCTACAACCGCCGGCGGGTCGCCGAGGGGCCGCGGCGCGCGGGGGAGGCGCGGCTGGCCGAGCGCTATGCGGCCGGCGAGATCGACGAGAACGAGTACCGCCTCCGTCGCGACGTCCTGCGCGAGAAGCCGGCCAAGCCGGGCGGGACGACGAAGGACTGAAACCCGCGCTGGTCCGTGGCAGGGTGGCTGCCATGGACCAGCGCATCAGCTTCATCACCCTCGCCGTCGCTGACGTGGCGGCGAGCCGGTCGTTCTACGTCGACGGGCTCGGCTGGACGCCCGAGCTGGAGGCCGACGGGGTGCTCATGATCCGGGTCGGCGAGCACGTCATCCTCTCGCTGTGGGACCGCGAGGAGTTCGAGGAGGAGGTCGGCCCGATCGCCGTCGCCGACGGCGTCGCGCCGTTCACCCTCGCCCACAACGTCGCCACCCGCGAGGAGGTCGACGACATCCTGGACCTCGCACGATCGCTGGGGCGGGAGGTCTCGGCCGGCCAGGAACGGGTCTGGGGCGGCTACACGGGCTACTTCGCCGACCCGGACGGTGTGCGCTGGGAGATCGCCTACAACCCTGGCCCGGTGGGGCTGAGCGTGCTGCCCGGCTGAACGTTCAGCCGGCGAACCCGGGCAGGTGCTCCTCGAGGATCTCCCGGAACGGCGCCTCCGCGTTGAGCTGAGCGAGCACCCCGAGACCACCGAGCCAGACCCGGTGGATGAGCAGGTAGGACGGCGGCAGGTTGAGCTTCAGCCCGACCGTGTAGGCGGGGTCCTTGGGGTCGTTGATCCGCTTGAACTCCTCCCGCATCCACTCCCGGGTGAACCGGAAGCGTTCCTCCAGTGCGGGAGTCACGAACGGCGCCAGATAGTCGAGCACGTGCTGCGGCTCGACCTTGATGCCCTCCCGGATGAAGCCCTCGTGGCGAAGACCTGCGACCAGGGCGTCGGCGTCGCCGGTCGCGGCGATCCGGATCAGCCGGCCCATCGGCTCCGGGAAGCCGCGCTCGGGGAGCCGTGCGGCGAGCCCGAAGTCGAGGACGGCCAGCCGGCCGCCGGGAAGGACCCGGAAGTTGCCGGGGTGCGGGTCGGCGTGGAGCATCCCGGTCAGCTCCGGCGCGGAGAACCAGAACCGCGCCAGCAGCTCGCCGTAGTGGTCCCGCTCCGCCGGCGTCCCGGAGGCGATCACCTTCGCGATCGAGCCTTCCGACTCCACCCACTCGGTGACGAGCACCGACGGTCCGACCGCGACGACGTCGGGGACGTCGATCAGAGGATGGTCCGCGTACGCCTCGGAGAAGACGTGCTGGGCCTCGGCCTCCTTCGGGTAGTCGAGCTCTTCGACGACCCGCTCCTGCAGCTCGGCGACGAGCGCCTTGACGTCCATCCCGGGTACGACCGCGTTGCCGATCGCTCCGAGGCGTCCGATCTGACGCAGGTCGGCACGCAGCGCCTCGTCCGCGCCGGGGTACTGCACCTTCACCGCAACCTCGCGACCGTCGGCCCACCGGCCCCGGTGGACCTGTCCGATCGAGGCCGAGGCGGCCGGTTCCTCGGACAGCTCCACCAGCTGCGATGCCCAGTCGGTGCCGAGATCCCGGGCCAGCAGGCCACGTACGATCCCGGTCGGCATCGGGGGAGCGGAGTCCTGGAGCCGGGTGAGCTGGTCGCGGTAGTGGGCCGCCTGCGACTCGGGCAGCGCCGCCTCCATCACCGAGAGCATCTGCCCGAACTTCATCGCGCCACCCTTGAGCTCGCCCAGGGTGCGGAACAGCTGGTCGGCCGTACGCTGGTGCACATCGGCCAGCACGGCCTCGGCGGGCTTGCCCCCGACCCGCTTCCCGAGCCCCAGGGCCTTGCGCCCGGCGTAACCCATCGGCAACGCGGCCAGCTTGGCCGTCCGTGTCGCCGCTCGCCGCGGCAGACCCTTCGACGACTCCTCCGCGGCACTCATGCCGCAATTGTGCCTGTCGGTCACAACTTGCACACCGCGAAGTAGCCTTCCCGCATGAGTGAGCGCCAGCGAACGACGACAAGCGTCAGGCCACCGCATCCGTACTCTTTGCCCTGCCCTACGGAGGCGGTGGCATGACCTCCGAGCCGAGCATCACGACCCCGCTGGACCCGAGTGCGCCCGACCCGTTCGGGTGGCTGGAGGAGGTCGAGGGCGTCGAGGCGCTGGCCTGGGTCCGGGCGCGCAACGACGAGGCCCACGCGAGCGTCGGCGCCGACCCGGTGTTCGCCAAGATCGAGGCGCAGATCCTCGAGGTGCTCGACTCCGACGACCGGGTGCCCGAGGTCTCCCGCCTCGGCGAGCACCTCTACAACTTCTGGCGCGACGCCGACCACGAGCGGGGCATCTGGCGGCGCACCACGCCCGAGTCCTACCGCACCGACGACCCCGAGTGGGAGCTTCTGCTCGACCTCGACGCGCTCGCCGCCGAGGAGAGCGAGAGCTGGGTCTGGCACGGGGCCTCGGTGCTCCGGCCCGAGCCCGGCGAGCCGTGGCGCAAGGTGCTCGTCGACCTCTCGCCGGGCGGCTCGGACGCCGATGTGACCCGGGAGTTCGACCTGGTGGAGAAGGCGTTCGTGGCCCCCGAGGACGGTGGCTTCACCCGTGCGGTCGAGCAGGGCGGTGCCAAGGGCGCGCTGTCATGGTGCGGCCCCGACGCGGTCTACGTCTTCACCGACTTCGGTCCGGGGTCGCTGACCCCGAGCGGCTACCCGCGGATCGTGAAACTGTGGCGCCGCGGCACCCCGTTCGAGGATGCGGCGGTGGTCTACGAGGGCACCGACGAGGACATGTACATCTCCGCCCGACGCATCCACACCCCCGGCTTCGAGCGTGACCTGGTCAGCCGCTCGATCGCGTTCTACAAGTCCGAGACGTACGTCGCCATCGACCCCGGCACACCGGAGCAGACCCTCACCAAGCTCGACATCCCCGACTCGGCCGAGGCCGGATTCCACCGCGAATGGCTGCTCGTCGAGCTCCGCGACGCGTGGGAGCTCGACGACAGGACGTACGCCGCCGGCTCACTCCTCGCGATCGAGGCGGACCGGTTCCTGGCCGGCGAGCGTGACCTCACCGTGCTCTTCGAGCCCACCCCGAGCACGTCGCTCGCGGGGGCGACCTGGACCCGCAACCACCTCGTCCTGAACGTGTTCGAGGACGTCAAGAACCGGTTGCACGTCATGACCCCGTCGGCCTCGGGGGAGTGGGTGCGCTCGGAGTTCCCGGCGACCGACCCGGTGGCAGCGGTCGGCGTCCGGGCCGTCGACGCGGTCGAGTCGGACGAGGTCTGGGTCGTCACGAGCGGCTATCTGACCCCCGCGACGTACGGGCTCACGCAGATCGGCGAGGAGACGATCGAGCCGCTGAAGTCGGCGCCGGCCTGGTTCGACACCGACGGACTCCGCGCCGAGCAGCGCTTCGCCACCTCGGCGGACGGCACCCGGATCCCCTACTTCATCGTCGGCTCCGAGGCTGCGCTCGACGGCGGCAGTGGTCCGGCGCCGACCCTGCTCTACGGCTACGGCGGCTTCGAGATCCCGATGACCCCGGGCTACTCCGCCGGCGTGGGCCGCAGCTGGCTCAGCGAGGGCGGCGTCTACGTGGTGGCCAACATCCGCGGAGGCGGGGAGTACGGTCCGGCCTGGCACCAGGCGGCGCTGAAGGAGAACCGGCACAAGGCCTACGAGGACTTCGCAGCCGTCGCCCGCCACCTCGTCGAGACCGGCGTGACCGACGCGAACCACCTCGGGATCCAGGGCGGCTCCAACGGCGGCCTGCTGACCGGCAACATGCTGACCCTCTACCCCGAGCTGTTCGGTGCGGTCGTGATCCAGGTGCCGCTGCTGGACATGAAGCGCTACTCGCATCTCCTCGCCGGAGCGAGCTGGATGGCCGAATACGGCGACCCGGACGTGCCGGAGCAGTGGGCGTTCATCAAGACGTTCTCGCCCTACCACCTGCTCGACGGGTCGAAGGACTATCCGCCGGTCCTGCTCACCACCTCCACCAAGGACGACCGGGTCCACCCCGGCCATGCTCGCAAGATGGCTGCGCTGCTGGCCGCGACCGGCAAGGACGTCACCTACTACGAGAACATCGAGGGTGGCCACGGCGGAGCGGCCAACAACGCGCAGTCGGCCCACCTCTCCGCCTTCGCCTGGACCTTCCTGCGGGAGAGGCTGGGCCTGGGCTGAGTCGTCACGAGGCGGGCTCTATGACCTCCAGGACCACCACCGGAGTCTGGTGCGAGCGGCGGGCGGCGAAGTCGTCGAGCTCGCCCCACCCGTCGTCGGCGGCCGCGAGCATCGCCCACAGCCGTTCGCGCTCGGCCCCGGTGGCCTCGCGGGCGCGCACCTGCCGAGGTCCGTCGACGGTCTCGGCGAGGGCCTCGGGCCGAGCCTTCAGGTTGAGCCACCAGGCGGGCGGCGGGTCGGCCCAGCCGTTCATCGCCAGGGTCACGTACGTCGACCCGTCGGGGACATAGGACAGGATCACCGAGCGCTCCTGGCCGGTGCGGCGCCCGACCGTGGTCAGCCGGAGCATCCCGGCCCGGTCGGCGCGGGGTCGGCGCAGGAAGCGGGCTCCGCCCGCGGCGTACAGCCGGCGGTGGACCCACCACGCGGTGCGGATGAACCAGCGTGGCGGCAGCCACCCGGATCTGGGCTTCTCGTCGGTCGACATCGGTGCCTCCACAGGGCAGACAGACCCGAGATCCACGTTGTCCGTCCAGGCTAGCGACGCGCGTGGTCCGGCCGCCTCGGTGAGAACCCTGAGATGTGCACCCCTGCCGAACGACTGACAGATACTGGGACGGTGATCTCAGATCATGGGACGCGCGGTAGGGTGTGGTGACACGGCGCGACACATGGGGTTAACGTGTGGGCATGCTGAACAGCATTCTCGTACTTATCAGGCGCGTCGCCTAGGAGCCACTGGCCCCAGACGACGCGTCTCCCTCCGTTGCCCGCCGGGCCGGAGGGTTTTTTGTTGCACGAGCAACGTGCGAGATCCCAAAAACAGTTGAGTAGGACGGCGGACATGAGCGAGCAGATGACAGGCGCCCAGAGCCTGATCAAGTCGCTGGAAGCAGCGGGAGCCGAGAACATCTTCGGCATTCCGGGAGGAGCGATCCTTCCGGCCTACGACCCGCTGATGGACTCGAAGATCCGCCACATCCTCGTACGCCACGAGCAGGGCGCCGGCCACGCAGCCCAGGGCTACGCGGCCGCGACCGGCAAGGTCGGGGTGTGCATGGCCACCTCCGGCCCGGGCGCGACCAACCTGGTCACGCCGCTCGCCGACGCCAACATGGACTCCGTGCCGATGGTGGCCATCACCGGCCAGGTCGGGGCGGCGATGATCGGCACCGACGCCTTCCAGGAGGCGGACATCCGCGGCATCACGATGCCGGTCACCAAGCACAGCTTCCTCATCACCGACCCGGCGGAGATCCCGCTGCGGGTCGCTGAGGCCTTCCACCTGGCGTCCTCGGGGCGTCCGGGTCCGGTCCTCGTCGACGTCACCAAGTCGGCGTTGCAGGCCACCACCACCTACCGGTGGCCGACCGAGCTCCACCTGCCGGGCTACCGCCCGGTGACCAAGCCGCACGCCAAGCAGATCCGCGAGGCGGCGCGCCTGATGCTGGAGGCCAAGAAGCCTGTCCTGTACGTCGGCGGCGGCACGATCCGCTCCGGTGCCCACCGAGAGCTGCTGCAGCTGGCCACGCTCACCGGGATCCCGGTCGTGACCACGCTGATGGCGCGCGGCGCCTTCCCCGACTCGCACCCGCAGCACCTCGGTATGCCGGGCATGCACGGCACCGTCTCCGCGGTCGCCGGCCTGCAGAAGTCCGACCTGATCATCAGCCTCGGTGCCCGCTTCGACGACCGGGTCACCGGCAACCTGGACTCCTTCGCCCCCAACGCCAAGGTGATCCACGCCGACATCGACCCCGCCGAGATCGGCAAGAACCGCTACGCCGACGTCCCGATCGTGGGCGACGTGCGCGAGGTCCTCACCGACCTGATCGCGGTGCTCACCGCCGAGAAGGAGGCCGGCAAGGAGGGCGACTACGAGGGCTGGATCGCCTTCGTGGCCGGGATCAAGAAGGCCTACCCGCTCGGTTACGACCTCCCCGCCGACGGTCTCTCCCCGCAGTACGTCATCGAGCGGCTCGGCAAGATCTCCGGCGAGGAGACGATCTTCACCGCCGGTGTCGGCCAGCACCAGATGTGGGCTGCGCAGTTCATCGGCTACGAGCACCCCAACACCTGGATCAATTCCGGTGGTCTGGGCACGATGGGTTACTCCGTCCCCGCCGCGATGGGCGCGAAGGTCGGCCGTCCGGACGCCACGGTGTGGTCGATCGACGGCGACGGCTGCTTCCAGATGACCAACCAGGAGCTCGCCACCTGCGCGATCGAGGGCATCCCGATCAAGGTCGCGATCATCAACAACGACAACCTCGGCATGGTGCGCCAGTGGCAGACGCTCTTCTACGGCGAGCGCTACTCCAACACCAACCTGCAGTCCCACGGTCAGCCGAAGCGGATCCCCGACTTCCCCAAGCTGGCCGAGTCCATGGGCTGCGTCGGGCTCGCCTGCGACTCCGCCGACGACGTCGACGCCACCATCGAGAAGGCCATGGAGATCAACGACATGCCCGTCGTCGTCGACTTCCGGGTCAACAAGGACGCCATGGTGTGGCCGATGGTCGCCGCCGGCTCCTCCAACGACGAGATCCAGTACGCGCGCGACCTCGCGCCCGAGTTCGACGAGGACGACCTGTGATGAGCATCCAGCCCGTGAAGACCGGTGGCAAGCACACGCTGAGCGTCCTGGTCGAGAACAAGCCCGGTGTCCTGGCCCGCGTGGCTGCGCTCTTCTCGCGCCGCGGCTTCAACATCGAATCCCTCGCGGTGGGACCGACCGAGCACGACGAGGTCTCCCGCATGACGGTCGTGGTCAATCTCGAGAACACCCCGCTCGAGCAGGTCACCAAGCAGCTCAACAAGCTGGTCGAAGTGATCAAGATCGTCGAGCTCGAGCCCGAGTCGCGCGTCCAGCGCGCCCTCATGCTGGTCAAGATCTCCGCCACCACGGAGACCCGCAGCCAGGTGCTCGACACCATCCAGCTCTTCCGGGCCAAGGTCGTCGACGTGTCCACCGACACCGTCGTCGTCCAGCTGGCCGGCAACACCGGCAAGCTCAACGACTTCCTCCGGGTGATCGAGCCCTTCGGCATCCGTGAGCTCTCCCAGTCCGGCATGGTCGGCATGGGTCGCGGCTCCCGGTCGATCTCCGAGCGTAGCCTCCGGTCCGTGGCCGTGCCTGCTCCGCCTTCCGCGGTCTGAATCCCTATCAACAACCAAACTAAGGAGAAGCCCTCGTGGCTGAGATTTTCTACGACGACGACGCCGACCTGGCACTGATCCAGGCGAAGAAGGTTGCCGTCATCGGTTACGGCAGCCAGGGCCACGCCCACGCGCTCAACCTGCGTGACTCCGGTGTGGATGTGCGCATCGGCCTGCAGCCCGGCTCGAAGTCGACCCCCAAGGCCGAGGAGGAGGGCTTCAAGGTCCTCAGCCCCGCCGACGCCGCCGCCGAGGCCGACGTGATCGTCATCCTCGCGCCGGACCAGCACCAGCGCGGTCTCTACAACGACCAGCTCGCGCCCCACGTGACCGCCGGCAAGACCCTCGTCTTCGGCCACGGCTTCAACGTGCGCTTCGGCTACATCAAGGCGCCCGAGGGCGTCGACGTGATCCTGGTGGCCCCGAAGGCGCCCGGCCACACGGTCCGTCGTGAGTACGTCGCGGGCCGCGGCATCCCGGACATCATCGCCGTCGAGCAGGACGCCTCCGGCTCCGCCTGGGACCTGGCGAAGTCCTACGCCAAGGGCATCGGCGGCACCCGCGCCGGCGTCATCAAGACGACCTTCACCGAGGAGACCGAGACCGACCTCTTCGGCGAGCAGGCCGTGCTCTGCGGCGGCGTGTCCCACCTGGTCCAGGCCGGGTTCGAGACGCTGACCGAGGCCGGCTACCAGCCCGAGATCGCCTACTTCGAGGTGCTCCACGAGCTCAAGCTCATCGTCGACCTGATGTGGGAGGGCGGCATCGCCAAGCAGCGCTGGTCGATCTCCGACACCGCCGAGTACGGCGACTACGTCTCCGGCCCGCGCGTCATCGGCCCGCAGGTCAAGGAGACCATGCAGCAGGTGCTCGCCGAGATCCAGGACGGTTCCTTCGCCGCCCGGTTCATCGCCGACCAGGACAACGGTGCGACCGAGTTCCAGAAGCTGCGCGAGGAGGAGGCCGGTCACCCGATCGAGGCCACCGGCAAGGCCCTCCGCGCCCACTTCTCGTGGAGCCAGTCCGACGACGACTACACCGAGGGTTCGGCCGCCCGCTGACCTGAAGTTGCCGAGTCGGCGCGAATGTCCCGGTAAACCGACCCGAGTCGGGGGGGGTTGGGCGGGGCGGGGGGGCAAAACCGCGCCCGCCGCGGGGTTGGGGGGGGGGGGGGGGCCCGCACGGGGGGGGGGCTGGGCAG